>NZ_JANIOA010000029.1 GCF_025175675.1 Sedimenticola hydrogenitrophicus
AGCATGTAGGATGGGTGGAGGCGCGGCACCCTTGTTTGACGGCTGTGCGCGGTGGTCGGGCGCGCCGTAACCCATCTTCGGATGCGGATGCAGGTGCGCGATGGGTTGCGCGCCGGGGACGGAGCCGGCGGAGAGTTCATGGGGGCGCTCCACCCATCCTACGTCCGGAAGCAGTCCGGCCCCCTTACGGGTAAAGGGTAGGCTTAGCCCCGAATCACCCGGCCGCTGGCGCCGTCGCGGATGGTGGAGGGGGCTCGGCTGCCGCCCAGTGGCGCATGGAGGAGGCAGTCGACGCGGCTACCCAGACGCAGACGCACCTGTAGCGCGGAGCGGGCCGGGTGTTGGCCGCTGCGGTTGGCACTGGTGGAGACGATCGGGGAGTCGCAGGCACGGCAGAGGGCGGCAGCCAGGGGAAGGGCGGTGACCCGTACGGCAAGGGAGCTATGCACCCCGGTGAGCCAGAACGGCAGCCAGTCGGCGGCCGGCAACAACCAGGTGTGGGGTCCCGGCCAGCTGGCCAGGATCGGCTGCATCAACGGATCGGCCAGGGGTTTCACAAAGGGTCGCAGCTGCTCGAAATCGGCGGCAATCAGGATCACCCCCTTCTCCGCAGGACGCTGTTTCAGCGCCAGCAGTGCCTCCATGGCGGATTCGTTCAGGGGGTCGCAACCAAGGCCGTAGACCGCCTCGGTGGGGTAGGCAATGAGGCCGCCGCGCCGAAAACAGCGGGCGGCCTCACGCAGTTTCCAGGGGATGACAGGGTGACGCATCCGTTCCCGGGCTCAGAGGGATGCCTGCAGTTTGGCGTCCTTCTCCATGACCTCGGCGGCGTTTCTTTCCCGGTCCGCGCGGATCCTGGCCGCCAGATCGGGGTCCGACAGGGCCAGGATCTGCGCGGCCAGATAGCCGGCGTTCTTGGCACCGGCCTTGCCCACCGCCACGGTGGCCACGGGGATGCCGCCCGGCATCTGCACGGTGGAGAGCAGGGCATCCATCCCCTGCAGGGGACCGCTGTCCAGCGGGATGCCGATAACCGGTTTCAGGGTCAGACCGGCCACGGTGCCGGCCAGATGCGCCGCCAGCCCGGCGGCGCAGATAAAGGCGGCGCAGCCACGGGCATCGGCATCCTTCACATAGCTGTGGGTCGCATCCGGGGTGCGGTGCGCGGAGGTGATCTTCGCCTCAAACGGGATGCCGAGGGAGTTGAGAACATCCATCGTAGACTGAAGTACCGGCAGGTCCGAGTCGGAACCCATCAGAACTGCGATAAAAGCTTTGCCCATGGTTCACTACCCAAAATCGAATAAAAAATGAGCAGGCCACAATACCGGATTTTGTTTTGCCCGGCTATCTCCATGCGTCATTCATTTCCCAGTAAAGAACAAAATTCCTTATGATTTATCAATGCGCGATCCGGGTCTTCTCTGGTGGTATAGGAAAAACCGAGTCCGGCCGGGCTTCCCGCGCCGGCCGATGAATCCAGGAACTGCAGATGATTATGATAAAACAGCGATGGGTCGGCCCGATCTTCCCGCTTCTGGCTCTGCTGCTCGCCAGCCTGTTGAGCCAGGCCGAAGCCCGGGCGACGGAGGCGGTCGAGCTCGGCATCACGGAATACGCCGATACCAGCCAGGCCCACCGGGTATCGCCCGGCGACCCCCCGGCCGCCGTGCGGGTGAACAACTCCACCGCCGATCACGCGGAGTTCAAGGAGCTGCGGGGACCCTTCAGCAGCGGTCCCGAGGTGACCCGGGCGTGCCTGGACTGTCACAACCAGGCGGGTCACCAGTTCATGCAGGGCATCCACTGGACCTGGGAATACAAACACCCGGTGACCGGGCAGCTCCTGGGCAAGAAGCACCTGGTCAACAACTTCTGCACCAATGCCCGGGGCAACGAGGGGATGTGCGCCCAGTGCCATGCCGGCTACGGCTGGAAGGACGACAGCTTCGATTTCAGCAATCAGGACAACATCGATTGCCTGGTATGTCACGACGCCACCGGCAGCTACTACCGTACCCCCAACTCCAAGGGCAACGCCGCCTGCTCCATCATGTTCGAGGACAAACCCGAGCTCGACCTGGCCAAGGTGGCGCAGAGCGTGGCCCTGCCCAGCCGCTCCAACTGCGGCACCTGCCACTTTTACGGTGGCGGCGGCGACGGGGTCAAGCATGGCGATATGGACTCGTCCCTGAAACAGCCCGACAAGGCGCTGGATGTGCACATGGATGCCCACGGCCTCGACTTCGGTTGCACCGAGTGTCATCAGGGCGAGGGGCATCAGTGGTCCGGCAGCCGCTACCACCTGGAGGCCCGGGACAACGCGGGCACCGGCAAGCCGGGACAACGCCGCCAGGTGGCCACCTGCGAGAGCTGCCACGGCGACACCCCGCATCCGGGCAACCACCTGAAGGCGCTGAAGTTGAACGGACACACCGACCGGGTCGCCTGCCAGACCTGCCACATTCCCACCTTCGCGCGTGGCGGTGTGGCCACCAAGACCGATTGGGCCTGGCGTACCGCCGGCCGGCTGAAGGACGGTGAAGGCTTCAAGCTGAAGGAGTACACCCAGGGCAACGGCGAACACCGGGCCACCTACAAATCGATCAAGGGGGATTTCAAGTACGGGGAAAACCTCAAGCCCAGCTATGCCTGGTTTGACGGGGTGATGAACTACACCACCATCGATACCAAATTCGATCCCCAGGCGGGCGCGGTGAAAATCAACGCCTTCAGCGGCGCCCATGACGATCCGGACTCGCGCATCTGGCCGTTCAAGCAGATGCACACCACCCAACCCTACGACAAGGGCAACAACACCCTGGTCTACATGCACCTGTGGGGCGACGACGCGGATGCCTATTGGGGCAACTACGATTTCGGCCGCGCCATCAAGGTGGGCATGGAGAAGAACGGCAAACCCTACTCCGGGGAGTATGGCTTCGTCGAAACCGTCTCCTATTGGCCCATCACCCACATGGTGGCGCCCAGGGAGGATGCGCTGGCCTGTGCCGAGTGCCACGCCAGGGAGGGTCGGCTGAGTGAACTGCGCGGCTTCTACATGCCGGGGCGCGACGGCTTCGGCTGGCTCGACATGCTCGGTTACCTGGCGGTGATCGGCGCACTGCTGCTGGTCCTGGGCCACGCCGTGGTGCGGATGGTGATGTGCAAAAAGCGGGTGACCGAACACTGCAGGGGCGAGGAGTAGACGACATGGCAAAACGAGAGCAACACGCGGTTACCATCTATACCCGCTACGAACGGTTCTGGCACTGGAGCCAGGCGGCGCTGATCTTCCTGTTGGCGATCACCGGCTTCGGCCTGCACGGCACCCACGACCTGCTGCCCTTCGACAAGGGGGTGATGCTGCACACCTTCGCCGCCCTGGGGCTGATCCTGTTGTGGATCTTCACCACCTTCTGGAACTTCACTACCGGCAACTGGCGGCAGTTTCTGCCCAATACCAAGGGGCTGTTCGCGGTGATCCGCTACTACGCCTGGGGCATTCTGTTCGGCGAGGATCATCCGCACAAAAAGACCCTGCGGCGCAAGCAGAACGCCCTCCAGGGCTTGGCCTATCTCACCTTCATGGTACTGATCGGCCCGGCGCTCTGGTTCACCGGCATCATCTACCTGTTCTACGATCTGTGGAACGAGATACCCGGTGCGGCCGACGGCCTGTTCTGGGTCGCCTTCCTGCACACCGCGGCGGCGTTTTTGATGGTCACCTTCGTCATCATCCACATCTACATGACCACCACCGGCAAGACCCCGCTGCATTACATCAAGACCATGATCAGCGGTGTGGAGCGCGTCGAACTGACCGAGGTGGAGCGCGCCTACCTGGCCGAGGAGCATCCGGAGCGGCTGAAGGAGTAGCGGATCCCCTCACTATGCCCACGGCCGCAGTAACGCCGGCGGCGGCACGGTACGGCATGTTCCCCTCTCTGTCAGGGCTACGGGGAGTATCCCAGGGGGGCGGGCTGCATCCGCCTTTCGGAACGGACTATGCTTAGGCATATTCCGTGACGACAAGGAGCTGCGATGAGTACAACAGATCAGCGACCACTGCTCTGGGTGGGCCATATTTTCCTGGCCACCACGCGGATTGCCCAGTCGGCTGAGTTCATGGGTCAGATCGGCATGCGCCTGGTGGATCAGGGGGATGACTACGCAGTATTCGAGCTGCGGGGCGGCACCCACCTGATTCTCACTCAGGTCAGGCAGTTTACCCCGGGTGAAGCCGATTTCGATCTGATGGTCGATGATCTGAAGGCAACCCACCGCCAGTTTGCCACCCTCGGGCTCGATCCATCGCCCATCGAACCGGGTCACATCCACTCCAGCTTCAACATCAAGGAGCCGGGCGGCAACATGATCCGGGTACTCTCCAGTCATGTGGGCGATAAACCGGTCTAGGAGGGCGACGCATCATGAACGGACAGCCGGCCTGGATGGAGAAGGTGGAGCAGCTCAGTCTGTTCCCGACTCCGGTCTGGACATTCCATCTGACAGCGGATGCGCGCGCCCGGGTGCACGGCGAGATGATGCCCCTGCTTGACCGCCTCCGCCCGGATGCCGAGGCGCGGCCGGCGGGCCAGGGCTGGCAGTCGCCACGGGATCTGCAGCGGCACCCCGAGTGTGCCACCCTGATCGGCCATATCGATGAGAGTATCGGCAACATCCTGCGCTATCTGAAGATCGGCTACCAGGCGTTCGAGATCACCGGCTGCTGGGCCAACGTCAACCCCCCGGGGGTGGCCCACCGCAGCCACAGCCACCCCAACAACTACCTCAGCGGCGTCTACTACCTGCAGGCCCCGGCGGGCGCCGATAGCATCAACTTCCACGATCCCCGGGTGCAGGCCGCCATCATTCGCCCGCCGGTCACGGAGCTGACCGCGGCCAATACCGACCAGGTGGTGGTGCGGGTCGAGCCCGGCACCCTGTTGCTGTTTCCCGCCTGGCTGCAACACTCGGTCGAGGCCAACGGCAGCGACGCTGAACGCATCAGCATCAGCTTCAACATGATGTTTTCCGCCTATGCCGAGCAGCTGGGCAAGCCCCTGTGGTGAACGGCGAAAGCGGATGGGTTCAGGGCATCGTTTAGGGGTAACTACTCACTTACAGACCGAGTGAGTAGTTACATTCAGGGGCCGGTATCGGCCGCCAGCAGGGCGCTGATGGTGGCGGCATCCAGGAGTAACTCGTCCCCCGCCTTCTCTTTGCCGTAGACCCCGTTGGCCAACCGCTGTTTCTTCGCCTGCAGGGCCAGGATCTTCTCCTCGATGGTGCCCTCGGTGATCAGCTTGTAGACGAACACCGGCTTCTCCTGGCCGATGCGGTGGGCGCGATCGGTGGCCTGCATTTCCACGGCCGGGTTCCACCAGGGATCATAGTGGATCACGGTGTCGGCCTCGGTGAGGTTGAGCCCGACGCCACCGGTCTTGAGGCTGATGAGAAACAGGTCTACCTCGCCGTGGCGGAAGCTGTCGATCACCTGGTCGCGCTTGCGGGTCTGCCCGGTCAGCTTGCAGTAGGGGATCCCCGCCCCCTGCAGCGCCTGCTCGATCAGGCTCAGCATGGAGGTGAACTGGGAGAACAGCAGGATGCGGCGCCCCTCTTCGAGCAGCTCCGGCAGCAGCTCCATCAACAAGTCCAGTTTCGCTGAACGGGCGTCCCTGCCGCTCCCGGTCCCCACCGGCAGCAGGCGCGGGTCGCAGCAGACCTGGCGCAACTTGAGCAGCGCGTCGAGGATGGTGATGTGGCTGCGCGCCAGGCCCTTTTTGGCGATGGCGTCGCGCACCTTCTTTTCCATCGACAGGCGGATGCTCTCGTAGAGGGCGGCCTGCCTGCCCGCGATGGGCACGGTGCGCAGCAGTTCGCTCTTCGGCGGCAGCTCGCCGGCGACGACATCCTTGGTACGGCGCAGCATGAAAGGGGCGGTGCGCTGCGCGAGCCGCTGCAGCCGCGCTTGGTCGCCCTGTTTTTCGATCGGGGTGCGATAGCGGCGGGTGAACTGCTCGCGGCTGCCCAGGAAACCCGGCAGCAGGAAGTCGAACTGGGCCCACAGTTCGCCCAGGTGGTTCTCCATCGGCGTACCCGTGAGACAGAGGCGGTGATTGGCCTTGATCGCCCGCACCAGTTGCGCCGCCTGGGCGCGGGGGTTCTTGATCTGCTGCGCCTCGTCGAGGATCAGGTAGTGGCAGGGTTGGGCGAGCAGCACCTCCCGGTCGCGCGGCAGCAACGGATAGGTGGTGAGGATGAGGTCGTACGCGTCCAGGGTGTGGAAATGCTCGTTCCGTCCGGGGCCGTGCAGCACCAGCACCTTGAGTCGCGGAGTGAAGCGCGCCGCCTCGCGTCGCCAGTTGCCCATCAGGCTGGTGGGGGCGATGATCAGGCTGGGGTGCTGCATCCGCCCGGCGCGCTTTTCCACCGCCAGGTGGGCCAGGGTCTGTACCGTCTTGCCCAGCCCCATGTCGTCGGCGAGAATGCCGGCCAGCTCATACTCGCGCAGGAACTGCAGCCAGTTCAGCCCCTGCTGCTGGTAACCGCGCAGTTCGCCCTTGAAGGTGCTGGGCGGCTTGACATGTTTGATCCCGGTAAAGCCGCGCAGTTTGTTCGCCAGGCGTTGCAGGGAGCGCGCGCCCCGGATCTCGATATCGCCCAGCTCCAGCAGGCGCGGCGCATCCAGGCGCGACAGCCGCAGTTCACTGCCGCTCCCCAGGCTGTCAAAGAGCTCGATGATGTTCTGCAGGATCGGCTCGACCTGCTCCCGCGCCACCTCGACATAGTGACCCGCCGCATAGGGAAGATAGAGGGTGGGTGGCAGGGTGCCGGGGCGATAGCCGTCGATCAGCCCGCTGATCAGCGGCAGCAAGGGATACTTCCGGTCGCCAATCTCGATATCGAAGCGCAGGCCGAACCAGTCGCTGTCCGACTCCTCCACCTCGGCGCTGATATCGGCGGCGCGGCTGAGGCTGAGGGTCGAATCCGCTGCCTGTTCCACCTGCCAGCCCTCGGCCTGCAGGCACGGCACCACCTCGCCGAGGAAGCGGAACCAGGCGCCCAGGGCGGCTTGGCGCGCGCCCGCGATGGGTAGCGGCGTGAAGCGACCCGGCCGCGCCGCGTCGCGCTGCAGGCCCTCGGCCATCAGCCGTTCGCCGGCCGCAGTCTCGGCGGTTGGGTCACGGTGGATGCGCAGCAGCCTGCCGTCCTGCTCCCGGGTGATCGTCGCCGCGCCGGGGGCGGGATCGATCAGCAGCTCGCCCCTCTCGCCCTTTCCACCATAGCGGAATTGCAGTTCCAGCGTGGAGTTGAGCGGCTCGCCACCGTCGAGGAACAGGGTGAGCCGCGGCAGCGGCGGTCCGCCGCCGAGATCGGTGATCTCGACCGGCTCGGGGGTGGGCAGTTGCGGGTGGTGTAGCGCCAGCAGGCGGCTGATCCGTCCGGCCTCGCCGCGCGGGACCGGCGGGGCCGAGGCGAGGGCGTGCAGGCGATCGGCGTCGATCCCGTCGGGCAGCACCAGTGCCCCGGCCTCGTGGCGCGCCGGGTCGATATAGAGCGGCGGGGTGACGGGCACCATCAGCGCCGCATCCGCCAAGCCGAGCACCAGGCGCAGCAGGCGGCCTTCGTTTTCCCATCTCAATACGGCGTCGCGGACCGCGCCGTGCCGTAGCGGCCGCTCACGCTGCTCCCCCCAGAAGGCACGTCCGCTGTCGATCATCATGTCCAGCGCGGGGTTGCCGGCAGCTCCGCGCAGCAGCGCGCTGCCCCACTGATAGGCGTTGCTGGCATTCAGCAGGGCGATGATCTCCTCGTCGGCCGGCTGCAGGTAGCGCGGCGTCTGGTAGTGATTGCCGAGGCTTGCCAGGGTGACCCGGCGGCCCTTGCCGAAGTGGCCGTCACGCTTGCGCCGGGCAATGGTGAAGTTGACCTCGATGGCGCCCTTACTGCCTGGTGCCAAGGCATAGAGGAGCTGATCAACCGCGGCTCCACCAGCCCGCGTCCCGGGCTGTTGCGGTGACTGGAACCTTTCGAGCCAGTCGGCAAAGGCCGAGGCGTCGTCGGGCTGGACCCGGCCGGCTCCCTCGCGTTGCCGGCAGGCCAGGCAGGCGGCAACCACATGCTTGCAGTTATACCCCACCGGGCAGTCGCAGAAGCCCTCGATCTCGATGCCCTCTGGCGAGCGGTTGAGCCAGATATCCTGGTCGTAGAGCCGCTGGCCGCTGCCCCGGGTGGTGGTCAGCAGGCGGATGCCGGCGTCGTCCGACCGGATCACCTCGATGATCTCGACCCGTCCCTGGTGAAAATAACCGTTGCCGCGCTCGTAGGCGCCGGGGCCGCACTCCCTGCGCAGAAGCATGGCGGTTATCTCCTGAAACTCGATATTCAATGGCGTACTCGTTGCGGGTTTGTTAGCAGTGGACTTAGGCAAAGGCGGCCATATTACTCCAGGGCGACGGTAGCGAGAACACCCTCCATTGATCCAGGGCGCCCCGAACATACATCCATGGCCCGGACTGGTAACTCGTGTATCGGAGCTCGCAGTACTTGTAGGGTGGGTTAGGCGCGCCCTGCGCCGGGGTTGGTCGTTTGCATTGCATCGTGCGCGCGCCGTAACCCACCGTTTGGCGGTCGGGAAATCGGTGGGTTACGCGGCGCCCGGGTGTTGTAGCGGCCGGGCAGCGTGGTGCCTGTGCGCCGCTAACCCACCCTACGAATACTGATCCATCCCGGCGATGCACCGCGGCAACCATGCTGTTAGGATATAGGTTCAGTCACAATCAGGAGCATTACCATGCAAGAAAGGATTCTTGGCGCTCTCCAGGCGCATTTCGGACACGCCCACTTCCGCCCCGGCCAGGAGGCGGTGATCGGCCATCTGCTGGCGGACCGCTCGGCCGCGGCGGTGTTTCCCACCGGCGGCGGCAAGTCGATCTGCTATCAACTGCCGGCGCTGCTGCTACCCGGTGTCACCCTGGTGGTGTCGCCGCTGATCGCCTTGATGAAGGACCAGATCGATGCCCTGAGCGAGCGCGGCATCGCCGCCCGGCGGCTCGACTCGACCCTGAACGCCGAAGAGTACCGTGAGGTGATGGAACAGTTGCGCGACGGCCGCCTGCGACTGCTCTATGTCGCCCCGGAACGATTCAACAACGAACGCTTCCGCGAGGCCATCGCCCGGGTGCGGGTGTCGCTGTTCGCGGTGGACGAGGCGCACTGCATCTCCGAGTGGGGCCACAACTTCCGCCCCGATTACCTCAAGCTGGCCGGCTTTGCCCGGCAGATCGGCGCCGAACGCGTCCTCGCCCTGACCGCCACCGCCACGCCGCCGGTGCTGGAGGATATCCGTCGGGTATTCGATATCGCCCCCGAGTGCGCGGTGCGGACCGGCTTCTACCGGCCCAACCTGGAGCTACGCAGCAGCGTGGTCAGCACCGCCCAGCGTGACGCCGCGCTGCTCGGCATGCTGCAGGAGCGCCCGCCCGGCCCCGCCATCGTCTACGTCACCCTGCAGAAGACGGCGGAGCTGTTGGCCGAAAAACTCGCCGCCGCCGGCTGGCCGGCCCGCGCCTACCACGCCGGCATGCAGGACGAGGCGCGCGCCGGGGTGCAGGAGTGGTTCATGGGCTCGGACCGGGCGGTGGTGGTGGCCACCATCGCCTTCGGCATGGGCGTGGACAAGGCGAATATCCGCTATGTCTACCACTACAACCCGCCCAAGAGCCTGGAGAACTACGCCCAGGAGATCGGCCGTGCCGGCCGCGATGGCGAACCCTCGATCTGCCACCTGCTGTTCTGCCCGGATGACCTCAACGTGCTGGAGAATTTCATCTATGGGGACACGCCGGGAGCCGGCGCCCTGCACAGCCTGCTCCACGACCTGTTCGGCCGGGAGGCCGAGTTCGACCTCTCCCTGTACGAACTGGCCGCCCGTCATGACATCCGCCCCCTGGTGTTGCGCACCCTGCTCACCTACCTGGAGCTGGACGGCCTGCTGGAGGGCGGCACGCCGTTCTACAGCCAGTACAAGTTCAAGCCGTTGCTCGGCTCAAAGGCGATCCTGGAGCGCTTCGAGGGTGAGCGGCGGGCATTTCTCGGCGCCCTGTTCAAGCAGGCGCAAAAAGGCCGCACCTGGCTCTCCCTGGATGCCGATGCTGCCTCCGCCGCCCTGCAGTGTCCGCGCGAGCGGGTGGTGCGTGCCCTCGACTGGCTGGGCGATCAGGGGATGCTGGAGTTGCAGGCCGCCGGGGTGCGCCACCGCTACACGCGCCGGCGCCTGCCGGATGACATTGATGCCCTTGCCGCGGCGCTGCACCAGCGCATGGCCCGCCGCGAGGCGGGTGAGCTGCAGCGCCTGCGCCAGGTCTGTGAAATGGCCGCGCTGGAAGGGTGCCGCACCGCCCTGCTGGCCGCCCACTTCGGCGAGATGCTAGCGGCCCCCTGCGGTCACTGCAGCGGCTGTCTGGAGCCTGCACAACCGTTACCGGAGAGAGAACCGCGGGCGATCCCGCCAGGCCTCGCCGACCAACTCGCCCCCCTATTGGCGGAAAAGGCCGCCGCCCTCGACTCGGCACGGGCGATCGCCCGCTTCCTGTGCGGGATCTCGTCGCCCGGGCTGAGCCGCGCCAAACTCGGCGGCCACCCGCTGTTTGGGCGGTTGGCGGAGGTGCCGTTCGGGCGGGTGGTCGCCTGGGTAGAGGAGAGTGGTCTGGGAAGTTGATAATGAACTCGAATAAAGTTACTGACGTAGGATGCCGGTGAGCTTGCGAACCGCATCATTTGCCGGGCGCCAGAGCCGGAATGATGCGATTCGTTTCACTCATCGCATCCTACGGGTCTATCCATAGAATGAGGATTTTAAGTAACGACTCACCCTGCGAGTAGTCACGATGGATGATCAGAGCATGTGTGTAAATCCGGAGTTGAACTCCGGATTTTTACGCCCCGGTGCTGTTATAGGTAGCGTGGCTTTTCCCAGTTCATCCCTGTGTCACGGCCGGCACCTACGGTTTACGCATGCGCCAGAAGACCGGAAAACGCGGCTTGCCGTGGCGGGTCCAGCCGTGGTGCTTGAAGGTGATGGTGCTGCCGATCGGCGGCGGATCGCGCCGTTCGGCATCGCTCAGTCCCGAGCCGACGGCAAACCGGGTGCCGTCGGGCAGCACCACTTGCAGCGACCCCACCAGCCCCGCGTACTTGCCCTGGCCGGGGTTGTAAGCCACCACTTCCGCCTCGCTGTCGTCGAAGCGCTTGTACTTGCGCAGGTGCTCGCTGCGGCCCGGCTGGTAGGGGGAGGCGGCGGCACGCAACATCACCCCCTCGCCACCCTGTGCCTCGATGGTGTCCAGCACCTGTTCCAGATGCGCCCGTCCGGTGCAGCGGGTCTGGGTCGCCAGGCCGATGGGGGAGGGCGGCCGTTGCGCCAGCCAGTGTTGCACCGCCTGCATCCGCGCCTCGAACGGCCCCGTCTGTGCCGGCGCATCGAAAATCAGATAACGGATCTCATCCCAGCCCGGTCCGGGTGCATAATCACGCACGCTCGCCAGCGTTTGCGCGAAGCGGCCCCGCCCCGCCCACAGCTCGCCGTCGACCGGAAATGGCGGCAGGGCGGCGCGGAAGGCCGCGGGCAGGTTGATGGCTTCGCCGCCCCGGCTCAGCATACGCGTGCCGTCCCAGTAGCCGCGTACCCCGTCGTACTTCTCGCTCACCCACCAGCCGGTCGGATCGTCGCCCGAATGCCACAACGTCGCCAGCATCAGCCGGGGTGCCTCGGCCAGCGCATGACCGCCGGCCGCGAGCAGCCAGCACAGGCACAACAGTTTTACCGGGGATAAACGCAGCGGGATTCTCATGGCGTAACAAGCTCCTTTTGTTGCGCGATGTAAAAAGTGATGAGTTTTAAGCGGTATCCGAACCCGGGATGGCACGGCAACCGGGGCCCTCACTCCCAACAGTCTGGGCGGGCAGGCTTCCGGAACTATCGTGGACTGTCACAGTTCCCTGGCCGAGGGACCGAGCATACCCCAGCTTGGTTGTGGGATAAAGAATAGGGTGGTTCAGGGGTGTTGCGTCTTCGGGAGGGATGGAAGTCCTCTCTCTATACCCAGTTTACCAATCGCAATCCAGGCACCCGCTCAAACTCTTTCATGTTGTTCGTAACCAGAATCAAACCCAGTGCTCTGGCATGCCCGGCAATCATCATGTCGTAGGGACCTATTGGCTTTCCGATCTTGTACAACTCCGCTCTCAATTGCCCAAAGTGAGTCGCGGCCTGGTCATCGAAGGGAACAACCTCTAGCCTGGCCGCCAGTCCTTCGATATCGGCATGGCTCCTTTCCGGCCGGGAAGATCGCTCTCCCCAGGTAACAGATGATATACACATTCCTGATTACCCACAATACTCAGCCATGGTCGAATACCGTTTATTTAAGCCGCGAATGAACGCGAATACACGCAAATAGTGATAAAGATAACCAACCGCTCAGGATTTAATAAGGACCGACACATGCCCGAAAATGGTCGGTACTCTCCAAACCAGCGGATAAGATGTTTACGAAATGACATTATTCGCGTTCATTTGCGTTTATTCGCGGCTAATATTTTCCTCAACACAGCTGAGTTTGATGGGTAATCAGGAAAACATTTGTCTTTCATGTTGGATGAAGGCTTGGCGCACCCGCTCTGGACGATTCTTTATTGTGTATATGACTAGGTTGGTGTCCAACATATATATTTGAGCACTACGACATCTCCCTATCTTGATCTGCCGGTTGCTCTCTAACAGCCATAAAGTCATCGGTCACGCCGGGACCATCGAACCACTCATCCCACGACCTTCCCGCAGGTGTGATAATACGAGTATTTCCTATCGCAACGATATCCACCTCTCGGATATTTGCAGGTAAAGCCACGGGCTTTGGAAGCCTGACCGCTTGGCTTTGAATACTTTTGAATACTTTTGTGTGTACCGTCGCCATACCTTACCCTCCGATGTATATCCACGGACATATTCAATACTAACCCATGCTAAGGATATGTCAGTCGTATATCCTAGCGCCCGCGTGGGGGGCGACTAGTACTCCGTAAATGTGATAATTACGGATTCAGTTTCGTAGGGTGAATAAGCCGGTAGGCGCATGCCATCCTCGGGTCCGTAAACGGTACATCCATGTACCACTCCTCACCATTGCCGCTGACGCAATGAATTCATCATTTCCTCGGCAATGTCTGATCTAGGCCAGCATTTCCATCAGGACCGGATGCCAGCTTTCCAGTTCGATGCTACCCATTTTTTCACCCAGGCGCTGCCGGTCCACCGAGCGGATCTGGTCGAGCAGGATGCGGGCCCGTCTGCCCTGGAATCGAATCTCGGGGCGACAGCCCAACGGCTGCCCCTTGCTGGTAAGTGGTGCGATAATTATCCGGGGCAACACCTGGTTCATATCGTCGGGCGAGACCACCAGCGCGGGCCTGATTTTTCTTATCTCGCTACCCCGTGTCGGGTCCGGGTGCACCCAGTAGACCTCGCCACGCTTTACCATTGCCAATCCTTGTTCTCATTCCCGGTTTCGGCCAGGTCGGCCCAAACGTCCTCGTCGGCTTGCGGACGATAGCCATCAAACCAGCCCGTGCGTGGGGCACGGACCGCCTCGATGACGATACGCTTGCCATCGAGACGCAGCTCGATCTCGTTATCGATCTCGCAAGCGGCGAGAAACGTGGCCGGGATCAGGACGCCACGGGAGTTGCCGACCTTTCGAAGGGTGCTTTTCATTGTCGGTGACTCTGTTGAAGTATGTGATAACAATGTTAGTACCCCCCCGCCTTGTTTGGCACAACCCCGTGTTTGGTCAGAAACGACGCATCAAGATGACACCATTTCCAGGTCCGTCTCTCCACCAGGTGAAAGGGCCTCATCATGTGGCCAGCCTGGATTTTGCTATCGATCGCAGCACCGTCGGGCACATACAGCGCAATCACGGTGATGAGGCTGTCGAGCGCGCCCGCCGTCAAAGGGCCGTCACGGCCGCTGACTATCAGCGCCTGCCCGGCCTCCTCAATGATTACTCCACAGAGCACCTGTCGGTCTCGCCCGACCTGACCGGCGCAGGTCTCCCGGCGATAGAGATCCGTAACAGGCCGGGTGATGAGGAGTGGGTGTCTGTCTGGGAGGAGCGTGAAGGCCGCCGTCGCCACAATAGCCTGAGCATCAGGGTGGGTCGAGAGTGACGCCCCGTCGCCTTATGTCCCTGACGCTCCCGCCCCCGAGGCGGGCGGCGACATGCTCGCCACTCTCGAAACCATTATATAAAGTAGATAGGCACCATGATCAAGATCGATATCGACGACACCCAGGTACTGGCTGCTTTCAACCGGCTGATCGTGGCGGTTCTGGATATCCTCCATGAGTACCTGGAGCAGTCGCTGGATGGCGGCTAAAGTCATTTTCATAATCTGAAAATCTTGTTCATTTCCCCGCTCCGATATTTCCCGGCAAATCCCACAAAATCCTAAATAGCGCGCTTTTCCCCTCTCATTTATCTAGCGTGTAATCATCATCCAAAGGAACTCCATCGAACCGGATACGATAGCCCACAAAATCACTCACAGGCTTGCTGGCTGCAACAACAGTTCATCCCTGCGGGTGCGGGGAACACGCGTCACTTTCCAGTTCCGCGATGGAATTCAAAAGGCGGCTGGCATTTTTCGGACTGCGAAGAAGGTAGGCAGTCTCTTCCAGTGACTGGTAGTCGTCAAGTGAGATCATGACAACCGACCCGGCCCCCTTGCGGGTAATGATGACCGGGGAATGATCTTCACAAACCCGCTCCATTGTGCTCGCCAGATTGGCGCGGGCGGTGCTGTAGGAAATGGCGTCCACTGAGGGTTCCTTCAATATAATGTACTACTTATTGTATATCTGATGACCCTTGGATCAAACTGCTGCACAGCTCAACCAACCCAGCCGAGCTCATTAACGAGCACGATGTCTACGTATGTCGTCCTGAATCCCGTTGTTGAGTATCTGTGCTGCCGGTGCGGCAGCAAACCCAAGCAGAACGGACAGTCAGTAAAAAAGGTGACAGATCTACATTTCATAAATAAATCTGTTACCTTTTTCACGGATCCTATGGGATAACATCCGGCGGCCTCGCCGCGTTGGAATCTTTGACGGGTTGAGAGCACTAGGTACTCGCCGATATCCTCCAGTGGCGGCCTGACATCGGTTCCTGCATCGATCAGCCGATAGAGCGCGGCCAGTACCCGGGTGTCGTCGATTTCAACCTGTACCATGGTGTGCTATATGTAGTGTGTCGTGAGTGCTGCATGTCGTCGGCTGGCTTGGGGCCAGGAGCGTTCCGGACGATGGGCGACGGGTATCACTCACGATGCATCATCACCCACATAGTCTTGAGTGCCAACCGCTTCCCCGCGTACCTCCCACATCGTCACCAGTTCCTCCCGCCCATACCGTTTGCGGACCTCAACCATCAAAAACAGGTGACAGATCTATATTGCATAAATAAATTTGTCACCTTTTTCGATCCCCACTAGCGCGGGGGAACCGTCGTCCCACCGTATAGGGCTAGGTCCGATCCGGGCAAACCCCGCTTTTACCCACTCAGTCGCTGACGTTGGCTTCTATGAAGAATTTCTTCTGGTAAGGAGTCGCGGCAAATAATCGCGGATTTTCGTCGGCACTTACAACCCCCGCCGGGTCTCCACCAACACATCATCGGAAACACCCCCACGGGCGTGGGGAAGACTCATTCAGTCGCAGGCCGGACCCGTAGAGCAGAGAAACACCCCCACGGGCGTGGGGAAGACAATACCGCCACGGTTCATGCCAGCGATACAGGGGAAACACCCCCACGGGCGTGGGGAAGACCGGGAACGCCATCTACGCCTGCCTCATGCTAAGGAAACACCCCCACGGGCGTGGGGAAGACGACAGCCAGCACGGCCAGAGTCATACCGATTGAGAAACACCCCCACGGGCGTGGGGAAGACCCTACACCTACTGGGATGATGTACGGATAACTGGAAACACCCCCACGGGCGTGGGGAAGACGAGATCAATCCGAACGATCCGGCCGCCTTTTTGGAAACACCCCCACGGGCGTGGGGAAGACGCAACCCGCGTGGGGTAGCCCATGTGTCGTAGAGAAACACCCCCACGGGCGTGGGGAAGACTCATTACTCAGCGCATCCTTGAGCTCGTGGACGGAAACACCCCCACGGGCGTGGGGAAGACGTGATCAGCACCGGAGCACCGCTCTGCGCCTCGGAAACACCCCCACGGGCGTGGGGAAGACCCGGTATCGCTGGCCAAGATAGTGCCGGTATTGGAAACACCCCCACGGGCGTGGGGAAGACATGATCGAGAGATACGGCGCGCCCTGGTCGACAGAAACACCCCCACGGGCGTGGGGAAGACCGCCCAGGCGGTTATAGATATCGCGGATCGCGGGAAACACCCCCACGGGCGTGGGGAAGACTCCCAGCGGCCGCAAGAGATAGACAAAACCCTGGAAACACCCCCACGGGCGTGGGGAAGACCCGAGTAACACCGCATGGCACTGAAAGACCGCAGAAACACCCCCACGGGCGTGGGGAAGACGCTGCGGTCCGCCCAATCCTTGAGACATAACCAGAAACACCCCCACGGGCGTGGGGAAGACTCTAACCCGCCGTTTTCATACGTACCTATGCCGGAAACACCCCCACGGGCGTGGGGAAGACAACAAGGGGAACAAAAAATGTCTTTAAGCACAAGAAACACCCCCACGGGCGTGGGGAAGACTATTTACGGCCCACACGGATCAACTGTCCCCAGGAAACACCCCCACGGGCGTGGGGAAGACTGATCTGAAGCAACGGCGCCAGCACATCGGCAGGAAACACCCCCACGGGCGTGGGGAAGACACCGTCGACCGCTTTGACGGAGACCTGGAACCAGAAACACCCCCACGGGCGTGGGGAAGACGGGATGAAGCTGATCCATGATGGGTCTTTGTCGGAAACACCCCCACGGGCGTGGGGAAGACTTCACCGACCCACCATCCCCACTCATAGAAACAGAAACACCCCCACGGGCGTGGGGAAGACCTCAACCGGCGCACCCGTACCGGCAATGAAATAGAAACACCCCCACGGGCGTGGGGAAGACCGTGTACCAGGATCACCCGCCCCTTGGGCTGGTGAAACACCCCCACGGGCGTGGGGAAGACGCGGCCCAGGGCCTTGGCTTCATCGGCGACGAGGAAACACCCCCACGGGCGTGGGGAAGACCATCTCAGCCGCTCTTGCGGATGGGTGCATCCAGAAACACCCCCACGGGCGTGGGGAAGACTCGGGGACTACTCGAGCCCGGTTGCTCCCCTTGGAAACACCCCCACGGGCGTGGGGAAGACTGTGCAATACTCTCCGGGTAAGTCTGTGTTTAAGAAACACCCCCACGGGCGTGGGGAAGACAGTTTGACATCCAGTGACCGTTTATCGGTTTCGGAAACACCCCCACGGGCGTGGGGAAGACAATCCATTGGGTATATCAACCCCAGTGAAGCTAGAAACACCCCCACGGGCGTGGGGAAGACTCTCTGAATGTGACTGCACTATGAACCACCCCAGAAACACCCCCACGGGCGTGGGGAAGACACTGGATATGAGAGGTTCAGTGGGGTTATTGGGGAAACACCCCCACGGGCGTGGGGAAGACCGCTAGCGCATCTCTAAGGGAGACCGTTGCTGAGAAACACCCCCACGGGCGTGGGGAAGACTCTCTGTATGTGACTGCAGTATGAACCAATCCAGAAACACCCCCACGGGCGTGGGGAAGACCGTCCTGCAGGGATGCAATGATCTGTTTCCGGGGAAACACCCCCACGGGCGTGGGGAAGACAGCGGGTTGCCGTTTTCATCGTGCAGGTAGACAGAAACACCCCCACGGGCGTGGGGAAGACGGGGGGTTGGGCGCACTGGTCGCACTCGCTCAAGAAACACCCCCACGGGCGTGGGGAAGACCTAAAGCCGGCACTCTGAAGAGTGATGCCGCCGAAACACCCCCACGGGCGTGGGGAAGACGTCGATCCCCAACCGCAACACAAGCACCCGTTGGAAACACCCCCACGGGCGTGGGGAAGACCCAGGATCGGCGGGAATACGAACACGCTTTACAGAAACACCCCCACGGGCGTGGGGAAGACAACCCGGCTACCCGGCTACCTATCCACTGGGTAGAAACACCCCCACGGGCGTGGGGAAGACCTGTTTGCGGGGTAATTTCAGCACTGGTCACTGGAAACACCCCCACGGGCGTGGGGAAGACACTGCACAGGCCCGACACAAGCCGCGCAGGATGGAAACACCCCCACGGGCGTGGGGAAGACACGTGGTGTAAGTGCCGACGAAAATCCGCGATTATTTGCCGCGACTGCCTACCAGAAGAAGTTCTGCAGAGAAGCCAACGTCAGTGACTGAGTGGGTAAAAGCGGGGTTTACCAGGAAGCTGAATCGCTTTAATCGGGTGACAGACCTTTGGAATATTGCTAAGACAAGCTGGCCGAGGAGACAGGCGTAACGCCAGCTAAGATTGACCGTCACCACTGACGCTACGCCCCAAACCGTGCTTTCGCACAGCCGTGTCAGTGTCGCACCAGACGCGGTTTTTATCCAGCCCTCATCGGCCTTTCGTGCCGATGAACACCAGTGCTCGTCTTTACCACTGTGCCCGCTGCCATTGCCAAGTCTTTATCTGTCGGCGGTGCGACCGGGGGAATGTCTATTGCGCAGGCGGCTGTGCCGAACATGCCCGCCAGGCCTCACTACGCCGAGCGGGATCTCGTTACCGTTGCACCCGCCATGGTCGTCTGACCAACGCGGCTCGCCAGCAGCGGTTCCGGGACCGCCAAAAACAAAAAGTAACGCATCAGGGTTCCCCACCGCCGGTCGCGCTTGTTTTACTGCTGCTCGCATTAAAACCACCGGAAAGTCCACGGGAATACGCGCACCGTAAAGACCTTGCCGTCATTCGTTGCCGGTTTTGTGGTCGTGAATGCGAACCCTGCTTGAGACAGGACTTTCTGCGACCCAACGAACGCGCTCGATGGTCAAGATCACCGTGCGTGAGCAACGCCCGAGCAGGAGACCGCCATTGACCATCGACAAAGCACTCGAAGCAAAGATTCTTCGCTATCACTTCGTGGAACAGTGGGGCGTGAACACCATTGCCCGACAGCTGGGTATTCACCATTCTGCCGTTGACCGCGTGCTTGCTCAGGCGGGCTTGCCCAAGGCCGAACGCACCCGCCAAGCCTCGATTGTCGACCCCTACCACCCGATGATCATCGAGACGCTCGCCCAGTATCCCCGGCTCACCGCCGCGCGCCTGTATTCCATGGCGCAGGCGCGTGGCTACACCGGGGGGGCGAGCCAGTTTCGGGCGCATGTCGCGCAACTGCGCCCGCGCAGGCCCAGCGAGGCATATCTGCGGCTGAAGACGCTGCCGGGTGAACAAGGACAAATTGACTGGGGACACTTCGGTCACGTACAGATTGGCCGGGCAAAGCGCCCCCTGATGGCCTTCGTGATGGTGTTGAGTTGGAGCCGGCAGATCTTCCTGCGCTTCTATCTCAACCAGCGCATGGACAACTTCCTGCGTGGTCATGTGGCGGCGTTCAACGCCTGTGCCGGCGTGCCCAGGGTACTGCTGTACGATAATTTACGCTCCGCCGTACTCGAACGACAGGGTGATGCGATCCGCTTTCATCCCACCCTGTTGGACCTGTCGGCGCACTATCGCTTCGAACCGCGTCCGGTGGCGCCGGCGCGGGGTAATGAAAAAGGCCGTGTCGAGCGGGCAATCCGCTATATCCGCGACAGCTTCTTTGCCGGGCGTCCCTGGTCGGATGTTGACGACTTGAATGCGCAAGCCGACGCCTGGTGCTCAGGCTTTAGTGCCAATCGCCCCTGTCCGGAAGATCCAAGTATCAGCGTGCGCGAAGCCTTCGAACAGGAGCGCAGGCAACTGATCGGATTGCCGGATAATCCCTATCCGAGCGACGAACGTCTCGAAGTGAGTGTCGGCAAGACCCCGTATGTTCGCTTTGATCTCAATGACTACAGTGTGCCGCACACACAGGTACGACGCGCCTTGACGGTACAGGCTTCACTGAATCAGGTGCGGGTGCTGGCAGGCACTGAGGTGATCGCCGAACATCCACGCGCTTATGGCAAGGGCGAGCAGATCGAAGACCCAGCCCATCTCGAAGCGCTGGTCAGCGCCAAACGCGCCGCGCGTCATCATCGCGGCCAGGATCGACTGGCACAGGCCGCCCCATCCAGTCGTGCGCTGTTACAACAGGCCGCACACCGCGGCACCCCGCTGTCACGTGCCACCGCCGAGCTGGTGCAACTGCTCGATGACTACGGCGCGAGCGAACTTGAGCAGGCCATCGCCGAGGCGCTCAACAACGATGTACCCCATCCCAGCGGTGTGCGGCAAGTCCTCGAACGCCGGCGTGAGCTACGCGATCGACCACCACCGATCACGCTGACGCTGCCCGACAACGATAAGGCGCGCAACATCGTTGTGCGTGCGCCTTCGTTGGCGCTCTATGACCAACTCAACCCCGATACCGATGATGACCCTGAACCGGAGCAAACTGATGACGACATCCTCTGATGCTGATCCGATCTTACGCGGCGACCTAAGGCAACGCGCTGCCGCGCTGAAACTGCATGGCCTGCTGGCCCACTGGGATGAGACACCCGAGGCCGAATGGCCCTGGGTGCGCAGCCTCATTGAATGGGAAGAGATCGAGCGCAAGCGTCGCGGACTTGAACGGCGCCTCAGTGCGGCGCACATCGGGCGCTTCAAGCCGCTGGCCGACTTCGATTGGGGTTGGCCGACACAGTGCGACCAGGCCGCTGTATCCGGGTTCATGACCCTGGGCTTTATCCAGCAGACCGCCAACCTCATCCTGGTTGGACCCAACGGCGTCGGCAAATCCATGATCGCACAGAACATCGCCCACCACGCCGTGATGCAAGGACATAGCGCGTTGTTCGTCAACGCCGCCCAGATGCTGGGCGACCTGGCGGCGCAGGATGGTGACAACGCACTGCGGCGTCGGCTGAAACACTATGCCCACCCGGACGTCCTGGTGATCGACGAGATCGGTTATCTCTCCTACGGCAATCGCCACGCCGATCTGTTGTTCAACATCATCAACCGCCGTTACGAACTCAAACCCACGATCGTGACCACGAATCGACCGTTTGCCGAATGGAGCGAGGTGTTCCCGAACGCCGCCTGCGTCGTGTCAATTGTCGACCGACTGGTGCATCACTCAGAAATCCTCGTCATCGAGGGTGGGTCGTATCGCATGAAAGAGGCCAAGGAGCGCGCCACCAGGAAGAAGAAATCGCCCAAACCCCGACGGGCCGTTCCCGCGAAGGCGACGGACAAATCTCCGGCAGGAGAAAAATGACCATGTCGATGAAAGTGACCCGCTTATACACTTACTGGTCGCCCGCCGAAGCTCAGACCATCATCGAGTTCCTGGATCGATTGCGAGATCAGCTCTGGGATACCTACGGTGACCAGATCATCAGTCTCCTGCAGGAAGCTTCCGTCTCTCAGGACGTTGACGAACTACAGGCCAAGCTTGAGTTCGACGACGACATCGAGTTCTAGCCAGGACGGCTAACGTGCGCGAACGATGGTGTCAGTGAGCCACCATGCCTAGAGGCGGAAACAGGTCGCGGCAAATAGTCGCGGTTTTACTCCGGCAACAACACGTGGTCACCCCCAAAATGAGTACCCTCTCGAGAAACACCCCCACGGGCGTGGGGAAGACCCATTTATTTTATGTTTAATCTTAATCATTGAAGAAACACCCCCACGGGCGTGGGGAAGACGTGAGCGCGCTTGTAGGTTTCCGATGCTGCCCGGAAACACCCCCACGGGCGTGGGGAAGACATTGATCCCGCACCCCGGACAATACACGTAGTAGAAACACCCCCACGGGCGTGGGGAAGACGGGCGCACTGTCACCACAGTAAAAAAGGGTTCAGAAACACCCCCACGGGCGTGGGGAAGACTTGGGGGTGACCACGTATGGTCGCAGTGTCACCGAAACACCCCCACGGGCGTGGGGAAGACTCGCCGGGGTGGTCATAATCGGCGGACTGATCAGAAACACCCCCACGGGCGTGGGGAAGACCGGGTGGCAGGCAGCACCAAGCACCGAAAGATGGAAACACCCCCACGGGCGTGGGGAAGACACGGCCGGCGGCTCGTCGTGGCGGAAGATCACGGAAACACCCCCACGGGCGTGGGGAAGACCGGTAGATGAAAATCAACTTCGAGAGGTACTCAGAAACACCCCCACGGGCGTGGGGAAGACGGGCTGGCGGCAATCGTGCCGGAGTCCTATAAGGAAACACCCCCACGGGCGTGGGGAAGACTGGGGTGGTATATAGTGCAGTCACACACACACAGAAACACCCCCACGGGCGTGGGGAAGACTTCCGACCGCTACCAGAATCGGTAATCACGCAAGAAACACCCCCACGGGCGTGGGGAAGACTTTACGGGTCGGGTCTGTCTGAACGCCGCCTTGGAAACACCCCCACGGGCGTGGGGAAGACGTGAGTACCAACCCCATCAAAGTACTCGACCTGGAAACACCCCCACGGGCGTGGGGAAGACAGGGGTGACCGGTAGGTTTTGGAGGCCGGGTCGGAAACACCCCCACGGGCGTGGGGAAGACACAACTACATCAAAGCAACCCGAAAGCAGATCAGAAACACCCCCACGGGCGTGGGGAAGACCCGTTTCGTATCGTCCAGAAGGACATAATTATAGAAACACCCCCACGGGCGTGGGGAAGACGCGGGGAGCTGGCCGACGACCTCCAGTAGATCGGAAACACCCCCACGGGCGTGGGGAAGACGGTGACCAGCAGCGCTTGTAGGGCGTTTTTCAGGAAACACCCCCACGGGCGTGGGGAAGACTCGACAAAATCACCCGCGACAACATCATAGACAGAAACACCCCCACGGGCGTGGGGAAGACCGCCACTTCACCCCGGTTCCGCCCCTTGCCTTGGAAACACCCCCACGGGCGTGGGGAAGACCTTTACTGGACACATTGGTATTGCTTCAGGATAGAAACACCCCCACGGGCGTGGGGAAGACCGGTGGTAGTCAATGATACAGCCGGCGTATGTAGAAACACCCCCACGGGCGTGGGGAAGACCCGCCTGGCTGCCTAGTACCTGTCTGGAGGTAAGAAACACCCCCACGGGCGTGGGGAAGACTACGGCGTGGCCCTGCTCTCGCAGATAGCGATAGAAACACCCCCACGGGCGTGGGGAAGACTGGAAAGAGGTTGCATATACCGACCTTAGCTAAGAAACACCCCCACGGGCGTGGGGAAGACTCCGCGCCGCTGATGGCCCGCCGCCTGGTGGTGGAAACACCCCCACGGGCGTGGGGAAGACTAAAAGAGCTAGGGCTACAGAAAACCGTATGTAGAAACACCCCCACGGGCGTGGGGAAGACTCTGCCTTATCAGCCCGAGCTTTTGCAGCCTCGGAAACACCCCCACGGGCGTGGGGAAGACGGACCATTGTTTTCCACCGTTCAATAGAACATAGAAACACCCCCACGGGCGTGGGGAAGACACCACCATCAGGACAAGTGGCATAGTATGTTAAGAAACACCCCCACGGGCGTGGGGAAGACCTGGGCTTGATCTCACGGAGGTCCTTTTCGTAAGAAACACCCCCACGGGCGTGGGGAAGACCCAGGAGACCGGGTTAATGCCGTTGCTTGCAGGGAAACACCCCCACGGGCGTGGGGAAGACGAAAAATATAGCTCTTGCCAGCAAACGCCATCGGAAACACCCCCACGGGCGTGGGGAAGACTTGGCGCAGTATCGACCAGCCCCGTTCCTTATGGAAACACCCCCACGGGCGTGGGGAAGACCCAGCAACGCCTGGAAAGGCATGGTAAGCGTAAGAAACACCCCCACGGGCGTGGGGAAGACCAGGAAAAATATAGCTCTTGCCAGCTAACGTCAGAAACACCCCCACGGGCGTGGGGAAGACCTCACAGCGGCAATGTGGGCCGCCATTGCCGCAGAAACACCCCCACGGGCGTGGGGAAGACATTTGAGAAGAGGCGCTGACCCGGTCGAACGTGGAAACACCCCCACGGGCGTGGGGAAGACACCTCCAGGGCCCAGGCCTCATAGTCGGCGCTAGAAACACCCCCACGGGCGTGGGGAAGACCAGGCGGCCATCCAGACGGAGCTGGCCGATCTGGAAACACCCCCACGGGCGTGGGGAAGACCCGGCTGCCGACCGTTCGGCGGTAAAGCGGATGGAAACACCCCCACGGGCGTGGGGAAGACTTGACGATAAAGGCGAGTTGCTGTGGATCTTGAGAAACACCCCCACGGGCGTGGGGAAGACCCATATATCAGGCATGTTCGGATCACCACCACGGAAACACCCCCACGGGCGTGGGGAAGACGGCGCCACCATGCGGGTCACGTTGCGGTTGATGGAAACACCCCCACGGGCGTGGGGAAGACTGAGTCCGGCGTTGCGGGTGGTGCTGTGATGGGGAAACACCCCCACGGGCGTGGGGAAGACGATTGATCGGTTGGTCAATGCGATCACCGGGCGGAAACACCCCCACGGGCGTGGGGAAGACGTGAACACCATCGGCGCCCGCCACGCCTTCGCGGAAACACCCCCACGGGCGTGGGGAAGACACCAACATATTGTTAAAGATCTCAGCCTCAAACACAAGATAGGCTATTTAGAGGGATTTCAGGGTTTCAACTACCAGTTGTAGCCCTGACAAGGTTGTAAGATTCTTTTTCGTCGGCCCGATAGTTCTTATTTCATACCCTGGCGCGGTTGGTAGTGAGCGAAACATGACTATTCCGGATTCAGGAGGACAATGTCTGTACAGATAATCAATGACGGTTGAGGCGACCGAATCCCTAATACCGGATACGAATACATTTGGCTTTGGCTCGACAAACCAGAGCTTCATACGTCCGCGCACGGCGGGGGGAAGATCATTTGCGATAACGACGAGCACGCTTATCCCCCAGCACGTCTGGTATGTCTTCGGCCAGTTTCGCCAGCAGGTCCATCTCGATAACCCGCTGACGAAAGGCAGCAGATACCTTGTGCTTATCGTACCGGCCTGCCAGATCGCGAGTTAGGGAGAAGGCAAGATCAATACATAGGTGTTCCTTGTACAGGTCGGCCAGGTCATAGACTAACGGCAAGGGACTTCCCGAGTGGATAAAGCCAACATGGGGCAGGTAGCCCATGCTGTGCACCGCAGAACAGAGAATACCGTACAACGCGGCATTGGCGGCGGTGAGCACCTGATTGGTGATGTCACTCAGGTCGAACTTTCCGGGGGTGAAGTTACGACCTTTCCAGCCAACCTGATACTCCTCGGCCTTTTGTTGGTAGAGAGCACGGACACGGTGACCCTCCATCCCCATCATCTCCTTGAGGCCTTTGCCATCCAGATCGGCTTCGGGAAAGCGGCGGGCAAACATTCTGCGCGCCACTTCCAGTGACTTTTTCGGGTTGGCCGACAATTCAATCTGGTGCCTGAGGTTGCGGGTATCCGCTGTGGGTAGAAAACCCGCAGCATAGAACAGTAGCGTATCCTCACCCACCCAACAGACTGAGCAGTTAGCCGCCACCGCTGTTTTGATCGCATCGTGTGTGACCGTGGTGCCGGGTCCGAGGAGCAGGGTATTGAGGGTCGCCACCGGCAGGGGTACAACGTTTCGATCGGCATCTATCCATTTGATGCTGCTGTCGTCGATCTCCAGCCTCCCACGCTCCAGGTAGATAAACGGATATTTATCCTTGACCCGCGGTAGGGAATCCCGTGTTACCTTGACGAACAGACGCTGTCCCGCTGCCATGGCAATTACTCCCTTTTTTGAACCGTAACCCGCCGATCCCGATATTTTTTCCGTTCCCCAAATTGCAGAGGCACGTCATTCAGGATCAACACCTCACCATCGTGTTCACCCTGTAGTACCCGGAAGACAAACGAACGGTTCTTCTCAGCAGATAGCACCTCAGCGGCTTGCAGTGCCTCGGCTGCAGTGTCAAATACACCTTGGCCAATGAATTCGGTTGGCGCACAGTTCTTGCGACCCAGGTAGAGATCCCAGACCGGGCTGGACAGCGCTTGTACTACCTCATCGACCATTGCCAGCGGGGCCTGCAGGGCGACGGCATAAGCCATCTCCTGCAGGTAGTAGCGGTAGGTCATTTTTGTGCCACCGCCAACGGCCTTTTTCCCCTCGCTGGTTTTCGGGATCAACAGACCTTCCCACGGGTCACGGTCATCATAGCCGCTGCCAACCATGTGAAAATCCCTTAGCAGTGGCTGCCGGTGCTGCGTGTTGCCATTCCTGTCCTTCGGCACATAGGCAACCAGTTGCATGTCCAGATCGGCCCACGCACTGAGCCATTGCGCTTCCTCGCCACCAGCGCCGCGGGCACAACAGAGTAGGCCCAACACGCCGGACTTGGTAGGAAAATCGAGGCTGTCGCGACGGCCAAATTTCGAGTCATGCCCCCATGACTGCAAGGGCGCTTCCAGCCAGAGGAGCAGATAGGGATCGCTCATAGGGCACCTCACTGAACATGGCTTTGCAGTGCGGTGACGAGGTCATCGATGCTGAAATTTTCATCCTCACCCCAGTCATAGCTGGCCTGCTTGCCAAATAGGGAGCCAGAGAGTTTCTCCTTCTTGTCCAGGTAACTCTTGAGAGTCTCGATGCTGGGTTGCGAATAGCCGCCATCCTTCGCCTTGACTGCCGTTTCAAACGGCACCTGCAGGCGCTGCCCCTTGCGTACCATGACCCGTGCAAACTCCCAGGGGCTAGCGCCGGACTGGGTGGTTTGGCGGGCACTGGGGACGGCGACATAAAGTGCCTGGGTAAATGCCGCAATGGCTTTTTTGAGGTCATCCTCACCCAAAGACTGGGCCAGTTGTCCCAGGTCGAGGCTGATATAGCGGTAATAGGTCGCAGAATTGAACTCCAGGCTGCCCATATGCGCCGAGCCTGGCTCGGTTTGCAGGTCATCCAGGGCGGTGAAAAATTCCACCTCATTACTCACTTTGTGGGTGGAGATGGCATGGGCGAAGGAGGCGGCCGCCTCGACGTTCATATCGGCTGCCTTGGCTACCATGCGGCCAAACAGGGCGATATCCAATGCGTCCACCGCTGGGTTGATCGCTTTCTTTGCAACTTTGGCGAGCTCTTTTTCTTTTAGCGTGGATTCATCAAACTCATGTTCTTTGGCATATTCGGCGAAGGCCTTGGCCTCTGTTCCGCTGATAAACAGCAAGGTATCATCAATCAACAGATCGGCCATCTTCTTTCCGCATGCCGCTGCCTTTTCCTCGTCGGCCCCGGACTCAAGGCAGGCTTGAGTGAAAAGCCCTTGGGCCTGTTTGGTACGCGCCGCTAGCTTGACGCCAAATTTCTGCATCTCCTGACGAACCTGCCGTTTCCAACACTGCGAGCTGACGCGGGCGCGGGTCACCCCACCCACGATGGCGGTCTTCGGCGCCCCCACGTCATCACGGTTTAGACAAGTGACGGGGAAGGATTGCAGGATATGGTATTCGAAGCGGGTGTTGGTATATGCGTTAGTCATATTGAATTTCCTTTTCAGGCAAAGGGATTGTCGATAAGAGGCACGATCTGCAGCAGACCGCAGCCAAAAGTGCGGGCGCGGCCAATGCCCTGAGTGAAACTGTTGCGAAACTGTTCTCGATCGGTAACACGGAGTTGGCCTTGCACGTGTGCTTGGGCGATGGTGACGGGATTATGCTGTTTGTCGTTGAAATTCAGCACTTCAACTTTATCCACCTGCAGGTGTTGTGGCGACACACGAAAGCCCCAGCTCTGTTGCGCCCGTTCCGTGAACCATTCACCAATCGCCTCGCGCCCCTTGATCGGCAACAGCTTGCGGCTGGCGCTATCGCGCCGTGTCGGGTTGACGATGATCTTGAAGCGATAGTGGTCATGATCGAGAAAACCGTTCGCCACCGGCCTGCTCTGTACCTCGCCGTACAGGCCGCCAATACAATCGGCGGGTGCACGGTTTGCCAGCAAAAGGATGCGACGACCGGAAAAATCGCCGCCCTGGTCAGCAAACAGGATGCCGCTACTCTGGCTCGCGCTTTTCTCCCTGGCTTCACGCACATCCTCATACAGGCTGTAGACCACCCGATGCAGGGAGTAGGGGTCAGTGATTCGCAGCGCCTTGACCGCCTTGCGATCGAGGTGCAGCACGCTGGCGATCATGCTCATGTGCCTTCCTCCTGTGCGTTTTCATTCACCGGCTGGCTGTAAAACTCCTGTGCCCACTGCGCTTTGACCTGCTGATCATTAAATGAAAAGCGGTGTAACTGCCCGAGCAGGCGAATGAAGTCGAGCGGCTGTCTGGCCTTGCTGTCGATGAGCGAAAAGAGCGAGCGCAGGATTCGGCTCACTTCGGCCAGGTCAGAGCAGGCCAGCAAGCGTCTGAGTCGTGCCTTAGCCTGGCTGCTTTCCCGGCCCTCCTCATAGCAGGCGGCGATTGCCCTGCCCAGAGACAGTGTACCGTTGCGCTCCGCCTTGGACTTGGCAATCGCCGCTGCGATGGCGACAAACGGTAACCGTTGATATTCACGCTCAAGGTCGATGCCATACGAAGCCAGCAGTTCCCAGCTTTGGTATTCAGTTGCCGGGTTATCCGCCCGCCGCAGGCGTGCGGCAAGCCCTTTATCCTGCTGGCACTGCTGGACGACACCATTGACGAAACGCATCTCCCACTCGTGATATTTATCACTGCTTTGCTTTTGGGTTTCTACCGCTTCCATTCCCTCACGCCTCCTGTTTCAGGTATTTGCTATTACTCGGTCGGCACTTGGCCCAGGCATCAAGCTGTCGTGCGGTTTCTTTTGGGCAGTACTGGTCGTAGGCTTGCTGAATGTTGCCGGCAAAGCGTTTGCGCAGTCGCTGCCGTTGCAGACGGCCCTGCTCGTTAGGGTCACAACTATCCACCAGCGCCTGAAAATTGCGCTCGCAGAGTTGCCAGAAGAGGTGGGTTGCCTGCGCGGCAAGTTTGCCACCACTATTTTTTGCGTCGACACTCAGTTCCTTGTAAAAGCCGATCACTCGACCATAGAGCCCTTTGGCCAGCTCATTGAGGGCATTCATCTCCGCCTTGAGCTGTGCAAACCAGCTGTCACCCAGCATGTCGCTATGCAGCCAGATCGTTGACTCGACAAAGTCATCACTTCCGGAGGCATACTGCTCACCGGCATTGCTGCTGACTCGCAACCCACCTGACCAGATGGCAAAGGTTGCTGTACTATCGCGTGCGCGATCTAAGCCGGCACTGATCTGTCTGCTTTGAAACCCCTGGATTTGCTCATGTCCGATAAAGCCCAGTAGTGAAGTCAGCTCGCGCCAGGGGCGTTTTTCTGGATTAACCCAGAGTGCCTTTGGCTCTTTTCCTGAATTATTCACGGCGACGGTTGGGTCAGTGACACCTTCCTTGTGGCTGGCATGTGTTAGACCTTCAGAGTAATGCAGCCCTTCATCGGCTAAGAGGCAAAAACGGCATAACGGCACTAGCCTCCCCATGAGTGATTGCTTTAACCTCTGCGCCACTGGGCAATCTTCCCCAACCGGCATCAGCTCCCAGGGTGCGCCGCCGATGCCATGCGAGAAAATGTTGGTCTGTTCAATCTGCCGTGATGTCAGTAGATTGAGCCAGAGTGTTTGCTGTATAGCGTCACCAAGGAAATAGTTGTGCAATAGTCCCATGTGCGCGACCGACGGACCGGGCTTGCTGGAGGACGGCTTGCCCTTATCATTCCGCTTTCCCTGATAGCTTGGTGTCAGCGTTATGCTGTTGTCGGTTTTTTTCCCCGCCAGGGCAAACCCCATCAGACTGACCAGCAACACCGCCTTGTCGGCATCATCCAGTGGTCGTTGCACCTGAGTCTGACTTAGCACCGTGGTGTTCCCGGTGGACACCTCCGGCAGGACGGCGCCATAGCTCTGTAGCGCCGCCGCCGCAATGGCCGGCATCTGCAAAAACGGTCGTTCACCATAGAGATAGAAGCGGTCATGCCACTTCTCCAGGTACTCTGCGCAACGGCGAGACAGCCCCTCAGCCCCAAGAGCCTTCCACTCACGGTCATCCTCCGGTGTCACCGCCGCCTGGGCGATGGCCAGCAACAGCTTCATCAGGGCGATCTTCTGCACCGGGTTGCCACCCAGACTCCTATATTCCGGATGGGTGAATATCTGCCGCAAGCCGGCCCGGCCGACATCCGCCACTGGTATCCAGGGTTCATCCACCAGATTGAAACGGTTTTCCATAATCTCTGTCCTTAGTCTTTTATAACCCGGTAACCCAAGTCATCCCGATAATCCAAGCGATGCTCTTGGTGAACACTGGCACCTTGTAAGCCTTGCAGTGTACCTGTTTCATCCACCAGGGCCACCCGCAATATCGCTTCATCCTGCTCCGGATGGCCGAGGTAGAAACAGTGGTGTAAACCAACTTTCATCAGTTCGTCGATACGCAACTTCGTGGGGGCGTCCTGTATGCGCGCCGGCACAATCTGGCGCATCAGCTTCACACTAAGCCTACGCCACTCGCGCTTGCGTAACCTGTGACGATCCCACGGCAATAGTAACTGCTCCCCGTCCAGCAAGGTCAGACGACTGGCGCGCTGTTCAGGCAGGAATGCCAAACTACGCAGCAGCAACACCTCGTGGCTATCCGTTTCGCTGTAGCGGGTCTGTGCCTTGCTCTCGGGCAGGGTTTTGCCTGATTCAGCCAGGGTTACACGCGCCAACTGATGCAAGGCCTTGCGACCAGTACGCCAACGCGTGCCGTTGTCCAGCTCATCCAGCCATTTGGCCATGTAGTCAATTTCATCACGTTGGACGTAGGTCTGCTCAATCAGTGTTCGTATATCACCCGGCAGGTTGATGGACGGCCGCTGCTGCCAGACCCCCAGAGTGCGGCACAGCACATAGGGGCTGTATACAAAGGCGGTGTTGCCAAAGGCCTGTTGTGGCGCTGCCACGGCCTGCTCAAGGGCTGGAGTCAGCAGCCAGGCTTCACACACGGCAGCGGGACATCTGGGGGTATCGGCGTGGCGCCACAGGCGGCCCGTGCGTTGCAGCAACATGTCGGTGGGCGCAAAGCGACTGACCAGAAAGTCAGCATCGATATCCAGCGACTGCTCTAGTACCTGGGTACCTACAAGGATGCGCCCTTGCCGCTGGCGCTGCGGCCAGCCCGGTTTGCCGTAGAGGTTGACCCAGTGGTCTTCAATCCGCTGACGATCGTCGGCGGTGTAGCGCGAGTGCAGCAAACCACAGGTTAGTCCCAACTCACAGGCCCGCGCGGCCAGATCAAGATAGCGTTGCTGGGCTTCTACTACCGTATTTTCGATCCACAACACCTGCTGTCCCTGGAGCGCGCGGTCGATGGCTTCATTGATGGCGCTCATGTCACTCTCGACCATGCTGATGGCGACAGTCTGATGAGCGACTATGGGTACATAGATTTCGGCCACCTCTTGCTGCCGAGGTGCGGAAGTGATCAGAGGGTATTCGTCGCTTTTCAGATCACACCCCAGCATTTGCCGACGACGATCCCGGTTCAAAGTTGCGCTGAGGATAATTACCGTGCAGTGCAGCTCTCGTAACAGCTCAACCAGCGCATCAAGTAGTGTGCCGGTATAGGCGTCGTATGTATGCACCTCGTCCAGAATGACTACCTTACCGGCCAAGCCAAAGGCACGGACGAAACCGTGCTTGACATTCATTGCCGCCATCAACGCCTGGTCAATGGTGCCGACCGCAAAGGGTGCCAACAGACCACGCTTGGCATGGTTGAACCATGCACCACCCGGCCGTCCCTCCTCGCCCATTTCGTTTTCTTCAAGCATCCATGCTTTGCCATGCAGCAGCAAGGAGCGGTGAGCACAATTTGGCGCCAGTATCACTTTAAGAAAATCATTGAAGCGCTCATAAATCTTGTTCGAGGTGAGTTGCGTGGGTAGGGCAAAATAGATCCCACTCGCCTGCCCGCTGTCGAGCATGTGATAGGCGGCGTACAGCGCGGCCTCAGTTTTTCCCAGTCCCATGGGTGCCTCAAGAACGTATACTCCCGGCGATATGACCTGCTGTATAAGTTGATGTTGAGCGGGGCGTGGCTCAAAACTGAACACCTGACTGAACGACAGATTCGAGTGATATTTCGGAGGGATAAAACCGGCGGCGTCCAATGCACGGAAGATCTTCTCTTGCCATGGTGAAGCGGGGTCTTCAAAAAACTCACCTGAGCCGATCCAGTCAGCAACGGAAGTCAGCCCAGCCAACAGTCGCGCTTGGGGGAGAGATTCAACGACAGGCCAGTCAGTACCAAGTAATTTCTTGAGTTCTTCGACCAGAGCCTTGCGTTCGGCCTGCCATGATGCCCCGCCAAATACCTCATCGTCAGCCCTTTTCCCGCCGACCGGTGGCGAGTAGCCATGGTGCTGCCCCAGGATCTCAGGTACAAAATCAGGGGCGCCGAGTGCCTTGGCCGTTACCTGACTCACTCCGGCGTGACCACCCCAGTCATATTCCAGCGTCAAGTTGATGTTTGGCTGTGCCGGAAGTTCGCTAGTGCCCGTAGTGCAATTTCTACGGATTCTTTCAAAAAAATAGGGGCTGACCTTTCCAATGTCATGGCTAGCCGGTGCCATCGGTGCCCCTGGTGGGAAAAGGCGTTTACTCAAATTCTGCGGAAAACGGGCAATGATCTCCCTGGCGACCTCACCAACAATCTGGCAGTGGTTAAGTACACTACGGCCCGGACGCACTTCACCCGTCATGTCCCGAAATGTTTTCGCGGGGCATTGATCAAAAGGAACGGTGCATTGCTCCCCAGAATTTGTATTTTTCTCTCTTCCCAGCACAACATCTCCAATCAACGGTTATCTGTACTGCTATACGCCGCCACTATTCGATCCAAGGCTCCATCTCCATTATTGGTATGTCGTTCCTCTTCTTGTCTTCGACTTTCAGTCCATGAGAGCATCAACTCTAACCGATAACTGGCTCATATATTGACCCTGCTGCCATCCGGGTTACGGTTTTTGGTAGTGCTGCAGCGCCTGGAGCAGTCGCTCCTCCACCTTGGCACTGAGCGCCGCCGGCCCCACCACCTCTACATCCGGGCCATATTTGAGGATGTCCATCAGCAGCTCCGTGGGATTGGCATAAGGGACATGCAGCTCATAGCATTCGCCAAGCCACTTCCCGACCTGTTTGGGATGCCACTGTTCGTCGGCGACCCAACGGGACATGCGCGGCGAAAAGCGCAGCACCGCCCAGTCGCTCGCTTCATCAGTGAAGATGCCGAAGCCCGCATCGAGGTGGTGCTTGAGCGCTGCTTCGTCTATCTGGCGCTGCGGAATGGCCTGGATATGGGTATCCGTGATCCGGTCCAGCGAGAAGGTGCGCAGTGCATCCGCCGACTCACACCAGGCGATGGCATACCAGTTATCGCGGTAGTGGAGCAGACGATAGGGGTGGATCCGTCGCCGGGTCCGTTCTCCCTTCCCCCTGCCGTGGTAGTCGATATCGAGCACATTGCCATCCAGCACGGCGCCGGCGACGGTGCCGAAACAGTGGCTTTCCAGGCCACGGCTGCCCATCGGCTGCAGCACGATGCGGGAGGTGACGGTGTTGCTGGTATGGCCGCTCTTCTCCAGCAGGGCGCGGATGCGTGTCTTCAGCGGGCCGATGTGAGGGCCGAGGAACCCGGGCTGTACGCTCTCCAGCAACTGCTCACTGGCAAGCAGGGCGTAGAGTTCGCTTTTATTGAACCAGAGTCCCGGAAGCTCGAATTCACCTTGCCCGGTATCGTAGTAGTAGGCATTGTCGTGCCGGTCGTAGATCAGCGGCGCCCCAAGTTGATCGCGCAGCAGGTCCAGATCGCGTTTGATGGTAGCCCTGGAGACCTCGAGACGCTCCATCATCCGCTGCAGCGAGAGACGGCGTTCCTTTTTCAGGAGCTGGTGTAACTGGAATATTCGGCTGGTGACGCCCACGGTCGATCCCTGGTTTATTGTTGTTATCTCTGGCGGCCGCCGGTATTAAGCGAGCTACCTCCCTGACCAGCGGAAATAACCTCGTAAAGTGCTGAGGAATTCGATTCATTTTAGCTGGCGACCACAATACACACGAACACCATGCCTGTTCAAGACTTCGACCGCCCTCGTTAACTGATTCCGGCTCCACGATGGGCTTGCGGCAGAGACAGGGGTTCAGAAAAGGCCAGGGGGGATCACAGTGGCATTCCCACGCCACCCTTTTTTACAACTCAAGTTTCGGAGTTCATTTCACAAAGCCCGAATCGCTGAATTCGAGGGAGGATAAGCATCAGCGCATCCACAATGAATCGGATGGCGGTGGATGCGCAAGCTTATCCACCCTACAAGTACTGCGAACTCCGAAACTTGATTTACAATTGCGATTGCGTTGGAACTATCCTTTCTGCCTGCGGCCTTGGTGATCCCGAGGGGGCTTGTTGGTGAAAACCACTATCTCTTGTTGAGACGATCTGAAGATATACTGCGGTCATGTCCTCACGGATGCCGGGTGTATTGAAGATCGGCCGGTGGGGCTTGTGCACAGATAACTAGAAAAGCGTGCGGCGGTTGAGGAGGAGGTGTGATGATGCGACTTATGCAACGGCTCGGTCTGGGCCTGGTACTCTCGCTGGCGGTGCTGGCGGCCCAGGGCGGCACTCCGCGCGATCCCGGCCGGTACTTTTTCGACCAGACGCTGGGGGATTTCAGCGAGGAGCTGGAAACGGCCCGGCAGGACGGCAAAAAGGCCATTCTGATCATGTTCGAGATGGATGAGTGCCCCTTTTGTCATCGCATGAAGCAGACGGTGCTCAATCAGCCGGAGATCCAGGATTACTTCAAACAGCACTTCCTGGTGTTGAGTGTCGATATCGAGGGCGATGTCGAGATCACCGACTTCAAGGGTCAACTAACCACCGAGAAGGATTTTGCCTTCAAGGGCAACCGGGTCCGCGCGACTCCGGTGTTCGCCTTCTTCGATCTCAACGGCGATCCGATCAAGGGTGCCCGCTACACCGGGGCCACCAACGGCCCGGAGGAGTTCCAGTGGTTTGGCGAATATGTGGTCGATGAGGTGTTCCGGGAGATGAGTTTCACCCGCTATAAGCGCGCCAGACAACAAGCCAACTGAACGCTGCCGGAGCGCATAAATGAAGCATAAACAGCTGCTCAAGCGACTGCTGCCTCTGGCGATGTTTCCAATGGCGCTGCTGCTGGCGCCCGCCCTGGCCGCCGAGGAGGCCCGGCTCCCGGAACCCCTGACCCTGGAATACGCCCTGTCGCTGGCCGATGAGGCCCACCCGGCGCTGACCCTGCGGCAGGCGCGGGTGGATGAGCGCCGGGCGATTCGGGAGCTGACCGAGGCGGAGGGTGGCTGGCATGTCGGGCTCACGGGCTCACTGCGCGTGGTGGACCCCTCCCACCGCTCCCTCGACGGCACCAACAACGACAGCAGCCTGCGCCTGAAGATGCGCAAGCGGCTGTACGATTTTGGTTACAGCGAGGCGGCGCAACAGGCCACCGATGCCGCGCTGGAGGGCAGTGAGTGGTCCTATCTGGAGGCGCGCCAGCAACGCCGCCTGTCCATCATGCGCGACTATTTCGATGTGCTGCTGGCGGACCTGCGCTACATCCGTGACAACGAAGCGATGACCATGGGTTACCTGCACTGGGACAAGGCCCGGCAGCGTCAAGAGCAGGGGCAGCTTTCCGATATCGAGGTGCTGGAGCTGGAGAGCCTGTTTCAGCAGCGGCGCACGGAGTGGCAGCGCAGCCGCAATCAACAGCGCGCCAGCCGTCTGAAGCTGGCCATCAGCCTGAATCGTCCCGAACAACTCTCCGGTACCCTGGCCGCGCCGCCGTTAGCGCTTGAGCGGGAGCTGCCCGAGGTGGCCCCGTTGACCGAGGAGGCGCTGAACAACAACCCGCGCCTGCGTGCCCTGCGCCGCCAGGTGGAGGCGGCCCAGGCCGAGGTGCGGGCGGCACGCTCCTACTATGGCCCCACCATCCATGGCGAGGTGGAGGCGGCGGCGTACAACCGGGTCACCAGTACCCGCGACCCGCTGGCGGCGGCGCTGGTGATCGAGGTGCCGCTGTTCAGCAGCACGTACGACGCCGCGCTGGCCAAACAGATCGCCCGGCTGCATCAGCAGCAGGCGCTGCTTGCCAACGGTGAGCTGGAGCTGCGCCAGGCGGTGCTGGATCTCTGGCTGGAGATCCAGGTCCTGCGGGACAAGCAGAAGGAGATGGCGGCGTTGGGCGCCTACCGCGATCTCTATATCGACCGCAGCCGCGCCCTCTATGAGCTGGAGGTGAAGTCGGACCTGGGGGATGCGCAGGCGCAGATTTCCGACTATCAATTGCAGCAGGCGATGGCGGACTACGAGCTGGCCATGGCCTGGGCCAATCTCGATGCCCTGCGCGGGACACTTATAGAACATGAGGCAAGGGCTGTGGAGGAACAACAATAATGAAGCGGATACTGCTAGTGCTGGCGACGCTGCTGATGCACACGGCGGCGGCTGAAGAGCTGAACGCCACCCTGGACTGGAGTCAGCGGGTCGGCCTGGGGCTGACCGTCTCGGGGGTGATCGCCGACGTTGCCGTCAAGCCCGGCCAGCGGGTGGAAAAAGGTCAACTGTTGGTGACCCTGGACGACAGCCATCTGCGGGCGCGGATTGTCCGGGCCGAGGCCGAACTCGAAGAGGCGCGGCAGAACCGGGACGAGGGGGCGCGGGAGCTGGAGCGCGCCACCGAGCTGTATGACCGCACGGTGCTGTCGGATCATGACCTGCAGTTGGCCCAGATCGGCGAGGCACGTGCCAAGGCGACTTGGCACAAGGCCCGGGCCGACCTGGCCGAGGCGCGTATCCTGCTGCGGCAGAGCCGTATCGAGGCGCCCTTTTCCGGGCTGGTGATTCATGTGGCTGCCCAGCCGGGTCAGGCGGTGATCAACGGCCTGCGTGCCGAGACCCTGATCGAGCTGGCGCGGGACGACCGGCTGGTCGCCCGCGCGGCCATCGGTGCCGAATTGGCTGCACGCCTGGAGAGCGGTGCCGGGGCCAGCGTGGAGCTGAGCGGGCAGCGGCTCGAGGCGCGGATAGACCGGGTCGGACTGGAGCCGGTGGAGACGGCCGGCAACGGGGCGCCGCTGTATGAATTGCGCGTGGTGTTCGATCGTCCCGAGGGGCTGTCGGCACGGACCGGCCTGCCGCTGGTGATCCGCACCCTGGAGTAAGGGGCGAGCCGGTCATGTTGATGGGTCAGGTTGTCCCTTCCCCCCCCCGCCGACGATTGTGGATGATGCGACCGGCGCTCCCGTAGGGTGGGTTAGGCGCGCCGGGCGCGGGGGGTGGCCGTTTGCATGGTACCGTGCGCGCGCCGTAACCCACCGCCACCCTTGTCACGGCGCTGCATCACCGGCCGGTTGGCCGCACTGGATACAGAAGCGGTTGCCCGCAACCAGCTCGGCACCGCAGTGGATGCAGAACTTTTGCTGTGCGGTGGGTTGCGCCGCCCCGGACGGTGACAGGCTCTTGCCGAGTTCCTCGATCAGCCGGTCGACGCCGTAATGGAAGTAGGGTTCGCCCGGGATGATGATGGCGTTGCGATAGGCCAGCGGTTGCAGGCTCTCCGGCAACTCGTCGGCATCGGGCATCCGGCTGTTCTTCACCAGCACCGGGATTACCGGGATGCCCTTGTTCAGGGCGGTCTCGATTTCGACCCGCAGCGGATCGCCGGCCAGCTCCAGGCGGCGTTCACCCTTTGCATTTTTCGCCTCCAGCCATTGGTTGCCGATGATCGCCACCAGCACGTTGCAGTGGTCGATGGTGTTGCCGATGTGTTGGCGAAAATCGACCCCGGCGGGGATCGAATCCACGTCGCGAAATACCGTCTCCTTGCCGAACTCGCCGTTCAGCCGGTCACAGATCCGGCCGGTGATCTCACGACTGTCTTCACGCCGATAGGAGACCAAGATACTGCCGGAACGCCTTTTTCGCGCCGCCGCGGCCGGCGGTCGGGCAGGCGTCGCGGCGCTGCGCGCCGGCGGGGGAGGTGGCCGCGCCTCACCCAGTTCGACATAGAGATACTGGCTGGGCTTGACCACGGCGTTGATCGATTTCTCAAACCCCTTCAGGCTGAAGACCTCTTTCAGGTTCTCTGGTGAACGGTCACCACAGCGTAGCGCCAGCTCCTGCTCCGGCTGCAGCAGGATGGACAGCGGTTGGCTTTTGTAGAAGTCCAGTTTGACCGCGATGAGATGGGGTCCGGCAGGCACCTTGAACTGTTTGGTCTGGCCCGACTTGATCTTGCCGATGGACCGGTTGTCCAGGGTGATGGTGAACTGGCGCAGCTGATTGGAACTGGTCCGGGTACGCTGCAGCGTGATAATGGCGGAGGCGTTGCTCATCGACTCACCTGTTGCGTCCGGCTACAGGTCGCCGCTGATGATCAGATAGAAGACCATGATAGCGATACTGGCGTAAAGCCAGAGCTTGCCGGCATCCTTCTTCGCCTCCGACTCGCCCTGCACCAGGTAGAGGATGCCCATGACCAGGCCGATGAACGGGATGAACAGGGTGGCGATCAGGATGCCGTACTTCAGGCCATTCGGGACCGTTCCCTGCGGCTCGGCGCCAAGCTCGACCACCGGGCTCCCCGCGTGCCCGCCACCGGCCGGGCTGGCCAACGGATGGCGGCAGTTGCCACAGAAGCGGGCGTTGTCTGGGTTCTCTGTTCCGCACTCCGGACAAAACATGTTGCGCCTCTCCCTGTTGATTGATGGAGTGATCGCTCCATCCACCCGGCCCCGAAGCTCGACATCCGTGGGGCCAACCTGCCGTGCGCCGGCAGTTAAAATTGTAGACCACCGGACCCGTCGCGGCAGGCGGCGTGGCCAAAGGGCGTCCGACTCTACTCAGGACGTAGGATGCGGTGAGTGAAACGAACCGCATCGAGGGGTGCTGTAGTTTCCGATGCGGCTTGGTGCGGTTCGCGGGCTCACCGGCACCCTACGTCCGGAAAGTGGGCCGAAGGGGTGGCCCAATGCTTCCCTTTGATTGCGAGGCCGGTTCCCCGGTCTCACGGTTCTGTTCGGCACGTTGCGGCAGCACGCCTGGGCCAAAGGCGCTTGACTATACTCAGCTTGTAAATCGGCGGCTAGACGTCGGGTCCGGTTCCCGGCACAGGGAGTTTGCCTCACCATGGATAAACGCAAGGAGACCAATTCAGCACTGGTGGGCCGGGCGCGGGCGGTCCTGCGCGGCCAGGCGATGGAGGCAGGGGAGGTGGACCGGTTGGCCCGGGAGCTGATCGCGGCCGATCTCCACTACTGGGCACGGCGCCTGTTGCTGAAAGTGCTGGCGCGCGGCGATATTGAGCGCGCCCAGCGCATCCGCCTGGTGCAGGCCCTGGCCCTGGCCACCTACAAGGACCACAGCCTGTTGCAGCTGCAGGCGTTTGACCGGGCGCTGGAGTTGCTGGCGGCGGAATTCGATCTCCCCACCACCCGGGACCAGGAGACCCTCGGCCTGGTCGGTGCGCTCTACAAGCGACGCTGGCGTATCGACAGCCGCCGCCAGTGGCTGGAGCAGTCGCTGCACTACTATCGGCGCGGCTTCGAGTGCGGGGTGGCCGGTGACGCGGGCTACACGGCGATCAACGCCGCCTATATCCAGGATGTGCTGGCCTGGCTGGAGACTGGCAGTCACCAAGCCAACACCACCATGGACAGCACCCGGGCGCAGCGTGAGGATGCCCTGGCGATACGGCGCCAGGTGATCGAGGTCCTTACCGAGCATCTGCCGCCTCCCGCCCAGGTGACCACGGCGGATTACTGGTTGCTGGCGACCCTGGCGGAGGCTCACCTGGGGGTGGGTGACAGTGAACGTGCCGACAGCCTGCTGGCGCAGGCCGCCCGGCTGCACGGGGTGCCGGACTGGTGGCGCAAAAGCACGGTGGAGCAGCTGGTCCATCTGGTTCAGGTGCAAGCGCCGCTGGAGGATCCCGACGCCATCCGCGACACGCCCGCGTGGCGGGCGCTCATCCCGCTGCTCGGCGAGTCGTCCGCCCGGGCGGCGCATACCCTGGCCGCGGGCAAGGTGGGGCTGGCCCTCTCCGGCGGCGGCTTCCGCGCCTCGTTTTATCATCTGGGGGTGCTGGCGCGACTGGCCGAGCTGGACATGCTGCGCCACCTCGAAGTGCTCTCCTGTGTCTCCGGCGGCTCCATCGTCGGCGCCCACTACTACCTGGAGCTGCGCCGCCTGCTGCAGTTCACCCGGCACCGCGACGATCCGGCCCGGCGCGGCCTGGGCGATGCCGAGATCAGCCAGCGCGACTACCTCGACCTGGTGGACAAGCTGATCGACGATTTCCTCGACGGGGTGCAGAAGAATCTGCGCATGCGGGTGCTGGCCAATCCCCTGGCCAATCTCAAGATGCTGTTCCTGCCCACCTACTCGCGCACCGAGTATCTGGGCGAGCTGTATGAGCAGCATCTCTACAGCCGGGTCGATGACGACGGCGCGCCGCGGCGTTACCTGGATGAGCTGGCCATCCGGCCGCCGGACGAGGCCGAGGGCTTTCGCCCCGGTGATGTCAACTGGCGGCGCTGCCACAAGATCCCCCAACTGGTGCTCAACGCCACCACCCTCAACACCGGCCATCTGTGGCAGTTCACCGTCAGCTGGATGGGCGAGTCGCCCAATATCGTCAACCGGGAGTTCGACAAGAACCCGCGCCTGCGCCGGCTCTATTACCAGGAGGCGCCGGAACCGCGCTATCGCCACTTCCGGCTCGGCCACGCGGTGGCGGCCTCCTCCTGCGTGCCCGGCCTGTTCGAGCCGCTCGAACTGCCGCGGCTGTATGCGCGGAGCAACATCCGCCTGGTGGACGGCGGGGTGTATGACAATCTGGGGGTGGCCGCGCTCACCGAGCAGGACTGCGCGGTGATGATCGTCAGCGATGCCAGCGGCCAGCTCAGCGCCGACGATGATCCCGCCGGCGGAATCCTGGGGCCGGTATTGCGCAGCATGTCGGTGATGATGGGGCGGATACGCGGCAGCGAATACGAGGATCTGCACGCCCGCAAGGAGAGTGTGCTGCTCAAGGGCATGACCTATGTGCACCTGACCCAGGGGCTGGAGGGGCGCGAGCTCGACTGGAAGGGGAGCGGGGTGCCGGCGGATCCCGCCGCGGCGGCGCCGGTCACCCGTTATGGCATCCGCAAAGAGGTACAGCAACGCCTGGCCATGATGCGCACCGACCTGGATTCGTTCACCGACGTGGAGGCGTTTGCGCTGATGAACAGCGGTTACCACGCCATGTCCGCGGCGGCCGGCGAGTTGCGCGCGTTTCCCCTGGCGCGGGATATCACCCGTCCCTGGCCGTTCCGCGAACTGGACGCGGCCATGCAATCGACCAACGCATCCGGCACCGGGCTCGGTGCCGCCGCGCTGGACCGGCACCTGGCGGTCTCGCACCTGAAGTTTTTCAAGGTGTGGCACCTCAGCGCCGCGCTCAAGACACTGGCGGTTGCGCTGGCCCTGTTGCTGCTGGGCGGTGTCGGTTACTGGTTTATCGACGGACTGCGCAACCATCCGCAACTGAGCCTGATGGAGACGGCACCGATGCGGGCGCTGTGGGGCTGGCTGGTCAACGCCCTCACCCTGCGGAACCTGGCCGGCGGTGGCGTGCTGTTGCTGGTCGGCTACCTGGTCCTGGCGCTGTTCGGGCAGCGTTTCGGTAAACGTATTATGCAATTTTTCCGCCTGCGTTCGATCCTGCAGCGGGCCGCCATCGGGGTGGGTATCGGCCTGATCGGGTGGACACTTCCCATGCTGCATCTGGCGCTGTTCGACCGCCTGTTCCTGCGCCTCGGTCGGCTGCGTTCAGCGCCGCGCAAGGGCGCTGTCATGACATCAGTAGACGGAACTCCCTGAACCAGCGGGCCAGGCGCTCGTGGTAATGATGGGCGGCGTATTGCGGGCCATTGTAAAAGCGCGCCACCTGATGAAAGTCCGCTTCGGCGGGGTCGCGCTTGCGGGTCTGGGCCTGTTTCGGTTTCAGGAAGCGGGCCACATAGGCCACCTGTTCATCCAGCGGTGCCGTGAACAGCGTACCGGCATCGGGCGCGCCCACCGCGCGGTAATTGCTGCCCATGATCTGGCCCAGCCCCAGGCTCATCGAGCGCATGCGCAGCTCCGCCAGGTCGCCATCCGGATGGGCGCGATTGAGCCGGGAGAGGTAGTGCTGTTCGAAGCGCGGCCGGATGATCCCCGCCGTCTCCTGGCGGATGATGGAGAGTATCCATTCGGGTCTCACCTCGACACTCTCGGTGTCCCGCAGGCGACGCGAGGCGGACTCGGCCGCGGCACCGTAGCGCTCCAGGATCGCCCGGCAATCAAGGAAGCGGTTTTGCTGCAGGGCATTGAGATGAAAGAGCGCCAACTCGAAATCCCCCGCCATGATCAGCTGCTGTTCGCAGCGCCGGATCGCCTCCTGCAGCATCGCCCGCAATGTGACCTGGTCGAGGGTGGCGTCGGGGATGCTGTCGATCAGGCGGCGGGCGCTGTTCCACTGGCAGGGATAACACAAGTCAGCGCGGAGGATTTCCCCGCTGAGACGATGCTCGTATTTGAACTGGGCGATGCCCCGGTTGGTGCCGCGGCCGAAGTCGCCGTCGATCAGGAAGGCGCCGCTGGCCGCGGTGGAGTAACCGAGAAAGATCATCAGCCGCTGCAGCGCGCCGATGGCCGACTCGCCGGCCGATTGCCGGGTCAGGCGGACGTCGGCGGCGAGGAACCGCGCCAGCGCGGCGCGCCAGGCGCTGCCGTCATCTTCGGGGTGGGTGAGGATCCGCTGGACGCGGGGGTCATTGATCAGGGTGACAAAATCCATTTCCAAGGTCCGGCCTGCACGGCAGTACAGGGGAAAGTATGGCACAGCCGGGGGTAGGTCGTGTTAGCCGAAGGCGTAACCCCAGCGACTGGAACCGCGGCGAGAGACGTAGCTCCCGTAGGGTGGGTTAGGCGCGCTTGGCGCAGGGGATGTCCGTCTGCATTGCACCCTGCGCGCGCCGTAATCCACCGTTTGGCGGTTGCGTAATCGGTGGGTTACGCGGCGCCTAAGCGTTGTCACGGTCTGGAAGTGGAGTGCCTGTGCGCCGCTAACCCACCCTACGATGGCGGCCGTAGTCAGCTATTCGGCGTCATCGGGCGCATACATGGCGTGAAACCGCTCCGCCGCCATGCAGTAGCCATCGGTTTCGTCGGCCTGGTTGAACACCAGGTAGTCCCCCGCCGCGTAGTGTGACTCGCCCTCCCGGGTGGGTAGCGTCCCGGCGGTCTGCGCCCGACGTGCCCACACCGGCGTGGTCTTGATATAACGGCCGGGGGCAACCTCCCGGTAGGTGCGGGCAAACACATCGGCGGCGACGGTATAGACGTCACCCCGGTTGTCGACCAGCCAGTCGCCCGCCCGAGCCCATTGCTCGGCCCCCCATTTGTGATAACGGAGACCCTCGGTGTCCAGCTCCAGGCGGATGGCGGTGACCGCCTGGTCAGGACGTTTGCGGTAGCGGCGAAGGGTGATCATAGACTCAATTTGGATCATGCCGGGGTCGGAGTCAAGCCGCTCGACCCGGAGCGTTTCCCCAGGTTTATGTAGACTGTCGGTATATGATTTCAATCATACGTGCGGCCTGGTCCCCGCTCCTAGAATGGTGCTTTTCCAGAGATCTCGCGAGGCGTCCCATGTCCAGTTCATACCGCTTGGCAGTTGTCCTGCTCTCCTTTTTGCTGGTTGCCCCGGTCCACGCCGAGCCGGACACCCGGGTGATGGTGGAACTGCCGGCGCCGATGAAGGCGCACATGCTGCAGAATATGCGCGGCCACCTGGTGGTGATCGACCGGCTGTTGCTGCAGCTGGCCGAGGGGCGGCTGGATGAGGCCGCCGAGTTGGCCGAGGCGGAGCTGGGTATGAGCTCCCTGGACAAGCACGGAGCCAGCCATATCGCCCCGTTCTACCCGGAGGGGATGCGCCAGGCGGGCACCCGGATGCACGGGGCCGCCAGCCGTTTTTCCCGCACCGCCCAGGAGGGCGATGCGATGGCGGCGTACCAGGCGCTGCAACAGGTCACCGCGGCCTGTGTCGGCTGCCATGCGGGCTACCGGGTGCAGTAAACGGGGGGGCGTGATGCCATCGCCGCGCTGTCACCCCGTTTTGTTGATGGGTTACGTCGTTCCTCCTCCACCCATCCTGCGTCCGCCATCGTAGGGTGGGTTAACGGCGCACAGGCACGCCACTTTCAGACCGTGACAACGCTTAGGCGCCGTGTAACCCACCGATGCCGCAACCACCATTGAGGGTTCGACCGACCGGGTGAACCCACCGTGACCCCGACAAGCATACTTTCTCCATGTTGTTACCCGCCGATTCCCTGTCTAGTATTGATCTGTAGTCCCCGCCCGATTCTAATCGCCCGTGCAGCATCGTCCGGTGGCCGGTTTGGGCGGGATGGAGGAGTTGGCAAAATTGCGTCAGGTCGATACGCGGTTACAAGGAGAGAATAATGAAAACGCTCAGAGCCCCGCTGCTGCTTTTACTGCTGTTGGTTTCCAGCCTTGCCGTTGCACAGATGCAGCGTACCCCCGCGCCGCAGGAGGCGTCGGTCTACATCATTTCGCCGGCGGATGGCGAGACGGTGCCGACCACGTTCAGCGTGATCTTTGGATTAAGGGGGATGGGGGTGGCGCCCGCCGGTACCGAGAAGGAGAGCACCGGCCACCACCACCTGATGGTGGACGGTGAGATGATGCCCGCTATGGATCAGCCCCTGAGCCAGGAGATCAAGCACTTCGGTGGCGGGCAGACCGAGGCCGAGCTCACCCTCAGTCCCGGCAAGCACACCCTGCAGCTGATTCTCGGTGACAAGGCGCACATTCCCCATGAACCGCCGGTGGTCTCCGACCCGATCACCATCACCGTGAAGTGATCCTCCCACACCGACGGCCAGGCTGCCCGTGGAAAGCGGCAGACTGGCCGTTCCTATCCGGCCCGTAATCCACCTGAGTCAGCAGCGCGCGCACGGATCCTGCCGTATGTAGGGGCAGGCCCCCGTGCCTGCCTGGGTCGGCAGCGCTCGCGCGGATCCTGCGCCGGTTTGAAGCAGACCGGGGCACGAGCTGTATGGCGGTGCACAAAACTTGTGCACGGCGTCTGGCCCCGTTTCCGCAATTCATTGCCAACTCGTTGTATTATCAGGTCTTTTAGGATTTGGCACAGGGCGTGCTGAGTGATCGGCAGCCAACCGCGCCCACGTGTCCCGTTTGTCCAGGGAGGGAGAGCGAAGCAGGAAGCCAGAGCCGAGGGAGGTGCGGGCGTGTTTGATCCATCACACTACTAATGAAAGGTTGATCCAATGAAGCTGAAAAAAATTTCCATCGCCTGCTGTTTCATGGTGGGTTCATACAGCGGTCTGGCCCTGGCCGAGGGTCCGATCAGCGGCAACGTGGCGTTGACTTCCGACTATGTCTGGCGGGGTACCTCGCAGACCGATAATGGACCGGCCATCCAGGGCGGCTTTGCTTATGCCCATGCCAGCGGGTTCTATGTCGGGGTATGGGGTTCCAATGTCGATTTCAAAAGCGATGCCAATGTGGAGCTGGATCTCTACGGCGGTTACAGCACCGAACTCGGCAATGGCCTCGGTGTCGACGTGGGCGTGATTCACTACGACTATCCCGGTGAGTCCAACCTAAACTTCGAGGAGGTCTATCTGGGTCTGAGTTACGACTTCCTCAGTGCCAAGGTCTCCCATGACCCGGACAACGACAACACCTACTGGGAGGCGGGGGCCGATTTCGCCCTGCCGCAGGATTTCAGTCTCGGGTTGCATGTCGGTTATACCGATCCGGATGCCGGCAATGAGGTGACGGACTGGAAAGTGGGCGTCAGCAAATCCGCCTTCGGGGTCGACTTCGAACTGGCCTATACCGATACCGACAGCGATAACAACTCCCTGGCAGATGGCCGGGGTATCTTCACCGTCTCGAAGAGTTTCTGATCCTTTCCAGACCAGGGGCGGCGTCCGCCGCCCCTACCCCGCTTCGTGAAATGAAGCATCTTCAATGTCCCGATAAGAATATGATAAAGATTCTGTACGATCGGCCGCTCTCCTTAACTCAAGTTTTCGGAGTTCATTTCACAAAGCCCAAATCGCTGAATTTGTAGGGTGGATAAGCATCAGCACATCCACCATGAATCGGATGGTGGTGGATGCGCAAGCTTATCCGCCCTACAAGCACTGCGAACTCCGAAACTTGAGTCCTTAACAAATCGGCCAACCATTACGGCTGATATTCCAGCGAGGGAGTACGCATGCAAGTCAATCACCCTGTCACGGATGTGGAAAAGGATTTCAACGGTGATGCCAACATACTGTCCACCACCGATTTGAAAGGGGCCATTTCCTATATCAACCCGGATTTCAGCGCTGTCAGCGGTTTCACGGAAGAGGAGCTGCTGCACCACAACCACAATATTGTGCGTCACCCGGATATGCCGCCGGCCGCATTCCAATCACTCTGGGATACCATAAGGGCCGGCAGGCCCTGGATGGGGTTGGTTAAAAATCGCTGCAAAAATGGTGATTATTACTGGGTGGATGCGCTGGTTACCCCTATCGAACGACATGGCCAGACGGTCGAATATCAATCGGTGCGTTACAAGCCGGGGCGGGAAGGCGTTGCGCGTGCCATACCCCTCTACAAGAAACTGAGTGAAGGGAAAACAGTAGCGCTTAGCTGGCGTGCTCGGCTGGGGCTGCGGAATTTGCTGATCCTGGGTAATTTGCTGGCGCTGCTGCCGGCGACGGCCTTCACTCAGATAGCTGCCGTCCAGCCATTCAGTCTCGGCGGGCTGGTAGTGAGTGCCGTGCTGATTGTGGTGGTCAATAGCGTACTGATGCAGCCGATGGGCGTGCTGATAACACATGCCAAGAGCATTTTCGACAATCCGCTGATGAGTCGGGTCTACAGCAACCGGGATGATGAGTTCGGTCAGATACAGTTGGCGCTGCGCATGCGCCGGTCGCAACTCAATGCGGTGGTCGGCCGGCTGTCGGATACCACCAGGATCTTGCGTGAGACGGCGGATGCGACAGCGGATGCGGCGCAAAATACCAGCGCTGGCGTAGCCGCTCAACAAATTGGGATTGCCCAGGTCGCCACGGCGATGACGGAGATGTCCGCGACTGTCCAGGAGGTCGCCCGTAATGCCGCCATGACGGCGAGACACACGGCGGCGGGTCAGGAGGAGAGCCAGGCCGGCCAGGTGGTTGTGGAGGAGACCATCAGCGCGATGCACGGTCTCAGCGATGAGATCAAGCGAGCATCCGGTGTAATCGAGCAGCTTTCCGGTTACAGCGAAAATATCGGTAGCATCCTGGCGGTGATCAAGGGCATTGCCGAGCAGACCAACCTGCTGGCACTCAACGCCGCCATCGAGGCGGCACGGGCCGGTGAACAGGGGCGTGGCTTTGCCGTGGTGGCCGATGAAGTCAGGACCCTGGCCAGCCGTACCCAGGAGTCGACGCAAGCGATCGAGAAGATGATTGAACACCTGCAGAGTGGGGCGAAGCAGGCGGTGCAGGTCATGGAGTGCAGTCAGGAGAGTGCCGGCAGTTGTGTTGATATTGCCGCACGGGCGGGAGATGCGCTGCGAACCCTGACCGGCACGATAGACAGGATCAGTGAAATGAATCACCAGATCGCGACCGCCTCGGAAGAGCAGAGCGCGGTGGCGGAAGATATCCAAAAGAGTGTCATTAATATCAGCCTGGCGGCTGAAGAGACGTCACTGGGGGCGGGGAAGAGCGCGAAGGTGGCCGAGGAGATCGTGCACTCCATTATCCAATTGGATAGCCTGGTCGAGCAGTTCATGGACAAGCGCGGTTGAGGCATGGCGCACAGGCATGAAACCCCGTTGTGGTTCGCAGGCTCACCCCAACCTTGTATGTTTTGTTCCAAGGTCAGCATAGCCGTGTCAGGCGGTCGGTGAGTTGACCTGGGTTCCGGCTATATTCCGCCGACAGTCACCGATCTGCCGCTTGGCACGGGCCCTGTTGCGGGCAGTTTTCCGCTGCTATACGCCCATATAGCGCTGCTGTGGGCGGATGCTGAGTGCATTTGCCCTCTATTCCACTATCCTTACCCGAAAGACAGCATCGCAGGAGGTTATGGATGAAACCGAGAATCAGCATGATCACCCTGGGTGTCCGGGATCTGCAGGCGTCGGTGCGGTTCTATGAGCAGGGGCTGGGCCTGCCGCGCATGGAATCGCCGCCGGAAGTGGCATTCTTTACCCTGAACGGCAGCTGGCTCGGGCTGTACGGGCGCGAGGCGCTGGCCGAGGATGCCCAGGTTTCGCCGGAGGGCAGTGGATTCGCCGGCTTCGCCCTGGCGCACAACGTGGAGAGCGAGGCCGAGGTGGATCAACTGCTGGCACAGGCGGAGACCGCTGGGGCGACCCTGGTGAAACCGGGCCAGAAGGTTTTCTGGGGCGGCTATTCAGGTTACTTTAAGGACCCCGACGGCCACCTCTGGGAGATCGCCCACAATCCGTTCTTCTGGGTCGGGCCGAGGGACTGATGGGTCTCCTCCAGGGGTCGGAGTCAAACCGCCCGCAGGTGGTGGCTTTTGCGGAGAACTTGGGGCGGTTTGACTCCGACCCCTCATGCACAAGATCCACCAACAGGAAAACCTATGCAGCAGAGTGAATCCGTTTCGAACGGCGTCTTTCCGGAGATGATCTGGTTCGAGGACTTCGCCGTCGGCCAGGTGTTCGAGTATGGCGACTGGGTGATGCGCCGCGACCAGATGATCGCCTTTGCCACCCTGTATGACCCGGAGCCGTTCCACCTGGACGAGGCGGCGGCGGTGGCCCAGGGGTGGGGCGGTCTGATCGCCTCCGGTCCGCAGGTGGCGGCGATCTGGCGACGCCTCAGCAAAGAGGCGTTCCCCAACGCCGAAACGGTGATCTCGCCCGGTTGGGACAATATCCGCTGGCTGAAACCGGTGTTTGCCGGTGACCGGCTTTCGGCCCGCACCGAGATCGCCGAGGCCCGGGAGCTGGGCAGTCGTCCGGGCGAGGGTATGCTCAAGCTGCGGAATGAGATCCGTCGCCAGGGCGGCGAGCTGGTGGCCACCCTCAGCTCCACCTGGTTTGTGCGGCGGCGTCCCGGCTGGGAGGAACGAGCTAACCACTCCGACTGACGGACAGGCGGCCTATACTTTTAGCTGAAAGGCTGTAGCGGTTGGATCGAAATCGGGAGTGACTTGACCATGTTGTCTCATGAAGAACTTGGCGCTGAGTCATTGATTCTTAGTTTACGTCAGGTGAACGCAGCCCCCCTGCGGCTGGGAAGTAGAGGTAGGGTGGATAAGCCAGAGACGCATGCCATCCTCAGGTCCGTGAACGGTACATCCATGTACCACTCCTCATCAGTGCTACGGTGGATGCGCCTACCGGCTTATCCACCCTACAAAAATATCACGTGCTCTTGCTTGATCCAGGTCCGCGTAGCAGGGCGTTGTGCCCGCAAGGCCGTAATCGTCTTATTGTGTCTGTTGCTGGCGCTGGTCGGCTGTGCCTCGGTGCAGGAGCTGCGGGATCGGCGCATTGCCGAGAACCAGGCGTTGTTCGACTCATTCCCGGCGGATATCCAGGAGCAGGTGCGTCAGGGGCAGGTCGAGGTCGGTTTTAACGCCGATATGGTGCGGCTCGCCTGGGGGCCGCCGGACCAGGTCTTCACCCGCACCAGCCGTGACCGGCACGCCACGGTCTGGGGCTATACCCGGGTCAGGCACTATCCCTACACGGACCGTATGAGCATCCCGGTCTATTTCCTCGACAGCCAGGGTCGGCGACACATCTCCTTCCACAGTGTCTGGATCAACTCGGAGACCCGTGAGGAGTACACGGTGGCACGGGTCGAATTCGTAGAGGGGCGGGTTTCGGCCTTCGAACAATTACAGACGGATGACGGGTACGGGTTCTAGGCATCGGTCGGACAAGCCCAACCGCACTGTAGGATGCTGGTGAGCTTGCGAACCGCATCATTCTCGGAAAGACTTGATGCGGTTCGTGTTACTCACCGCATCCTACTACGCTACGTGGCCACCCTACGCGACTAAATGCCGTGCTGCAGTTTCAGCCGCAGCTGCAGTTTCTTGGCCTGTTTGAACGCCTCTTTGAGCATCAGCCGATGCAGCTCGTTCAGGTCATCGGGGTTGATGCGGTTGGTGTCGTCCGGGTCCTCCGCCAGCAGCTGCTGGCGAAAGCGGAAGCGCTGGATCAGGTAGAACGACTCCACCTCCCCGGCCACCTGTTCGGCGGACAGGCGCAGCGGTTCCGCCACCGCCCGCAGCCGGTCCCCGGTGCTGGTGGCCCAGACTCCGTACATCAGGCTCCAGATCCGCGCCGCGTCGACGAACGGCCGCGCTCCGAAGCGTTTCAGGTCGATGCTGTGGGGGTGTTCCACGCCGCCGTCAAAGACAAAACCGCCGGTCCAGCCGAGCGGCGGCCCGCAGGTCAGCGCCTCTTCCGCCAGGGCGCGCAGAAAGCGGGGATGCTCCGGGGGTTGCGGCAGCAGCCAGTTGCGCAGTGCATCCACCAGCTCATAACGACCATACAGCGGGCGGAAATCGAAGAAGATGGTGCTGTTCAGCAGCGCCTTGGGGTCGGGGGTACGCATCCATTCGCTGAAGCGCCCCTTCCACTCGTCCAGGCTCAGGCACCAGGCCGGATTGCCCGCCATGATGCCGCCGCGGCAGAGGCTGAAGCCGCAGGCGTCCAGCCCCTTGTTGACGGCCCGGGCAAAGGGCAGAAACGCCTGGCGCAGCGCGGCGGCGGCACCGGCGTCGTCGGCCTGGAACACCAGGCCGTTGTCCTGGTCGGTGGCGAAGGTCTGCTCCAGCCGCCCCTCGGAGCCCATCACCATCCAGCACCAGGGTACGGCGGGGAGGTCGAATTCGTCCTCGATCAGCTCGATGACGCGCATCACCACCAGGTCGTTGAGGGCCGACATCCAGTGGCAGATGGCCTCGGCGTTCATGCCGCCGCTGAACAGCTCGGCGCCGCGCTGGCGGATGGCGGTGGCGGCCAGGGCCATGTGCGCCACATCCATGGCGGCGGTGACGCCCTCGGCCAGCAGGTCGGCGCCGCCACCGCGCAGACCGAACAGGTCGGCCCGGGAGATGACGTTGCAGAGGTGGCCGTCCGGCTCCAGCAGCACGATATGCCGCACCCCCCGTTTTGCCATCAGCACGGTGGCCCGATGCGCCGGGGCGTCGGCCGGCAGGCTCAGGGGGGCGGCCGTCATCATACCGGCGACCGGCTCATCGAGGCCGCCGCCGTCCAGGGTGATGGCATACACCAGGTCGTTCAGGGTGACGATGCCGAGCGGCAGACTCGCCTGCTCATCCACCACCACCAGGGTGTCGGCCTGCATCTGGTTCAGCCCGGCCAGCGCCTCGCGCACCGTGGCGGAGGGGGGCAGGGTGAGGGGTGGCCGCTGCACCAGCTGGCGCAGCGGGCCCTCGACGAATCCCGGGCCGGCCGCCTGGCTGTAGCCGCCGCTCATCTCCAGGCGTGTTTCGCTGTCGTGCTCCATGTGGGTGGGCCTCCTCATGTCGTCGGTTGCAACAGCGCCTTCACCTGACTGACCAGCTCCCGGGTGGCGAACGGCTTGGTGATATAGGCATCGGCTCCCAGCGCCAGCCCCTTCTCTTTCTCCGCGTCGCGCCCCTTGGCGGTGAGCATGACGATGCGCACCCCGGCCAGTTCCGGGTCCTGGCGTACCGCCTCGCACACCTCGAAACCGTTCAGTTTCGGCATCATGATATCGAGCAGCACCAGGTCCGGCCGGTCGTCGCGGATCCGCCGCAACCCCTCCTCGCCGTCATGGGCCACCGAGACCTCGTAGCCCTCCCGCCGCAACAGGTAGTCAACGGAGATGGCGATGTTCTTTTCATCATCCACGATCAATATATGCTGGCTCATCACTCGATCCTGTCTCGCTTGCCGGCAGCTTGGCGCTGCCTTTTGGCATCCTAAAGGAGAAGATAGCACCCTTTCCGGGAGGGCTTTCCACCCACAGGTGGCCGCCGAAGTGTTCGATGATCTGGCGGCTGATCGGCAGCCCCAGGCCGGTGCCCATGGGGTTGGCCAGGTTGTCGCCGTCGCCGCGCTGGAATTTCTCGAAGATCTGCTCCTGCTGTCCGGCGGAGATGCCGGGACCGTTATCCGCCACGCTCACCTGGTAATCCTCGTCGCCGCCGCTCAGCGTGATGATAATGCGGCCGCTGCCGGCGGGGACGAACTTGACCGCGTTGGAGAGCAGGTTGAGCATCACCTGCAGCAGCCGGTCGCGGTCCGCCCAGACGCGGAAATCGCCCTCGGGGATGCGCGTTTCCACCTCCGTCCCCTTGTCGCGGAACAGCTGGCCGGTGGTTTCGATGGACTGGCGGATCAGTTGCGCCAGATCCACCTCGCCGGTCGTCCACTCGCCGCGTCCCGATTCGATCCTGGCCAGGTCCAGCACCTGATTGACCAGCCGGGTCAGGCGCTCGGTTTCGCCGACGATGATGCCCAGGAAACGTTTGCGGTCGTCCAGCTTGATGCGTGGGTCATCCAGCAGCATCTCCGAGAAGGCGCGGATCGAGGTGAGGGGGGTGCGCAGCTCATGAGTGACCGAGGACATGAAGTCGTCCTTCAACTGGTCCAGCTCCTGCAGCCGGGTGTTGGCCTCGCGCAGTTCGGCGGTGGCCGCCTCCAGCTCCCGCGACTTCTGCTCCAGCTCCTTGCTGTAGGCGCGTATGCGCGAGGCCTCGTCGAGGATGCCCATCACCTCCTCCAGGCCCAGCGGCTCCTCCTGGGCCACCGAGGCCACCATCACCCGCGCCGAGGCGCTGCCGATGGCGCCGGTCAGCAGGGTCTCGGCGAAGTGCACCGTCTCCGCATCGGCCGGCTGGGCCGGGTTATAGCCGGTGCCCCGGTTCCGGGAGAATTCGGCAAACGCCGTGTCAACCTTGTCGCGGCCGAGAAAGCGGCTGGCCAGCCGCTTCAGCTCGGTGACCTCGGCATTGCCGCGCCACAGGCCGATCGCCGGGCGGTCGTATTTCATGGCATCCACGAACAGGCTGGCCTGGGCGGTCTCCTCGGCATTGGGCGGTCGTAGCAGGGAGACCGTCAGGTAGGCGCCGATATTGGCGGTCAGGCTCCAGAACAGGGTGTGACTGATCTCGTTCATCCCCTGCAGACCGAACAGTGCCTGGGGCGCCAGCAGGTTGATGCCGAAGGGTCCGGAATCCAGAAACGTCATCGGCAGCCAGCCGGACTTGGCGAACGAGGGCAGCAGCAGGGTGTAGAGCCAGATCGTGAAACCGGCGCCCAGTCCGGCCAGGGCGCCCGCCTCGGTGCCGCCGCGCCAGTACAGGCCGCCGATCATGGTGGGGGCGAACTGGGCCACCGCGGCAAAACTGATCAGGCCGATGGAGACCAGGGCGTAGGCCTCTCCGGCGACGTGGAAGTAGGTGTAGCCGAGCAGCAGGATGCCGAAGATCGCCCCGCGGCGCACCCGCAGCAGTACCGCCGTGAGGTCGGCCGGTACGCTGCGGGTGCGCCAGTGGCGCAGTAGCACCGGCATCACCAGGTCGTTGCAGACCATGGTGGAGAGGGCGATGGTCTCGACGATCACCATGCCGGTGGCGGCCGACAGCCCGCCCAGGTAGGAGAACATGGCCAGCCACTCCTGGCCGTGGGCGATTGGCAGGGTCAGCACGAAGGTGTCGGCATCGACGCGGCCGTCGGGAAACGCCAGCTGACCGGCCAGGGCGATGGGCAGGACGAAGATGTTGATCAGCAGCAGGTAGAGGGGAAACAGCCAGACCGCGCGGGAGATGTGGCGCTCGCTGCTGTTCTCCACCACCGCCACCTGGAACTGGCGCGGTAGCAGGATTACCGCCATGGCGGCGAGAAAGGAGAAGGTGAACCAGTTCTGGTCGGAGACCGAGGTGGCATTCATCATCGACTGCAGCAGCCCGGCCTCCTGAGCCTGCTGCATGATGTCGGCGAAGCCGCCATAGAGGCCGAAGGTGACGAACAGGCCGACCGCGGTCAGCGCCACCAGTTTCACAATCGACTCGAAGGCGATGGCCGCCACCAGTCCCTCATGGCGTTCGCTGGCGTCCAGGTGGCGGGTACCGAACAGGATGGTGAACAGCGCCAGCAGCAGCGCCACATAGAGCGCGGTGTCCTGCCAGATCGGCAGGGCGGTGGCACTGCCCGGCATGGTGATGTCCGGGTAGTGCATGAGGATGGTGAAGCTGTTGGAGACCGCCTTCAGTTGCAGGGCGATGTAGGGCACCACGCCGACCACCGCGATGACGGTGACCAGCCCGCCCAGCAGGTGGCTCTTGCCGTGGCGCGAGGAGATGAAATCGGCGATCGAGGTGATGCGCTGGGACTTGCTCACGCGGATCATCTTCAGCAGCAGGAACACCCAGAGCGCCGCCCCCAGGGTGGGTCCGAGGTAGATGGGCAGGAAACCGATGCCGCTCTGCACGGCGCGGCCGACGCTGCCGTAATAGGTCCAGGCGGTGCAGTAGACCGCCAGCGAGAGGGCGTAGACCGTGGGGTGGGCGATCACCGAGCGCCCCTGGTCGGCGCGCCGGTCGGCCCAGTAGGCGATAGCGAACAACAGGCCCAGATAGAGGAAGGAAGTGACGACGATGAGCGGGCCGCCGAGCATGCTCAATGTCCCGCCCGTTGTTGTGGGGTACGGACCGGCATCACTTTTGACTACTGCTGATGATCAGGGCCATGGCGGCGATCAGGATGGCCCAGACACTGAACAGGTAGAGGTAGATCATCGGGATGCCAAGCCAGAACAGCGGCCGGTCGAACAGCGACACGATGGGAGAGAACAGCAGCAGCATGCCGGTCAGGAAGACCGCCAGCAGCCGTTGACTGGTGAGAATGGCCCGTCGCATGCCAGCCCTCTTGGTAGTGACTTTTATTCACCCAAGTATAGGACAAAGCCATGCCGGGGGGCAGTGGCATGGGGAACGACTCGTTCCGGGCCGAAATTGCGGCGGAAACACCGCGCGCCGCCCGTACCAGCGTATTCAACCGCGAAGGACGCAAAGTGCGCAAAGAGGTACCATGGCTTACCTTCATTTCCGTCCTCAGGTCCGTAAACGGTGCATCCTTGCACCACTCCTCCGGTCCAACCCGGCTGGTGAAGGATTGGGAGAATACAAGTCGGTGTTTTCCTTCGTGTTCTTTGCGTCCTTAGCGGTTGAAATGAGATTTTTAGGTTCAGCGTGCGCCGATCAACTCGATGGGGTAGCCGTCCGGGTCCTCGACAAAGGCGATGACGGTGTGGCCGGCGTTCATCGGCCCGGCCTCGCGCAGGATCCGGCCGCCCTGCGCCTTGATCTGCTCGGTGGCCTGGTAGACATCATCCACCTCGATGGCGATATGGCCGTAGCCATTGCCCAGGTCGTAGGAGTCCACGCCCCAGTTGTAGGTCAGCTCGATGACGCTCTGTGTCGATTCGTCGCCGTAGCCGAGAAAGGCGAGGGTGAATTCACCCTCCGGGTAATCCTGCTGGCGCAGCAGCCGCATCCCCAGGATCCGGGTATAGAAGTCGATGGCGCGCTGCAGGTCGCCGGTACGCAGCATGGTGTGGAGTATTCTCATCGGTCTGCTCCTTGGGTGGTGGTGAATGATTTTATAAACCTCAATTAACCGCGAAGAGTGCAAAGTACACAAAGAGATACAGCGGTGTATCCCCATCTTCGATCCAACCAGGAAGGTGAAGGTCCAGGAGAATGCAAGTCAAAGTTTTACTTCGCGTTCCTTGCGTCCTTGGCGGTTGAAATGCGGTTTCTGGGAAAGTTACGTCATTGTGCCTCGCGTGGCTGGGGCAACGGGTCCTCCAGCTCCTCATGCAGGCGGATCGGCGTGTGGTTCTCCGGGCGCGCGCCGGTGGCGTCGGCATAATAGGCGCGGATGCGCGCCATGTCGGCCGCTATATCGCCCGTCGGCACGAAGCAGAGGCCGATCCGCGCGGTCTTGCTGGCGTAATCCAGGGAGCCGCACAGCAGCGGTACCCCGGTCGCCAGGGCGATGCGGTAGAAGCCGGACTTCCAGTACTCCCGGCGGCTGCGGGTGCCGTCCGGGGTGATCGCCAACACCATGCGGTCCGCGGCTTGAAGCTGCCGGCCCAGCTGTGCGGCGACGCCGCTCGGGTGCCCGCGATCGACGGGGATCCCGCCCAGCCAGCGCATGAGGCCGCCATAAGGCCGGCGGAACAGGATGTGTTTGCCGACCCAGTGGATTCGCAACCGCAGTACATAGGTGGCGGCGATGCCGATGGGAAAGTCCCAGTTGCTGGTATGGGGGGCGCCGATCAGCAGGAACTTGTTACCCGGGGGGATCTCCCCCTCCACCTTCCAGCCCATCAGGGTCAGGATGAGGCGGCCGATCCAGTAGCTGATCAGGTTGGTGGTCGGACAATCGTGGGTGATTCGAGCACTGCGCATGGGCACCTTTGCGGCTCCCGGGAGCCGGTTTAAATAAATAAATTTGGAATCCATGCCCATAAAACTACGGAGGTGTCGGAGTCAAACCGGGCCCGGTCCGGTGAACCGATGCACGGTAGGGAGCCGGTTTGACTCCGACACCTGTGGGTATCATGCTCATGATACCGGTTCAATATTGGCTGCGCCCCCCCGATTCGCCGGTTACTCCTCGATGCAGCCCAGGTCGAAGCGGATCCCCTGGCTGGTGACTCCGAGGTGGGGCTGGCCGTCCCGTTCAAACGGCTCGCCCAGCTCCACCAGCGCCAGGTAGACGCTGCGGCTGATCAGCGCATCCAGGTTGTCGCGAAAGTGGATATAGGGGCGCGGTTCGCCGCTGGCGGGATCGAACAGCACGCGGATCGGATGGTCCGCATCCGCCACGATCTGTTCGCCCAGGTTGGTGGTGAACAGCAGGCTGGGTTGCGGCTCCGTGAGCCGCTCCAGCTGCACCGCGACAAAGGGGGCGTCGTCCACCCGGATACGCATCTTCTCGGCCGGGGTCAGCAGGTAGTATTCACCGTCCGCCTCGTGCCGCAACACCGAGGCGAACAGTTTCACCAGTGACTCGCGGTGGATCGGGCTGCCCTCGTGATACCAGGTGCCGTCACGGGCAATGCGGATATCGATATCGCCGCACAGTGATGGCTGCCACGGCTGCCGGGCGGTGCTGTGGGCTTCCCGGGTCTTGATCTGTTCAAGGATCTGGTCGAGTCTGGACATCCAATGGTTGCCTGTGGTGGCCGTAATCATACGGATTATCTCAAAGAATAGCCGACACCGGGATGGTGCATCGGTCCCCCGTGGGCTTCGGGACTGGGGGGGATGCGCCCACCGGTCTGCCCCCCCGTCATCGGGTCCGGGGCGTGAGCCGGCGGCACAGGACGACAGCCTCCGCGGGACAGAGGTCGGCGAACTGGCGGGTCTGGCGGATGCTGGCCGGCGTCGCGTCACGGGCCACTTCGTGAAACCCCCGGCGGCGGAAATAGTCGGCGGCCGAGGTGGTCAACAGATAGAGCGTCGACGCCCCCTGCCCGGTGGCGACGTGCTGGATATGCCGGACCAAACCAGCCGCCAGCCCCCGGCCCCGGTATTCGGGATCCACCACCAGGGAGCGCAGCAGAGCCTCCTGCCCATGGCACTCGATTCCGGCCAGGGCGACGGCCTCGCCCTCCAGCTCGATCAGGTAGAAGCGGGCCTGCGGATTGAGGCCCACATCCCCGGTCGGCAAGCCGGCGGAGCGCAGCAGATGCCTCACGCTATCAAGATCGGTTGCGGGTATGATGTGCATCGGTTTTCCTCGGTCCGCCGGGGGAAGGCACCCACTCGCAGGGACGGCCGGCATGGCCACTGGTTGTTTTGAGATTTCCTGATTACCCACCAGACTCAGCCATGGCCGAATACCGTCTATTTAAGCCGCGAATGAACGCGAATACACGCAAATATTGATTAAGACAACCACCCGCTCAGGATTTAAGCAGGACCGACACATGCCCGAAAATGATCGGTACTCCCCAAACCAGCGGATAAGATGTTTACGAAATGACATTATCCGCGTTCATTTGCGTTCATTCGCGGCTAATATTTTCCGCAACTCAGCTGAGTTAAATGGGTAATCAGGTGAAATTTTGCTATGCCGCAACGTTTGAGTCTATGGCGACGCGAAGCCACCCCCACCCTGCTGCTGGCGGGGCCCCTGGTGGTGGCCCAGCTGCTGCAGGTGGGGATGGGTTTCATCGACACGGTGATGGCCGGACGCCTCGGCGCCTCGGCACTGGCCGCGGTCGGCCTCGGCTCCTCGCTCTGGGGGCTGATGCTGCTCGCCTGTATCGGTGCCACCCTGGCGATCTCGCCCCTGGTGGCCCATCTGAACGGCGCCGGCAATGACCGGGCGATCGCCGCCGAGTTCCATCAGGGGCTCTGGGTAGCCGTTCTGGTTGGGGTGGTGGCGGTCCCGCTGACCTACGGCATGGCGGCGGCGCTGCCGCTGCTGGCGATCGATCCGGAAATCGCCCCCCTGGCCGCCGACTATCTGCGAATCAGCGCCTGGGGCATGCCGGGACTCTGTCTCTACCTCGCTCCGCGCTATCTGAACGAGGGGCTGAGCAACACCAAGCCAGTGATGCTGGTGCAGGCGCTGCTGCTGCCGCTCAATATTCTGGGCAACTACTTGTTCATGTATGGGTTCATGTTCGGCGGTTTCGGCTTTCCGGCCATGGGGGCCGCCGGGGCGGCGCTGTCGACCGCTATCGGCCTCTGGCTGGGGGCGCTGATGATGTTTGGCTATCTTGCGCGCAGCCGGCGCTTCCGGGATCTGGCGCTGTTTGTGGCGTTCTCCGGACCGCGCCCGAAGGAGATCGCGCGCATCCTCAGACTGGGTCTGCCGATTGCCGTCTCCATCATTATGGAGGTGGGCATGTTCAGCGCCGTGGCGATCCTCATGGGCCGCCTGGGCAAGGTGGAGATGGCGGCCCATCAGATCGCCCTCAACTACGCGGCCATGATGTTCATGCTGCCGCTGAGCATCGCCCAGGCGATCACCATCCGGGTCGGCCATGCCGCCGGCGCCGGGGACTATGCGCTGGCGCTGATCCGGGGGCGGGTCGGGATTGTCATGGCCGGCGGCATCATGGCGCTCTCCGCCACGCTGCTGCTGCTGTTTCCGGAACTGATTGTCGCCCTCTACACCCGTGACAGCGGCGTCGCCGAGATGGCCATGACCCTGCTGTTTGCCGCAGCGCTGTTTCAGTTCTCCGATGGCCTGCAGGTCTCCGCCTCCGGCGCCCTGCGCGGACTGAAAGACACCGCCGTGCCCATGTTCATCACCATGTTCTCCTATTGGGGTGTCGGCTTTCCCTCCGCCTGGATCATCGGTATCGAATGGGGCGTGGGGCCACAGGGCCTGTGGGGTGGATTGGCGGTGGGCCTGACCACCGCCGCGCTATTGCTCAACCTGCGTTTTTATCTGCTGGGGCGCAAGCGGGTGATGCGCGAGTGAAGGCGGGGTGGCGCATGCCATCTGCAGGGCGCCGTGCCGGAATCGCGAATCGGCATAAAGTCGAATAGACCTAAGTCTAATCCTCCCCGCGGCTCGACTTAGGTCCAATGAACTAATTGCCAACAGTAAAAAATCCCAGTCCGCACATTATATCCCTGTTCCCATTGCCGCATGCCGGGACTTATTTCTGCGCGAGCCGTTAAATCGCGTATCACAAATATAACAGGAGGATTTAGGTATGAGTTTACTCATTGCGTTATCAATCAGCATCAGTCTGCTTGGCGGGATTGCCACCTGGGCATTTTTGTCAGCCTGGAGCGGGCCCGTACTGATCTGGGCGGCGTTTGTCGCCTGGGGTTGTTTCTATCATTCCGGCGGTGACGATGCCGCGCTCAAGAACACCATCGTCGGCAATATCTTCGGTGTGGTTTGCGCCTGGACCGCGGCAGTGGTCATTCTCCTGATCCCGCTGGCCGCCGCGCTGACCTTGCCGGTGTGGGCAGGGATTGTGGTGGGGACTACCGTACTGGTCGTGGTCCTGGCCGCCCACATCCCGGCCTTCTCGGTCATTCCCGCTTCCGTTTACGGTTATGCATCGACCTTTGCCTTCCTGCTGCAGACCCCACAGGCGTTGACAGTGGAAAGCCTGACTGCGTTGAATTTCGGCAATGCCCTGCTGATTGTCCCGGCTTCCATGATCCTCGGCGCACTCTTCGGTTATGCCTCGGCCAAACTCGGTGGCGCCCTGGTCGGCAAAGCACCGGCCACCGCCTGACGGTAAAATCGGGCTTCACTATCCGAGCGCCGGCGAAACGACGGAACCTGGCAGCCGCTGGGTTCCGTCATTTGCTGTTGGTCAGGGCTAATACGATCAGTCCCTTCTCCACTACGCGAAGGGTGTGTCGAAAGGGTACCGGTTCGAAAGGCACTTAACTTAAGGCGAATTGCAGGGTTTTCGTCATTCCATCCTTAGGTCCGTAACCGGTGCATGGCATCCTCGGCTCCGTAAATGGTACATCCCTGTACCACTCCTCCTGCACCACTCCTCCGGCCTGCGCCGGGAAGACGGTGGTTCTTGG
>NZ_JANIOA010000003.1 GCF_025175675.1 Sedimenticola hydrogenitrophicus
AGTTGTTGGGCAGTTACCGGCCTATCCATGAGAATAATATTCTTATATCGGGTTCCGGGCAACGCGCCGGGGCCGTCGTCGATAGGCTCCGGCAACGCGCGATTTGCTGCACCTGCTTAAGACGGATATAATCACGCGTCAGCGGTGAATTTAGCTAATGGGGCTATCTGTTGCCGCTATAAGCAAACTGATCACCGAACGTCCCCCCCGACCGGGTGGCGTTCTGTTATTGCCGGGCGATCAGATCTCTCACTCCGGTGAGATAGATCGATCTGCAGCTCCACTGCCTGCCCTACGCATAACGAAGAACGCATCGTATTGCGGATGCACACGATGTACATAATTAACGGCGTGCTTCAAAGTCACTGCGTGTTGAACAGGTCAAACACCTATTCCGATCACGCCTGTGGCTCTCGCTTTCGATAGGAATCTGGATACTGGGATTAGCCCGGTGATGCCAGGTGAAATTCAACCCTGTCCGGTTCCTGAACGAAGAAAGCACGCCCTGGGAATATCACAATATGAAACGTATGTTGATCAACGCAACTCAGCCTGAGGAGTTGCGGGTAGCCATCGTGGATGGCCAAAAATTATACAACCTGGATATAGAAACCGCCGGCAGAGAACAGAAAAAAGCCAATATATACAAAGGGAAAATCACTCGTGTAGAACCGAGTCTCGAAGCCGCCTTTGTAGAGTATGGTTCGGACCGCCACGGTTTCCTCCCCCTCAAAGAGATCTCCCGAAACTACTTTACCGCTGCCGCCAAAGAGTCTGGCGGGCGCGTACAGATCAAGGATGCGATCAAAGAGGGACAGGAGGTCGTAGTCCAGATTGAGAAGGAAGAGCGTGGCAACAAGGGCGCTGCGCTGACCACCTTCATCTCCCTCGCCGGCCGCTATCTGGTGCTGATGCCGAATAATCCGCGCGCCGGCGGCATTTCCCGCCGCATCGAAGGCCAGGAACGAAACGAGTTAAGAGACGCCATGTCCGGCCTGGAGATCCCGGATGGGGCCGGCCTGATCGTGCGTACCGCCGGGATCGGCAAGAGCCAGGAAGACCTGCAGTGGGATCTCAATTACTTGCTGCAGTTGTGGGAAGCGATCGAAACCTCGGCCAAAGAGAAATCCGCCCCGTTCCTGATCTACCAGGAGAGTAATGTCATCATCCGCTCCATCCGTGACCATTTGCGCGCGGATATTGGCGAGATCGTAATTGACCACCCCGAGGTCTATAAGGAAGCGTGCGAATTCATCGAACAGGTGATGCCGCACAATGTCCGAAAACTGCGCCACTACACCGATGAAGTACCGCTGTTCAGTCGTTACCAGATTGAAAGTCAGATCGAATCCGCCTTCCAGCGCGAGGTGCGTCTGCCTTCCGGTGGGGCGATCGTGATCGATCACACCGAGGCGCTGACCTCCATCGACATCAACTCGGCTCGTTCCACCAAGGGCGCCGATATCGAGGAGACGGCACTGAACACCAATCTGGAGGCGGCGGACGAGATCGCCCGCCAGCTCAGAATGCGTGACATGGGCGGCCTGTTCGTCATCGATTTCATCGACATGACCCCCACCCGCAATCAGCGGGAGGTTGAAAATCGTCTCAAGGAGGCGATGAAACAGGATCGTGCCCGCGTCCAGTTGGGGCGGATTTCGCGCTTCGGGCTGCTCGAACTCTCGCGTCAGCGGCTACGTCCTTCCCTCGGTGAATCGATGCTGCATGTCTGCCCCCGCTGCGACGGGCATGGCTTTATCCGCGGAGTTGAATCCCTGGCGCTTTCCGTGCTTCGAATTATCGAAGAGCACGCCATGAAGGAAAATACCCTGCGGATCAACGCCCAGTTGCCTGTGGATGTGGCGACCTTCCTGCTGAACGAAAAGCGCGAGGCGATCCATGATATCGAGCAGCGCCAGGACGTGGATGTGGTGTTGATTCCAAATATCCATTTGGAGACGCCACATTACGAAATCGAGCGCATTCGTGAGCAGGATGTTCAGGAAGGCGCCGAAGAGACCGCCAGCTACAAGATGATGATGGAACCGGAGGATAGAACCCCCGGTTTTGCGAAACCCAAGGAGACCAAAACGGAAGAACCGACCGTCAAACGGGTTATCCCCTCCTCCCCTGCACCGACCCCGCAGCAGCGGCAGACCCAGGAGGTACAGCCGGAACTGCCGCGTGAGAAAGGATTCTTCAGCAAGCTGTGGAAGGCTATCATCGGCAGCGATACCGAAGCGGTCGAATCCAGCGCGCAACAACAGCCCAAGGCGAGAACACGGCCGAGCGAAAAGCGTGCGGAAGAACCCAGAACACGGGACAAGCGTACCCGGGAGAGCCAGGACGAGAGTCGTCGCTCGAGTGCCGGCCGCGGCGGAAAACCGAAGTCGCCTGGAAAGAAGAGAGCCGACGACGGTCGCCAACAGCAACCCGTTCAGCGTAAGAGTGGCGGCAGTCCGGCCGACAAGCGCTCGGAAAGCGATGAAGAGAAGCGCGAGACCGGTCAGAAGGTGGCAACCGGCGGGGAGAAGCCCGAGACCGGTCAAAAGGTTACAACCGCCGAAGAGAACCGGGCGACCGAGCAGGCAGTGGCGGGCGAGGAGCAGAAGCGCAGCTCCCGTCGCGGCCGTCGTGGCGGCCGGCGTCGGCGTAAGGCAAGCCCGGGTGATAACGAGACGGCAACGACCGTAACGACCGAAAATGGGGAAGAAGCGAAGTCTGAGCCGGTGGCGGAGACGCCTGTGACGAAAGAGCGCGGTGAATCGTCGACGGTTCAGTCACGCCAACAAGGCAGGGCATTGCGTTCACGCCAATCCAGCCAACAGGGTGCCGGAAGTGACGCACCGGATACGGAAGTTTCAACCACCTCCGGCAATGAAGGCGCGGCGCCTGCTTCTGAGTCTGGCGAAGCCCGGGTACCGGAGACCCCCGCCGTCGCACGGGATGCTGACAAGGCAGGTTCGGATAGCGTCGGGAAGCCGGTACCGACCTCCGAGGCGCGCAACACCCCCACCGCGGCAACGGCTGAAACGACAGAAAAGCCGACACCGTCCGAGAAAAGTCCGAGAGCCGAATCCACCCCGACAATCGCGGTGCAGAAGACGCCGGTCATATCGGAAGATCGGCCGACCGAACCAAAGGCTGAACCTAAAACAGCGGCGAAAACCGAGCAGAAGAGTGAGGGCAAAGCGGACACCCCAGTGAAGCGCGAGTCACCGGAACCCGCGCTACGCCAGGTCGAGACCAAACCGGACGCGGTCAAACCGCCAGTAGAGACCACAACCCCGGCAAAACCGGTAGCGGAGCGCCCGGCCAGACCGGTGCCTGTGACCTCGGAAGCGCCCAAATCTCCACTCACCGCAGCACAACCCCTGCGCCAGGTCGAGACCAAGCCGGAGGCGGTCAAACCACCTGTAGAGGCCGCTACCCCGTCAAAACCGGTAGCGGAGCGCCCGGCGAGACCGGCGCCCGTGGTCTCGGAAGCGCCCAAATCTCCACTCACCGCAGCACAACCCCTGCGCCAGGTCGAGACCAAGCCAAGCGGCTCGGCAGAATCTTCAAATCCGCCTGGCAAGACAGCGGCGGTGGACTCCAAACCGGCCGCACCGGCCGTGGCCGATGAGTCCACGGACGCCACCGCCCCGGCAAAGAACCCGGTTTCCGGCAACCAAGCGGATAATCCGCCTGCGTCGGACAAGGAAGACTAACCGGGACATCCCACCGGGTTAACAACTGAAACAGAGGCGGCCCATGGGCCGCCTCTCTGCTTTAGGGTGTGAAAAGAAATAATCGTGAAACTTCTCACCCGGTCTGTAAGTGATTGGCCTGCCTTGTTGGCCGATCTTGATGGCGCCTTGAATCCGGCCCCTTTTTCAGATTCAAGCCTGCCCTTGTCTGAGCGAAGCGAGTTTGGGCAGGCGCTGAAAAAGGGGCCGGATTCGAGGAGAAAAACCATCACGTGAGGCCGGCAAGGCAGGGCAATCACCCCGTGAGTAGTTACATAATTGTTACAGAATCCGCTTCCGTCCGATCAGATGTGATGCTCTTCTCTGATCGCCGCCAACAGGGCTTCCGTCGCGGCCGACACCAGGTCGAATACCCTGTCGAACCCGCCATTGCCGCCATAATAGGGATCGGGTACTTCCCGGACTCCCAGTTCGGGGGCAAAATCTAGCAGCAGATGCAGTTTTGCTCTATGGGCTTCCGGCGCGATCTCCAACAGGTTGTCCAGATTATCCCTGTCCATGGCAATCACATAGTCAAACTGCTCGAAATCCCCCCTCGCCGCTTTGCGGGCACGTTGTCCGCTCAGGTCTATGCCTCGCCCGCGGGCGGTTTCCTGGGCGCGGGGATCGGGCGATTTACCTATGTGATAGGCATGGGTGCCGGCGGAGTCGACCTCGATCAGGGCGGCGAGCCCGGCATCCCGAACCATCCGTTCAAATACCCCGTGAGCGGTGGGTGAACGGCAGATGTTGCCCATGCAGACAAAGAGAACTGATATTTTTTTCATATTTATCAAATAAATATACTGTTATTTAAAGATTGTTTCCAGATAGAAAATAGTACCTTTCCGGGCGCATGATTACAAATGCCCACGTGCGGTTGACATGATTATAGGCCGTATCGCGTGCGGTGAAGTCTGGTCGCACAGCTGCATGCCGGGTGGATTGAGTTTGCGCGTATCTTTACCGACGCCTGGTAAAACATCACCTATAATCAATGGAGGCGGCGGACCGCGTTTAGACCGGAAGCAAATATGATGAAATGGTTTTCCAAAGAAGAGACCAGGCCTTTGAGCGTCGAAGAAATGCGCAAGGCTGAATTGGCGAAGATCAGACATTATGATCGTTTTATTCTGCTGCGGATCGCCCGCTGCGGCTGTAAAACGGCGATCAATCAGATGGATCAGGTATATCCGGTCGACCAACCGCCACAACTACCATTGCCTGGTTGTAATGCCCCCGAATGCCATTGTGTATATGAAGGCATTGTCAATCGTCGCGCTGCCAAATCAAGACGCTTTCGGGTGGAGCGCAGAAAAAGCCTGCGGGCCGAAGATGAGCGACGCAAAAACCATGGCCGCAGGAAAGGCGATCTACTCGCCTCCTATGGCCATTTTTAGCTGATAACGTCCCTGCTTTCCCTGCCCGGCTAATTTCCCAGCTAAGCCCGAGGCCACGCTTATGCGTGATTTTCGTGTGGTTGAATTCTCCGGATCCGTACTTATATGTTTTTGACAGGGTCACTATTCCCCGGTATTTTCGCCACAATCTGGAGATTACTTTGCACGATCGGGATTTTATTCAGCGTATCCGCTCACTGATCGGAAGCCATTTCAACCATCTCGGCAAGGAGTGGGTGCTCCATGAGGTGTTGGCGGATGAAGGGGTTCTGGTGCTTGCCGATCCCTCGAACAAGGCGGTAATCCAGACCAATCTGTTTGGCGAACCCTCCAGAAAAGGACCGGAAACCATCCTGATTCCATTGTTCGGCAAGGGCCCGGATACCCTTTCCGATGAACTCATGGAACTGCTTGCCAATAAGGTCGGTTCGGGCTCTGCTCATTAATGGTAACTACTCACCCGGTGAGTAGTTACCATTAATCTAGTGATGGGATTCGTTCTGCTGCCGGAACTGCCGATTGAGCCGCTCCAGGTCATGCGGCGTATCCACCCCCTGCCCCGGCACCACGCCGGCGGCGCTGACGTGTATCCGTTCGCCATGCCAGAGCACCCGAAGCTGCTCAAGCGACTCAAGCAGTTCCAGGGGCGCGGGTGGCCAGTGAATATAGCGTTCCAGAAATCCGGCCCGGTAGGCATACAGCCCGATGTGTCGGCGATAGCCCAGGAGCGTTGCCGGTACCCGCTCCCGGCTGGCAAACTCATCCCGGTTCCAGGGGATAGGTGCGCGACTGAAGTAGAGGGCGTAACCTTTGGCGTCGGTTACCAGTTTGACCACATTCGGATCAAACAGCTGCGCCCCGTCACTCAGATCCGCGGAGAGCGTGGTCATCACGGCATCCGTATGCCGTTCCATATCGAGCGCCACCTGGTGCAGCAGCGTGGCGGGCATGTCCGGCTCATCCCCCTGAAGATTGACCACAATCTGATCCGCTGTCCAGGCAAACTGTTTCACCACCTCGGCAATGCGATCGGTGCCGCTGCGGTGACGGGAATCGGTCAGGCAGACCTCGCCGCCAAACCCCCGGACACAGGCGGCGATTCGCTGATCGTCCGTAGCCACGACTATCTGCTCGGCGCCACTCTCGACGGCACGCTGGTGCACGTGCTGAATCATCGGTTTCCCGGCGATTTCGAGCAGTGGTTTACCCGGCAACCGGGTTGAGGCATAGCGGGCGGGTATGACTACTTTAAAGTTCATGCGGACTCCCAAAGGCGAGACGACGGACGGATTATTCGACTTCCTCGTCCGCTGGCAGGCTCCGTGCCTCCTCTTCCAGCATGACCGGGATGCCGTCACGAATCGGGAAGGCCAGACGGTCCGCCTTGCAGATCAGCTCAGCCGCCTTCTTGTTATAGGTCAGTTTGCTCTTGCACAGGGGGCACACCAAGATATCAAGCAATTTTTTATCCATTTCCAATCTCACTTATCCGCTGATCCAGCTGTTGTATGAAGCCCGTATCCGGTTGCGCACTGACTTCCAGGTACCAGTGCCGCCGATGGGCGAATGGAGCGCATTTTACCGCATCTTTCTCGGTAATGATTACCGGCAAGGCATCATCCGGGGTTATTTCCGCCTCGCGGAAGCGGTGGTGATCGGGGAACGGATGGGTGCGCGGCCGCAGGCCCGCTGTACGCAAGGTGTCGAAAAAACGCTCCGGATTACCTATCCCCGCCATGGCATGTACCGGCTGATCTTTAAAGTAGTCCAACCCGACCGCGAGGGACGGCGCCGCCAGGTTGATCAGTTGTCCCGGTACCAGATTCATCCGGTAGTCGGCCAGTGTTGTCCGCCCAAGCGTCGAAGGTCCATTGGCGATCACCAGGTCGGCCTGGGCCAGTCGTGACGCACCCTCGCGCAGCGGACCGGCCGGCAGCGACAACCCATTGCCCAGCCCCCTTGCGCCGTCGAGTACCACGATCTCCAGGTCGCGGTGGAGTGCGTAGTGTTGCAGACCGTCATCGGAGATCAGGATGTTGCAATCGGCCGTGGCAAGCAGCGCCCGGGCTGTTGCGGGTCTGTCGGGCCCCACCCACAACGGGCAGCCGGTTCGGCTGGCCAGCATCACCGGTTCATCCCCCACCTGGGTGGGATCGCTTTGCGGCACCACCGGCAGCGGCCACTCGGTTGCCTTGCCACCATAGCCCCGGGAGATGATACCCGGCTTGTAACCCAGATCCTGCAGGTGTCGCGCCAGCCAGATTACCAGTGGTGTCTTGCCGGTACCGCCGACGCTGATATTGCCCACGACAATGACCGGGACCGGCAGTTTTTTCGTGGTAAACAGGCCGACTGCGTAGGCGCGCCGCCGGAGCCGGCTGACCAGGCTAAACAGCCAGGAGAGCGGCAGCAGGGCTACGGAAACCGGATTGTAGCTATACCAGTAGTGATCCAGGCGTTTCACGGATCGGTCAGTTGCCCTCTACCGGCTGCTTGCCGGGAAAGGTCATGTTGACAAAGCCCAGTTGACTAGTGACATCCATCACCTTGAACACCGACTGGAAGGGGGCGCGGGCATCCGCCTTGATGATCACCGGCAGGTCCCGGCGCATGCCGGCCGCCTTTTCGATGGCCCGCTTCAGGGTGTCGGCCTCGGTGTTCACCACCTCACGTTCGTCCACGTAGAAGCGTCCGCTGGCATCGACGGTAATCGCCAGGACCTTCTCCGCCTCCACCTGCTCATCCTGGGTGGCGGCCGTCGGCAGTTCCACCTTGATCCGCGACTCCTTGTCGAAGGTGGTGGAGACCATGAAGAAGATCAGCAGCAGGAACACCACGTCGATCAACGGGGTGAGGTTCAGCTCGGGTGACTCCTTGCGATGGGGGCGTAGATTCACCTTGGGTTACTCCTGCTCACGCTCACCCTGCATCACCTCGACCATTTTCAGCGCCTGCTCCTCCATCTTGATCACCAGCCGATCCACCTTACCGCCGAAGTAGCGGTGGAACATCAGACTGGGAATGGCCACGGAGAGTCCGGCGGCCGTGGTGATGAGGGCCTCGGAGATGCCCCCGGCGAGCACGGTGGGATTGCCGACACCCGCGGTCATGATGGCGGCGAATACCTTGATCATGCCGATCACCGTACCCAGCAGACCCAGCAGGGGGGCGATGGAGGCGATGGTGCCCAGGGTGTTCAGGTAGCGTTCCAGCTCGTGGACCACCTGGCGGCCCACCTCCTCTATCGCCTCTTTCATCACAATCCTGGAATGCTGGCGATTGGCCAAGCCGGCGGACAGGATACGTCCCAGGGGAGAGCCCTCCTTGACCGTCACCACGTGGGCGTTGGTGAGCTGCCCCTTGCTATGCAGCTGCCAGATCTGGGCCACCAGGTTATTCGGTATGACACGTCGGGATCGAAGCGCCCAGAGCCGCTCGATAATGATCGCCAGGGCGACAATGGAGCATGCGATGATAGGCAGCATGAGTATGCCGCCGGCCTTAACCAGTTCAAACACCTTATCTAGTCCCTCTGGAGTTGGTTTGTGCGGATCAGGGCAACCCGCCCCACCAAATGAGCAGTATCATACTGTATTCCATGCCGTGATCGAAAGCTGTTAGGCATTTCCCATCAGGGCCACGTCATCTAAACGCGCAAATGCTTGAAAGAGATGATCTGCCTGCTTGCTTGCCGGGACGCCATAAACCCATTGCATCCTCGGCTCCGTAAACGGTACATCCCTGTACCACTCCTCCTGGGGGCTTGCCACGTCCATCCATGGCCGCGGACACCCGTCAAGCAAGCAGTCAGATCCTCACCCCGCCCGAAGTTAGATGACATCGTCCTGCATTTCCCATCCCGGCCTACTGTCAGAAAGGTGTCGTCATCCAGTAGCGCCGGTGGGTCTTGCGATAACTGAAGGGGCCTTCAATCCGGCCGTCCGCCGTGAAGCGCAGGGATATCGCACCGGCTTCAGCGGTATTCAGCAGAGTCACCGCCCGCCCCTGCCAGCGCTCCCGTACCACCGCCTTGGGGAATCCATAACGGTTGCGGTAGCCGGCCGATATCAGACCATAGCGTACCCCGGTCGCGGCGATGAACTGCGTACCCGAAGAACCAGCGCTGCCGTGATGCGGCACCGTCACCACTGCCGACGCCAGGCGCTCCCCATAGTGCGCGATCAAGCGCTCCTCTGCTGCCGCCTCAATATCCCCGGTCAGCAACAGCTGCCCGGCGGCCGTGGCGACGGCAAGCACACAGGAGGCGTCATTGCCCCGCCAGTGTGCAGCACCGTCCGGGTGTAGTATCTCAAAGCGTACCCCGTCCCAGGTCCAGTGCGTACCGGCCGCACAGCGCACCGGTTTGCCGCTGGGGATACGCCCCGGCTCACCGCTCAACAGTGTTCCCGAGGGAAGCTCCCGCAGCACGGTTGCCAACCCGCCACGATGATCCATATCCCCATTGGTGACGATGATCCGGTCGATCTTCTCCACCCCCCGGCTCCTCAGGTAGGGCACCACAACCGCCGCCCCGGTATCGAATCCCGATGGAAACCGGGGTCCTGCATCGTACAGCAGCACGTGCCGCGAAGTCTCCAGTACGATGGCCAGCCCCTGTCCCACATCGAGCATGGTCATCCAGACCTCGCCCCGGGGAGGTGACGCAGGCCGGTAGAACAGCAGCGGCCAGATCAGCAGCAATCCCAGCCACCTTCCCGGGATGCCGGCCGGCAACAACAGCAATAGGATGCTCAACAGCATGCCCAGCAGCATCCACAGCGGAGGGACGCCGGCCAGGGAGATGGTGTCGCTGTGCTCCGCCACCAGGGCCAGGAGCCACTGTGTCTGTCCCAGTAACCAGGTGGTGGCGGCCAGCAGCAGGGTCCCCAGGGATGGCCACAGCATCAGCGCGGTCACCGAGAACAGCGTAAGCGGCACCAGCAGCAGTGAGAAGAGTGGGACCACCATGAGATTCACCAGGGGAGAGACGATCGGCAGCTCAAATCCCAGCAACAGCAGTATCGGGGCAAGGCCCAGGGCCACGACCCACTGCACCTTGAACAGACCCGCAATAAGTGCGGCCGTCAGTCTGAGCCGGCCGAGGATGCCTAGCAGAATCACCGCCACCGCCCCGAAAGAGAGCCAGAAACCGGGCGATATCACCGCGATCGGATCGATCAGCACGATCGACAGCAAGGCGATACAGAGACTCCGTGCCGGTTGAACGGGACGGCGGCAGAGCACGCCACCGAGCACCGCGGACAACATCACCAGTGCCCTGACACAGGGGATGGCGAAGCCTGCCAGTCCGGCATAACAGAAGCCGCTGATCAGGGCGGCAACGGCGCCCGCCTGGGGGGCAGGCATCAGGCCGCAGAGTCTGGCGGAACGCCGCCATAACCCGCCGGCGAGAAAAAAACCGATGCCGGAGACGATGCCGATATGCAGTCCGGATATCGCCACCAGATGATTGGTGCCGGTCTTGCGAAATACCGCCCACTCCGCCGGTGAAATCCGGCTGCGATCGCCTATCATCAGGGCACGCACCAGACCCGCCGGCTCTCCCGGTGGCAGCACCGAGTCGATCTTTTCGGCGATGGCTTGCCGCATCCGCTCAAACTGATAGCCGATAGCTACGCTACCCAGGCGGCGGTTCACAGCGCCGGCACGAATGTAGCCGGTGGCCCGGATCCCCTTCTGGAACAGGCTGGCTTCATAGTCGAACGCGCCGGGATTGGCCAGACCGTGCGGGCGTTTCAGGCGCACCGAGAACTGCCAGCGGTCACCCGCCGACAGCGCCGGGGCATGCCGATACCAGTTCAACAGCACCCGACCGGGAACGGGGTAAGCCTGTTGCGCGTCGGCCAGTTGCTCGACCTGAAACCAGAAGCGGGTTCGATCTGCGGTCACATCCGGGAGTGATTCGATGACACCGGTGGCCAGTAAATCAGCCCCTTCCAGGGTCTCGGGCAGCGTGGCGTCCAGTGCGGAATGGGCCATGACGGCGGCCCAGAAGAACCCACCCAACAGGGTGACGGGTAGCTGAATGACTGGAGTGGCGCGGTATCGCCAGGCAAGCAGACAGAGTGGCAATAACAGCGGCAATGCGGACAACGGAGGCAGTGTCGACTGAAACTGTAGCAGTACAACACCGGACACAAAGGCGACCGTGGTGTAAATCATCTCCCTTCCCTGGGTCAGATATTCAACGAGTCAGTAGATTAAGTCTTATGGCAGTTTAACGCCAGCGCTATCTGTAGCGTGTCATATCATGCCGGCTGTCTGGCCTCGCACACCGCGAACCGCGGGTGGGGTCGCCGGCTGAACCGGCCGCTCCTCGCGCCGGCCTCAGGCCGCCGGCCACCCGGACTGATTTGCCCGCCGGCAATCGATATTTACCGTGCAAATACTGGTCAAAACGGTATGGGCGTGATTCAATACTCTGCCCTTTACAAGGGGATTGCATGGTTGAGAAGAGGTTGTATGCCGAAAAACCTGATCAAACGTTTTACCCCGAATCACGAGACGATTCGCAATCACCGGCATCTCAAGGTATTTGGTCAGCTTCTCCACGATCCGAACCTCTGGCACATGAACCGCCGCTCGGTCGCCGGCGCCTTTGCCGTCGGGTTGTTCTGGGCCCTCATCCCCATCCCTTTCCAGATGATTGCCGCCGCGGCCACCGCCATACCGACGCGGGTCAATATGCCGATATCGCTGGCCCTGGTATGGATCACCAATCCGCTCACCATGCCACCGATGTTTTATTTCACCTATCTGGTCGGCACCTGGATCCTGGGCACTCCGGCGGCCAACGGCCACTTTGAACCGACCATGGCGTGGTTCAGCCACAGCATGGGAAATATCTGGCTGCCGCTCTACCTGGGCAGCCTGGTGTGCGCGCTGATTGCCGCCCTCCTGGGCTACCTCTCCATTCGCGGACTCTGGCGCATGCACATCATCTCGAACTGGAAAAACCGGCGGGGCCAGAAATAGGCTCTCAGGAGGTGGGCTGGCCGTTCAACACGCCATCGGAGAGGTGCAGCACCCGGTCCATGCTTTCCGCCAGCGCGATGTCGTGGGTCACGACGATAAAACTGGTCTGCAGATCCCGGTTCAGCTCGAGCATCAGTTCGTAGACCTGCCTTGCCGTTTTCTGGTCCAGGTTGCCGGTCGGTTCGTCGGCCAGTACACAGCGTGGGTGGCTCACCAGCGCCCTGGCCACCGCGGCCCGTTGGCGTTCGCCACCGGAAAGTTCGGCCGGCTTATGCTCCAGCCGGTGTTCCAGCCCGACCCGTGACAGCATCTGCGCCGCCCGCCGCCGGGCTTCAGGCACCGGATGATTGCCGATCATCAGCGGCATGGCAACATTCTCCAGGGCGGTGAACTCCGGCAGCAGGTGGTGAAACTGGTAGACAAACCCCAGAGCCTGGTTGCGCAGCAGGCCCCGCGCCTTCTCGTTCATGCGATCCAGGTTGTGTCCGTCGACCAGGACCTCACCGCCACTGGCCCGATCCAGTCCCCCCAGACAGTGCAGCAGCGTGCTCTTGCCCGAGCCGGAACTGCCGACGATGGCGACCCGTTCACCGCGGCCGATGCGCAGGGTGATGCCGTTCAGCACCTTTACGGTCAGTTTTCCATCGGCAAAGGTCCGGGTCAGATCCCGACATTCGAGCACGCTGGTCTGATCACTCATAGCGCAACGCCTCGGCCGGCTGGGTACGGGAGGCACGCCAGGCGGGATAGAGAGTGGCCACCAGGGTGATGAAGAAGGCGCTGATACTGATCATGCCCACATCGTCCCAGTGCAGGTCCGACGGCAGGGTGCTGATGTAGTAGATATTGGGATCGAGAAAGTTCACATCAAAGAGCCCTTCGACCGATTTGACAATCGATTCAAGATTCAGTGACAGCAGGATGCCGCCGCCAATCCCCAGCAGCGTCCCGACAAAGCCGATGGTGGCGCCCTGGATGATGAAGATCCCCATGATGCTACGCGGTGAGATGCCCAGGGTGCGCAGGATGGCGATGTCGCTCTGCTTGTCCGTCACCACCATCACCAGCGTGGAAACAATATTGAAAGCCGCCACGGCCACGATCAGGAACAGGATCAGCGACATCATGCGCTTTTCGGTGCGCAACGCACTGAAGAAATTCCGGTGCTGGAAGGTCCAGTCGCTGACCCGGTAGACCCCCGGTAGCTGTTTCGCCAGCTCACGCGAGACCTGGGGTGCCAGGTAGAGGTCGTCGAGCTTGAGCCGGACACCGGTGACGCCGTCCTCAAGTTTCAGCAGCCTGGCGGCGTCCTGCATGTGGATCAGCGCCAGTCCCCTGTCATACTCCCCCATGCCGACCTCGAAGATGCCGCTGACCGTGAAGCGCTTCAGCCGCGGCATGGCACCTGCGGGGGTGATGCGTATCTGCGGCGTGACCACCGTCACCTTGTCACCGACCCCGACCCCCAGCAGCAGGGCCAGCTCCTTGCCCAGGATGATGTCGAAACTCCCGGGGCGCAACTGCTCCAGGCTCCCGGCCAGCATATGCTCGCCCACTTCCGAGACCCGCGGTTCATATTCCGGCAGAATGCCGCGCAGGATGGCCCCGTTCACCTGCTGCCCATTGGTCAGCATGGTCTGGGCCTCGATGAAGGGCGCCTGCCCAACCACGTTGGGGTGCCTGGTGGACAACTCCATCGCCTGTTGCCACTCTCTGAGGTTGTTCTGGTAAGAGGAGATGGTGGCATGAGACGTCATTCCGAGAATTCGTTCACGGACTTCCTTGTGAAAGCCATTCATAACTGAGAGCACCGCAATCAACGCCACCACACCCAGCATGATCCCCAACATGGAGATCAGCGAGATGAAGGAGATGAAGTGGTTGCGTCGTTTGGCGCGCGTGTACCGCAATCCGATATACAGTTCGAGAGGCTTATACATAGGCGCGCATTAAACCATATTCCGAAAGCCGCTCCCAGCCATCCATGGCTTCCGCGGCATAAGAGTCCGCGCAAGAATAAGTTCCTGTATTCGGTCGCCCCTGGACCCCGCTGGCGGCGTTACGCTTTTTGGCAAGGGAACAGCCATGCCTGCAAAGCGTGCCTTGCCAGCGTGGCCCAGGAACACCCTCGGTACTACGGAATTATTCTTGTGCGGGCCCTAAGTCCATCCCTGGACAAAAAAAACACCTTTGTGTTTCGGGAACTAGATCAAAATGCTATATTTTACTTTAGAGAATAAGAGGACAGGAGTTCCAATATCATGAAACCCATTTCAACACTGTTGCTGATTGCTGCGCTCTCGTCCGTCGCCCCGTTGGCACCAGCCGATGTGCTCTTGGTTGATGCCATCAAACAGGCTCCCGCCAACAGCAGTGAGGGCTTGGTGCGTCCTCGTCCCGGACAGACCATGGAGGCGGTTCGCGTCCGGTTCGGGGAGCCCGAACAAGAGCTGCCCTGGGTCGGTGAACCGCCGATCACGCGCTGGATCTATGGCGATTTCACTGTCTACTTTGAAAACGAGTACGTGATCAACACTGTCGTTCACCGCTGATCCATCAGGCACCGGCCACTCGCCGGTGCTGCTCCTATGGGACCACATCCTTGACATCCGAGTACCTCCTGCCCGCCGAGTGGGCGGATCAATCCGCGATCATGTTGACCTGGCCACATCGGCAGACCGATTGGGCCGACCATCTTGTCGAGGTGGATCAGGTCTACCTCACGATCAGCCGGCAGGTCACCCGTTTCCAGCGGCTGCTGATCGTCTGCCAGAACGAGCGACACCATCAGCTCATCAGCGGGAAGCTTGCCGCAGCGGGAATTGCTCCCGAACGGTTGCACTTCGCCCTCGCTCCCTCCAACGACAGCTGGGCCAGGGACCACGCGCCATTGACCTGTATCGGCGGAAAAGGCGCCTTGTTGCTGGATTTCCAGTTCAACGGCTGGGGCGGGAAGTATCCGGCCGAATTGGATAACCGGATCAATCGGCAGCTGTTCCGTGCCGGGGTATTCGCTGAAACCGAACAGCGTAGCGTTCCCCTGGTGCTCGAAGGTGGCGCGGTGGAGACCGATGGCCAGGGGACACTGCTGGCCACCCGCAGTTCGATCCTGACCCGCAGCAGGAATCCGGACCTGACGGCAGACCAGGTGGAGTCCATACTCTGCCGGCAGCTGGGATTCGATCGCTTCCTGTGGCTGGAGCATGGTCATCTCTCCGGCGACGACACCGACGGCCATATCGACACCCTGGCCCGGTTTGCCGACCCTGCGACCATCCTCTACGCCACGGTAACATCGGCAGATCCCGACTATCCGGAGCTGGAGGCCATGGCCGCCGAACTACGCGCCTTCAGACAACGGGATGGGCAACCTTACCGGCTGATAGCGCTGCCACCGATTCCGCCGATTTTATCGAAACAGGGCGACCGCCTGCCGGCGGGCTATGCCAATTTTCTGATCATCAACGGCGCGGTGCTGCTCCCCGTCTATAATATCCCGCAGGATGCGGCGGCAATCCGCGCGCTGCAGGCCTGTTTTCCGCAGCGTGAGATTATCCCGATCGACTGCCTGCCGTTGATTCGCCAAAACGGCAGCCTGCACTGTATCACCATGCAGTTTCCCGGACAGGTGACATTCTCCCCCGCGGAAGCTTCGTTGCCGGCCTGAACAGCGGGGTTGTGAGCGCCGATCCAATGCTGTTAAATCAGCACAGACCCGTTTGCCTCCCGATTGCCTCGTTTGCTCAGGGGGGCGCAGAATCCAGCCGTGAATCCATAGCCATGAATCGTAGCAAAACCATCAAGATCGCCCTGATCCAGCACCCCTGCACCAGCAACCGGGATGACAATCTGGCCCTCATCAGTGAGCGGATACGCCAGGCCGCCACGGCGGGGGGTCAGCTGGTGTTGCTGCAGGAGTTGCACAACACCCCCTACTTCTGCCAGACGGAAGAGACCCGGCTGTTCGATCTGGCGGAGCCGATCCCCGGCCCCTCCACCGAACTGTTCAGCGCCCTGGCCGCGGAATTGGGCGTGGTGATCGTCAGCTCGCTGTTCGAGAAGCGCGCCGCCGGCCTCTATCACAATACCGCGGTGGTGTTCGATAGCGACGGACGCCTGGCCGGGCGCTACCGCAAGATGCACATCCCGGACGATCCCGGCTTCTACGAGAAATTCTACTTCACCCCCGGCGATCTGGGGTTCCGGCCGATCGATACCAGCCTCGGCAGATTGGGTGTGCTGGTGTGCTGGGATCAGTGGTACCCGGAGGCGGCCCGGCTGATGGCACTGGCCGGGGCCGAACTGCTGCTCTACCCCACCGCCATCGGCTGGGATCCGGGCGACAGCGAGGAGGAACAGCGGCGGCAACGGGATGCCTGGGTCACGGTGCAGCGGGGGCACGCTGTTGCCAACGGTCTGCCGGTGGCGGCCTGCAACCGGGTCGGCCATGAAGCGGACCCATCGGGCCACAGCCAGGGGATCCGCTTCTGGGGTAACTCGTTCATCTGTGGACCCCAGGGCGAGCTGCTCGGGGAGGCGGGCGTCGACGAGAATATCCTGCTGGTGGATGTCGATCTGCGGCGCAGTGAGTCGGTGCGCCGCATCTGGCCTTTTCTCAGGGATCGCCGGATCGACAGCTTCGCCGATCTGCGGCGGCGCTATATAGACAAAATAGACGAGATCGACGAGTAGGCCAGCCAGGGAGTGGCGGCAGCCCCCTACTCCGGGTCCTTGCCCTTGCCCTTCCCCAGGTCAAACGGCACCACGGTCGAGGTGGGGCGTTCATCCGCATAGTAGGGACGCTGTGCCGTAACACCCGCCTCCTCACCCAGCTCTTTTTCCCGCGCCGTAATCAGTCCCAGGCAGAGCCTCACATCCTGAATCGTTTCATCGGTCAGGGGGTGCCGCATCCCCGGCGGCGGCGTGGTGTCACGGATGACCGCGGTCAGCACCTTGCGCATCGCCTCGAGTATCGCCCGGTCTTTGCTGTTGTCGGTAGTGATAATCAGAACTCCTCTAGCTGACGTCGCCGCTCCATCATCTCATGCACCAGGGGGTTCAACAACAGCTCCATGGCGAACTCCATCTTGCCGCCAGGCACCACCAGGGAGTTGCGCCGTGACATGAAGGTACCCTCGATCCGTTTCAGCAGTATGGCGAAATCATGCTTCCTGGGTTCGCGGAAGCTGATCACCACCATGCTTTCGTCATTCCCCGGCACATCCCGGGCATCGAATGGGTTGGAGGTATCCACCAGGGGAATGCGCTGGAAGTTGATATCGGTATTCGAAAACTGTGGGGTGATGTAATGGACATAGTCGTGCAGCCGGTGCTGGATGGCGGCACGTACCGCATCCAGGGTGTAGCCGCGGTTCCTGATATCCGTATGAATCTTCTGAATCCACTCCAGATTGACAATGGGCGCGACGCCCAGAGTCAGATCCACATGCTGCAGTATATCGACACCAGGGCCGGCAAATGCGCCGTGCAGGCCCTGATAGACCAGCAGGTCCAGGTCCGGCGGCAGCGACGTCCAGGGGGTAAAGGTACCGGCCTCCTGTTGGTGCTGTTGCGCCTGTTCCTCGGTATGCAGGTAGTGTCTGTATTTGCCGGTGCCGTGGGATGAGAACTCCCTGAACAGGGATTCCAGCAGATCCAGCCGATTGCCCTCGGGGCTGAAGTGGCTCAGATAACGGCCATCGGCACAGGCCTCTTCGACCTGCCGTGCCATCTCGTCCCGTGCAAAGCGGTGAAACGCGCCGCCGTCCACGATCAGGTGGCTGATCTTCTCACGCCAGGCGATATGGCTGAACACATCGCTCACCCGGTTCGAACCAGAACCCGATGAACCGGTGATGACGATAATGGGATGTTTAGTAGACATTGCGAAACCGTAATACACAGCTGCGATTGATGCAATGCGCCATAGATTCAATTTTTCTTATGCACCAGACCGCCGCCACTTATGGATATCGCCCTGTTTTATCGATACTTTTCAGTTTGTGACCGATTATTGCAGACGCGCCAGTGTGGCCACCAACAGGTCCCAGAACCGCTGCACCGAGGGGATATGCATGCACTCATCCGGGGAATGCGGATAGCGGATGGTGGGGCCGAAGGAGATCATCTCGAGACCCGGATAGCGGCCGCCGATGATGCCGCACTCCAGGCCGGCGTGGATGGCGCCGATCTCGGCCGGGGTGTCGAAAATATCCTGGTAGGCATGGCGCATGGTCTGCAACAGCGACGAATCCGGATTGGGTTTCCAGCCGGGGTATTCCCCATCGATCGCGGTTTCCGCACCGATCAGCCGGAACAGCGAGCGGTGAACCGCGCACAGCGCGTCCCGGGCCGAGTCGATGGAACTGCGAATCAGGCTTTTGATCTCGATCGCACCATTTGCCACCTGCACAATGGCCAGGTTGGTCGAGGTCTCCACCAGCCCGGGCATGCTGTCGCTCATGCGCATGACCCCGTCGGGACAAGCCGTCAGGGCATCCAGCAGCCCCTGTTGAAGGGGGCGCGGCAGCACTGGTACGGGCGCCTCGCCATCCGCTAGCAGATCCATCGACAGCCCCGGCTCCGCGGCCGCCAGTTCCGACTTTATGCTCTGCGCATGCGACTCTATCAGCGCCCGCAGTTCGGCCGCGCGGGAGGCGGCAACATGGAACCTGGCGATCGCCTCGCGGGGTATGGCGTTGCGCATATTGCCGCCAATGAAGGAGCTGAGGCGGATTTCGCATGCCGAAGCCGCGGCCGACAGCAAGCGGGCCAGCAGTTTGTTGGCATTGCCTCTGCCGCGGTGAATATCCACCCCGGAGTGCCCCCCTCTGAGACCCCCGACCGAGAGTCGGTAGCCGATCCAGCCCGGCTCGATGGGCTCGGCGGTGTACTGCAGGTGCGCGCCGGCATTGGCGCCTCCGGCACAGCCGATACAGAGAACCCCCTCATCCTCCGAATCCATGTTCAGCAGTATTTTTCCCTGGAGCAGATCGGGCCGGACACCGAATGCACCGGACATGCCGTCCTCTTCGTTACTGGTGAACAACGCCTCAAGCGGGCCGTGCTTGAGTTGGCGCGACTCCAGCACTGCCAGGGCCGCCGCCACACCGATACCGTTATCCGCCCCCAGGGTTGTGCCGGTTGCCTTGACCCACTCCTGCTCAATGCGTACCCGGATCAGATCCCGGGTGAAATCGTGACGGATATCGGCATTGGCCTGCGGGACCATATCGAGATGACCTTGAAGGATCACGCCGGGCGCCGACTCCATGCCGGCCGAGGCCGGTTTTCTGATCAGGATATTGTCCGCCGGATCCCTGATGGTCTGCAGCCCCAGCCGCTCACCCACCTGCATGATATAGGCCTGTACCGCCGCCTCATGATGCGAAGGTCTGGGTATTTGGGTCAGCTGGTAAAAATGTCTCCAGACGGGCTGAGGCAGGAGTTGTGAAATGGCGTCATTCATGGGAGACAACGATCCAGGGGACGGGCCAGGATTGGCGGGATCATGGTATCCCCCGGCATTCCCGGGGGCAATCACCGTGCGCTCCGATTTCACCCCTCACACAGCGACTGGACCATCTATAGTTTAAGAAAATCAATGCCGGGTCACACTCAATGCCGTATCTCTCCAACTATCGTCGACTGATTAATCGAATCGACAACGTCCTCCGGCTTCCGCCCATCGACCGGATATTGCTGCCGCTCACCGATGCGGCCGAGGATATCAAGGATAATTTCGGTTTCGTGGTCCTGAGCGACGGCAGCACCGGCCCCTTTTATAGCTGCCTGGGCGACACCCTGGAATGGCTTCGCCAGAACGCGCACCACTCCATCGGGGAATCGCCTTCCGAAATCGCCCGCGGGCTGGACGGAATCGACCTGCCGCGCAGCGCCCTGGCGCTGGGAGCGTTCAATGCCCTCAGCCAGTACCTGCTGAAGCGTGCCGGTTTTGATCCGACCACCGCCGGCAAGCCGGACGACGCCGACCAGCCCGAGGGCCTGGTCGGAATAGTGGGGTTCTTCAGACCCCTGGTTGAACGCTATCTGGCCCGGGGCACGGAGGTCATCGTGATCGAGCAGCAGCCGGAACGGGTACCGCCGGATTTGGGGCTGGAGCTGTTCACCACACCACAGGCACTGGCCCGCTGCGACACCGTTCTGTGTACCGCGTCGACCCTGATCAACAACAGCATCGAGTCGATTGTTCAGGCCGCCGGCAATCCGGCGAAGATCCACCTGATCGGACCCAGCGCCAGCGGACTTCCCGATCTGCTGTTCGATCTGGGCATCCGCTCCAGCGGCGGGGTGATCATCGACCGGCCGCGCGATCTTGAACGCGCCATCGCCCAGGGCGACTCCTGGGGTGATTGCGGCCGCAAGTATCAGCTGACCCGGGAGAGTTATCCGGGACTCGATTCCCTGTTGCGAACGGCCTGCCGGGAGGCCGTGTGAGCGGCGTTAGCGCAACCCGCCCGTCCACTGGCAACAGGGCCATAGCGGCGAGTGCGGTGGCCATGCGCCAGCCGTTGTCAGCCCCCCTTACGCCAGACAGGTAACCGTACCATGACCACCAAACCATCCGTCGGCTATCACAGTATCGTGGCCCTCTACTCACCAACAGCGAGCGAACAAACGGCCGTGCTGCGGGCGGCCAATGTCGCCAGCAAGCTCCACAGCCAGGTCACGTTGGTCCATGTCGTCCCGGCCGGCAGCGCTGTCGAAGCGGAGGCCGCGACCATGGACCGGTTGCTGGCGGAGAATGCGGAGATCGCGGCGGCTAAAAGTACCCATGGTGATTTGCTGCAGCTCGCCCCTCAGGCAAACGCGGTGAATGGCGACCTGGTGGTGCTGGACAATGTCGGGTTCGCACAACTGCAGCCGCTGCTTCAGGCCGACGATGAAGCCATACCCGAACAGACCGAGTGCGACGTCCTGGTGGTGCACGCCAACCGCCCGCCCGTTGACTACCGGCATATCGTGGTTGCCGCCGACCTTGATGACCAGGGGCTGATGACCATCTACAAGGCCGTGCGCATGGCCAAACGCTACAATGCCCGACTAACCCTGCTGAACGTAGTGGACAATTTTACCGCGGGCAAGGATGAAGAGAACGCGGCGAAAAATCTCCGCATGCGAGGCCTGGAGGCGTTCACCTCGGTCATCGAGGGGCTGGAAGTGGAGCAAGAGGTGGTGGTGACCACGGGGCCGGTTGATCAGATGGTTTCCAACTACTCGGCCCGGCAGCAGGCCGGGCTGATCGTCATTGGATCGTACAAATTGCAGGGCCTCCACATCCTGCTGGGCACCACCGCGAAGCGCGTGATCGAAACCGCAAACTGCGATGTATTGGTGGTACACGAATAGCGGAGGGTGTTGTCAGCGAATTTTACACTGGGCCGTTCCTGAATCTCCGGTGAATAATTAACCAGTTGATATTAATGATTAATTGATGGATGGAATAATATTTGCCTAGTGCATGGGTATCGTCATGTGGGTGAATACGCCATGCACTACCGGGCTCCTTCGGTTCTTATATTTCTTCTGTTGACGCCACTCTTCTGCGCGGCAGAGACCCCGCGGCAAGCGGGCGACATGCGCCAACTGGCGCTACGTTATGAGCATGGCCGCGGGGTGGCACAGGACTACCAAAAGGCGTTCCGGCTCTACTGCCTGGCGGCCGACCGGGGGGACTCCGAGGCCTATTACGCGCTGGGCTGGATGCATTTCAATGGCCGCGGGATTGCGCAGGATCCGGCGGTGGCTGCCGGGTGGTTTGAAAAAGCCGCCGCGGCCGGCGATCCCATGGCGGCCAGGATGCTGACCCGGCTGTCCGGCGTAGCGCCCCGCCGGGACCCCCGGTGCGGTAGCCTGCCGCTGGAAGCACTGCCGGATCGACAGCAGATTGAACGCTGGGTGAGGGCCTGGGCACCGGCCTACGGTCTCGAAGCCGATCTGGTGCTGGCGGTGATCCGGGCCGAGTCCAATTTCAATCCACAAGCCCGCTCGCCCAAGGACGCCCGGGGGCTGATGCAACTGATCCCTGCCACTGCCCGGCGCTTCGGCGTAAGCGACGTCTGGGACCCCTCGCAGAACATGCACGGCGGCATGGCCTATCTGCAATGGCTGGTACGGCGCTTTGAAGGAGATGTCCCCCTGGTACTGGCCGCCTACAATGCCGGGGAAAACGCGGTGACGAGCTATCGCGGGGTACCGCCCTATCGAGAGACCCGGAACTATGTTAAACGCATCACCCGCAACTATCGCAAGGCGGTCCATCCGGTGATCGGCAACCCCGTCATCAGAATGATCAGCTACTAAGGGCCCGGTCATATATACTCGTAGCGTATGAACCCTGGCGTTATTACTGACAGGTAACAGCGAGGTGTAACGATGACTCAGGCACAGAAAAGGTCGGAACCTTTGCAGGAAAGACACTGCAGCGTCTGTAACCCGCAGACCCCGCCGCTGTCGGAGGCACAGTGCAGGGAGCTGTTGGCACGGCTCTCCCCGGAATGGCAACTGCTCGGTTCAACCCAGGCCATTGCCCGGGAGTTCCGCTTCAAGAACTTCTACCAGACCATCGCCTTTGTCAATGCCGTGGCCTGGATAGCCAATGGCGAGGACCACCATCCGGACCTGGAGGTCGGGTATAACCGCTGCAAGGTGAATTACAGTACCCACGCGATCAAGAATCTTTCGGAAAATGACTTCATTTGCGCGGCCAAGATTGATGCGCTGTTCCCGATGCTGGAACAGGAGGGTTAGCGGTAAGTATTGGTATCTTATTGAATTAGTACCATAATTTTCCACCTGAACCGATAGCGTGAGGGTTCTCCGGCACGGGCGACTGGCGGCATTCGTTAGTAATTGCTAATATTTCGCCAATATGACCCCGACGGTACTCCGCAGATGCCCCATACAGCCGTAGCCGAAAATCCGCTTGCAACACCTTTCAGTCTGGCGAATGAAGCGCTTTACCAGAGTTGGCGCTCCAGGAAACTGGCGGACTACCCCGCTTCCCTGGAGGCGCTGCTGGTACCGGTCAGGGATCCCCGCCAACTGACCCGCGCAGAGTTCGAGGCCATCAGCCAACGGGTGCGCAAGGCCAATATGGCCATCTATATCAGCGAGACCGGGAGTGATCCGGACCCCGAGATTCCGCTCTCGCTGGGACGCCAGTTCGGCGCCCGGCACCTGAACCACAATTGGCTTTCCGATGACACCGGCCTGACCTCGCTGAAAGTCGCCGCGGACGGGATCAGGCAGCAGTACATCCCCTACTCCAACCGCCCCATCAAATGGCACACGGACGGCTATTACAACCGCCCGGACGAGCAGATCCACTCGCTGATCCTGCACTGTGTGCAGAGCGCCGGCAGCGGCGGTGAAAATGCCCTGCTCGATCACGAGATCGCCTACATCCTGCTGCGAGACCAGGATCCCGCCTTCATCACGGCGCTGATGGGCCCGGCGGTGATGACCATCCCGCCGCGCCTGAACCAGGGCGAGGTGGCCCGGCAGGAGGAGATCGGTCCGGTCCTGTCGATCATGCCCTGTGGCAACCTGCACATGCGTTACACCATACGCACCCGGCATGTCATCTGGTCCGATGACCCGCTCACCCGCCGGGCACTGGATGCCCTGAGCGAGATCCTCGCCAGTGACTCACCCTATATCTTCCGCGGCCGGCTGGAGCCGGGCATGGGCCTGATCAGCAACAACATCCTGCATGACCGTACCGCGTTTCAGGATGATGAGCAGGGTGTGCGGCACCTCTACCGGGCGCGTTATTATGACCGGCTGCGGGATACCGGGATCGACCAGTACCGTTGATCAGCGTCCGTCGGGCCTGCCCCGATCAGGGACGGAACACCTCGGTGTCGGGATGAAAGGCATACCAGGCAAACCAGTAAGATTGGATCACCGGTATCTCTCCGCCTTGCGAATCGAAAAAGCGGGCACTCTGCGTGGCAGGATTGTAGCGTATGGTAAAGGCGCGGCCTGCAAACCGATCCCGGATCTCGCCTTCGGCACGACTCAGTTCGGCAACCGGGTAGGCCTTGAAGCGACCGTCAATCTCCAACCCGAAAACCAGCTCCTTGGGATGGTAGCGTGGGTCTTGCTGTTTGACCGGGAAGTAGATCCCCTCATCGGTTTCATAACCGGCGTAGGGGTCCCGGTCATAATTCCGGACATGCCCTGTGTCGCGTGACAGAACCAGCGTTTCGGGATGCTGCGCGCGCCACTCCGACCAGGTCGTCGTCATTAACGGCAGCACCTCCAGCCGGGTGCCATTCATTTCTCCGGTGACCGCGCGAGCCAGTAGTTGCGACCAGAGCGATTCCGTTTTCCGGTCATAGAGCAGCACGTCGCTGTTATAGAGCAGACCCGACACACCAAACTGCAAGGTCTCACCGGACACGCGCGCGGAAAAGGCCACACCACTGCCGCAAAGCGGGCAGTAGGTGATCGCCACGGGCTCATCGGCAAACCGGTCATTGACGATTTCGTGCCAGTTCATGATCGCAATGGGATAAGCCTTGGCAATGCCGTTCAGGTTCAGTCCGAGCACTCGCTCCTCAAGCCTGAGATCGGCCTTTCCGGCCCGCAGGAACCTGGGATGGTCGATTGCCGGAATGCCGTCTTTGGGTGGGCCGCCCGAATGGATCTCGCGCAACGGGATCGAGGCCTGATCCGCGGCAATCTCGAATCCGCCAATCCGCTCGGCAGTGGCGGAGAGCGGCACCAACAGGAAAATCATCAGTTTGAAGTTGAGGTACCGGCGTAACATCGGTGTGCCTCACAGATTGCGGGAGGAAGAGTTTAGGCCATTTCTGTCAAACGAAGTACCATGTTTTCCGGCATTGGCCTTATCCGGGTTCTGCCGGCGCATGCGCGGAGACCCTCATCAGATAGAGACCCCGTCACCGAGCGATTTATTGCAGCGATGTCCTGTTGGTGTCAATTACGCACCGTCAGCCACACTCCCAGCAGCATGATCAGCATACCGGCGATCTTGCGGAGATCGAGTTCCCGCACCTCGGCGCCGAGCAAACCAAAGTGATCCAACAGGGCGCCGACAATGAACTGGGCGGCAATGAGCAGCGTGAAGGCGGTGACCAGCCCGAGTCTCGGCACACTGAAGCCGATCGAGGCGACAATAATCAGACCGGCGGCGCCGGAGAGATAGGCGTACCAGGGTATGGTGTGCCATATCGACAAGTTACCGCCGCGCAGAAACAGCATCGTCAGGCCGATCAGCAGGCCGCCCCCGCCATAGGTGATGAACACGCTCTCCAGCGTCCCCATGCCGCGGTCGAGCAGTGCCATCAGCTGGGCCTGCAGTGCCACGGCAATACCTCCGATCACCGCAACGCCGGAGAGTAGCAGCAAATTAGATGACATCATCATCTCCTTGTCGATTGTTAGGCTCTGGGAATCGGTCAGGCGGTGCCGCCAGCCACGCTCAAAGCACCAGATCCGTGAGTTGCTGAAACAGCATAAGTATCGGTTGCAGGGTCCGGTCCGGCAGTGCGTGGGACTCGTCGCCGGCCGGTTTCAGATCGAGACAGTTATGTGCCAGCGCGTCGGCCTGACGCAGCAGCGCCAGCGGTGCGGATGCCGGTGCCGGGTTGTGGTGGCCGGCGATCAGCGTTATCAGCTCCTCCGGGAGCTGCCACGCCTTGAACAGCCGGGCCCCGACTTGCGCGTGACTGACTCCCAACAGCTCCACCTCCAGTTCGGCCCCTTCATCGCCACCGTTCCGGCGATGAATCACTTCCGCATACTCGATCGGCATCAGCTGCAGAAACAGTAACTTGCCGACATCGTGCAGCAACCCGGCAATGAACAGATCGCCGGCCGATCCCAGCCGCTGCTGTTCCGCCAGTATTCTGCAGGCGCAGGCGGTGAACAGGGTGTGCCGCCAGAAACTGTTCATGTCCAACAGATCGGGGCGGATGCCAAAAAACAGGCTTTTGACCTCGGTTGAAATCAACAGGGCCCAGAGGTCGAACGGCCCCACACGCAGGATGGCATCCTCCACCCGGGTGATCTGCCTCGCCGCACCGTAATACGCGGAGTTTCCCAGTTGAAGCCCCCGGGCGGTCAACCCCGGATCGGTCTCAAGCAGTTGGATGATACGTTCGATGCCGGCCGTCTCCGACTCGAGTTCTTTATAGACCTCAATCAGCACATGCGGCAGCGACGGCAATTTTGCGTGCTTGATCAACCAGCCCGGCAAGTCGGTTTCACGCTCCTTCTTCAACTTGGCGTTCGCCAGGTCACGGACATCCCGGGCCCCCTGGTCCCAGGCATCCACGGCATCCTGACAGAACGAGCAGATACCCAGCCGAGTGGATTCATCCTGGCGCAGCCAGTGCATACCCTGATCAATGGAAGAGGCGATGAATCGATGGGTTCTGCCGCAGTTGATACAGATCATGCCGCCCTCCTCCGGCGATGGTGCTGTGTTAAACCATGAATAAAAAACCGGTGGTTCAACTTATCGGCCCATAGCATACAAGCAGCCGCAGTATAAACACAGACCTTTGGCTTCGCTATGAGGGCTGCGTGCCGAGGGGTTGGAATCAGGCCGGGCATACAGGCGTCAGGATAGCGTAACTCCTTGGGAGGCAGGCGTCCCTGGCGGGATGGAGTCAGCCGGAAACGGGGCGCCTGCGGGCGCCCGGTAACGGTCCGTTGTCGTCGTTCAGCGGCCCATGCCGAACGGGATGGCGATCATCACATATTCATGGCCGCCATAGTTGAAGCTCTTCCAGGGTTCGTCATCCCGCAAGGCCGCCTTGACCAGGGTGATCGCCTGCTGGTGGCGGGGATCACAGATCTCGCCCTGTTCATCCACCAGGTAGGCCTCAAAGTGCATGGGACAGGTGTTGACATGGAGGGTCGCCAGCAGCTGGCTCGGTATCCCGGTCTCATCGCCATCGAGAAAATCGACCGGCTCCCAGCAATCATCGGGAATCTGGATGGCGGCATCATCCATCTCGCTGGACGCATCGTTCTGTGCAATGGGAAGGGGAGAGATAAAGGTAGAGGCCTCATTTACGACTGAAAAACTCATACGTGCAGACATATCACAATGCTCCATAGTATTCGCCTTTGATCACGGCCAGCTTCAGCACCCGGACAAAACGGCACACAGGCGTAAACGGCCGACACATCTCATCTTACTGTTTTTATTATAAAATATTTGTATTAAGCGTAATATCAGCTTAGATACTTCATTCCGTTGTGTTCTGCTATCATAACAACTCATTTCTCTGCTTTCTGTCATTCAGATGACATTTGGAGCCATGGAATCCCTGGAACAGTTTCTTGGCGCGAGCCCCTGGATGGCGAGCCTGACGCCCGCCCAACAGCAGTTGGTCAGGGGCACGCTGTATGAGAAGCACTACGATGCGGGGGATATCGTCTGCCGTAAAGGATCCCCCTCTGAAGAGTGGGTCGGGATTATTGAAGGCCTGGCCAAGATCTCCTGTGAATCCCACACCGGCAAACAGATCTCCTTTATCACCGGCATCCCGTCCGGCAGCTGGTTTGGCGAAGGCTCGCTGCTGAAACGAGAGCCGCGGCGCTACGACATTGTCGCGTTACGCAAATCCCGTATCGCCTTCATGCCGGCACGGACATTTTTCACCCTGCTGGAAGAGAGCATCGGCTTCAACCGTTTCCTGCTCACCCATTTCAACGAGCGCCTCGGCCAGTTTATCGGCTATATGGAGTATGACCGTTTCCTGTCGCCGGAAGCGCGGGTCGCCCGCTCCCTCGCCTCCATGTTCAACCATGAGCTCTATCCCGGCATGCATTACAAGCTGGAAATCTCCCAGGAGGAGCTGGGCAATCTCTCCGGCATCTCCCGCCAGCGGGTCAATCAGGCGCTGCATGTGCTGCAGTCGGAGAAGATCGTCGACGTGAAGTACGGTGCCATCACTGTACTGGATATCGATGCGTTAAAATCCTTTGAGGCGTAAGGGCACTCCTCATAATACCGCGGCCAGCTCCGCGCCATCACGAATCGCCCGTTTCGCATCCAGCTCACCCGCCAGTTTGGCGCCGCCGATCAGGTGTGCGCTTACGCCCTGCTCCCGCAACGCCTCATAAAGCCCCGTTCGCGACTCCTGACCGGCGCAGATGATGACATTATCCACCTCCAGCAACCGCAGCCTGTCATCGACCAGGAGATGCAACCCCTGATCGTCGATCCGCTCATACTGAACCCCCGCCCACAGCTCCACCTGGCGGTGCTTCAGGGTGGTGCGGTGGATCCAGCCGGTGGTCTTGCCCAGGCCGGCACCGGGTTTGCTCGCCTTGCGTTGCAGCAGATAGATCTTTCTCCCCGGCACTATCGCCTTCCGTTGTACCCCGGCAACGCCGCCTCTGGCGGCCAGGCTCTTGTCTATGCCCCATTCGCCGAGAAACGCATCGACCACCTCCTCCGGGGGCGTCGCCGTCTCCGCGTGCGTGAGGTACTCGGCGACATCAAAGCCGATCCCCCCGGCGCCGACGATGGCCACCCGCTCACCGACCGGTTTACGCTCGCGCAGCACATCGATATAGCTCAGCACCTTGGGGTGGGAGATCCCGCGGATTGTCGGGGTCCGGGGCAGGACGCCGGTGGCGATCACCACCTCGTCATAGGCGGCGGCCAGTAGTTCCTCCACGTTCACCTTCCGCCCGGCGTGCAGGGTCACCCCGGTCAGCTCGATCTGACGAGTGAAATAACGCAGGGTCTCGTCGAACTCGGCCTTGCCGGGGATGCGCCGGGCCATATTGAACTGACCGCCAATCCGACTATCGGCCTCGAACAGGTGCACCTCGTGACCGCGGCCGGCGGCCAGGGTCGAACAGGCCAGACCGGCCGGCCCCGCCCCCACCACGGCGATGCGTTTGCGCCGCTCGGTGGGGGGATAGTTGAGTTCGGTTTCGTAGCAGGCCCTGGGGTTGACCAGACAGGTGGCCCGCTGATGGGAGAAGATATGATCGAGGCAGGCCTGGTTACAGGCGATGCAGGTGTTGATCTCATCGGCCCGGCCCTGCGCCGCCTTATGCACGAACGCGGGATCGGCCAGCATCGGACGGGCCATCGAGACCATGTCGGCGTCGCCCCGCGCAATCACCGCTTCCGCCACCTCCGGGGTGTTGATCCGGTTGGTAGTGATCAACGGGATCCCCACCTCGCCCTTGAGGCGTCCGGTGACCCAGGTGAAGCCCGCGCGGGGGACCATGGTAGCGATGGTCGGGATACGTGCCTCATGCCAGCCGATGCCGGTATTGATCAGGCTGGCGCCGGCCGCCTCGATCGCCCGGGCCAGGGTGACCACCTCCTCCCAGCTGCTGCCCTGTTCAATCAGATCCAGCATCGACAGCCGGAATATGATGATGAACTCCCGGCCCACCGCGGCCCGGATGCGTTTTACCACCTCCACCGGCAGGCGCATGCGATTCGGATAAGCGCCGCCCCAGGCATCGTCGCGCCGATTGGTATGGGTGACCAGGAATTCGTTCAGAAAGTATCCCTCGGAGCCCATCACCTCCACGCCGTCGTAGCCGGCGCGCTGTGCCAGGCGGGCACAACGGACGAACCCGTCGAGCTGTTTGCGTATCCGCCGGGCCGAGAGTGCGCGGGGTTTGAATGGGGTGATGGGTGACTTCAGCGCCGAAGGCGCCACATTGATCGGCGTGTAGCCATAGCGGCCGGCATGCAGGATCTGCAGGCAGATCCTGCCCCCCTCCCGGTGCACCGCGTCGGTCACCAGCCGGTGGCGGCCGAGTTCAAGCCGATTGGTCAGTTTGGAGGCGAACGGCGACAGCCAGCCGGCCCGGGTCGGGGCAAAGCCGCCGGTCACCATCAGTCCGACGCCGCCCCGCGCCCGCTCGGCAAAGTAGGCCGCCAACTTGGGGAAATCCGTCTTTTTATCCTCCAGTCCGGTATGCATGGAGCCCATCAGGACGCGGTTTTTCAGGGTGATGAATCCGAGGTCGAGCGGTTCAAGCAGATGGGGATAAGGGGTTGTCATGATCAGGGTTGTAACCTTGCTTGGCGGAAAGAAACAGTGCAGTAACTACTCACGGGGTGATTGGCCCGCCTTGCCGGCCTCACACGATGGCTTATCTCCTCGAATCCGGCCCCATTTTCAGCGCCTGCCCAAACTCGCTTCGCTCAAACAAGGGCAGGCTTGAATCTGAAAAAGGGACCGGATTCGAGGCGCCATCAAGATCGGCCAACAAGGCAGGTCAATCACTTACAGACCGGGCGAGTAGTTACACTGTGCAAAGAATTGCATCCTTGGCCGCGCTGTGCAATTGTCACTTATGACAATTTACTGGCTATTAATGCCATGATGGCTGCCCGATGAAAAAAATCACCCTGTACTGCTTTGATTATGCCTTCTCCTCCGTAATCACCGGGGTACTGGATCTGTTCAGCCTGGTCGGGGTTACCTGGAACAGGATTCAGGAAACCACTTCAGCGCCGTGCTTTCAGGTGCAACTGGCATCCCAGGATGGTCATGCGGTTCGCTGTCTGAATCACCTCTCGCTGCAGCCGGATGCCGCCATCACGGCAATAAGCGAGAGCGATATCATATTCATCCCGCCCATCGGCGCCAATATCGACAGGACGCTGGAAAACAATGCCGCGGCCATCACCTGGCTGCGGGAGATGCACGGTAACGGTAGCCAGATTGTCAGCAGCTGCACCGGCAGTTTTCTGTTGGCTGAAACCGGCCTGCTGGATGGTAAGCGGGCGACCACCCACTGGGGCTATGTGGAGCGCTTCCGCGAGCGTTACCCGCGGGTAAGACTCAGGCCGGAACAGCTCATTACCAATGAGATCGATCTGTTGTGCGCCGGGGGCGGCAGCGCCTGGCTGGATCTCTCCCTGTTTCTCGTTGAGCAGCACTTCGGGCATGACGTTGCGGTGCAGACCGCCAAGGCGCTGGTAATCGAGAGGAAGCAACACTCCCAGGCGCCGTACACCACCAGCCAGGGCCAGAAGTACCACCAGGATGCAGCGGTCCTCGCCGCCCAGCAGTGGATGGAGGCTCACCTGGCGGAGAAGATCAGTATCGATCGGCTGGGTGAACGCTTTGGCATGAGTTCCCGGACCTTCAAGCGACGGTTCAAGCAGGCGACGGGGGATACGCCCCTCGCCTACCTTCAGTCACTGCGGATAGAGGCGGCGAAAAAAATCCTGGAATCCAGCCGGATGCCGATTGAACGGGTTACCCAGAATGTGGGTTATGAAGACAGCAGTTCATTTATGAAGTTGTTCAAGCGTAAAACCGGCATTTCACCCCAACATTACCGTAACGCTTTCAGTCACCAACAACGGAGATAGACTTTCCGGTCCGCAACAGCGTGTAGATCTTCTTCAGGGTCTGATCAACGAATGGGTACCGGTTGGGTGTAATAATGCGTACGTTCCCGTTGTCCAGCCGCTTGACCAGCTCATCCGTGGAGAGGATAAAGGCCTTGGAGCCGAAGCGATCAATGAACATGTGATTATTGGTTATCGGGCTAAACCAGGACTTCTTCACGCGCAGTAGTTTACCATCCAGCGCGGTGATTTCGAACCAGGTGCCGATACCGGTTTGTTGCACCTGCACCCGGCACGCCGCTAATCTTTTCGAGTGCGCGGTGTTGAGCGCCGTTTTTTCAGCATGAACCCTGGCAAGCGTGTCGGAACGGACGGCCACCTTCTCAACGGCTGCGGTCACCCTCCCCTGCAGCAGTCCCTGGACTGCCTCACGCAGGGCAACATATTCCGAAGGATTGTTGTCGCCGAGAAAATTGAGCCCCGACTCGATATTTTTCCTCAATCCCGGCCAGGCATGCTTCAGCCACTCCGCCGTACGGGCATCCGCATAGGCGTTATTCAGTTTGATGATACTGTTGATCACCATCAGGACAGTTCGCCACTGCCTTTGTTGTTCTATCTTCTGATCCCGCAACAGCAGCAGGGTCATGTAGTTTTTCCAGACCGATGAGAGAAAGCCCCAGAGCACCGGCTGGAACCGCACCCCGGCACATTGTTGTCGCAACACCGCATCGGCGCGCAATCGGGAGTACTCCAGCCGGTCCTTGCCCTGGGTGGCCTCCCTGGTCCGCTCCTCGAGTATTTTTGTTTTATGTTCCAGTGCCCGCAGGTGATCGAGGAATGCGTCATGGAACTTTTCAAATATTGAAACGTCATCCTTGAAATCACCCATGATGGTCTGAATCATGTCGCGCATGGTGTGATAAATACCCGCATCGAGATTATTTTCATCGACCCAGCGGCGACCGCCATTCACCACCAGATTCAGCAGTTTTCTGGCGATATGTTCAGGATTGGACAGGAACTTCTGATCAAGAATAGCCACTTTCAGGTAAGGCGTGTGCAGGTGACAAATAAGCGCCTTGGTGATACTGGCCAGATCCTGATCGTCAAGCACATGTTCGAACAGCATGCCGACCAGTTCTATCGTGTCCAGATCGGCCGTCGGGATGGTATTGGTATCCAGCCGCCTGTAGATTACCTCCCGTTCATTGGCAATCCGCTTTTGCAGGTTTGCAATCGTTACCGCGTTGCGATCGGCCGCCGTCGCCGCAGCCGCCGTGGCGGTTGCATACACGCCCATGTCCAAATGTCTGGGCGTATCAAGCTGGTTAATCGCCCGTACCAGATCCGGCTTGCTTCTGAGCTGCGCCAGGTTGCCGTCCGGACGATATTCCGGATGGTTTTTAAAGCGTGGATCGGCTTTGAGCCGCTCCGTCAATAGCGAAAGTATTGACTGGAATACCTCCGCCCCGATGGCAAAATCCTCATTGGTCAACGGCGCGCTACGTTCAGCCGGCAAAAACTCCGTGAGGGTTGATTCCCCCGCTTTTTCGTCGGTCGATGTCTGCCCGCGTCGTTTCTCTGTTTTGCCCGGGATCAGGGTAACCATGGGCGCCAGATGCGGGTAGATTCCGGCCTCGGAAAACAGGTGGTTGATCTCCACGTATAATGCACCGACATTCCCCAGTACGCGCTTATCGAACAGGACGTAGAGAATGAGCAACAGTTTATGTTCCAGGGCAAAATCGGCGGCGACGTTCTGGAAGGTTATCGCGAGATGGTCTGGGCTGGCGGGAATATCGGGTCGGGCGAGTTTCCTGCCCTGGCGGATAACCGCCAGACGCTGGCCAAGCTGATAGAGCGACTGGTAGTGTAAATTTTTCGATTTCTCTATCATCGCCTGGATGGCGATGTGCACCTCCAGGTCATTATCATCAACAATGCCTATCTGACCGGCACTATCCGTCTCTATAATCGGTTTGGGATAATGAATCGGCTGGCCGTTGATAAACTCCCCGAAACCAGTTGTCAGGGCGTGCAAGTAGTTGCGCGTGATGACCCCGCTCAAGTTACGTATGTGACTGATGGCGTCAAAAAAGCGTGTCTGGGCATTATCCGTCTCCGCCTTGCTGGCGAAATCGATCATCGTGGGTTCGACCTCGGAAAACATCCGCGCAAGACTGTTCTTCAGGTGATCCCGCGTCGCCGATTCGTAGACGGTCACCAGCTGGCGGTACTTCGGCAAAACATCTGCTGACGCTCTATTCATGCCATATCACGCGCCACCCTACCTTTCGTATCTGCAGGGAGGAATTGTGCAAAAACATACATGGGTGACGGCTCAGTCACCCGGCGGGACGATGACTATCTTCACAAGCCGCTGCATGTGTCGTGCGCTTGCCCTATTGTCGGCCGGGATTTTCAGCACTGGATAAACCCCGCGTCCTTCAACATAAAGGCGGCTTTTGGCAATTTTTTTTTTTCGAGATAGGCGGCGACGGCGTTAGCGCGCTTGAATGAGAGTTCCAGATTATAATAGCGGTTCCCGCTGTTATCCGCATAGCCGATGATCCGGGCCGTATCCTCGGTGTGTTGTTCCAACCACTCCACCACTTCGGACAACTGGTCGGCATACTCCTCTCCAACGGCAATGCTGTTGCTGCTGAAGAAAACCTGTTGCTCCGGTCGCTGTCCGCTGGCCTGTTCAGCCGGGGGGCGGACCGTCTCCCGGGCGCGCTGATCGGAGCGTAATCGGTCGCTGTCGCGCGTGCGCGGGGTCTCATCGCGCTTCTTCGGCAAAGCGTACGAGGTCGGTATCGTCTCCGGGCTGACCGCACCGTTGATGGAGCCCTCATCAGTAATGGAGTCCACTGCTACCAGGGAGGCCGGCTGATCCGCGGGTGGTGGCGGAACACTGTCGACGGGGAGCGGGTCACCCGCCGTGGGCGCTCCCTCCATAACGGGCTGTTCCTCCGTGTCCGCAATCCGTTCAGTGGCTTGTGTGCGCGGAATCGATGGCTCCTCCGGGACGACTTTCCCGGGTTCCACAGGGGCCGGCGCAACGGGGATAAGTGGCACCTGGGTATCGGCCATCGTATCCGGATTCGGTGGTACGGAATTGTCTGGATTCGTAGCCGAATCCACTATGGCAGGGGCGGAAATAACACTTAGCTCAATATCCGGCACCGTTTTTTTTTGTTCATTGACAACCCTGTCGTCTAGCGGTGTGTCGCGTTCGGTCTGACCGACAAGGGTGCGTGCGGGCAACGGCGGAGCCGTCTCCCGCACGCTCTCCGCGGGTAGCGTCGCCCCTTCCTGCCTGGTAAGGTCCGTCGCCTCTTTATCCTGCGCGTTGTTATTGTTGGTGTTGATATTCGCCGGTTTTCGGTCCGGAGTGAGCGCCGCCACCAGTTCACTCCGGCTGGATATGGAGCCGCCGATTTTCTGTTCAATTCTTTCTATACTGTCTTGAATTATCGGCGGACGAACCACGTACAGCGTTATCGATACCGCAACGAGTATGAACAGAAACAGCAGCGTTATACCCAGTAAACTCCGCCTTCTGCCGGCGGCACCGCGGGGATAGGTGTCGACCTGATATTCGTTGTAATAGTGAGTCCTTGGGTCGGCAGTCATTTTATCACGCTGCGCCTTGGCGAACCGGTCACCATAACCTTGTTCGGTAACCACTGCTTCAACGGGTTGGCGGATAGGTATCGGCTCTGAAGGCAGGTCCAGGGCATCGGTGAGCGAGAAATAATTTTCCTGAATCACATCCTCGTCGGGGTCTTCTGTCAGCTCGGGAGAATGCCCCCCTTCCAGATCGGTATGTTCCTCAAGCGAGCAGATATGGGGGATCTCACCGTCGCGCGGTTGTTGGCGGGATGGCGCCGATGGCGGTACGGTAGCGACCGGGACTTCCCCGGCAGCCCGATCTGCCATGGCCACATCAGCTTCGGTCCGCCCAATCGCAGGCGCGGTTGGCGAATTATTATCCGTACCCGGATACAGGTCCGACTCCTCATCATCCATCAGCGATGGCAGCTCCGCTTTAAAGCCGGCCGGTGCCAACTGCTCGTGCTGCAACTCTTCCACCACGGTTCTTACATCGGCGGCACGGATACGATGTTTTTCCTCCACGCAACCGTGGAGCAAGAAACGGCTGCATATAAGATTAATTCTTCTCGGTACGCCCTTACTGAACTGGAACACGAGCGGGTAGACACCCTCATCGATCGTCGGATTATCCCTCCAGCCGACACGATCCAGGCGGTGCCTGATGTAGGCCTTGGTGTCCGGCTCATTTAGTGAATCAAGATGACAAGCAGCCACCAGACGCTGGTGAACCTGCTCCATACTCGGTTTCTGAATCAGGTCACGCAGATTTTCCTGGCCTATAAGAAAGATCTGCAGCAACGGCTGATTGTTCAGTTGCAGGTTGGTTAATAGCCGGAGTTCTTCGAGTGCTGAAGCAGCGAGGTCCTGTGCTTCATCAATAATCAGCAGTGCCCGGGTGCCCTCTTCATGAAAACGTCGAAGTCGCACAGAGAGACCCTGAAGCACAACCGCCTTGTTCGGCGCATCGATGTCAAGTCCGAAATTACATGCCACAAGCCGTAGCAGATCATCCGCCTCAAGTTGTGTGCTGACGATGGTAGCCACCACGATCTTGGATTGTGACAATCCATCAACCAGGTCATTTACCAGCGTGGTCTTACCGGTCCCGGGTTTACCTGTCACCATCACAAAGCCTTCCGCCCTGTGGATGGCATACTGCATATATGCCTTGGCCTTGGCATAACTTTTATGGCTGAAACAGAACCGATGATCCGGACTCAGCCTGAACGGTTCGGCTTTCAGATTGTAGAAAGACTCATACATAAGACACGATCAATCCTTTGTCAGGCATACGCCATCGCGTTGTTGAATCATTATTTTCCCCGACCGCTTCGTTCTATTGTTGCAGATCCCAATCGGGAAGCGATAAGACCGGTGACTCTCCATAAATCGGCTGCCGCCACAGGATCCCCTATTCCACTCAACAACACAACAGGATCAATTCACGGCATGGAAAAATGTGATCAAATTACAGATAATCAGTATGTTACCTTATATATATACAATAGTACATTAGGGTGATATTTATCATACCGGCTAAATCCGGGCACATAAATTATGAAGGACGTTCGAATAAGAAATAGCTTCCAATGTGAACAACTGCAGACTCCAGGATTTAGCGTATTAACCTGTAGGGGCAGTTACTGCTATAACGTCCTGTGAACCACACGGCACGAATACATTGCTGTGTAAACAGGATAGCAGACCCGTAAAAGAGTGCATGCCTGGGGTATAATCAACAGGCGAGTCAACTGCTACGCTCAGCGGACCCGTGTGAAATAAATTTCGCCAGGGAAGCAACTAACCAGGGTATCAGAAAGCGGAAAAGGGCTGGCCGGTATCAACAACAAGGATGGCAGACATTGCCATAAACATAACCATGTATGAAAAGTTCTATCATCTGGAAGCGGACCCCTTCCGCCTCAGTCCAAACACAAAACCCATCTATAGGCACGCCAGTTACATCCAGGCAAAAACCTACATGCTCTATGCATTGCGTCGCGGCGAGGGCATTGTACTAGTCACCGGGAGGCCAGGAACGGGTAAGACGGCCTTGCTGAGAGACTTCACCAACTCGGTCAAGGATGAGCATATCGTCACGGCAGACCTGGTCTCCACCCAATTGCAATCTGCTGACCTGATCAGGATGATCGCTTTCAGCTTCGGCGTCGACTCACTGATCAGCGATGAGTCGAAAATTATAGATGAACTGGGGGCCCGGCTTTTGGGGATGCGCGACGCCGGCCGACGTCTCCTGTTGCTCATCGATGAGGCGCAAAATCTGGAGAATGAAGCTCTGCGCAAGATAGAGCGGCTGATGGAGCTTAGGTGGCAATCGGAACCGCTGATACAGATTTTTCTTATTGGCAGAGAGCCGTTGCGTGAATTGGTACTCGCGGAAACCCTTAAGCGGCTTTATCAACAGGTTAATGCCGTGCTCTGCCTCGAACCGCTTGATGAACGCGGCACGGGTGAATATATCCGACACAGACTAATCCAGGTTGGCTGGGATAACGACCCACAATTGGCGGATGATATCTTCCCGGTCATTCACACCTACAGCCACGGTATCCCGCGCCTGATCAATCTCATCTGCAGTCAGATGCTTCTGTTTGGGATGACGGAAGGTCTGCATTCCATCGGCCCGGACGAGATCAATTCGGTTCTGGAGCAGATGATCAGCGATCAGATGTTACCCTCGCCATTGCCGCATATCGCCGTGTGACCGGATTGGATCAGAGTCTCCAGAGCTCGATCCCGGCATTGGCGAATGCGCTTCTGTCCAGCTTGGATTTCACATCCATTACTACCGCACCTTGATGCATGATTGCTGCAAAGTCCGCTACCGAGAGCGACTGATACTGACTATGGCCTACCGCCAGCACCACTGCCTGGGCCTGCGGCAACTGATCCCAACTATGTAACTGGACGCCATACTCGTGGACCGCCTCCTCCGGGTCGGCCATGGGGTCGGTCACGTATACATCGACGTTGTAGCTTTTCAGTTCATCGATAATATCCACAACCCGGGAGTTTCTCAGGTCCGGACAGTTTTCCTTGAATGTCAGACCGAGAATCACCACCTTGGCGCCATTTACCGAATGACCGGCACGGATCATCCGCTTCACCGTCTGCTCGGCAATATACTTGCCCATGCCGTCGTTGGTTTTACGGCCGGCAAGGATCACCTGGGGGTGATAGCCAACCGCCTCTGCCTTGTAGGTCAGGTAATAGGGGTCAACCCCGATGCAGTGCCCCCCGACCAGGCCTGGGCGGAATGGCAGAAAATTCCATTTCGTACCGGCGGCCTCAAGCACATCAACGGTATCAATATCCATTTTGTGGAAAATCATCGCCAGTTCGTTCATCAAGGCAATATTCAGGTCACGCTGGGTGTTCTCGATAACCTTGGCCGCCTCAGCGACCTTGATCGTGGAGGCGCGGCATACGCCCGCCGTGACAACGCTTTCATAGAGTTCGGCGACCAGTTCCCGGGTAATCGGTGTATCTCCGGAGACCACCTTGACAATGGTCTCAAGCCGATTTTCCTTATCCCCGGGATTGATCCGTTCGGGAGAGTATCCAATATAGAATCCGCTATGGCGATCACCACCGTCGGTTCCGTCACGGCCGGCCCACTGCATACCGGATATTTGCTCGATAATCGGTACGCAGACCTCTTCGGTGCAGCCCGGATAGACCGTTGATTCAAATACCACAGTGGCCCCGGGCTTGAGATAGGCAGCCAGCGTTTGGCAAGCCCCGATAACCGGGCTCAGGTCGGGTTTTCTGGCATGATCGATCGGGGTCGGTACTGCCACCACAATGATTGACGCCTCGACAAGGCGTGATGGATCACTGGTATATTCGAGGTAGGAGGCAACGGCCAGATCTTCCGGCTCGACTTCGCCGCTGGGATCGGATCCGTTCCGATAATTGGTCAGCTTTCGCTCATCCAGATCATAACCGATCGTATCGCGCTTCTTACCAAACGCCACTGCCAGCGGTAAACCGACATAGCCAAGCCCCACGACTGCAATTTTGTCCATCATCATTCCTGATATTTATTGAGCCCGTTACAGCGGGCCGGTCATTATGGCGACCTGAGTCGACTCTTCCGGTTCGCACTCGATAAAGAGGGAGCTGTTAGAATTTTAGCCCTTACCGGTGTAGCCAGGTCCGTTTTTTTACATTGTCCGTTTCAGGCGTCCGCCTCTAATTCCTCCAGAAACCAGCGGGTGGTCACGTCCAGTCCCTGCTGCAGATCGTGGGACGGGGAGTAGCCCAGCAGCGACGCCGCTTTGGATATATCCGCCTGCGAGTGCCGGACATCGCCGGCCCGGAAATCGAGATAGTCCGGTTGTGCATCGGCGACGCGCGCATAGCACTTGGCAAGCCGTTCCCTGATTTCGCTGAAAAGCTCATTCAGCGTGGTACGGGCACCGTATGCCACATTGTAGACCTGGTTTACTGCCTGCGGATTGGATGTGGTTGCCGCCAGCAGATTCATCTGCACCGTATTGCCGATGAAACAGAAATCCCTGGAGGTCTCACCATCGCCGTTGATGCGGCAGGTAACCCCCCGGTAGAGCTCCTCTATCCAGCGCGGGATTACCGCGGCATAGGCGCCTTTGGGGTCCTGGCGTGGCCCAAACACGTTGAAATAACGCAGACCAATCGACTCGACGCCGTAGGTTCGGGCGAATACATCCGCATATAACTCGTTGACGTACTTTGTCACCGCATAAGGCGAGAGCGGCTTGCCTATCAGTTCTTCTTGCTTCGGCAGGCCCGGATGATCCCCATAGGTCGAGGAAGAGGCCGCATAAATAAACCGCTTCACCCCGGCATCCCTGGCCGCGACCAGCATATTGAGAAAACCGGTACTGTTGGTGTCATTGGTGGTTAACGGATCATTGATTGAGCGGGGGACACTGCCCAGGGCGGCCTGATGCAGTACATAGTCAACCCCCTCGGCGGCGATCCTGCACTGTTCAATGCTCCTGATATCCAGTTCATGGAAGGTAAACCGTTGCCATTGTGTGTCACTGACCAGGCCACGGACCTTCTCCAGATTGTGCCGATGACCGGTGGCAAAGTTATCCAGGCCCACCACCGTCTGGTCGAGTTGCAACAGCTCTTCCAGAAGATTCGAACCGATAAAACCGGCGGCACCGGTAATCAACCAGGTACGCGGATTGCCCCGAAGTTCGTCCCGAACTTGCATGAATACTGACATTTTCTAGCCCTACCTCACCCTGCTGATGCCGCCCTGTCCTGGGGCATCCGGGCGTGCCGTGGATCAGCCCTGGGTATTTTATAACAAGCTGTTAATAATCCTGCAGATTGTACTTTCAAACACCCCCCGGGGCCAGTGGAATAAGATAACATGAGTGACAATTCCTTATCTCCCCTCCGACTCCGCGGGGTATTCAATTACGCCCGGACACCGGAGTACAATTGAAACGATGATGCACCACCGTTGCAGCACAGCTGCGCTTGCCCTGCATCGCAATTAAAACAACCAGAGCATGCTGCATTGAATATAGGATTCTTCAGTTATCTATTTGCTTTTATAGCCTTTGCGGCGCTGACGGGCCTGCTCATCACCTCCTGGCGGGGCCGTTCGCTCGGCCGATTGCTGATTCTGGCGAGCAGTTTTTCCGGCCTCTGGGCGGGGATTTCCGCACTCTCTGCGCTACGCATCATAACTTTTCCCGGTATCTTGCAGCTGTTGGAATTGGGTCGGGATGCCTTCTGGTGCCTGTTCCTGTTGAAAAGCGTCCAGTCCAACAGCAGTCAGAAGCTGAGCGGGCTGTTGCGTGTCACCCCGATAAATCTGTTCACCGCTTTTCTGGCCGTAGCCAGTGTGATTACGGTCGTCATTCCCCTGATCGGGACGCTAACAGCGAACCCCGGCCTGATCGGCCATGATGCCACACTGGGAATTTGGGTCGCCTTTAATATTATTGCCCTGCTGTTGCTGGAGCAGCTCTTCAGAAACTCCGCCCTTGAGCAACGCTGGGCGATCAAGCATCTCTGCATCGGCATCGGCTGCATATTCTCCTATGACTTTTTCATGTTCGCGGATGCCCTTCTGTTCAAGCAGCTTAACCCGGCTCTGTGGAATGCCAGGGGTATAGTCAACGGTTTAATGGTCCCGCTGATAGCAATCTCGGTAGCGCGCAACCCCAAATGGTCACTGGACATCTACATCTCCCGCAACGTGGTTTTTCAATCCGTCACCCTGATCGCGGCCGGGATTTACCTGTTGGTGATGGCATCGGCAGGTTATTACATCCGCTTTTACGGCGGCTCATGGGGTTCCACGCTGCAGATAGCGTTCCTGAGCGGCACCGGTGCGCTGCTTCTTATTATCCTGTTTTCCGGGACCATACGGGCCAAGCTCAGGGTCTTCCTGAGCAAGCACTTCTTCAACTACAAATATGACTACCGGGAGGAGTGGCTGCGGTTCACCCAGACGCTTGCCGATAGCGATGATGCGGTACCTGGCAGGATCCTGCGAGCGATGTCGGCTCTGGTCAACAGCACCGGGGGCGCGCTCTGGATCAGACGTGACAACGGCCGATACGAATTCACCAGCAGCCTGAACATACCCGAACCGGTGCAGGGGATCACAGCGGAAAATGACTCGCTCTGCACCTTTCTGGAGAAGAATCAGTGGCTGGTTGACCTGGAGGAATTCAAAAGGAATCCAGATCTTTATGGCGGCTTCACTCCACCCGCCTGGCTGACTGGAATGCAGAATGCCTGGCTGGTTGTGCCACTGCTGTTCAAGAACGGCATTTTTGGCTTCATTGTCATCGCCCACTCTACGTCACAGCAGTCCATCAATTGGGAGGACAGGGATCTGCTGAAGATGGCCGGTCAACAGGCGGCCAGCCATCTGGCGCAGCATTTTTCCGAAAAGGCGCTGACCCAGGCGCGGCAGTTCGAGGCATTTAATCGGCTGTCCGCCTACGTGGTACATGATCTCAAGAATATTCTTGCGCAACAGTCGCTGATCATTTCGAATGCCGAGCGACATAAACATAAGCCGGAATTCATAGATGATGTGATCGGTACGGTCAGAAACTCGGTCATGCGCATGACCAACCTGATGGAACAGATGAAGAGCGGTATGCGGGGCAACACTTCACAGCGAATCAATCTGGGCGCACTGCTGGAAGAAGTGGCAACCGCACATGCTGCAGGAAAACCCGCCCCTCTCCTCAGACCGCCTCCGGAAAAACTCTTTGTCCGGGCAGACAGGGAACAGCTGGCGACGGTATTCGGCCATATTATCCAAAACGCCCAGGATGCCACACCCAATGACGGACATGTTATTATCAACGTGACACCTGCTGGGGATATGGTCGTGGTGGAGGTCGAAGACAATGGCACCGGCATGGATCAGGAGTTCATCAAGCAACGCCTTTTTCACCCCTTTGACTCCACCAAGGGCCTGACGGGTATGGGGATCGGCGTGTATGAGAGCCGGGAGTATATCCGTAGCCTGAGCGGAGATATCAGTGTCAAAAGTACACCGGGGGAAGGTTCGATTTTTCGTATCGCCCTGCCCTGCGTGAGTGCCTTAGTAATAACGGACTAGCCACAGTGGGGTAGCGTGTGACGGACTTGAGTAAGTACCTGTTAATCATTGAGGACGATGTTGGCCTACAGAGTCAACTCCGGTGGTGTTTCGATGATTTTGAGGTGCTGATCGCAGGCGACAGGGAAGAGGCTATTACACAGATCCGGCGTCACCAGCCCGCGGTTGTAACGCTTGATCTGGGATTGCCGCCCGACCCAGGCGGCGTCAGCGAGGGACTTGCAACCCTGGAGGAGATACTCTTCATTGCCCCGGGCACGAAGATTATCGTGGTAACGGGAGATAATGACCGGACAAATGCGGTAAAGGCGATTGCGCTTGGCGCCTACGATTTCTGCCAGAAACCGGTGGAACCGGATATCCTGTCGTTGATAATCAACCGCGCCTACCACGTAAGTGAATTGGAACAGGAAAATATCAAACTCCAGAAGGGTCAGTTCAGAACCCCACTCAACGGCATCATTGCAACCAGCCCGGAAATGATCAAGGTTTGCAGGACCATCGAGAAGGTTGCACCATCCAATATAACAACGCTACTGCTTGGCGCCAGCGGCACGGGAAAGGAGCTTTTTGCGCAGGCCCTGCATGACCTCAGCCCGCGGTCCGATCATAAGATGGTCGCCATCAACTGTGCTGCCATACCGGCAAACCTGCTGGAGAGCGAACTGTTCGGCTACGAAAAGGGGGCTTTCACCGGCGCCGCGAAACAGACCCGGGGTCGAATTGAATACGCCAACGGAGGCACGCTGTTTCTGGATGAAATCGGCGATCTGCCGATTGATCTTCAGGCCAAGCTGCTGCGTTTTCTTCAGGAACGTGTGCTGGAACGCATCGGTGGACGCGAAGAGATCCCAATCGATGTGCGAATCATCTGTGCCACCCACCAGAATATTCAACAGCTGATTGAAGAAGGCCGCTTCAGGGAAGATCTGTACTACCGGATCAGTGAGGTGACCATAAAAATACCGGCACTAAAGGAGCGTGAGGGAGACGCGCTGGTATTGGCCAAGGCGTTTCTTGAGCGCTTCAGTAAAGAGTATAACCAGCAGATTAGCGGCTTCGATAAAAATGCCATTCTTGCTATCGAACACTATGACTGGCCCGGCAATGTGCGTGAAATAGAGAGCCGGGTAAAGCGGGCGGTAATCATGGCGGAAAACGCGCTGATAGCCCTGGAAGACCTTGAGCTCGTCGCGCCCGATGCGGAGGCGATGCCGTTAAATTTAAAACAGGTTCGTGGGGAGGCTGAACGCAGGGCTATTCTGCGGGCGCTTAACCATACAGATGCAAATATTTCCGATACCGCAAAGATTCTGGGCGTCACCCGCCCGACACTTTACAGCCTGATGGAAAAATACGATATCAAGCCATGAGGGGTGACAGACGCCTAGGAGTCTGTCGGGCTTGACCGATCGTAGCGAGGGAAAGCCGGTTTGAGCCAGATTTTTCGATCTTTCGAGGAGAATAGTGGACCTATTTAACGAGAAAGATCGGAAAATATGGCCAAATCCGGCTTTTCCGCAGTAGATCAGCGTTAAGTCCGACAGACTCCTAGCGCACACCCTTTTTGAAAAAAATAATCTCCGCTGTTTGCACCAGTATGTAGAAATCAAACAACAGGCCGTGGTTTTTCACGTAATAGAGGTCGTATTGAAGCTTTTCCATGGAGTCTTTCCTGGAGGCTCCGTAGGGGTAGCAGACCTGCGCCCAGCCGGCCAGCCCGGGCGTGACCCGGTGTCTTTCCTTGTACAGGGCATTCACTTTAGAGAGCTGCTCTACAAACTCGGGGCGTTCCGGGCGGGGGCCCACCAGGCTCATGTCGCTGACAAAAATATTCCATAGCTGGGGTAACTCATCCAAGCGGTATTTGCGTATGCATGAACCGACCCGGGTAATTCTTGAGTCGTTCGGTTGCGCCCAGCGGGCCACGCCATCCTTTTCTGCGTCCGCGCGCATACTGCGAAACTTGTAGAGATTAAAGCATCGCCCATCCCGCCCTACACGTTCCTGTCTGTATAACACCGGCCCGCGCCCCTTGCCCTCCAGCAGAATGGCAAGTGCCGTCAGCGCCATCAGCGGTGCACAGATGAGCAGCATCACCGAACTGATCAGGATATCGAATGCCCGCTTGGCAACGGAACGGAGAATATTGCGCTTGAAACCTTCCGCATAGATCAGCCAGCTTGGCTGGATAAGGTCTAGCCTTATCTTTTCTGTTTCACGTTCGAAAAAATCGAGCAAATCGGTTATCGATATGCCGCTCATGCGGCAGTCGATCAGGCCTTCAAGGGGCAATCTTCTGCGCCTGTCATCCGGTGCAATGACGATTTCATCTATCTGATGCTCGACGGCAAAATGGCGGATATCGTCATCAATATCGAGCAGTTTGTGATTGCCCACCTGAACCGGCTCGTCCGGGGAGGTCCGTACATAACCGACCAGCTCAAAACCCCGCTGATCGGTCTTGCGCCTGAGTTTATCGATGGACGCGGCGCGTCGGCCGGCCCCGACGACCAGGACCCGCCGCTGCAGGACATTACCATCGACAAATTTGTAGAAGTAGATTCTGAGCCCGATCGAATAGACGATGGCCAGCAGAACAAATTCGCCGATATAGGCGGCATCCGTGGTAAACAGCGAAAAAAGCGCATCCAGCAGGATCATCGCCAGAAGACCCGAGAGACATGCCACCATCAGTCTGATCAGCGCTCCCTTGATACCTTCCCGCTGGCGGGCGTCGTACAGCCCCATGGAGGCGATGGCAAGGACCAGAATCATGCCGGCGAAGGCCGCTTCCGGCCAACGCTGGGCCAGTGGAGAGGAAAGCCGGGTGGTATCCAGCAGGGGCGACACGAACAGGTATACCGATACAAACGAGAGATATTCAACTACGGCGAGCAAGAGGAACTGGGCATGAAAGAAGTGTCCGAAAAGCCGCACCTTTCCTCTTAGCGAGTGAAGGCGCGAAAAGACACTCATCTTGTCGCTTGTCACGACATCGGCAGACACACCTTCGGATTCGGAATGCCGTAAAATAGGCTGCTCATTCACGGACCGAATCAATGTAATCTTAGGACTGCCTTGAGCGCTCATACATTCTCCCTTGCACCCTGGTTATTCTATTCTTTCCTTGGCGAACTTTGTTCTACTCTACCCGGGTTTTGTGTCAGCAAAACTGCAAAACAGTGTCAGTTGAATTATTACTCTGCCTTGAATACCCCGGTAAAATCGTTCTATCGCCTGCTAATAGTAAACCCTGGCGAGAGATATGCCTAGCCTGGTCGATTCAAGCCAAGGCATAGCGCTGCCTATATTAGCGCGACCGGCACCCTTGAAATCCGCATATATCCGCTCTTCATGGAGTGGTCGGCAAACTTGCACAGGGAAGCTTATTCATGATTCGGCAGGGGACAATCTGACCCGGCAGCCCGTGCAACATCCTGTCGCCGGCTGATTTCAGGCATTAATCAGGCAATGGATTCACTCTCGATTCTGCAGTGACAGCGGGGTAACCCGAGGTTTTGTATCGCTCTGGACACACCGTTTCAAGACAGCGGAAAGCCCCTCTACCGCCTCTGGGAGCGGCCCTGAAGCCAACACCGGTATAGCCAGATTGTCACTCTCGTGGACCATCATGATTACGATATCATTATTTATAAGTGCCGCTATGTACGGACTATTTTGCTGTTGAACATACGGATAACCGTCACCCGTCATCAGATAGTGATACCCTTCGGCTGTGCAACTATCACCGGCTGTGCCGGAAGCGGTCCCCCCCATGATGGCAGTTGGATCGGCACCCTGTCGCAGCTGCCGGGCAACCTGATCGTCCTCGTCGATGAAGCTACCGACCAGCATCGGAATGACGAATGCGAACAAAAAACCGAAGGCGACAAAGTAAAGCACCACTCTCATGCTCTTGCCCTTTCCTAAACCAAACCGGTCCGCTTGCGGATCTGATGCGTGCTCATTTCACGAATCTCAGTCAGTATGAAATCAGCCTATGGACTACCCTTTTTGCAAGATATTCCTTGTACACTTGGAGACCAGCCCTACAATCAGAGTAAGTGATATCCTACAATTGGATTTTGTATTATTTTAGAACCATTTTTTCAGTCAATCTCGTTTATGCAATATTCTCGCCATTTATATATCTCTATGTAATATAAGAAATATAATTCGCGAGTTCGTGCTGAGCTGTAAAATAATCCGACATGTTATCTCCTCCGCGCGATTTCATTCAGCTCGCCGAGCCAGGCAATCCGCCAATCGATCCCACGCCGGCTCTCCATCCGGCAGTCCAAAACGAATAGCCGACTGCTCCGGGAAGTGTCGCACCAGGATACCGTGGCGCGCCAGGCGATCCGCAATCGAATCGGCCGCCGCGCTTTTAACATACTGGAACAGTAATGTCCCTCCCGTGGGTTTTAGACCAGCACGGCTCAATAGCGTTTGCAGCCGGGCTCCGGCCAGGGAGAGTTCACCACGCATCCTCACCTGCCACGCCTCGTCGGACAGCGCCCCGATAGCCACCCAGCGTGACGGCCCCGCAATGCTCCAGGGACCGAGTTTCACCCGTATCCGCTCGAGCAGCGCTGTTTCGGCCAGGACAAATCCCACCCGGACCCCGGCCAACCCGAAAAATTTTCCCAACGAACGCAGGATGATCAGTCCGGCCCTGGGCGTAACGCCGGCCAGACTCTGTTCCGGTGTGGCATCCATAAAGGCTTCATCGATCACCAGCCAGCCGCCTCTTGCTGAAAGCCTGTTATGCCATGCCAATAACTGTGACCGGGTAAAAACACGGCCATCCGGATTGTTGGGATTACAGATAACCAGCACATCCAGCTCATCGATGCGGCCTTCTATCGCATCCGCGGCGATCATCCGTACCCGGTGGTTGCCGTATCTCCAGGCGTGCGGATGTTCGCCGTAGCAGGGCTCAACCACCCCAACATTCGAAACGGGTCTGAGTGCGGGAAGCACCTGAATCGCCTGCTGCGAGCCCGCCGCCGGCAGCAGACTGCGGCATCCATAGTAGAGACGCGCCGCCTGCTCCAGCCCGTCCTCCTCTTCCGGCAGGCGCCGCCACACTTTATCGGGCGGCCGCGGGGTGACCCAGCCGTCCGGATTGATGCCGGTCGAAAGATCCACCCACTCCTCCAGCGGAATCCGATAGGCCTCCGCGGCAGCTCTCAGCCTCCCGCCATGCTCAAGCAAGCAGCCATCCTCCCATCAATATCCCAATCACCCACAACAGCAGGCTTTTGTGCACCAGATCGATGGCACGATAGATATCACCCGTTGCGGGGACCGCCCCGGTCCCGAAATGGGGTTTGTTTTTCACCAACCCGGCATAGCAACAGGGACCGCCGAGTATCACGCCGAGCGCACCCGCCCCGGCCGTCATCACGACCCCGGCATTGGGGCTGTCGAGGATGCCGGCCTGCTCCCGCCAACAGCGGATACTTCCGCGCCAATCACCGGCAACGGCATAAGCCAGGGCGGTCAGCCGGGCCGGCAACCAGTTCAGCAGGTCATCCAGGCGCGCAGCACTCCAGCCAAAATCCAGGAAGCGCGGGGTACGGTAGCCCCACATGGCATCCAGCGTATTGACCAGCCGATAGACCACCACCCCCGGGGCGCCGGCCAGCAAAAACCAGAACAGTGCACCAAAGATCGCATCGGCGCCGTTTTCCAGCACCGACTCCAGGGTGGCACTGACGATGGCCGCGTGCGGCATATCCTGGGTATCCCGGCTAACGATCCTGCCGACCCGCTCTCTGGCGGCATCCGGGTCGGGAAGTTGCAGTGCCTCGGCTACCGCTCGCGCATGCCCCGCCAGGCTGTTGGCGCCGATCGCGAGATACAGCAGCAGGATATCGAACAGGGGACCCAGCCAGCCACTGAGACCATGGGCGGCCAGGGCCAGGGGCGTCACCAGCAGCAGAACGGCAAGGCTGCCGGCGATCCGCATGGCTTTGCCGCTGCGCCTGTTCAGGCGGTTCTCCAGAGAGTGCGCCATCCGGCCGAACCCGATCAATGGGTGCCAGCGCCTGGGTTCACCCAGCGTCCAGTCCAGCAACAGCGCTGGCAGAATCAGCGCGAAACTCACAGCAGCACGGCCGCCACAACCAGCGACATCGCCTCGGTCAGTTCACAGAGGGCCCCTGCCGCATCGCCGGTGAAACCACCGATGCGTGACATGATGGCCTGGCGGTAGAGATAAAACAGCGCGGCGCAGGATAACAGGATCCACACGGCGGACCATCCCAATATCACCAGACAGAAGAGTGCCGAGGCCAGCAGCACCCGGACGGCCTGCGCTCGCGGCAGATGCGCGGCGAGCGTGGAACCGAGGCCCACCGGCCTGATATAGGGCAGGTAGAGAAAGATCGCAATCAGACTGAGCCGACCGAGCAGCGGGGCCACCAGAAGGACGCCCCAGGCGCCCTGCGTTGCCAGCGCCTGCAGCGCGGCCAGCTTGACCAGCAACAACAGCACCACGCCAGTGACCGCCATGGGGCCGCAGGTGGGGTCCTTCATGATCTCCAGGGTTCTGTCCCGGTTCCCCTGACCGCCGATCCAGGCGTCGGCCATATCGGCGAGCCCGTCTATATGCAACCCGCCGGTCACCACCACCCAGACGACCAGCAACAGCACGGCACGCAGCAGAGGATCGGCCGTGCCGGCCAAGCTGTCGGTGACTATCAGCAACAGCCCGATCAGCAGACCGACCAACGGATAGTAGAGCAGGCTTCTCCCCTGCTCCGCTTCACCCGGCAGCGGACCCGGCACGGGAACCGGCAACCGGGTCAGAAACTGTAATGCGAAGAGAAATTGCCGGATCATATATTCAATCGTTTTCAGGGGCCGCTGATCCGCAATGAAACACCAGCCGCGGACAGCCCTGCTCAATACGGATTCGACTGATTCCCGCATAGGGTAGCTCTATCCGGAACAGATGACGCAGGGAGATCTCCAGCACCTGGCCGATGATCATCCGATTGACGCCCCCATGGGCAACGATCAACAGGTGCTGGCCTTCATGCAGCGACTGGATATCCCGCCAGGCCGATGCCACCCGGGATTGAAACCGGGTCATCGGTTCCCCCCCAGGTGGCGGGCAGTCCACGGGGTTATTCCAGAAGGCGCCCACCAGTTGGGGAGATTCCCGATACAGGATCTCCGGTGAGCGGCCCTCCCAGTCACCAAAGCCGATCTCTTTAAGGCGCTCATCGATTGTCATCGGGATGCCCGCCTTGTGACTCAACTCGGCGGCAAACTGCGCACAGCGCAACAACGGCGAGGAGATGATGCGGTCCCAGGGGGCGTGGCCGGCTGTCGCCTCACGCATCTGCCGCCAGCCGCGATCGCTCAGCGGATCATCACGCCAGCCGCGAAACAGCACGCCACCTTCCGGTTCGCCATGACGGATCAGATCGATCGTGGTCGGGCCACCGCCCGTTTCCGGATCCACTCGCGGCACACTCATCCCCCGGCCACACCGGCATCGGCAAAGGTTGCCATGCGGTTATGCAGATCACAGGCTGCACGCAACAGAGGCACCGCGGTCGCCGCCCCGCTGCCCTCGCCCAGGCGCATGCCCAGGTTCAGCAGCGGACGCGCGTCCAGCGCCTGCAGCATCAACTGATGACCCGGCTCGGCCGATTGATGGGAAAACAGCAGCCACTCCCGCACCTCGGGCCGGTGGCGTACCGCCACCAGCGCGGCGGCCGTGGTGATATAGCCATCGACCAGCACCGGCAAGCCCGCCTGGGCACAGCAGAGGTAGGCACCGGCCAGGGCGGCGATCTCGAACCCCCCCAGACAACGCAGTGCCTCCAGGGGTTGATGGGTGAGGTCCCCGTAGCGTTGCAGCGCCTCTCTCAGCAGCCTGACCTTGTGGGAGACACCCTGCTGGTCGAGGCCGGTCCCCGGCCCCGCCAGCTTTTCGGGTTCGGCCTCCAGCAGTGCGCAGCCGACTGCCGCCGCCGCCGTGGTGTTGCCGATCCCCATGTCGCCGCCGATAAACAGTTCAGCCCCCTGTGCCAATGCCCTGCGGGCCGCGGCACGACCGGCATCCAGGGCGATAGCCAGTTGCGCGGGGGTCATGGCATCCTGATGCTGCAGGTTGGCGGTGCCCGCCCCGGCGCGGTGACTGATGACACCGGGCAGATCCGCCGGTTCGGCCACGGTACCGACATCGACCACTTCCAGGGTGGCGTCGAGGGAATCCGCCAACACGCTGATGGCCGCGCCGCCGGCGGAAAAATTGGCCACCATCTGTACGGTGACCTCCTGGGGAAAGGCGGAAACCCCGGAAGCGGCAACCCCATGATCGCCGGCAAACACCGTTACCCACACCTTGTCCACCCGGGGTGACTCCCGGCCCTGCAGGACCGCCAGGCGGATTGCCAGCGACTCCAGCATGCCCAGCGATCCGGCCGGCTTGGTCAGCTGCAGTTGCCGCGCTGTCGCGATATCGCTATAGGTCCGGTCCGGTACCGCTACCGGGTCATTCAGCCAGTCTGGTTTCAAAGTGGTTCCCCTTTAAGTATCAGTGGCAGGCCTGCCACGGTGAATACGACCCGGTCACAGAGCTGTGCCAGGCGCTGATGCAGCCAACCGGACTCGTCCTGAAAACGCCGGGTGATCTCGCCCAGCGGCACGATGCCGAGCCCCACCTCGTTGCTGACCAGAATCAGGTCGCCCGGCAAATCCGGCACTACCGACAACAGCGCCTCGGTCTGTTCCTGAAAGTGCCGGCCGTCATCCAACAGCAGGATATTGGATAGCCAAAGGGTCAGGCAATCGACCAGCAGCAGTTGTCCGTCGGTGCAGTGCTGGCGGAGGGTGGCGGCGAGATTCAACGGCTCCTCGATCAGCTGCCAGCGCTCGGGACGCCGTTCACGGTGCCGCCTGATGCGCCGCTCCATCTCCAGATCTTCCTCTACCAGCGCTGCCGTGGCGACATAGATCACCCGACTGGACGACTCCGTTGCCAGTCGTTCCGCCAAGGCGCTCTTGCCCGAGCGGGCGCCCCCGAGAATCAGCTGTTTCACGCCATGCTTACCCGCTGGATCAAAAAGCGCCCATTATGGAGGCCAAATAATCGAAGGTAAACTTGAAACGCAATTCCTGTAGAATCGCCGCTTCCATACAACTTCAGGTGCCCGGCCGGTTTGCGGCCGGGAGAATCGGGAAAGCGGTGAGACTCCGCTACGTGCCCAACGCTGTAATGGGGATTTTACGGGTGGACCGGTCCATGCGGACGCGGTCAGCCACTGGGCTGCTTGCCCGGGAAGGTATCTGTATAAAGATGATCCTAAGTCAGAAGACCGGCCTGAAGCCCAATCACGAAGGATACCTGGTCACCTATCCTCGGTTTTCCAGCCAAGGGGAATATGATGGAAAATCAATCTATTGAGCACCAATTCGAGCACGTTTTCAGTGACGCCGAACGCCACGCCCTGTACAAGGCGATCTACTCGCGCCGCGATGTCCGGGGGCAGTTCAAGCCGGATCCGATTCCGGACGAGATCCTGGCCCGCCTGTTACAGGCGGCGCATCATGCGCCATCCGTGGGTTTCATGCAGCCGTGGAATTTCCTGTTGATACGCTCCCGGGAGGTCAGGCAACAGGTACATCAGTTGTTCCTCGAAGCCAACCGGGAAGCCGAGGCGATGTTCGAAACAGCCGAGAAACGACATACCTACAGTTCACTCAAGCTGGAGGGCATCCTGGAATCTCCGCTAAACCTGGTGATCACCTGCGACCGCGAACGTGCCGGTCCGGTTGTCATCGGGCGTACCCATTATATGGCCATGGATATCTACAGCAGTGTCTGTGCGGTGCAGAATCTCTGGCTCGCCGCCCGGAGTGAAGGTGTCGGTGTCGGCTGGGTCAGTATATTTGACCGGTCAAAACTCAAACAACTGTTGAATCTGCCGGCACAGGTCACCCCGGTCGCCTATCTCTGTCTGGGCTACGTCGAGCACTTCTTCAGCGAGCCCGAACTAAAGAGCGCCGGCTGGCGGGAGCGGTTGCCACTAGAGGAGCTGGTCTACGTTGACCACTGGGAAAACAGTCACCCGAAGGAAGAACAGGGATTATTGACAGAACTAGCCAGACCGGCCTATTGATCCGCAACCACCCGGGGGAGGCGAACGCCTCCCCCGGGTGCTCTCTGCACTCCGCCACGGGCCGGCCGGGTCTGTTGATTTAGCGCAAATTTTCACCTTCCCAAGGGACTGTCAATAGAAACGGATTCGGATATACTCTTGATTGCTTTTATTAATTGGCCTATTCGGGTAGTTTATCTTGCGTTACCAGAAGCAGTACGGTTCCGTTGTTCCATTCGTCTTGTGTCAGGACTGTCTGTTCAGGGGTTAATGCCGCTCGTTGTCATTAACCCCGGATAGTTGTTTTTATGTTGAATAAAAAAAACGAGGGGAGAAATGAGTTTAAGTAACTTGCTACCGCCATTACTGGGGATACTGGGCCTGTTTGTGGCCTTAAAAATCTACAAGCTGGTCATGCGCTACGAGACCGGCGGCGAAAAAGTCACCAAAATAGCCGAAGCGATACATGAAGGCGCCATGGTCTTCATGCGGCGCGAATACCAAATGTTGGCTGCCTTCTCGGCAATCCTTGTGGTACTGCTGCTGTTCATGCTGGGGGTGAAAACCGCATTTGCCTTCGTCGTGGGCGCCAGCGCCTCCGCTTTGGCCGGTTATATCGGCATGTTCGCGGCCACCCAGGCCAACGTGAGAACCACCACCGCGGCTCACGAGAAGGGTGCGTCCGAAGCCCTCTCCATCGCCTTCTTCGGCGGTTCCATTATGGGTCTCTCGGTCGCTTCGCTGGGCCTGCTTGGGCTTGGTACCCTCTACCTCTTCTTCGGGGGCGATCCGGAAACGGCCCATGCCATCCACGGGTTCGGCATGGGCGCCTCGACCGTGGCCCTGTTCTCCCGTGTCGGCGGTGGTATTTTCACCAAGTCAGCCGATGTGGGTGCCGACCTGGTGGGTAAGATCGAAGCGGGCATTCCGGAGGATGATCCACGCAATCCCGGAGTCATTGCCGATAACGTGGGCGACAACGTGGGCGATGTGGCCGGCATGGGGTCGGATATCTTCGAGTCTTATTGCGGCGCTATGATTGCCACCATTGCCATCGCCTCCACCATGACGGCCGACTTCCTCGACCCACTGGGCAAGCAGGCGGACCTGATGTTCCTGCCCCTGGCGCTCTCCTCGCTGGGACTGATATGCTCGGTCATGGGCATTCTGCTGGTACGCAAGTACTCGGCAAAGAGCCCGGAAGTCGCGTTGCGAATCGGCACCATTGGGGCGACGATCCTCTTTATCATCACCTCCCTGGCATTGATCAAGGTGATCGGGGTATCCGCCGCCGTCTGGGGTGCGGTACTCTCCGGGGCGGTCGGTGGCATCATCATCGGACTGGTCACCGAATACTATACTGCCGGCAAACCCGTCATACGGATTGCAAAAGCCGGTGAGACCGGCCCGGCCACCGTGATGATCGCGGGGCTCGCCATCGGTATGCAGTCAGTGGTCATTCCGATCCTCACCATCTGTGCCATTATCTTCGTCTCAAGCTCACTGGTAGGACTTTACGGTGTGGGCATCGCCGCCGTCGGCATGCTGGCGACGGTGGGTATTACCATGGCGATCGACGCCTACGGGCCGGTTGCGGATAACGCAGGCGGTATTGCCGAGATGGGCGGACTGGGTCCGGACACCCGCGCCATCACCGATTCCCTGGACGAGCTGGGTAACACCACGGCCGCCATCGGCAAGGGCTTTGCCATCGGTGCCGCGGCACTGGCGGCGCTGGCCATTATTACCGCCTATGTCGAGACCGTCTCCGCCAACATACCCGATTTCGCACTCAGCCTGAACAATCCGCATGTGCTCATCGGTCTGTTCATCGGCGGCGTCCTGCCGTTCCTGATCGCGTCGATCACCATGACCGCCGTAGGTGATGCCGCCTTCGATATGATCAAGGAGATCCGTCGGCAATTCCGCGAGATACCGGGTCTGATGGAAGGCACCGCCGATCCCGACAGCGCACGCTGTGTGGATATCGCCACGACGGCCGCCCTGAAGAAGATGATTCTGCCGGGAGTCATCGCGGTAGCGGCACCGATGGTCATCGGCTTTATATTGGGTGCCGAGGCGCTCGGCGGCATGCTGGGTGGGGCCTTGCTCGCCTGTGTGCTCCTGGCGCTGATGATGGCCAATGCCGGCGGCGCCTGGGACAACGCCAAGAAGCATATCGAAAAAGGCAACTTCGGCGGCAAGGGCTCCGATGTCCATAAGGCCGCTGTGGTGGGCGACACCGTCGGCGATCCCTTCAAGGATACCTCGGGCCCCTCGATGAACATTCTCATCAACGTCATGGCGATTGTCAGCCTGGTCATCGCCCCGCTACTGGACTGACCCGGGAAAACGATGATCCGCGGGCTGACCCGGATCATGGGGGCGGCGACCGATATGTTTCGGTCGCCGCGCCTCCCCGGCCGACCTCCGACCGTCCCCTGTATACCTCTTATGTAGTAATATTATTTACAGGACCTACCGGCCGGCGTTGCTCTATTCCGCATGGTATCCGGACAGGCAATTTTCTTCTGACGATGTCGGGAGTGGATCGATTTGACCAGAATATGGTCTAATTATTCGGTGACCTCCAGAGCGCGCATACAGGAAGTGGATCATGGATATTTTCATTCGCAGGCTACCCAATGCCACCACCCGGCTCGACCTGATGCAGTTCATTACCTCGGCCCTGAATCCCAAGTGGTATCTGCTGCAATTTTCGCCGCTCGGAACCCTTCGACATTGTGATATCTGCCGCATCGAGGACCCCAAGCTCGGGCAGGTTGAATACCATGGCATCGCCCATGTCACCCCTGCGTCGGCCGCCCTCAGCCTGATCCACCGGCTCGACGGCGAAATATTCAAAAACAAGCGCGTTGAGGTGCGGAAATTCTTCCGTCGCTCCATACATCGGGACAGAAGAGATCGCTCATCCACGGCACCCGATGCGCTCCACGAGCAGCGCAAGCAGGATCGCCGGCGGCCCGGAATACGCCTGGATCATCTGCATGCCGGAATCACCGCCGATACACGGTTACACGGCGGCGGTTTTGCGGCGCTGCCGCACTAGTGTAGGCCGCCAGAAATAGCGGAAATATATGCTTAGCCCTAGTTCGTAGCGCCGCCAGGCGATAACGGGCCAATATTCCAGTATTTATAAGTTCCAGTCTGTTTGGGTAGACCCGGAGTCTGTCGGGATTGACTGAAACGCTCCTTGCCCGCCGCCAGTGCGCTTGCCTGCCTGGCCACCTGTACCTGGCCACGCCATGCGACCCGCTCTACGCCGGGGCCGAAGCGAGGCGGGTAATCCGGCACTCCTGTCAAGAAATCCCCCGCCAGGCCGATACAGCCACATGTATTTCGCTGGTCTCATCGATCTATTCCCGGCTGTATAGGTAACCGCGTATGCCGACAATACCTGAGCTATGTTTTCCACTGCGTCAGCAAGGCAGACGGGACGGGCAGACTGCATTGCTCATTGATGAAGCGCAGAGCCGTAAAACGCTTCGGCCGGTCCTGGAGGCGGCCGGCTATCGGGTGCTGGAGACCGCCGACCCGCAGGTGGCGCTGGATTATTTCACGACCGAAAGACCGACCATCGTTTTTATCGACCAGGAAATCGCCGGGCAGGATGGCCATCAGGCGGTGAGACGAATGCTTTCTGTCAGGGACCGCAAGTTCATCCCGTTTATCTGCTTATCGGCACAGACGGACGAAGAAGCCTATGCGAGTTGCATCGAGTTGGGAGGACACGACTTTCTCACCAAGCCGGTATCGCCGATTCTGCTGCAAGCCAAGCTGCACTCCTTCGAACGGGTGCGGCAGATCCATTCGGATGCCATGCGCCTGCATGGCCAGATGCGAATGGACCAGGAAATGGCGGAGACGGTATTTAACGGTGCGGTGATCGCGGACAATATCAAACGGGACTGCCTGAATACTATTATCAAGCCGGCCGAGGAATTCAACGGCGATGTGTTGTTAAGCGCCTATGCCCCGTCCAGCAACGTTCACATCCTGTTGGGCGATTTCACCGGACACGGTCTTGCGGCGGCATTTGGTGCGCTGCCGGCGGCGGAAGTGTTTCGCGCCATGACCGCCAAAGGGTTTTCACCGCAGCAGATCGTCTCGGGGATCAACCAGAAACTCTACAGCCTGCTACCGACCGGCATGTTTTTCGCCATCCAGTTCATCGCCATCAACCACGATCTCGATTATGTCAAAGTAATAAATTGCGGCATGCCGGACATCCTGCTTCTGGATGGTGCGTCCGGAACCATCCGCCAGCGCTTCAGCTCGCAATCCTTCCCACTTGGCATAGCGCCTGAATTGGAATTTCAGGAGCAGTTTGTCCGCGCCAGGATCACCCCGGGCGACCGTATATTACTGGTGAGCGACGGCGTTACCGAGGCGAGAAACAGGGACAATGCCTATTTTGGCAAGGCGCGCCTCGAACAGGCACTCCTCGATAAGCGACCCGATAAGTCGGTCCTCGACAGCGTCCTCGGTGCGCTTACGGCGTTCTGTGCGGGTGCCCCTCAGGACGACGATATCAGCCTTGCGGATATCCCCTGCGTACCAGAACTTCTGCCCAGGTGGGCGGAAAAAGAAAACAGCCTCGGGCGGATCCCCCCTGCTTCCAGCGCGCCGATCAAAGGCGAATTCGTGCCGACAACGGCGGGTTCCGAGGGCGATCCGCTGGAGTTTTCCATCACCCTGCCCGGTAGTCGTTTAAACAAAACCGACCCCATCCCCCTGCTTATCAACCATATCCAGGAAATGGAGGGACTGCATCGACATCGTCGGCTACTGTTTACCCTGCTCAGCGAGCTCTATGTCAATGCGCTTGACCATGGGCTACTTAACCTGAACTCGGAGATAAAGAGTACAACGGATGGGTTCGCCGAGTATTTTGCCGAGCGCGAGAAGCGTCTGCAGCATCTGGATCAGGGGTTCATCAACATCGCTATTCAGAGCTATAAAACGGCGCAGGGCGGGAAGATAAAAATACGGGTTGAAGATAGCGGTCCCGGCTTCGATCTTTCGATTATCAATGCCTATCTACAACCGGAATTGAACATTCCGAGTGGCCGGGGCATTCAATTTCTCCACTCCCTCTGTGATTCGGTAAATTATGAAGAACCGGGAAACAAAGTGACGATCGTCTTCTCCTGGGCCACCGAAGCGGCCATCTGATGCGATTTCCCGACCAACTGTTTCCTATTTGTTCTCTCTAAGCTATAATAGAACCACTAGAGAACAGGTGGGGGACAACATGATAGAACATCTGACACGCAGACAGCAGGAGATATATGACTACCTGCAAGACAATCTGGACAAGTTCCCCCACCCCCCGACACTTGATGAGCTCTGCAGCGCCCTGGGACTCAGCTCCAAGGGGTCGCTGCACAAGCAGATTCAGGCCCTGATCGATGCGGGCCTGATAGAGCCGATGAATAACCGTCGCCGCGGCATACGTCTCGCCGGTGAGGGGCAGGATGAAATGGAGGGACTCCCCTTCCTGGGTTATATCGCCGCAGGCCGGCCGATCGAGGCGGTTGAACAGCATGAGCGGGTGCAGGTGCCGGACTTTTTACATTCCGGCCGGCCCTGTTATGTCCTGCAGGTAAAAGGCGATTCAATGATCGAAGAGGGAATTCTCGATGGTGACCAGATCGTCATCGAACAACGAGATCATGCACGCAACGGAGAGATAGTCGTTGCCTTGGTGGATGGCAGTGACGCCACGCTCAAACGCATCGAGCAGAAGCCGGGTTGCGTGATTCTGCACCCCGCCAATTCCACCATGTCACCCATGACCTACGCACCGGATCAGGTGCGGATACAAGGGATCCTTGTCGGCCAGATGCGACGCTATCACTGATAGCGGAGCGTAACTACTCACCCAGTTTACAATTGATTGATCTGCCTTGTTGGCCGATCTCGATGGCGCCTCGAATCCGGCTCTTTTTTCAGATTCAAGCCTGCCCTTGTTTGAGCGAAGCGAGTTTGGGCAGGCGCTGAAAATGGGGCCGGATTCGAGGAGACAAGCCATCGTGTGAGGCCGGCGAGGCAGGCCAATCACCCCGTGAGTAGTTACAGCGGAGCTACGTCGGTTCGTAATTGAAAGTGATCTCCTCATCCACAGCAATCCTGACTCTGGCGTAAAGATCAAAGCCGTAAAATTCGGCGTTGCCCGGTATTTTGTGGTTGAGATACCGCAGGAGATTTTTACCGCTACGCCCGATTGCGTTCGCTTCATCATCCGTATCGTAGACCCAGAGTACGTACGTGCCATTCCGGCTGGCAGTCGGGCCGTGATAGGTCCCTATATAATCGCCCTTTTTCAGTTCCTGTCTGGCAAAAACACCGGTGCCATGGATGTTTGAGGGAGCCACATAGATCAACTCCCTGAGCTCACAGTTTGTTACCCGAGGCTGTAATGGCATGCCGCCTCCTCTCGCAGATTCTTCATTGCCGGCTCATGCATATCCTTTCCGTATGGGCAACTACTCACCCGGACTGTAAGGACCTGTCAATAAATAACTATTACATCTTGCTGGTCTTTTCGTCCGCCTTCGGCGTTACGGCAAGACTTACATAGAACGACTATGCGCGCCTTGCCGTGCCTTGAAGGCAAACAAAAATCCGGCGCAATATGTAACAGTTATTTCTTTCCAGGCCAATCACCCCGTGTGTAGTTACCCGTATGGAACAAATGGCCCTATTTATCGGGGCAGGTCCGGAAACCGGCAATCCACAGCCCGGTCATCCCGCAATCCGCTCACAGGGCACTGCTCTGCATGGCCAGATGCCGCGTCTCCCCGGCCACGGTTCCCCAGCCGATGCGATGCCGCTTCAGTGGCGCCTCCCCGATCCTGCCGAAAAGCTCACTCATGGACCGGATCTCCCATTGCCCCCCCTTCCACATCACCAGCAACCGCTCGAACACCTCGAGCAATTCGCCCCCTTCTCGCTCGGCGGACAGGCTGAAGACCTCACCATTGGGCATGATGCGCTGGCAGGCGGCATAGAGATACTGATGCAGATTGTCCTGGTTGATCTCCTCCTGGCTCAGCAGTTCATCCAGCGTGGGCAGTGTCGTCGGTATCTGTGGACAACGGGAGAGGGCTCCCTGCAGTTCCGGCAGAAAGATGTGATGGCCCCGTACATCGGATGCGAACTCAAACCCGAAACCCTCCTCTTCCGTCAGCAGATGGGGATTGACCTGCCACCCCCTGGCAGCGTAATAACGCGGCTCTCGGCCAAACAGACCGGTGAAGTTTTCCACCGCCCGGGCCACCTCGTTATGGGTCCAGACAGCCGTTCGGAAGGCCACATCACGTTGCCAATCCAGGGCAGTGAAGGAAGAGAGGCCGATATCGTGGCCGGCATTTGCCACCGCCAGGAGATTGTCCCTGCAGCGCCTGCCGATATAGGAGACCGGCAGCCGCTGTCTGATGAGTGTCGGGATGAGATGCGCGAATGGGTAGCGTGTATAGTCGGGACCCAGGCTGAAAAAGAACGAGGCCTTTACCTGGTGCTCATCCAGCAGGCGCAACAGGGCTGGTACCCCTTCAAGCGCACCTTTCTCTGATCCTACCTCGATTCTAAGTGACAGTCGCAATTTCTAAATACACCCTTGATTACACGTTTTGAAACCCGGTTGACAGCGATTCCTGCACCGTTCGCTGAAAAGTATACACACAGCGGATTGAAAATTGGACCTGGCTCCACCCTTTATCCCACAAATACCGATGAACAGTGTGTAGGATGGGTGGAGGCGCGCGCCGCCGTTGTTGGAGGCTGTCCATGGCGGCTGGGCGCGCCGTAACCCATCTTCGGGTGCGGATGCGGGTGCGTGATGGGTTGCGCGCCGGAGAGGGAGCCAGCAGAGAGTTCATGGGGGTGCTCCACCCATTCTACGCCCAGATGCAGTCCGGCCCACCTATGGAGAAAGGGCAGACCTAACTTCTCTTTTTCAACGCATCCGCAAGTGCGGCCGCCATGGCACCCCCGGCGACCGGAGTGTTCGGCTTTTGCTGCCTGGCCGGCTTCTGTTTCGGCTTGGCGGCTGTTTCACCCGAGGAGACACCCCGTCCTCGCTTCCCCTGTCCGCGATTAACGTCGTCGCTATCGCTCTGATCGGATAACCGCATGGAGAGGCCGATGCGTTTTCTCACCACATCCACCTCCATCACCTTGACCTTGACCAGATCGCCGGCCTTGACAACATCACGCGGATCCTTGACGAATTTTTCCGCCATGGCGGAGATGTGGACCAACCCATCCTGATGGACGCCAATATCGATAAAAGCACCGAAATTGGTCACATTGGTGACCACCCCCTCCAGCACCATATCGGGTTTCAGATCGGCCACCTTTTCGATGCCTTCCTGGAAACTGGCGGTTTTAAACTCACCCCGGGGATCCCGTCCCGGCTTCTCCAGCTCAGCAATGATATCGGTCACTGTCGGCACGCCGAATCGTTCATCAGTAAACTGCTCCGGCCGGAGCGTGCGGAGGAATGACCGGTCGCCGATCACATCCTGGATACGGCGCCCCGCCTTGCGCAGAATCTTTTCCACAACCGGGTAGGCTTCAGGGTGCACCGAGGAAGCATCGAGGGGATTGTCTCCGGCATTGATACGGAGAAAACCGGCCGCCTGCTCAAAACTCTTATCACCCAACCTGGGCACCTTCAGCAGCTGGCGCCGATCGACGAAGGCACCATGTTCATTCCGGTAGCGGACGATATTTTCCGCCAGGGTTCTGTTTAATCCGGAAACCTGGCCGAGCAGCGCGGGCGAGGCGGTATTGATGTCGACGCCCACCGAGTTCACGCAATCTTCCACAATATTATCCAGCTGCCGGGCCAGGCGTGTCTGATTGACATCGTGCTGGTATTGGCCGACGCCGATCGCCTTGGGATCGATCTTCACCAGTTCCGCCAGCGGATCCTGCAGTCTTCTGGCAATCGACACGGCCCCGCGCAGGGTCACATCCAGCTCCGGCAGTTCGGCCGATGCCAACTCGGAAGCGGAATAGACCGACGCCCCAGCCTCGCTCACCATCACCTTCTGCAGCTTCAGCTCGGGATGGCGTTTGATCATGTCAGCCACCAACCGGTCGGTTTCCCGAGAGGCCGTGCCATTGCCGATGGCCGTGAGACAAACCCCGTGGCGCTTGGCAAGCACCGCCAGTGATGCGATGGAGGCGTCCCACTGATATTTCGGGGCATGCGGATAGATGGTGGCCGTATCCAGTACTTTTCCGGTGGCATCCACCACGGCCACCTTGACCCCGGTGCGCAGACCCGGGTCGAGCCCGAGAATCGGCAAGTTGCCTGCCGGGGCCGCCAACAACAGGTCATGGAGATTGTGACCAAATACCTTGATAGCCTCCTCTTCCGCCGCCTCACGCAGGCGCATCTTCAGCTCCAGGTCAAGGTGGCTGAAAATCTTGACCCGCCATGCCCAGCGCACGCACTCTTTCAACCAGGCGTCCGCCGCACGCCCCTGATCCTCTACCCCCACCTGACGGGCGATGGTCATTTCACAGGGAGAGGTGCCCTGGATAGCCTCATCAACAACCAGTTCCAGATTCAGCAGACTCTCGTTGCGCCCGCGAAACAGCGCCAATGCCCGATGGGACGGGATCTGGCGAATCGCTTCGGCATACTCGAAGTAATCCTTGAACTTGGCCGCCTCCTGTTCCTTTCCCTTGACCACCTGAGACTTGACGACACCCTGATTCCAGAGGTAGTCGCGCAATGTGCCGAGCAGTTCCGCATTCTCAGCAAAGCGCTCCATGAGGATCTGCCGCGCCCCCTCAAGCACCGCCTTTTCATCGGCAAAACCGGCTTCCTGATCGATATATCCTGACGCCTCCGCCTGCGGATCGAGTGTCGGATCGGCGAGCAGTTTCAGTGCCAACGGCTCGATCCCGGCCTCCCGTGCGATCTGTGCCTTGGTCCTTCTTTTGGGTCGGTAAGGCAGGTAGAGATCTTCCAGTCGGGTTTTGGTCTCGGCGGTGACAATATCCTTCTCCAGCGCCTCGGTCAGTTTGCCCTGTTCGCGAATGCTGTTGAGCACGGTCGTACGCCGCTCCTCAAGTTCGCGCAGATAACCCAGGCGTTCTTCCAGATTCCGCAGTTGCGCATCGTCCAGGCCACCGGTTTTCTCCTTCCTGTAGCGGGAGATGAATGGCACGGTTGCACCTTCATCCAGCAGCCCTACCGCGGCCATCACCTGGGGCATGGCCACACTCAACTCTTCGGCGATCTGACTAATAATTTTCTGCATCACAACTTACGATCTCGGTTATATGCTGTCGTCAGGCAGGCGTACAAAGCCGCTCCGGCCAGTCAGGGTTTTCGCGGCCCGTAGGGGCAGGCCCCTGTGCCTGCCCTTTGTCCGGGCAACCACGGGGGGTTGCCCCTACGGCCATCCCTGGCCTCCGCGGCATAAGTCCATCCCTGGACAAAACAGAGCCGGGCCAACTGGCTCGGCTCAATACAGTTTTCATTATGACGATGAATCGCTAATTGCCCATCCCAGGCACCTGTCGGACCTGGCCTCGCCAGGAGCGAAAATGCCCGCCAGGTGCCTGAATAAAAGCAGCCGGTGGGATTCAGACGCTGCAGCTATCCGTATAAACGGACATGATTGATTTGAGTTCGTCCAGCACCGCCTGTTGCGCCTCCGGCCTGAGGTGTGACAGTTCCGGCAAGGCCTGACCCTGCTCCAGCAACTGGATTTTACGCCGTACCTCCTGGCACCCGTTTCTACAAATGGCCTCTATACAGGCATCGATAGTCATGTTCCGCATAGCGTCGTTAGCATTTAAAAATACTGCAGCAATTATATAGGAGATTATTCGGCCCCTGCCAGGACTCTGTCCGGCCTGCATCTGACCGGCGTGAAACTCCCTGATACGCAGATCACGCAAAGTCTATGGAAATCATCGACTCTGCCCGGTTTTGTTCCTTTATCCCAGGCCCTGACCCGGCACAAAATAGTGGTTCTCTTTTTGTTCTATCGATGCTAGGATAGAACCACTAGAGAACAAGGACTGTCCTGATGTGCGACCATCGCAGGGAGTGAACGTCGCAATTGCCCCCACAGTTGACCTATCAGGTGAGCACAATGAGCTATAAAAACGGCTATATCATGCAGGATCAGGTTCGCAATCAGATACCCAGTTTGATGGCATGCAATCTAAGCAGGAAACCTTCCCGATCGGAATCGCGGTTGCACCTGGTTTCGGTCGCGGTGGTCACCTCGGTCTATTTCCTGGCCATGGCGATATCCGTCTAGGAGTCTGTCGGGCGTGACCTATCCCATCCGTGTTCATCTGTGTGTATCCGTGGTTCGGCGCCGTCACACTATGTAAGCCTTGCCGTAACGCCGAAGGCGGACGAAAAGACCAACAAGGCGAAATAGTTATTGAGTGACAGGCCCTAAGCCCCGGCTTTGCCGGAGGTAGTTAACCAGCGCAAGCTGCAGGTGAGGTGGCGGGTCGCCTGGAAAAAGGACCGTGAAATGCTGCCGCGGGACGCCAGCATTATTTGATCTGGAAGCGTGACTTCCAGATCAAATAATCCGGCAGATTAAGCAATCCGCCAGATTAAAAAATTCAGGGTGTATTTGTTGATCAGCCGGTTATTTTGGATCCGCCGGCGGCACTTTCATTCACCCGCTCACGTAGCTCCTTACCCGGTTTGAAATGTGGAACATACTTTCCGGCCAGCGCCACCGACGCACCGGTCTTCGGATTGCGTCCCTGTCTCGGCGGGCGAAAGTGCAGCGAGAAACTCCCAAAGCCCCGAATCTCAATGCGTTCCCCGGAGGCCAGGGTCTGACTCATCTGTTCCAACATGCATTTGATAGCCAACTCCACGTCACGGTAGGCAAGGTGGCTTTGTTCTTTTGCGATGACGTCAATCAATTCAGATTTTGTCATTCTTTTTGAATCCCCTTGATGAGGCCGGAACCCGTTTCCGGGTTCCGGCTACCAGATCAACTGCGTTTACCGCAACGGATCACTTCTTGGATGCTTCGTCCATCTGTGCCTTCAGCATATCGCCAAGAGTAGCGGTACCTGTTGGAGCACTTGAATAGGACTTGATCGCCGCCTGCTCTTCAGCAAAGTCCTTCGCCTTGATAGAGAGGGTAATGGTGCGGTTCTTGCGGTCCACACCCAGGAAGCGGGCCTCGACTTCATCCCCTTCCTTCAGCTCGGAACGTGCATCTTCGATACGCTCCCTGGAGATTTCCGAGCCACGGATGTAGCCCTCGATCCCCTCGGCCAGGGTAATGACCGCACCGCGCTTGTCCACTTCCTTCACTACACCCTTGACGATATCGCCTTTGGCATTATTTGCCAGGTAAGCGGAGAAGGGATCTTTGTCGAGCTGTTTAATGCCCAGGGAGATACGCTCACGTTCGGGATCAACCGAGAGGACAACCGTCTCCAGTTCCTGACCCTTCTTGTAGTCACGCACGCCCTCTTCACCAGCCTCATCCCAGGAGATATCCGACAGGTGAACCAGGCCATCGATACCACCGTCCAGTCCGATAAACACACCGAAGTCGGTGATCGACTTGATCTTGCCGGTGACGTGATCGCCCTTCTTGTGGGTCTCGGCAAACTCTTCCCAGGGGTTGTTCTTGCACTGTTTCATGCCCAGGGAGATACGCCGACGCTCCTCGTCGATATCAAGCACCATGACCTCGACTTCATCACCCAGCTGAACCAGCTTGGAAGGATGAATGTTCTTATTGGTCCAATCCATCTCGGAGACGTGAACCAGGCCTTCGACACCCTCTTCGATCTCAACGAAGCAGCCGTAGTCGGCCAGGTTGGTCACCTTGCCGAAGAGACGGGTGTTCTCGGGATAACGACGCGCCAGATTGGTCCAGGGATCATCGCCCATCTGCTTCAGGCCGAGGGAGACACGCTGCTTGTCGCGGTCGAACTTGAGAACCTTGACGGCAATCTCTTCACCGATCTCAACCACCTCGGAGGGGTGTTTGACGCGTTTCCAGGCCATATCGGTAATGTGCAGCAGACCATCGATGCCGCCGAGATCGACGAAGGCACCATAGTCGGTGAGATTCTTGACAATACCCTTGATCTCGATGCCTTCCTGCAGACTTTCCAGCAGCGCTTCACGCTCGGCACTGTATTCGGTCTCGACCACCGCACGCCGTGAAACCACGACATTGTTACGACGCTGATCCAGCTTGATCACCTTGAATTCAAGATCCTTACCTTCAAGGTAGGTGGTATCCCGAACCGGACGGACGTCCACCAGTGAACCGGGTAGGAAGGCACGAATCTCGCCGAGTTCGACGGTGAATCCGCCCTTAACCTTGCCGTTGATACGGCCGGTGACATTCTCTTCCGCCTCGAACGCTGTTTCGAGGACCTTCCAGGCGTGATGGCGTTTGGCCTTTTCACGGGAAAGACGGGTCGCACCGAATCCATCTTCCACAGCGTCGAGAGCTACCTCGACCTGGTCACCCACGGAGACTTCGAGCTCTCCGTTCAGGTTCAGGAACTGGCTCCTGGGGATAACACCTTCAGATTTCAGTCCGGCATTGACTATCACGGCGTCATTGGTGATCTCCAGGACGGTACCAACGATGATGGCACCGGTGCGCAGCTGAGTTTGCGCGACGCTCTCTTCAAAAAGTTCAGCAAAGCTTTCGGTCATGGGTTAATAATCCTAATCGGCGAACCGATTAAATATCGACCTGAATACATCACGGTCGACGTGGGTTGATGTTAAAAAAAACAGCCCTGTAACGGGCCACCAGTTACTCGAGTTCCGGCAGGACCTGATAGACCCTTGCCAGCACCCGTTTCAGCACCTCATCAATGGAGAGTGCCGTTGAGTCCACGATCAACGCCCCATCAGGGGCCTTCAGTGGCGCCACACTGCGGTTCCGGTCCCGGTCATCCCGTTCGCGAATCTCCGCAATCAGACTCGTAAGGTTAGCACTTAAACCCTTCTCTATCAACTGCTTATATCGACGTTGCGCACGTTCCTCCGCGCTGGCATCGAGAAATATCTTCACCTCCGCCGCGGGAAAAACCACGCTGCCCATATCCCTGCCATCGGCCACCAGTCCCGGCTCGACGGCACACGCCCGCTGCCAGGTCAGCAGCGTCTCGCGTACTTCAGGTAACGCGGCGACCTTCGAGGCGGCGTTGCCCGCCTGTTCGGTACGAATCGCCAGACTGACATCCTCGCCATCGAGCAGGACACGTCCCTCACGGAACTCGATATTCATTTTGAGTGCCATCTGCGCCAATTGTTTCACATCATCGAAAGCGATTCCGGCCCGCTCTGCCGAGTATCCCAGCAACCGGTAGAGCGCCCCGCTGTCGAGACAACGCCAGCCCAGTATCTCGGCGAGCCGGCTGGCAATGGTCCCCTTGCCGGAGCCGCTGGGCCCGTCGATGGTAATAACAGGTGCCATTCAGTTCTCCTTTTTGCCTTCTATGGCCAGGCCGGCGTTGGCGGCCAGTTCGGCGAATCCCGGGAATGAGGTGTTCACGTTACTGCAGTCATCGATCAAAATCTCACCCTCGGCACGTAGCGCGGCCATGGCAAACGCCATGGCGATCCGGTGATCACCATGACTGCCGACCCGGCCACCGTGGATATTCCCGCCCTGAATCACGATCCCATCCGGCGTGGGCGTTGCACGTACCCCCAGCGCGGTCAGGCCATCGGCCATTACCTGGATCCGGTCGCTCTCCTTGACCCGAAGCTCTTCGGCCCCGGTCAGCACGGTCTCACCCTCGGCACAGGCGGCGGCGACAAACAGCGCCGGAAATTCGTCAATCGCCAGCGGCACCTGATCCACCGGTATTCTGATGCCGCGCAGACCGGCAGAGCGTACCCGCAGGTCCGCCACCGGCTCCCCTCCCACATCCCGCCGGTTGAGGATCTCGATATCCGCGCCCATCAGGCGCAGGATATTGATCACCCCGTCCCGGGTCGGATTGATTCCCACGTGTTGCAGCAGGATATCCGAGCCGGGCGCGATACTGGCGCCGACCAGGAAGAACGCCGCCGAGGAGATATCCGCCGGTATGTCGATGTCGCGGGCGGTCAGTGTTCCGCCGCCTTCGACGGAGACACTGGCCCCGGTGCGCTCAACCGGGTAGCCGAAACCGCTGAGCATGCGCTCGGTGTGATCCCGGGTGGGGGCCGGTTCGGTGATCCGGGTGGTCCCTTCGGCATAGAGCCCGGCCAGCAGCAGGCAGGATTTGATCTGGGCGCTGGCCACCGGCAGCGGGTAATCGATCGCCTTCAGGCTTCCGACCGGATGGATCCGCAGTGGTGCAGTGCCCAGTTCGGTGGTCTCCACCCGCGCGCCCATGCGCTGCAGCGGATCGGTCACGCGGCGCATCGGCCGGGTCGACAGGGAACTGTCGCCGATCAGTGTCAGCTCCAGACCCTGACCGGCCAGCAAGCCGGCCAGCAGGCGCATGGAGGTGCCTGAGTTTCCCAGGTCCAGCGGACCCGCCGGGGGCTGGAGGCCATGCATGCCCACTCCCTGAATGGTAACCGCCCCGGCTACCGGACCGGTGATATCCACCCCCAGGTCACGAAACGCCCGCAGGGTCGCCAGGCTGTCCTCACCCTCCAGAAAGCCTCTGATGCGGGTCGTTCCCTCCGCCAGCGAGCCGAGCATGATGGAACGGTGCGAGATCGATTTATCGCCCGGCACGCGCAGGGTGCCGCTCAGGCAGCCCCCCGGACGGACATGAAAAACCAGATTTTCGGCTGAACTCAACGGAGTCTCCAGAATAGCGACAGGGAGGAAAAGGGCGCACAGCTTAGCCCCAAACGGGCCGCAAGTAAACACCAAACAACAATATGAAACAATGGGTTACCTTATTACCCCTCAGACTCAGCCATGACCAAATGCCTTTTATATAGCCGCAAGGAGTGGTGCAGGATGAGTGGTACAGGGATGTGCCGTTTATGGAGCCGAGGATGCCATGCACCGTTTACGGACCTAAGGATGGAATAAACGCAAACGGACACCCACCCGACCTTGATGTAGGGTGCCGGTGAGCTCGCGAACCGCACCAAGCCTCACCGGGAACGGCAGCCGCCTTGATGCGGTTCGTGTTACTCACCGCATCCTACACCTCTATACCTCCAGCAGCCGGTTCAGGCCTGCCTCATCGAGTACAGCCACCCCCAGGGTTTCGGCCTTGGTCAGCTTGGAGCCCGCCTCGGCGCCGGCGATCAGGTAATCGGTCTTTTTCGAGACACTGCCGCTCACCTTGGCGCCGAGGGCGATCAACTGCTGTTTGATCTCCTCCCGCGGCCGACTGAGGGTACCGGTGATCACGAACACCTTGCCCGCCAGGGTCTGGCTGGCCGCATCCGGTACGGCGATGGGCTCCCAGCGCAACCCGGCGTCGATCAGCGCCCGAATCACCTCCTGGTTGTGCGCCTGACGAAAGAAGGTGAACACATGTTCGGCCACCACCGGTCCCACGTCCGGGACCCGCTGCAACGCCTCGACATCGGCCTGCATCACCGGCTCCAGCTCACCGAAATAGTTGGCCAGCGACTGCGCCGTAGTCTCGCCCACCTCGCGGATACCCAGGGCGAACAGGAAACGTCCCAGGCTGGTCTGTTTGCTCTTCTCCAGGGCGTTGAGCAGATTTTCCGCCGACTTCCGGCCCATGCGCTCCATCCCTTCCAGCGCCGCGAGCTGCAGACCAAACAGGTCGGCCGGTGTCTCCACCATGCCCAGGGTCACCAACTGGTCCACCAACTTGTCGCCCAGCCCTTCGATATCCATGGCCCGGCGCGAGGCGAAATGGCGGATCGCCTGGCGTCGCTGCGCGGGACAGAACAGACCGCCGCTGCAACGCACCGCCGCCTCGTCCGCATCGCGTATCGCGTCGGCGCCGCAAACCGGGCACTGTTGCGGCATGGTAAACGGGTGGGCATCGGCGGGACGCCGTTCCGGCAGCGAGCGGACCACCTGGGGTATGACATCCCCGGCCCGGCGGACGATCACGCTGTCGCCGATCCAGATGTCCTTGCGGCGGATCTCGTCCTCGTTATGCAGCGTGGCATTGGTGACGGTGACGCCCGCCACAGTGACCGGCTGCAGCCGCGCCACCGGGGTGAGGGCGCCGGTCCGACCCACCTGGATATCGATGGCCAGCAGCCGGGTCATCTCCTCCTGGGCGGGAAACTTCCGCGCGATGGCCCAGCGCGGCGCGCGCGAGACAAAGCCCAGTTGCCGCTGCTGCGCCAGGCTGTCCACCTTGAACACCACGCCATCGATCTCATAGTCCAGCCGGTCGCGTTTCTCACCGATCTCGCGGTAATAGCCGAGACAGCCGTCGATACCCTCGACGGTGCGCATTTCCGGTGAAATACGCAGTCCCCAGCGGGTCAGGCGGCGGATACTCTCGCTCTGGGTTTCGGCCAGGGGGCTGTCGGCAATCTCGCCAAAGCCGTAGCAGTACATGGCCAGCGGGCGTTGCGCGGTGATCCGGGGGTCGAGCTGGCGCAGGCTGCCGGCGGCGGCATTGCGCGGGTTGGCAAACCCCTTCTCCCCGTTGCTCCACGCCCGCTGATTCAGCCGCTCGAAGCCGGCCAGGGGCATATAGATCTCCCCCCGCACCTCCAGCACCGCCGGCCAGTCATCACCCAGCAGCCGCAGCGGCACCGAGGGAATGGTACGCACGTTCTGGGTCACGTCCTCGCCCCGGCTGCCGTCGCCGCGGGTGGCGGCCTGCACCAGCAGGCCCGACTCGTAGCGCAGACTGATGGCCAGCCCGTCCAGCTTCGGCTCGGCGGCGTAGCGGATGGGATCGTGCGCGCCCAGCCGTTCCCGCACCCGGCGATCGAAGTCGACCATCTCGGCATCGGAAAAGGCATTGTCCAGCGACAGCATCGGCACCCGATGCCGCACCTCGCCAAACGACCCCAACGGTTCGGCCCCGACCCGCTGGGTCGGCGAGTCCGGCACAATCAGCTCGGGGTGCTGCTGCTCCAGCGACTGCAGTTCCCGCATCAGCCGGTCATAGTCGCTATCCGGTATCAGCGGGTCATCCAGCACATAGTAGCGATAGTTATGCAGATCGAGCTGCTCGCGCAGCTCGGCCGCACGCTGTGAAATCTCCGCGGGAATGCTCATCGTTTACTGAGAGCTAATTGCAGCTGTCGGCGGTGCTCCAGGATGCGCCCGCGAATATGTTCGATGGTCTGCTTGCTGAGCACGCTGTGGGTCTCATCCTGCAGCTCACCTTCCAGCAGCGCCGCCAGGCGCTCGGCGGTAAACAGCATGTCGGCGAAGGCGGCCAGACCATCCTTGGGCCCCGGCAGCTGGCCAAACAGCACCAGACCGGGGGTACGGAAGGTGTCCATTTTATCCAGCGGGAACACGCCCGGTTCGAGCATGCTCGCCATACTGAAAATCACCCGCGGCCGGCGGCCGGTGGTGTCATAGCGGTGAAAAATGTTCAGATCGCCGTGTTCCAGCTCCACGTCACCGGCCACCCGCAATATATCTTCCCCGGAAAAAGTCCCGTTTGAGGCGACGACGTTGATCTGCAGTATCAGGCACGGGAGCCCGTCCCGGAGCAGTTCGTCCCGTACCTCATCGGGGTCCTCGGCGGTAAACGAAAAGGACTCCTGACGTCGCTTTGGCTCCGCCTCAAGGTAGGGTTCATGCACCACCCGACCGAGTTGTTCCAGGTCGGCCTCCAACGCCTCATCATGGGCAGCGGCGACCGCCCCGGGGCCAACCAGCGGTTCGCCCGAACCCTCGCTTTCCGGTGTTTCGCTCCATCGGGGGTCGACCCGTTCGGTCGCTGCCCCGGGTGAGTCAGCCGTCTCCAGTTGCGCCTTGCGTATGGCATGCACCCGGGCATTGATCTTTTTGTGGCGATCCCAGAAATAGATCCCCAGGATCAGGCCCACGCCGGAGACAAACAAGATCAGACGAAGTATATCGGCATCCATTCGTTTACAGATTCACTGGAGTTGGTGTCGTGCGATTGATAGTACAGCGCCCCTGGCGTTTTTTGTACGCTTTTCGTCAATTCGGCAAGGCCCACGGGCGCGCCTACATGGCCGCCAGTGCGGCCGCCTCCGAGATATCCACCGAGACCAGGCGCGATACGCCCGGCTCATGCATGGTGACACCGGTAAGCTGGTTGGCGATCTCCATGGTGATCTTGTTATGGCTGATGAAGATGAACTGCACCTGCTCCGACATGGACTTCACCAGTTCGCAGAAACGTCCCACATTGGCATCGTCCAGCGGCGCATCCACCTCGTCGAGCATACAGAACGGCGCCGGATTCAGTTCAAAGATGGCGAACACCAGGGCCACCGCGGTGAGTGCCTTTTCGCCGCCCGACAGCAGATGGATGCTGGAATTGCGCTTGCCGGGCGGCCGCGCCATGACCGTGACGCCGGTGTCCAGCAGGTCCTCCCCGGTCAGCTGCAGATAGGCGTGCCCGCCACCGAACAGGCGCGGAAACTTCTCCTGCAGGCCGATATTGACCTTGTCGAAGGTCTCCCTGAAGCGGGTGCGGGTCTCCCGGTCGATCTTGCGGATGGCATTCTCCAGGGTCTCCAGCGATTCGGTCACATCGGCATGCTGGGCGTCCAGGTAGTTCATCCGTTCGGACTGCTCCTGGTACTCATCGATGGCCGCCAGATTGATCGGGCCGAGGCGGCGAATGCGGGCATCCATCTGCTCCACCTGCTGCTGCCACGCCTCGATACCGGCCTCGCCCGGCAGTTCCAGGAACAGCTGTTCACGCTGGAAGCCGGTCTCCTTCAACTGCTCTTCCACGGTCTTGCAGCGGATCAGCACCTCCTGCCGCCCCATCCGCGCCTGATCCATAATGGTACGCTGACGCATCACCTCCTGTTCGCAGGCCGAACGTTCCTGCTCCAGCCGCCGGACCCGGACATCGATCTCTTCCAGGGTGGCGCGCGCCCTGCCCAGCTCCGCCTCCACCTCGACCCGCAGGGCCAGTTGCCGTTCCAGGGCCTCGCCCTTCTCCAGCAGCGGCTCCTGCCCCTCTTCCAGGGCCTGCATCAGCTCCTCGCGACGCGTTGTCAGGTGCGCCAGCTGGCCCTGCATGCGCTCCAGACTCTGGGTCAGGGAGGCGTGGGAGCTGCGCATGGATTCAATCTGCAGGGCGACGGCATGGGCCTGGTTGCGCTGCCGGTGGGACTCCTCGCGGATCTCATTCAGGGTCCGGCTGAGGGTCTCCCGCTGCTGCACCAGCAGTTCCCGTCTTTCGCCCAGGGTCTCCATCTCGTCCAGGGCGGCGTGCAGTCGCGCCCGCGACAGCTCCAGCTCCTCCCGGTCCGCTTCGGCCTGCTCGCGCAGTTCATCCATCTCGCGCTGGATGGTTTCACCCCGGTGTTTCAGATGCTCGGCACGGGTGCGCTTGCCGGTCAGTTGCGAGCGCAGCTCGGAGAGTCCCCGGTTAACCTCGTTGAGCTGTTTCTGGGCCTGTTCCTTCTCCTGTTCCGCCGCATGCAGCCGCTCACGCCCCTCGGCCAGCGCCGCCGCGGCCTGCTCTGCCTGTGCCTCCAACTGGTCAATCCGCTCACCCAGCTGGCGGATCTCCTGTTCCCGCGCCAGCACACCGGAGGTCTCGTCCTCGCCCCGGCTCAGGCGCAACCAGTTGCGGCCCAGCCAGACGCCCTCCGGGGTGATTACCGATTCATCGGCTTGCAGGCTGCCGCGCAGGGCATAGGCCTGGGCCAGGTCGGCCGCCGTGCGCACCTTGCCCAGCAGCCCGGCCAGTGACCAGGGCGCCTGGACCCGGTGCAGCAGCGCATCGGCCGCGGCAGCCGGGGCCTCCCCGGTGATGCTGGTATCGAACAGGCTGAGGGCACCGCTCTCAAAGGTGTCCAGGACACCCTGCAGGTCGTTCAGTCCGGCACGGCAGACCGACTGCAGATGGAAGCCCAGAACGGTCTCCACCGCCCGCTGCCAGCCGGATTCCACCTCGATCTCCTGGGCCAGCCGGGAGGCCTTTCCCAGACCCTGGTCCTCCAGCCACTCGGTAACCGCGTGCTCCTGTTTGCCCAGGGCAGCCTGCTGCAGCGCCTCCAGCGAGGCGTGTCGGCCGCGTGCCGTCTGCAGTGCCGCGCGGGCCTCGTCCAGCAGCTGCCCGGTCTGCAGGTTGGCCTGGCGAATCGTGGTGATGCTGTCGGCCGCTGTGGTCAGATTCTCCTGCAGCAGCGTCGACTGCTCTTCGCGCTCCTGCTCCTGCAGCTCCAGGATCTGGATACTCTCCAGTAGCGGCTGGTCGTTGAGCCGTTCCAGCTCTTCCATGAAGCGTTCCAGCCGTTTCTGCGTCTGGCTGCCCTTGTCATCCAGGTGATTGATGCGGGTACGCTCGACCTGGGCGGTCTGGGCCGGTTCCGCCGCCTGGTGATTGAAGCGCTCCCACTCATTCTGCCAGGCCTGCATGGCCTGCTCGGCGTCCGCCAGCCGGGTGGCGGACTCCAGTTCTATCTCCCGCGCCTGTTCCAGCAGCGGTTCCTGCTCTTCCAGGCTGGCGTTCAGCTCTTCGAGGCGTGCCTCGTCCTGCTGGCGGTGGTCGCTGGACTCCTGCCACGCCTGCTCGGTCTGGTGCAGATCATGTTCGAACTGGGCACGACTCTCCCTGGCGTACTGGATCGACTGCTCCAGGCGGGCGATCTCGCTGCCGACCGCATAGAAGCGCCCCTGCACCTCGTTGAAATTGTCATTGGCCTCGGTGTGACCGCTGCGATCCTTTTCAATCTCCGCTTCCAGACGCCGCTGCCGGGCGATGGCCGCCTCCAGGTCGGTCTCCTGCTCCAGGATCTCCTGGTCGCGGCGTTTGATGTCGTCATCCATACCGCGCCAGCGCAGGGCCAGCAGCTCGGCCTGCAGGCGCCGTTCCTGCTCCTTATACTCCTTGTAACGCTCGGCGGTATTGGCCTGGCGCTGCAGGTGCTGCAGCTGCTTGGCGATCTCCTCGCGCAGGTCGTTCAACCGGTCCAGGTTCTCCTTGGTGCGACGAATCCGGTTTTCGGTATCGCGCCGCCGCTCCTTGTATTTGGAGATGCCGGCCGCCTCCTCCAGGAAGGCGCGCAGGTCTTCCGGCCGTGCCTCGATCAGCCGTGAGATCATGCCCTGTTCGATAATGGAGTAGCTGCGCGGACCGAGGCCGGTGCCAAGGAACAGGTCGGTGATGTCGCGCCGGCGGCAGCGCCCTCCGTTCATAAAGTAGTTCGACTGACCGTCGCGGGAGACCTGGCGCTTGACCGAGATGGTGCTGTACTGGGCATACTGGCCGCCGGCGGTGCCGTCGCTGTTGTCAAACACCAGCTCGATGCTGGCCGTGCCGACCGGCTTGCGGCTGGTGGAGCCGTTGAAGATCACATCCGCCATCGACTCGCCACGCAGCATCTTGGCGGAACTCTCCCCCATCACCCAGCGTACCGCATCGATCACGTTGGATTTGCCACAGCCATTCGGTCCCACAATGCCGACCAGATTGCTTGGTATATACACGGTCGTCGGATCGACAAAGGATTTGAATCCGGCCAGTTTGATTTTCTCTAATCGCATAGACTCGGTAACATACAGACAGGCGGCCTTGGGCACAAGCGAACCGGGCCAGGTTATTTTACTTTAAGTAGTGTATTTATCTTATTGTTTATTAACTATAATTACTTGTAATAGTTAATATTTATCCGGTCGGTGCGGGCGCTTGCTTCAGACCGGCCCGCAACTCCCGTATAATCGCCGAATTTCTTCCACAGATCGAGTAGATTCGCACATGCCAAGCCAACCCAGCAAGACCCTGGAAACCTTCGACAATCCACAGCCGGACCGGGACTACACCATCCGCATCGAGGTGCCGGAGTTCACCTGTCTCTGCCCCAAGACCGGGCAACCCGATTTTGCCGAGCTCACCATCGAGTACATTGCCGATAAACTCTGCGTCGAGCTGAAGTCACTGAAGCTGTACGCCTGGTCATTCCGCGATGAGGGGGCGTTTCACGAGGCGGTGACCAACCGGATCCTGAGTGATCTGGTGGCGGCCACCCAGCCCCGCTTCATGCGCCTGACCGCCGACTTCAATGTACGTGGCGGTATCTATACCACGGTGGTAGCCGAACACCGGGCGGAAAACTGGCAGCCGCCGGTGCCGGTCACCCTGCCCTGAGCGAGTTTTCCAGGCCCTGTCCCAGTCATCTGCTGGTGTTGATTTGGCTGGGCGAATCACCCGAAAAGTTTTATTCGCGTGGGCACAAAAAATGTGCCCACGCCACATATCCACAAGGGGCTTGTAGGATGCCGGTGAGCTTGCGAACCGCATCGATTCGGAGGCCAGCGAACGATGCGGTTCGTGCCTCACCGGCATCCCTAAAACCGGTCATAGTGCGCTCCATGGTCATCATGATCCCACAGGGCGGAGCGTGTCCGCCAAGATCACCTCGCAGTGGCCGACGGCTCAGGTCTCCTCGGCCAGCCCGCCGCAGGTCTCTACCAGCCGGGCGATGAAGCGCCGCAGCTCCAGGCTCATCAGGGCAAAATCCACATCGAAGCGGGTGGCGGCGTCCTCGGCCTCGGACGAAGCCGCCTCCTCCAGGATCAGATCGAGGAACTTCAGGCGCTTGATCGACAGGTCATCGGACAGCACAAATCCCAGCCGCTCGCCCCACTCCAGGGCCAGTTTCACCACCTGCTTGCCGGCCTCCAGGTGGGTTCGCAGCTCATCACCTTCCAGGTCCTGCCGCTTGCAGCGGATGATCCCCCCCTCTTCGACCGTATCCCGCAGCTCGCACTCATCCTGAATCAGGAACTCCGCCGATGATTCGGAGCCGTTCAGCCAGGCGGTCATCATCGACGCCGGTGCCTGGGCCACATCCAGCGGCTTGGCCGGCAAGGTACCCAGCGTCTCGCGCAACAGGCTGACCAACTCCTCCGCCCGCTTGGCGCTGGAGGCATCCACCACCAGCCAGTTTGCTTCGGTGTCGATATAGGCGTAGTGGCGGGATGATTTGACAAAGGCGCGCGGCAGCAGCTCGAAAATCAATTCATCCTTGAGTTCTTCGCGCTCCTTGCGCCGCACCTTGCGCGCCTCCGCCTCTTCGAGCGCGGCAATCTTCTCGTCCAGCAGTTCGCGGACCACGGAGGCGGGAAGCAGTCGCTCTTCGCGCCGCGCGCAGATCATGATGCAGCCGTTTGCCGCATGGGTCAGCAACTCCGCACCCCGGCCGAGTGGCGGTTGCCAGCCGAAGGAAGAGAGTTCGAGGCTGCCGCAATCCCTTGCCGCGCGTTCGGTCAGCTGTTCATGCAGTGCTTCGGGGGTCTGTTCGAAAGGGGTGAGGAGCTTGAAAATCTGGAGGTTCTTGAACCACATGCCGGTATAGTTTCCTGCAAAAAGCCGGCATTATCCCGGAACCGGGCTCGCCTATCCAGCGTCAATCTTGTGATCTGCAGCCCTAATCACCAATCGCCCATCCGCACCGGTACCCGTTTCGCACCCCAGCTTCCGGGGGTCTCCTCGAATACGCCCGGACAGGCGGTACCGCAGTACTCACAGTGACCATCCGCCGTGAGGTGCCACTCGCCCAGTTCGTACCAGTCACGCTCGATCAGCAGCTTGCCGCAACCGGTGCAGTAGGTGCTGCCGCCACTGGCGTCATGCACATTGCCGGTGTAGGCATAGTGCACCCCGTTACTCAGGGCGATCTCCCGGGCGCGCGTCAGGGTCTCCGGCGGGGTGGGCGGATGATCCAGCATCTTCCAGTCCGGATGGAAGGCGGAGAAGTGCATCGGCACGTCGGGGCCGAGATTCTCCACCACCCAGCGGGTCATCTGGTTCAGCTCTTCGTCACTGTCGTTTTCTCCGGGGATCAGCAGGTTGGTCAGCTCGAACCAGACCCGGGTCTGCTCCTTCAGGTAGACCAGGGTGTCCAGTACCGGCTGCAGGTGGGCGCCGGTCAATTTGTGGTAGAACTTCTCGCTGAAGGATTTCAGATCGACATTGGCGGCATCCATGTGCTTGTAAAACTCCACCCGCGGTTCCGGCGAGATGTAGCCGGCCGTCACCGCGACGGCCTTGATTCCCAGTTCATGACAGGCGATCGCGGTATCCACGGCGTACTCCATGAAGATCACCGGATCGTTATAGGTAAAGGCGACACTGCGGCAGCCCAACCGACTGGCCCTGGCGGCGATATCCGCCGGCATGGCGGCATCGGCCAGGGTATCCATTTCGCGGGATTTGCTCATGTCCCAGTTCTGGCAGAACCGGCAGCTCAGGTTGCAGCCCGCCGTGCCGAATGACAGCACCGGGGTGCCCGGCAGATAGTGGTTCAGCGGCTTCTTCTCGATCGGATCGATACAGAAACCGCTGGAACGCCCATAGGTGGTGAGGACGATCTTGCCGTCATGACAGGCGCGCACGAAACAGAGTCCCTGCTGCCCCTCCTTGATTTTGCACTCACGCGGGCAGAGATCGCATTGCACCCGGGTCTCATCGACCCGATGCCAGTATTTGGTGGGATAATCAGTGATCGGTGCCGGCATTTTCAACCTCCGCGATCTGAACCACGCTGTGGATGCAGACCCTCTATCAAAATCCTAGACCAATGGGGCATTGATCACCAGCTCTCCGCGACCGGTACCGCGCAACGTACCAGGGTCCCCCGGCCAGCGGCCGGGGAAATGCTGAGCCGGGCACCGATGCTATTCGCCCGATAGCGCATGGTACGCAACCCCAGGCATTTCCCGTGGTCCCGCTCCGGGCCGATGCCGATCCCGTCGTCCTGCACACTCAACAACAGGCCGTCGGAGCCGCCCTCCAGACCGACCTCGATCCGTTGCGGCCGCCCGTGCCTGATGGCGTTGTGCAGCGCCTCCTGGGCGATGCGGTAGAGCTGCATCGCCACGGTGCTGTTCTCGACCCGTACCGGGCCCGCTTGCCGACAGCAACACGCGATGCCACTGCTGAGGCGGACCCGATCGGTGAGTTTGACCAGCGCGTCCACCAGCCCCTCGGGATCGAACTCGACCGGGATCAGATCGCGGGCGATGGCGCGGGTCTCTTCCAGTGCGGCCTGCAGATGTCCCCCCAGCTCCTGCAGATCCCCCGCCAGCTTATTCAGGCCACTGGCATCCAGCCGGTGCTGGATACTGCGCGCCAACATGGAGAGCGCGGTCAACTGCTGACCGAGACCATCGTGGATCTCGCGGCCGATACGCTCCTGCTCGGCGGTGCTCGCTTCGATAATCCGCCGCTCCAACGATTTGCGTTCGCTGATATCACGGACGAAGGCAAACAGCAGACCCCCACCCCCGGGCGAGTAGGAGACGTTGATCTCCACCGGCCACACTTTGCCATCCCGGCTGCGATGGCGGGTTTCGAACAGATGGCAGCCCTGGTACACCACGGTCTCGATATGTCTTTTTATCTCCTCCTGTGACTCCCGGGTTCCCAGGTCGGCAACCGTCATGCCGAGCAGCTCCTCCCGGTTGTAGCCCGAGCGGCTCACATAGGCATCATTGACGGCCAGCAGGCGGCCCTCCCTGTTCAGCATCCAGAAACCGTCCGCGGCGGTCTCGATCACCGCGCGGTAGCGTGCCTCCTGTTCGGCGAGCGCCGTTTCGCCCTGCTTGCGCGCCTGGATATCCTCCATGACCGCGATGAAGCAGGTCACTTTACCCCGCGCATCGCGTACCCCGGCGAGCGAAGTCCGCGCCCAGAAGGTCCGGCCGTCCTTGCAGCGGAAACGACTTTCCATACTGAAGCTGTCGATCCGGCCCTTGCGCACCCGATCGATCCAGCGCAATCCCTGTGTCACGTCCTCGGCAGGGGTCCACTCGGTGACGTGGCGGCCGCACAGCTCCGCCTCGCTATAACCGAGCATCCGTTGCAGCGCCCGGTTCACATGGGTGGGTTTACCCTCCGGGGAGACCCGGCAGATGCCGACCGGTGCCTGCTCGAACAGGGCGCGGAATCCCCCCTCGCTCTCGCACAGGCGTCGATTCTCCGCTTCCAGTGCGGCAATCCGCTGCCACGGGTCCGTCATGGAGGGCGGGTGCCGGTCAATCATGGCCGATCATCGGATGGGACCGGCGCGGGGTTTTGATATGAGCACCCGGATTGCCGCACATAACCGGTCAGTTGCGTTCCAGCGACCACTGGGTGGCGTAGCGTGACAATTCGGTGGCGGAGAGGAGTTTGAGCTTTTTCTTGATCTTTTCCCGGTGACTCTCCACGGTCTTGACGCTGAGGTGCAGTTGCTCGGCGATCCGTGAGGTGCCGATGCCTTGGCCGATCAAGCTGAATACCTCCAGTTCACGGTCGGTGAGCGCCTCCACGGAACCCAGCTGAACGCCCCCCTCCGCCTGCAGTACGCGCTGGGTCATGGCATCGCTCAGGTAGATCTCCCCGCGCAGCACCTGGTGCACGGCGTCCACCACATGGTCGGTTGCCTCCTGCTTGTTGATGTAACCACGGGCGCCCGCTTTCAGAGCGCGTTCGGCGAACAGGGATTCGTCATGCATGGAACAGACCAGCAGACGCACCTCCGGCAGACGCGTGTGCAGATGTTTGACCAGTTCCAGGCCACTGCCCTCGGCCAGGGAGAGATCGACAATCACCACGTCCGGTTGCTGGTCGGCTGCCAGGCGCATCGCATCCGTGAAACCGGACGCTTCGCCGCAGACCGCCAGGTCCGGCTCGTCGCCGATCAGTGCCCGGAAGCCGGCGCGCACCAGGGGGTGGTCGTCGACGATGAGAATCCGCGCCTGCCCTGCAGGTGGTATCAAGTCATTTTTTTTCATTGCCATGATTGTCCACCGTAGCGTCCGGTTGCGCGTGATGTCCTATTCTAGAGACAGCCGATAAGCAGAAATACAGATATACATCAATAAATGTACGGTTAAGATAATCCCCCGATCCATGAATGGGGGATTCCCCTATCGGGAGGGGCAGTTCTATTTGCCAGAATAGGCTGACGCACCAGTTGCAAAGCTAGTGCCAGAAAAGGGCCCGGGGAACCCTCAAAAAGGAAGCACAATCATGGAGACGCTACCGTATGGAACACCGCTATTGCCCGAGAATCAAGGAATCCCTCTCCGTCAGCCTTTGGCATGGCGGAGAGTGGTGGGGAACCTACACCACTGAGAATATCAGTCTGGACGGGCTGTTTCTGCAGATCAGTCCGATGGACAAGCACGAGATCGTCAGGTTACGGCGCAATCCGCTGGTAAAGATATGCGTGGAGTGCCTCGGCACCCGACACTGCATGTCGGCATTCGTGGTGCACCGCTCGGGGCAGGGCCTGGGACTGATGCTGGCCCCGCCCGATACTGAATATACCAATACGTTCCTGAAGCTGCTTAACCGGCAATTGCAGTCGCTGACGCAGAATGGCGTACGCCATGGCAATCAGGATGACCACCCTCCACCCTCGATCAGCGGCAGTATCTGGTAAGGGCGATGATCGCTACGCCGAACCCGGTTCGGCCCTAATTCTACTTTGTCAGATTAATTCGGATCGGCTTCCTCAGGGCTTTCGGGGGGAAGGATTCCAAGACCGTCGGCGGCAGGAGGAGTGGTACAGGGATGTACCGTTCACGGAGCCGAGGATGCCATGCCGCCGCCGAGCCCCCAGGGATTATGGCGTGTCTTGAAATCCTTTCACCCGGAAGCTCTCCGCACAGCACCAGAATCTGACAAAGTAGAACTAAGCGCATCCAGGTGTCTGTCGGGCGCCGCCTGTAGCCGGGTCACCTGACTGCTATATTTTAATGAGTGAAACATCGGCTGTTTTTCCTGCCGATAAGAACCAGGACCCGCACGCATGAACAGGATCAAATCACCCGCCGTGGCCGGCCTCTTCTATCCGGCAGAGGCCGCGGTACTTCATCAACAGATCGAGCAATACCTCGCCGCGGCTGCCGGCGGGCCCGAGCCCGCACCCAAGGCGCTGATCGCCCCCCATGCCGGCTATATCTACTCCGGTCCGGTTGCCGGCAGCGCCTATGCCAGGCTGAAACTGGCCGCCTCGCGGATCACCCGGGTGATACTCCTGGCACCGTCACACCGGGTCGCCTTCGCGGGTATAGCCTACAGCTCGGCCAGCCAATTCCAGACCCCGTTGGGGCTGATTCCGGTCGACCGTGGCGCCCTGGATGAACTGAACGGACTGGAGTCTCTGCAGTTGAATGATCCGGCCTTCCAGGAAGAGCACAGTATCGAGGTCCATCTGCCGTTCCTGCAGGAGACGCTGGAGCGGTTCAGCATCGTCCCCCTGCTGGTAGGCGATGCCACTGCCGAGCAGGTGGCGGAGATCATCGAACGGCTCTGGGGTGGCGACGAGAGCCTGATCGTCATCAGCTCGGACCTCAGCCACTACCTGGATTACGCCAGTGCAGCGGCGATGGACCGGGAGACCTCCCAGGCCATTGAGGCGTTGCGTCCGGAAGACCTCACCTATCACAGTGCCTGTGGCAGAACCCCGGTGAGCGGCCTGCTGCTGGTGGCGAAAAAACATGGCCTGAAGGCCCGCACGATCGACCTGCGCAATTCGGGAGATACCGCCGGCTCCCGGGACCGGGTAGTTGGATACGGGGCCTATGTCTTCTCCTGATACCGACACCCCCCCACTCTGCGATAAAGACAGGAAAACGCTCCTGTGGCTTGCCGAACAATCCATCCGCTACGGATTGCAGCATCATCACCCGCTGCCGGTGGACAGCGCCGCCTACCCACCCCCGCTGCAGGAGCCGCGTGCCTCCTTCGTCACCCTGCTGTTGCAGGGACAGCTGCGCGGCTGCATAGGCCACCTGGAGGCGACCCAGGCGACCGTTCTGGATGTGGCGGCCAACGCCTACTCGGCGGCGTTTGATGACCCGCGGTTTACTGCGCTCTGCGCCGCCGAACTGCCCCAACTGGAGATCCATATCTCCCTGTTGACGCCGGCATACCCGCTGACCGTCGCCTCCGAGGAGGAGCTGATCGGCATGCTGCACCCTGGGGAAGACGGCCTCATCCTGGAGGAGGATCTGCATCGCGGCACCTTTCTTCCGTCCGTATGGAGACAGCTGCCGGAGCCACGGGAATTCGTCAGACAACTGAAGCTCAAGGCCGGCCTGCCGGCCGGTTACTGGTCGGAAAAAATGCGCGTCTCGCGCTACACCACCGAATCCTTTCCCTGATGCCCTGCGCCGGCAGTAGCCATGGTGAGGAGTGGTACAGGGATGTACCGTTTACGGACCTGAGGATGGCATGCGCTGTCGCTTATCCACCCTACGTCTGTTGCCTCTTCGCGGTTGAAGTCGCCGCGTGGCGGAGGTTATTTTCCGACCCGGCAGACTCCGACCGATCCCGGCAGGCACTGCGCGCCGTCGATCCAGATGGCGTTATCCAGGCGCACCTGCTGCAGTTTCGCGCCGCCGAAATTGGCACCCGTGAGATCGGCAAAACTGAGATCCGCCTCGCTCAGGTCCGCATAGGAGAGATCGGCGTTTCTCAGGGAGGCCCCCTTCATCAGGGCACGCTTCAGTTCCGCATAGCTCAGGTCGGACCCGGACAGATCGACATATTGCATGTCACTGTCATTCAGTTTACTGCCCGACAGTCCGGCCTGACGGAGCAGGCTATTGTTCAGCAGCGCGCGATCCAGCTCGGCGGCACCCAGCTGTACACCTTCCAGTTTACAGTTACGCCAGTTGACCCCGGGGACCGGTTGGGCGCTGCAGTCCGGATCAGGGATCGGCTCAGGCGCCCCCAGATAGAGCCCAAAACCAACCGCCAGCACCACCAGGGCACCGACCACTCCCATGGCGGTCACGGGCAACGGCTTTTTACGCCGCCGCTCAAGCAGATCGGTCTTGGCCTGGCGATGGTGCTGCATGATTTCCAGTTCAGCCTGGCGACGCTCGCCCTTTCTGCGCTTTTTGAATTCCGCATCATCGCCGCTGACTCTGCGCTCACGGCCATTGCGCTCATCCTCGCGCAGACGCGATGCGATCAGCAGATCCGTTTCACCATTCGCCAGCGCCTTCCTGATTTCCGGGGGGATAACCTCCGGTACCTGGGAGACGGGACGCCACTGTTTCCGGTCGTTGCTTACCTGATCCTCCAGGGTGACCCGCCCGAGCAGGACGAAACGCCGCACGCCGCCACAGGGGTAGGGCCCCTTGATCTGGCCATTACGGCGGATATACCAGAGGTTCCGCTTTTGCGATTCGATCTCTTTATCTGTCTCTGTCATAGGGTCTCTGCACTGCCGATCGCCGATACACGCGGTTCCAGACAAACTACTCAGCCGGTCTGTGAGTGATTGGCCTGCCTTGTTGGCCGATCTTGATGGCGCCTCGAATCCGGCCCTTTTTTCAGATCAAGCCTGCCCTTGTTTGAGCGAAGCGAGTTTGGGCAGGCGCTGAAAATGGGGCCGGATTCGAGGAGACAAGCCATCGTGTGAGGCCGGCAAGGCAGGCCAATCACCCCGTGAGTATTTACCGTACAGGAACCTATGCAATGAAAACAAAGCCCTTCCGCCCCTTCTACCTGTTACTGGTACTGTTATTCTGTGTGGCGTCGCCACTACTGGCCGGCCAGCCGCTGGTGGATGGGGCCTGGCTGGCCGGCAATCTGGGCAAGCCGGATCTGCTGGTGCTGGATCTGCAACCGCCGCCCGCCTACCAGAAATTCCATGTCCCCGGCGCCGTCCACAGCAACTACGCCGACTGGCGCAAATCCGATGCCAAGGGAACCCCGCAGATGCTGCCGCCGGTGGCGGCACTGGAACAGCTCATCGGCGGCCTGGGCATCGATAACCAAACCCGGGTGGTGCTGGTGGTGACCGGACGCGGTGCCGGCGAACTGGCCTCCGCCACCCGGGTCTACTGGACGCTCAAGGCCCTGGGCCATGATGCCGTCTCCATCCTCGATGGCGGTCTCATCGCCTATGCCCAGGAGCGCAGCCACCCGCTGGAAAGCCAGCCCAACCCACCGGTCAAAAAAACCTTCAAGGCGCAACCCCGCACGGAGTACCTGGTCACGGCCGATCAGGTCAACGCCGCGCTGGGCAGTGTCACCCTGATCGACAACCGCAGTGTCGGCGAGTACCTGGGGCTGCGCAGCGACCCCAAGGCACGCCCCGGCACCTTGCCCGGGGCGCTGAACCTGCCCTTCGACTGGCTCACCGTCAACGGCGGGGCGAGCTTCCACAGCCCAGAAAACCTGCAACGCATCTATCAGGCCGCCGGGGTGCCGTTGCAGGGTGAACAGATCTCCTTCTGCCATACCGGCCACCGCACCTCACTGGCCTGGTTCGTCTCCCATGAACTGCTGGGCAACGACCAGGCGCGTCTCTATGACGGCTCCACCGCCGAGTGGGCGCCGAATCCGGCCCTGCCGATGGAGCAGAAGATCCGGCTCGATTAGGCCCACTTTTTCAGATTGCCTCGGAGCGGCTTCCTCCCACCCGAAAGCTAGCCGCCCCATATCGGAAACAGCGGCGGAGTCCGACAAAGTCGACAGGATAATCCGATGACCCAAACAGCCGATCTGAAGACCCTGTCACTCACCGCGCTGACCATGCTGGCCTTTGCCGCCAACTCCCTGCTGTGCCGCCTGGCCCTGGGGGAACAGGCCATTGACGCGGCCAGCTTCACCACGGTGCGGCTGGCATCGGGGGCGTTGATGCTGTGGCTGATCGTGCGCTGGCGCGGCGGCCCGGCAAACGGCACCCAGTCCAGCGACTGGCTGGCTGCCGGCATGCTGTTTCTCTACGCCGCCGCATTCTCCTTCGCCTACCTCACGCTGAGCGCCGGCACCGGCGCCCTGGTCCTGTTCGGCGTGGTCCAGCTGACCATGTTTTTCGCCGGCCTGCGCGCTGGCGAATCCTTCCCGGCCATGGCCTGGGTCGGGCTGACCCTGGCCATGGCCGGACTGGTCTATCTGGTCTCACCCGGGGTGACCGCGCCGGAGCCGGCCGGCGCGCTGCTGATGGGCCTGGCGGGCATCGGCTGGGGCATCTACTCGCTGCGTGGACGCGGCGTGGCCAACCCGCTGCACGCCACCGCCCGCAATTTTCTGCTGGCGGTACCCCTGGGGCTGCTGCTGAGCCTGCTGTTTCTTGACCGGTTCCATTTCAGTAGCCACGGCCTGGCGATTGCCGTCGCCTCCGGTGCCATCGCCTCCGGCCTCGGCTACGTGCTCTGGTACGCGGCGTTACGCGGACTGAGCGCCACCAGCGCCGCCACGGTACAGCTCTCGGTACCGGTGATCGCCGCCTTTGGCGGCGTGCTGCTGCTCTCGGAGGCGGTCACCCCGCGCCTGCTGATCGCCTCCATCGCCATTCTTGGCGGCATTGCCATCGTGCTCACCCGGCGCCGCCCCGCACCGGCCTGACGGACCGGGGCACGCCCACCCCGCCCCTTGCAGTTTCCCGGCCCACTGCCTATACATTGGCTAATGTCAGCTGCCGGTTTGCCATGATGGGTGAGCGCGAGACCCTCTTAGTCGTGGACGACGACACCCAGGTACGGGAGATGTTGGTCGACTATCTCTCCAGCCAGGGCTATCGGGTGCTCGGGGCGGCCGACGGCGAGTCGATGCGCGCCCTGCTGCAATCGGAGACCCCGGCCCTGGTGCTGCTGGATATCACCCTGCCCGGCGAGGATGGGCTCAGCCTGGCCCGCTACCTGCGCGAGCGTCACGATACCGGGATCATCATGGTCACCGCCTCGGGAGAGGTGATCGATCGCATCATCGGCCTGGAGATCGGTGCCGACGACTATGTCGCCAAACCGTTCGATACCCGGGAACTGCTGGCCCGCATCAAGAGCGTGTTGCGTCGCGCCCGGCCGGCCGTCGCCCCGACAGTACCGGCCGCTGAACCGGAGCAGATTCGCATTGGCCCCTGTCGCCTGCATCTCGACTCCCGGCGCCTGTTTGACGCGGACGGGATGGAGATCGCCCTCACCAGCATGGAGTTCGACCTGCTGAGGATTTTCGGTACCCGACCCAACCGGGTGCTGAGCCGCGACCAGATCCTCAACCTGACCCAGAACCGCGACTGGGACCCCTACGATCGCAGCATCGACATCCGCATTGCACGGTTGCGCCGCAAGATCGAACCCGACCCAAGCAAACCCCAGGTGATTCGCACCGTGCGCGGCGCGGGCTATATGTTTGTTCCCACCGCTGCCGTTTGAATCTCCGGCCTAAACGCCTTGCGCCAGGGTGACGCGGCCATGGCCGGTCGTTGCCGGCCGCCCGGGTTACCGTTGGGTTTCGATTGTTTCAGTTTTGTATCGGCGATCAGCGTCCGGACCGTTGCACGCTAAACTTATCCGGAAACCGTCAGGTGCATTGAAGGAGACGCAGGTGGAATCCTATAAGATCGTGTATAGCGCCGCCGATCCGGCGGGCGAATCCTTCATCGTCCAGCTGCTTCGCAACTCCAACCTGATCATCGCCCTGCGCGACCCCCAGGGGTATTTTCTGCGGGTCAGCAAGCGGCTCGAACGTATCTTCGCCGCCGCCGGCATCCAGCCCCTGGGCAAGACGGTGTTTGACGTGCTGCCGCCGGAGCTCGCCGAGCAGATCCATCTGCATGATCAACAGGTGCTGGCTAGCGGGCGACATTCCGAAACCGAGGAACAGCTGATTACCGGGGGGATACGCCGCACCTACCTCACCTCACGTATACCCCTGTTTGATGGCGACGGAAAAATTAATGCCCTCTGTACCATCGCCACCGACATCACCACCCGCAAGCGCACCGAGGACGCGTTGAGTAACGCCGCACTGGCGGTGTCGGGTGCCAAACGCAGCGAGGTCTTCGAACAGCTGGTGAAATATCTCGCCGTGACACTCGACACGGAATTTGCATTCATCGCCCGGTTGCGCAGCGGGCAGCCGGGGAGCGCCCGCATTATCGCCGCCTATCTGCGCGGCGGTTTCTTCTATGATGTGGAGTATGCGCTGGCCGGGACACCCTGTGAAAAGGTCTTCGGCAAGCACTTCGAGTTCATTCCCCGCGATCTGCAGCGACGGTTTCCCGCCGACCGGATGATGCGCGAATTCGACTTCGAGAGTTATGCCGCCTATCCCCTGTATGGCTCCGACGGCAGCCCCCTGGGACTGATCGGCGTGGCCCACGACAAGGCACTCAGCGACCGGCAGGTGACCGAGTCCATGTTACGGATCTACTCGGTACGGGCTGCCGCGGAGATCGAGCGTCAGCGCAGCGATCGGGCATTGCGCATCTCGGAGGCCAACTATAGAGAGATTTTCGAAAACAGCGAAGACGCCATCTTCATTCATGATTTTGCTACCGGAGCCATTGTCGACGTCAATCCCAAGGCCTGCGCCAACTATGGTTACAGCCGCGCAGAGATGCGGCAGATCGATATCGGCATGCTCAGCTCCGGCGAACCGCCGTATACCCCGGAAGATGCCCTGCGTCTGATTGAGTGCGCCAGACGGAATGAGACGGTACGTTTCGAATGGCACCGGCGCAACAAGGACGGCAGCCTGCACTGGGATGATGTGGTGCTGAAACCGGCGGTGCTTGCCGGGCAGCGACGCATTCTCGCCTTTTCACGGGATGTATCGGAACACAAGCAGGCACTGGAGGCGCTGCGCGCCAGCGAAGAGCAGTACCGCGCCATTTTTAATGCCTCGGTGGACGGGGTCACGCTGTGGAGCGCGGAGGGGCAGCTGGTGGATGTCAATCCGGTCTTCATGCGGATGTACGGCTATTCGAAAGAAGAACTGCTGGCGCTCGATCCACGCCTGCTGATTCATCCCAACCATCGCCAGGAGTTCGATCGATTTATCGAAACGGTAAAAGCCGACAAGCCGTTTCATGTCGTCACCATCAACCGGCGCAAGAACGGCACGCTGTTTGACGTGGAGGTCAACGGTGTGCCGATGGAGTATCAAGGCCAACCGCATCTGCTGGCCTTTGTACGCGATATCTCGGAACGCAAGCTGCGCGAAGACGCGCTGCGCGCCAGCGAGGAGCAGTATCGCGCCATTTTCAAGGCATCCGCTGACGGCATGGTGTTGTACAGTTCTCAAGGCCGCATCGTCGACATCAATCCGGCCTTCGTCAACCTCTACGGCTACTCCAAACAGGAGCTCCTCAATATGGATCCGCACCAGCGCTTTCACCCGGATGCCCACCCGGTACTGGAGCGTTTTATCAGCCGCGTGCGCAGCGGCTGGTATGCAGAACCGGCCAATGCCGGCAAGGACCATATAGAAGAGACCCGCGAGATCACCAAGGACGGACGGGTCCTGGACATGGAGGCCCATCTAGTGGCCATGGATTATCAAGGCACGCCCCATGTACTGGCGATCAAACGCGACATCACCGAGCGGAAACTGCGCGAGGCGGCAATACGCAAGAGTGAGGACCGGCTGCGCGCCACCGTGGAGGCGGCACTGGACTGCATCATCAGTATGGATTCCCAGGGCCGCATCATCGAGTTCAACCCGGCAGCGGAGCGCTGCTTCGGCCATCCGCGTGCGCAAGTCATCGGCAAACCGCTGGCGGAACTGCTGATCCCGCCGGCCCACCGCGAGGCGCACCAGCGGGGGCTGCAGCGCTACTGGGAATCCGGTGGCGGACCGTTTCTGGGTCGGCGGGTCGAGGTCAACGCGCTGCGCGCCGACGGCAGCGAATTCCCCGCCGAACTGGCCATCGCGGTCGCCCAGGGAGCGGATGGGGATATTTTTGTCGGCTACCTGCGCGACATCACCGAGCAGCGCAAGGCCGAAGCCGACCGTTCCCGGCTCGAACAACAACTGCGTCAGGCGCAAAAGATGGAGGCCATCGGGCATCTCACCGGCGGCATCGCCCACGATTTCAACAACATTCTCACCAGCATTCTCGGCTACGCGCAGATCGGCATGGAGCACGCCGCACCGGCCGGCGACGAGAAACTGGGGAAATATCTGCGGCAGATTCTCACCGCCGGGGAACGGGCACGCGATCTGATCCGCCAGATGCTCACCTTCAGCCGCGGCCAGCGCGGGGAACCACGCCCGTTGGCGCTGCCGCGCCTGGTCGAGGAGTCGGTCAATCTGTTCCGCTCCACCTTCCCGTCGTCGGTGCGCATCCATATCAACGCCGACACCGGGGTGGCACCGGTGATGATCGATCCGATTCAATTCGAACAGGTGCTGATGAATCTCTGTATCAATGCCCGCGATGCCATGCAGGGCGTCGGCGAGATCAGCATCGGCATCAGCCAGCGGTTGGAACACCACGCGATCTGCGCCTCGTGCCGCCAGGACCTGCAGGGACGGTTTGTCGAGCTGGCGGTCGCCGACACCGGACCCGGTATCTCCGCGGAGGTGCTGGAGCGGATGTTCGAGCCCTTTTTCACCACCAAGGAGGTGGGCCAGGGCAGCGGGATGGGCCTGTCGACCACCCACGGTATCGTCCACGACCACGGCGGCCACCTGATGGTGGAGAACAGGCCCGAGGGCGGGATGCGGTTTCGCGTACTGTTCCCTGCCGCAACTGGCGCGATCCCCAATCCCGCCGCCGACGCTGAGGATGCGGACGAAGCGGCCACCCGGGGCCTGCGGGGCAAGGTAATGGTGGTCGATGACGAAGCGAGCGTGCGGGAGTTCATGCGCGAGCTGTTGGAAATCCGCGGACTCGATGTCACCGAGGTCCGCGATGGGGTCCAGGCGCTGCATCTGCTCCAGGACGACAACCTGGGCTGCGATCTGGTGATCACCGATCAGATCATGCCGCAAATGACCGGCATGGAACTCGCCTACCGGCTCAAGGCCACCCGTCCGGGCCTGCCGGTCATACTGTTCAGCGGTTTCAGCGACATCCTGACGGGAAAAACGCCTGCCGAATTGGGGGTGGACGGTCTGCTCAACAAACCGGTCGATCAGCGTGAGCTGTTGGAGATGATCCAGGAAATACTGCAGCACTAAGGGCCCGCGCTGCGACAGCGGCGGCGTCGCCTGGCATAGCGAAGCAAGACGGGAGGCAGCGCCTCCCGTCTTGCTTCGTCCGGGTGCCCGGCACCCGGCAAACCGCTCTCAGCCCATGATACCGGCCAACGCCTCGCCGATGCGTTGCATCTGCGCCTCGCTGATCAGGCTACCCAGCCTGGCGGCGAATCGCGGATGCTGCACGCCGGAGACGATGTACTGCCAGCGGTACGCCTTGAGCACGGTATCCTCGATACGTTGCCGCTGGTCAGCGCTGAACATACGACCGCTGACAGCGACAAAATATTCCGTGTCGGCCTTTGACTGCATCTGCAGGATGCCGTCTACGGCCCCCACCAGCGCGATCAGATCGGTCACCGCCTGGTCACGCTCGGCCGCGCTCAGCTTGTCATCCTCGCGTTGCCACTCCAGCTCATCGAGGGTCGCATGCTGGGCCTCCTCCATCCAGTGATAGCGGAACACATCCTTGAACAGGCCATCGACCTGCTGCACCGGATCGATGCTCTCCCGATAATGCGCCTGCACGAAGATTTCGATGTGGCAGGTCAGCGCCAGCACCGACCAGGTGGACTTGCTCAGCACCGCCCCGGCGACATCGTTCGGTTGCGGCCGGTAGGAGTAGCCCGCGGGCATACCCCGTCCCACCATCCGCTCGATGCGGCGGAACAGCTCCTGGTGCTTCAGCTCTTCATTGCTGAAACGGACCAGCGCCTCCAGGGCCGTCTGGTCACCCAGCCAGTGATCACGGCTAACCTCCAGTACCTTGGCGCTGATGAAGCGTTCCACCAAGCCGAAGGTGTTGGCGTAGGTTCGCCCCTGCACCTGGGTCATGAAGCGCTTCTCGTCCTCGCCCAGAAATTCCAGCTCATCGACCTTCGACAGGGTATCCGGCAGGAAGCGCTTGGAAAAATCGAATTCGCGTCCGCGAATCACATCATTATCGATATCCCAATAGACCTTTTTCGATGCCGCGATACACTGCGCATAACGCCCGTTTTCAATCTGTTCTGCCACTGCGGTTTCCATGATGGATCTCCTTGTCACTCGATTATGGGCCTTCGCCCGTTTACAGATTCAGCGAGGAACAGGTTAACGCCGTGACGTTTCCGGCCGGTTGATATTGAGTTGTCGCTTTGTATCGTTATGTTTCCGGCATGGCGCTCCGGTCAGCGGCGCCGATGGCCTGGATCTCTACACTCTGTTGCCCCAGTGGCTGCACCCGCGATAATGGTTTGGTCGGCCCATAACCGGGTAATCGGCGTCGGCTCAGAAGCCGGGTGTAGAGGAATCGTATTGCTCGATGAAGCGCTCGATCATCCGCGCGGAGACCGCACCGGCCTGCCTGGCAACCACCTTGCCCCGGGGCGAGATCAGGAACGAGGTGGGGAATCCGGACAGCGGGCCCAGCGCGGTCCGCGGTGAAGGGGTCGAGGTCCAGACGGGATAATTGATGCCCTGCTCGCGCATGAAGGTGGCCAGGGTCTCCGGGTCAAACCCCTCCTGGTTGACGCCGACGACCAGCGCATCCCTGTCTTGGTGTCGCGCATGGAAACGGGCCAGTTCGGGGATCTCCTCCAGGCAGGGCGCGCACCAGGTGGCCCAGTAGTTGACCAGCACCCACTTGTCCCGGAATTCGCCAAAATGGCGCTCGTTTCCCTGCAGGTCGTGGAACCTCGGCTCGGCCGCCTGGCCGGCGAGCGGCAACAGCAGGCCGGCCAGCAGCATGCGGGCACGGCGAAAAATACCTCTGACACGTCTCATCACTCAAGCCTCCGAGTTCGGTTCCAAACGCCGGGCCGCCCCTCCCCCTTCATAGCGACAGCGTCACTACTCACGGGGTGATTGGTCTGCCTTGTTGGCCAATCTTGATGGCGCCTCGAATCCGGTCCCTTTTTCAGATTCAAGCCTGCCCTTGTTTGAGCGAAGCGAGTTTGGGCAGGCGCTGAAAATGGGGCCGGATTCGAGGGGATAAGCCATCGTGTGAGGCCGGCAAGGCAGACCAATCACTTACCGACCGGATAAGTAGTTACGCGACAGCGAATATTTCAGGTTGAAACCCAGCCGCACCGGCAGCGCCAGGGCCGCCGGCAACTCGGGCAGCGGCAGCGCCTGCTGCAGGGCGCGCCGGGTCGCCTTGTTGAGCAGGTTGTGCTCGCCCTCAACCCGCAGGTCATCGATCCGGCCATTCGCCGACAGGGTGAAACTCACCTGGACCAGCCCCTCGATACCGCGCTTTCGCGCCGGCAGCGGATAGTGTTTGTATTTCTCGATATGCCGCAACAGCCGGGCGATGTAGTGCTCCCGCAACGCGGACGGATCGGGCCGGTCCGCGACGGTCGGTGCCGGCGGCGCAGACCGGGCGGGCGGCGCCGCGTCCGCTGGGACACTCTCGACCAGCCGTGCCCGTTCCGCTGGCGGCTCCGGCTCCGCTTCAGGTTTGGGCTTCGGCTTCGGTTTTGGCTTCGGCTTCGGCTCGGGTTTCGGCTCGGGTTTCGGTTCTGGTTCTGGCTCGGGCTCGGGCTCGGCCGCCACCGGTTCCACAGCCGACTCCGCTGAGGCGAAACGGATTCTGACCGTGGTGGGCTCGGGCAGCGCGGAGTTCTCCGGGGCGCTGATCACCTGGCTCCGCCAGATATCCCCAAACACCAGGAAATGGATCAGCAGGGAACCGGCAATAGCCAGCAGCCGCCAGTTGATATCCCCCGCGATCACGGCTTCTCGGTCTGGATATCCAGGGCCTCCGCGCCGGCCAGGCGGGCGGCATCGATAATCTGTACCGCCTGGCCGAAATCCGCCTGCCGGTCCCCCTTCAGCCGCACAAACTGCTTCCCGAGCGAGTGCAGCGCACCGCGCAGTACCTCCGCAAGCTCCGCCATGTCGGTGGCGATTCCGTCCACCAGCAGCCGCCCGTCCGGCGCCAGGGTCACCGTGACGTAGCGCTCATCCGGCAGCGGATCGCTGCTGCTCGCTTGCGGCAAGCGGATATCGATTCGCTCCTCCTCGATGAAGTGGGCGGTCAGCATGAAGAACACCAGCAGCAGGAACACGATATCAATCAGCGGGGTCAGGTTGAGCACACCGCTGGAGTGGCGCCGCGGCTCATACGCCATCGGTGATGCCTTCCCAGCGATGCGGCTGTTCGCTGCTGGTTGCACCCGGCAACGCCTCGCCGCGGCGCTCCAGCAGCAGCGCGATGACCCGCTCCATGGACTGGTTGCGTCGCTCCACCGCGCCTTCCAGGAAATGCAGCAGGATCAGCAGCGGTATCGCCACCGCCAGCCCCACACCGGTGGTGATCATCGCCTCCCAGATGCCCCCGGCCAGCGCCTGGGCATCCACCTTGCCGCCCGCCTGCTCGATCACCATGAAGGCCTTGATCATGCCGGTGATGGTGCCGAGCAGTCCGAGCAGAGGCGCCGTGTTGCCGAGGATGCCCAGGGTGCGCAGGCCGAACTCCATCCGCTGCAACTCCTGGCCGCGTACGCGATTGCCGACGCTGCGCAGGTCGTCCACACCCTGGGCGTCGGCGAGCACGACCGCCTCGACGATCCGCGACTCGGGCCCTTGTCCGGCATCCGCGGCCACCCGATTCGCCACCAGTTCCGCCGGCTGTTCGAGCAGCCGTGGCAGCCGCTCCCGCAGCGGCCGCGGCAGGCCGCGCTGGCGCAGGAACAGCAGTGTCCGTTCCAGCACGATGGCCAGTCCAACGGCCGAGTAGGCGACCAGCACCCAGACCACCGGCCCGCCCCGGGTCAACAGTTCACTCATATTCATGGTGCGATCCACCCCAATGCCGTGCCCATGCCCATCAGCAACAGCAGGCCGACGCTGGCATGCTCCAGCGCGCTGCCCCAGCGATTCATGTGCTGTGTCAGCTGTTGACTGAAATGCGCCACCCCGAGGGCAAAGACCAGGGAGGGCACCAGTACCGCGCCGCTGCCGAAACCGAAGCCGAGCAGCAGGCCGGCCGACGCGCTGCCGCTGGTCGCCGCCGCCAGGATGACGGTAGTCAGCGGCGCGCAGGGATTGAGCGCCATGCCCGTCCCCATGAGGAACAGCCCGCCGGGGAGCAACGCCTGTGCCTGTCCGGATGCCGCCCCGAGGGACGCCCCGGTTGCCACCCCGTTTGTCATCCGGATTTCCGGCGGTGCGACCCGGGTCGGGCCGGCGCTCGCCGGGTGGGCGACGCACCCTCCCCCGCGGCGCCGGCGGCGCCACAACAGGGAGAGCGCCACCGCCACGGTGGCCGCCCCCAGCAGCCAGCGCACCCAGGGGGCGGCGATCCACTCCTGCACGATCAGGCCGAGCAGGCCGGAGCCGCCCCCCAGCAGGGTGTAGCCGCTCAGGCGCCCGGCGGTGAACGGCAGCAGGATACGCCAGGCGTTACGCGGCCCGCTGCCGGTGGCCACGAACACCGGCCCCAGGTAGGGCAGACAGGCGATATTGCACGGCCCGGCACCGAACCCCAGGCCGAGCAGCAGCACGGCGCCGAAGCTGAGCACCACCGGCTCCAGGGGCATCATGAGCCGCTCTCCCGGCGCGGTTTTTTCGCCGCCAGCAGGGCGCGCAGGTTGCCCTTCTCCCAGGCACCCTGCGCCTTCTTGCGCTGCTTGAAGTAGTGCGAATCGGCCCGGAACAGCGGTAACCCGGCGTACTTGAGTTGCAACACCCCCCGGTCAGGGCAAAACTCCACGCAACGACCGCACAGGGTGCAATCCTCGAAGGTGACATCCCGCTGCTCCATCTCGGTGTGGATCTCGCGGATATCCATCGGACAGGCCTTGGCGCAGAACCCGCATTTGCCGCAGCGTGGCGAGGCCTGCTTGACCAGCCGTAGCAGGCCGAGCTTCCTGAACACGGCATGCAGCGCCAGCATGGGGCAAACACGGCAAAACGGCTGGCGCAACGTCAGCGCCAGGGCCACCATCAGCCCGAACAGGAAGTCCGCGATCAGCGAGAGGATGAGGGTCGTGGTGCTCGCCGTATCCACCACCAGCTCGCTGCTGTCGCCGTTGGCCAGGGTGGTGAGGAGACGGCTGGGGCAGATCCTGCAGTAGGGGTCCCCCAGGTCGTGATTGAGGTAGCCCAGGCCGGTCAGTAGCGGAAAACCGAACACCAGCAGACCGAGGATCGCCCATTTCACCGGTCGCATGCGCTGCACCACGCCGGGTGCCAGCGACTCGCTGCGCCGCAGCCCCAGTTTCTGTCCGGCGATCTGCAGCAGCTCCTGAAAGGTGCCGAGCGGACAGATCCAGCCGCAGAACGCCTTGTTCAGCACCACGAAAAAGAGCAGGAAGGTACCCAGGGTGATCAGCGTCGGCAGCAGCCCCTGGAGAATCTCCCCGCCCGCACTGATCACCGGCCCGAGGCGGTGGTCCATCTGGTGCTGAAACGGGATCAGGGCGCAGATATCGGCACCGTTCATGTCGAAGGCGCAGCTCAGGGCCGGCAGCGCGCCGCTGAGTTTGTCGGCCAGGTAGAAGGTGCCCAGGGTGCTGCCATAGACCAGCAGCAGGAAGGCGCCGAGCTGGACCAGCTTGCGAATCACCGAGACATTTTTCAGCGGGTTCATTTCGCACCCCCTTTCCGGTCACGCGAGAGCCGGCCGCTCAACAGGCCGCCGAAGGCGAAACCGACACCGGCCACGGCAAGGCCCCAGCCCTGCGACTGCCAGTGCTCTGGCGAGACCCGGTACGCCGCAGTCAGGGCGCTTTGGTAGCGGACGCCCCCGGTCTGGTACTCCGTGGCAATGCTGAGTTCGGCGCTGCGTCGGTCCCGCTCACCGGGAACCATGTCGGGAAAATCGTCCGGTATGCGCAACACCACGCGTCCGTCGCCATCGGAAATCCCGTGCAGGGAGGTGCCGTTGCTGGTGGTCAGCTCGACCGGATGGCCGGGCAGCACCCGGTCCCGGTAACGCACGATGAATCCCGCCTCGGCCCGGGCGTAGTAGCGATGATGTTCCCGGGGTATCGGATCCGGCACGATCTCCAGTGGGGTCTTGATGGCCGCGGCAAGCTTGCCCGGGCTCTCCCCGCTGGGCTTGCCCCGCAGGTACTCGTAGCGCACGATGGCCTCCCGCACGTTGCACCAGTCACGCTCCACCACGACGGCGTGGTAGTTATCCACCCCGGTTGGCGGAATGCTGACCATGCCCATTTTCGGCACCAGTTCACGCCGGCTCAGATCGGGCTTCCAGAGCGTGACCAGCGCGCCCTCCGCGTTGGACAGCGCGAGTTTTTTGGGCCCGCGCCCGTGTTGCATGGCCGGAACTGGCGGCTTGTTCGCTTCGGTGCCGGCGGGGACTCCGGTTTGCGCGCCGGCCGGCGCCGGACCGGTGGCAGCGAACAGCAGTAGCGAAAAGAGCCAAGTGGCTGGACGACAATTGAAGCTGATCATTCGACGCTCCGCTCAAAAGCTGTAGGTGTAGGTAAGCATGGCGGCGCGTGGCGCCCCGGCGTAATAGGTCTTGGTGCCGCTGGTGTCCTTCTTCACCTCGGTGGCGTAACGCTTGTCGAACAGGTTGTCCACGTTCAGCGAGACGCTGTGGGGGCTCGATGCGTAGCCCAGCATCAGGCTGGTGAGGAAGTCGTAGCCGTCATACTTCTCCGTGTTGGCGTTGTCCATGTAATAACTCCCCCAGCTGTCGGCCTGCAGACGCGCCCGGAAGCCCGATGGGTGGTCGTAGTCCAGACTCAGGCTGAACTGGTGATTGGGCACGAACGGGGTCTGGTTGCCCGAACGGTCCACCGCGGTCAGGGTGGCGCCGCTGCGCACCAGCTCCTCGAACTCCTCGAACCGGTAGTCGCTGTAGGCGTAGTTGGCGCCCAGCCAGAGATGCCGGCCCAAGGCCAGCTTGCCGCTCAGTTCGAGGCCCTTTTTCAGCGTCGCTCCCGCATTCTGGAACTCGCTCTCGCCGCTGGGCTGGAGCACCGAGACGATCTCGTCGCTGACGCGGGTTTGGTAGAGCGACAGATCGAGGCTCCACGCCCGGGCCCGCGCCTTGAGTCCCACCTCCAGGTTGCGGGCGTTGGCCGCGTCCAGGTCCGGGTTGCTCTGGATCTCCGATTCCGACGGCACCTGGCCGGACTGCGCCAGCATGCCGTAGAGGCTGAAGGTGTCGTTCAGGGCATAGCTGAGCCCGAGCTTGGGGGAGAACAGGTCAAAGGTGGTGTCGGTCCGGGTGGTCACCGGAGCCGCAAAGGTGTCGTAGCTCCTGGTGCCCCAGTCGTATTCTCCATAGGCAATCTCTTCGATATCGAAATTCATCCGGTCGAAGCGGAAACCGGCATCGATGGTCAGCCGATCGTTCGGTCGCAGCGTCTCCTGCAGGAACAGGCCGTACAGGGTGTTGGCGGCGTCCTCGGTGGAGAGCAGGTCACCCTTGCGGTCGGAGAGGGTGCGGACGATCCGGTTGACCGGCGGCGTGGGTCCGGGGGGATCAAACAGGGTCGTGGTGAGATCCGCGTATTGGTACTTCTCCGCCCCGTCGGTCTTGTCCAGGCGCGCGGTCACGCCGCCCACCAGGGTACTGTCGCCCCACAGCCGGTGGCTGTAGGCGAATTCCAGGTCGCTGCCGAACACGTTGGTGCCGGGGTTGTCGTTGATCGCGCCGGTGACCGGATGGTAGTGGTCCCAGCGGTTGAAATAGACGCGCGGTTTGAACACCAGGTCGCCGAACGCCTGCTCAAAGCGACTGTTGAAGAACCAGATGGTGGAGTAGCGCCCGCTGTGCTGCCACTGGCTGCTGGTATCGCGCTGCTTGCCGCTGTCGCGGTACGCCTCGAACTCGCTCTCGGTCAACGAGGCGGGCAGTTGCAGGTCCGCCCGGGAGTAGCTCAGCTCGGTCTCCAGCGTCGCGCCGCCATCCAGCAGCAGACCGTGCTTCAGGCTCAACTGCTGGGTATCGAATTCGTTCCACTCGCGCCAGCTGTTTTCGGCGGTCCGATGGGAGCCGGTCAGCAGCACGCTGTTGCTGTCGTTCAGCTCCTGGCTGTAGCGGAAATGCAGGTTCTCCTGCCCCGCCTCGCCGACGCCGATCTTGACCCGGTTGCCGTCCACATCGAATACCGACTTGGAGATGATCTGGATGGTGCCGCCGGCCGAACCGCTGCCATACAGCGACCCGGGCCCCTTGGTAATCTCGATGCGCTCGATATCCTGGGTGTCGATGAAATCGAAGCGCGAAAAACTGTCGGGGTCGGTCATCGGCACGCCGTCGCGCAGGACCATGATCTCCCGCACGCCGTAATTGGCCTTCTGTCCGGCACCGCGGATGATCAGGCGCGCGTCATAGCCACCGTTTTTCGATTCGATCAGCACCCCGGGGGTGCCTTGGATCGCATCCTTGATGTTCTGCATCTGTTCGGCATCGATGCGCCTGGTGTCGATCACGCTGATCGCCGCCGGCACCTCCCGGGTGCCGCGGGCAATCCGCGAGGCGGTGACACTGATGGTGTCGACCGACTCGGCGGACACCGGCTCCGCCTCTACGGCATCCTCCGCCAGCAGAGCCGGGCTGATAATCAATAGGGAAGTGGCGAGAGTTGTTCTGATGACACTGTTATATTTATTAAGATGCATAACTGCTTTGCAACCTGTCAGTCTGGACAAAAGGAGAGGCCGGCAAACGTGTTGTCCCCGGCAGCGCCGCTCCCGGCCATTGCATCCCCGGCTCCGTAGACGGTACTTCCCTGTACCACTCCTCATGGCTTTCGCGACATACGTCCATCCCTGGACATACGGACGCCAGTAACCGGCGACGGTAAAAATCCCTTGGGATTGGAGCGGTAGAATGGTATCCCCGCCGCCGCGAAATGTTCAGGGCCAGGCGACCGCCCGAGAGAGGCAACCATACAGATAAGCGTTGTTATTCAATAAGTTAATAAATACCGACGAGCCGGACCAGACGATCAGCTGGGCGAAACAACACAATTTGTGCGTTAATTGCCCCAGTAAATCGGACCAGGCCGGCAACGCACAGCCGCCCAACAGCGCCGCCACAGGTCCAATCCACCCGGATCAGGCGGATCCCGGAACGGGGGGAACGGCAAACCCGCCTTTCTAACAGGCGTCTATCAAGTTGTTCCGCACTTCAGCCGTTACACTGGTTAGGGCTCGCGCAAGAATAATTTCGCAGTACCGAGGGCGTAACTGGGCCACGCTGGCAAGGCACGCTTTGCAGGCAATGGCTGTTCCCTTGCCAAAAAGCGTAACGCCGCCAGCGGGGTCCAGTGGCGACCGAATACCGAAACTTATTTTTGCGCGAGCCCTTAACGAGGCCGGCATGGATTGCCGCTATTTCGGCAAGTGACGCGCACTTGAATCCATGCGACAAAAGGTATCGTTCATGACTACCCGCCATTTCCGGTTATCCGTTTGGCTGCGCTTTCTGGGGATGTGGCTGGGGATGTGGCTGGGAACCTGGCTGGCCGGCTCAATGGTCTCGGCCGCCACCCCACCCGCCGATTTCACCGGTACCGAGATCACTGTCGGGGTACAAGACGTTTCGGCCATCGGTGCTCCGGCAAAGGCCCATGCCCTTACTTGGCAGGCGCGCACCGGCGGGCGGGCGTGGGTGATACAGAAGCCCTTCGGCAAGCTGTTTGAAGCCTACCTGGAATCCCTGACCGCCACGGAGCCGGTGTATGACGTGATCCTCTACGCCCCGGCCTGGGCGGGCGATTTCGCACCCTATCTCAGGGAGCTGCCGCGCAGCATCTCCGGGCACGAGAGCCTCGACGACATCCACCCCACCTACCGCGAACGGCTGATGACCTGGAACGACAGGTGGATCGCTGTGACCATCGATGGCGACCTGTTCAGCGGCTATTACCGCAAGGATCTGTTTGCCGATCCCGCCCACCGGGCACAGTTCCGCGCCCGCTACGGCTACGAGCTGGCGCCGCCGGACACCTGGGGGCAGTACCGGGACATCGCCGAGTTTTTCACCGGGCGCCAGGACGCCGACGGCAGACCGCTGTACGGCACCGCCGAGGCCTTCGCCAGCGGCGGCCAGCAGTTCTGGAATGTGTTCAGCCGGGCCTCGGCCTATACCAACCCGCCGACCTTCCCCGGCGCCCAGTTCTTCGACCCGGACACCATGCAGGCGCAGATCGACAGCCCCGGCTGGGTGCGGGCGGTACGGGAGTATCTTGAGATCCGCACCTTCTGTCCGCCGGACAGCCGCGACCAGGGCATCGTCGAGGCGCGCCGGGCATTCCTCTCCGGGCAGACGGCGATGATCCTGGACTGGGGCGATACCGCCCAATTGGCCAACGACCCCGAACTCTCCCGCATCAGGGGGCAGGTGGGATATTTCGTGCTGCCCGGTACCCGGCAGGTCTGGAACGGCCGGGACTGGCGCTGGGAGCGGACGGACGAGGTCCACAAGGCCCCCTTCCTCGCCTTCGGCGGCTGGGTGGCCAGCGTGCCGGCCAACAGCCGCCACCCCGAAGCGGCCTGGGACTACATCCTGTGGCTGGGCAGTGCGGAGAACTCGCTGCATGACGTGGTCACCGCCGGCACCGGCATCAACCCCTACCGGCTGACCCACTTCAGCGAGATCGACACCTGGAACCGGGCCTTTCCCCAGGGCGCGGCTTCTGAATACCTGGAGGTGCTGCGCACCAGCCTGGACTCGCCTCATGTTGCATCGGACCTGCGTCTGCCCGGCTTCCATCGGTACACGGCGGCACTCGACGCGGGGCTGGCGCAACTGCTGCGCGGCGAGGTCGAGGTCGAGGTCGAGGTCGAGGTCGAGGCGACGTTGCGCCGGGTCGCCGAGGCGTGGGAAGGCATAACCGACAGCCTGGGCCGCAAGCGCCAACTCGCCCTCTACCGTACCGCCATGGGGCTGGACCCGCAGCCGGCCGGCCCCCGCCCTGGTGGCGGCCGGGGCAAACAGCAGCTGGTCATCGGTTTCTCCCAGGCCACCACCACCGAGCCGTGGCGGCGGCTGTTCAATAAGGAGCTGCGCGAGGAGGCGGCGCGCCACCCGGAGATCAAGCTACTGGTGCGCGACGGCATGGACCGGGCCGACAAGCAGGCCGCCGACGTGATCGAACTGATCGACCAGCGGGTGGACGCCCTCCTCATCTCACCGAAGGTGGCCGAGGCCCTGACACCGGCGGTGAACCGCGCCTTCAATGCCGGTATCCCGGTGTTCGTGCTGGATCGTGACGTCTCCAGCGACCGCTACACCCAGTTCATTGGTGGTGACAACCTGGCGATCGGCCGGGCAGCGGGCCGCTACGCGGTGCGGCTGCTCGGCGGCACCGGAAATGCCAAGGGGCAGTTGGTGGAGATCTGGGGCGGCATGGCCTCCACTCCGGCCCACGAGCGGCACCAGGGATTCATGGAGATCGTCGGACCCGAACCCGGCATCCGCATCCTCAACCCTCCTCAGGATGGCGACTGGAAACAGGACCTGGGCTACGACCTCATGGCCGAGGCGCTGACCCACTATCCGAAGATCGATCTGGTCTACGCCCACAACGATCCCATGGCCCACGGCGCCCACCTGGCGGCACGCGAGGTGGGGCGTGAACAGGAGATTTTCTTTCTTGGCATCGACGGCATCCCGGCGGAGGGGGTGCGCTGGGTGAAAGAGGGCAAGCTGACCGCCACCTTCCTCTACAAGCCCCCGGGCGAAGAGGGGGTGCGGCAGGCACTGCGCTACCTGGGCGGCGAGGCGGTGCCAGCCCGGCTCACCCTGCCGACCCTGACCATCGACCGCGGCAACGCGAACCAGATCCTGCAGCGCCACGGACTGGATTAGGGGGATAGGCGATGCGACTGCTGGATCGCCTGCTGAATACACGCACCCTCGGCGGCGCCGCCCTCAAGCGCCGCCTGGGCATCGCCTTCATCGGCGTGGCTACCATCCTGGCGGCCGCGGTGGGCACCGCGCTCTACACCCACGGTCGGATGGCCGGATCGGTACAGCGCACCAGCGGCGAACTGCTTCCCGAGCTGCTGGCAACCCTGCGCCTGTCCGAACGCAGCGCCCAGCTGACGGCGGCGGCCCCGCTGCTGAGTGGCACCACCAGCGGGGAGGAGCTGGCCGGCATCGACCGCCACCTGCGACAACTGCTGGTGGACCTGGAGCAACAGCTGAACCGGCTTAGCGCAGGCACCCGGGAATCGGTTACCGGCCGCATACGCGACCAGGTGCAACTGATGCGCCAGGCCCTGCTGGAGCTGACCGCGGCCCATGCCGAGCGGATCGAGCTGCGACTGCGGCAACAGGGGGAACTGGTACGGCTGCAGCGGGCGCACAGCGAGCTGATCGACACCGTGAGCCCGGTGGTGTACGGCGTCAGTTCCCTGAACCAGCTGTTCGCGCGGCGCTTCGAACGCCGCTTCCAGGCCAGCCTCAGCCGCCTGCTGGAGCGGGAGCAGCCGCTGATCCAGGGGCTGATCGAGCTCATCCCCCTGACCACCGGCGACGGCGCCCCGCCCGGGCGCCGGGAGGCGTTGCGCCGGTTACTTGAGCGGCTGCACCCGCTGCTTGGCGAAGAGTGGCGACAGTTGAGCGAAACCGGTCTGGCGCTCCTGCAGCGGGACGACAGCCTGCCCGCGGAATGGCAGCAGCTGCACCTTCTGGCCGAAAACGCCCTCACAGCGACGCAGGAGGCGCATGCCGAGGCGTTGCAGGACATCGCCGTGGAACTCAGCGGCTCCCCCGCGCGGCTGGTGGAGAACACCACCCGAGAACTGGGCGTGGCGATCGACATCAAGTCGGAGGGCAACCTGCTGTTCGCCCTGCTGAGCGCGGTAAAGGATGTGACGGCGGTAAACGAACTGGTGATTCTGGAGGAGCGCTACAACCGCTCCCTGGAGACCTTCCAGAATGCCACCCGAGCGTTCAGCCATATCCCCCTGGCGCAACGCAATCCGGTGCTGGCGGACAACGTGCAACGTATCGCCGGCTACCTGCCCCAAGCCAGGGAAAGCGACCAGAACCCGTTCCGCCTGCGCCACCGGGAGCTGGAGCTGGAACGGCGTATCAGCCAGCTGCTGAACACCCAGCGCGAACTGACCGCGCGCCTGACCGGGCTGACCCAGGAGCTGGTGGAGCGCATGCAGGGCGAGACCGGCCAGCTGTCGCGCGAGGTGGAGCGCAACCGCACCACCAGCAGCTGGATCCTGTACTCTGTCGGCCTGGTGGGCCTGCTGCTGATCAAGCTGATCGCCCTGATCACCATCCAGGCGCTGCAGCGGCGTGAACAGGCGTTGCGCCAGGCGGCGATCGTGTTCGAAAACACCAACGAGGGTATCCTGATCACCGACGACGCCGCCAACATCCAGGCGGTCAATCCCGCCTTCAGCGAGATCAGCGGCTACAAGCCGGACGAGGTAATCGGCCGGAACCCGCGCATGTTCAAGGCCGACCACCAGTCACCCACGGTGTACGAGCACATGTGGCAGAGTCTCAAAGAGAGCGGCCATTGGCAGGGCGAGGTGTTCAACCAGCGCAAGGATGGCGAGCCCTATCCAGAGTGGCTCACCATCAGCAGCGTGAAAAACGAGGCCGGGCGGGTCAGCCACTATGTCGGTGTGTTCTCCGACATCAGCGCCATCAAGGAGACCCAGGCGCGCATCTACCACCTGGCGCACCACGACCCGCTCACCGACCTGCCCAACCGCATGATGCTCAACGACCGGCTCGCTCATGCCATGGAGCGGGCACAACGCGAGGCGCATCGCATCGCCGTGTTGTTCCTCGATCTGGACCGTTTCAAGAACATCAACGACACCCTCGGCCACGGTGTCGGTGACGAGGTGTTGCGCAAGGTCGCGGAGCGGCTGGCGCAGAGCGTGCGCGCGCAGGATACGGTTGCCCGGCTGGGCGGCGACGAGTTCATGGTGATAATGGAAGGGGTGCACCATTTGCAGGAGGTGAGCCTGGTGGCGCAGAAGCTGTTGGAGGTGCTGGCCCGGGAGATCGTCATCGAAAAGCGTCGCTTCTTCCTCAGTGCCAGTATCGGCATCAGCCTCTACCCGGACGACGGCAACAGTGTCGACGAGCTGATCAAGAACGCCGACACCGCCATGTACCGCGCCAAGGAGCACGGCAGGAATGGCTTCCACTTCTACACCTCGGAGATGACCGCCACCGCCATCGAGCACTACGCCCTGGAGAACAGCCTGCGCCAGGGCTTGGAGCGTCAGGAGTTCGAGCTGCACTACCAGCCCCAGTGTGATCTCCTGAGCGGACGCATCACCGGCCTGGAGGCACTGCTGCGCTGGACCCACCCCGACTGGGGAACGGTCGGCCCGGACCGCTTCATCCCCATCGCCGAGGATGCGGGACTCATTCTCCCCCTCGGCGAGTGGGTCCTGCGCACCGCCTGCAGACAGGCGCGTACCTGGCTCGATGCCGGCCTGCTGGACGGCCGCGTGGCGGTCAACCTGTCCGGTCAGCAGATCACCCGCGGCGATCTGGAACAGGTGGTTACCCGGGTCCTGGCAGAAACCGGCCTGCCGGCCGACCACCTGGAACTGGAGGTGACCGAGGGTTTCATCATGCATCAGCCGGAACAGACCGTACGCATGCTCGACAACCTGCGCGCCATGGGCGTCAGCCTGGCGATTGACGATTTCGGCACCGGCCACTCCTCCCTCAGTTATCTGAAGCGACTGCCGATCCACCTGCTGAAGATCGACCGCTCCTTCGTGCGCGACCTGGCAGTGGATCCCAACGACGAGGCGATCGCGCGGGCCATCATCGCCATGGGACAAGCCCTCGGCCTGCGCGTCATTGCCGAGGGCGTCGAAGAACAGCGTCAGGCCGACATCCTGACCGAGGCCGGCTGCGATCAGGTCCAGGGGTACTTCTACGCCCGCCCCGTGCCGGCGGAGCAGATCCCGGCCCTGCTGGCGGAAAAATACCTGGGGCGCGAATACACATAGCCTGGGATACTCAGTCGCGTAGGGTGGGTACTTCGTCCGTGCCCACCTTTTTGCCCGGTGCCGCACCGCCCGCGCGGGTACAAAAAAAGCCCGTAGGTTGGGGTGAGGAACGAACCCCAACATCATCACGCACATCCATGAACCCCCGTTGGGGTTCGCAAGCTCACCCCAACCTACGAACCTGGGCGTGAAGAAAAACAGGTGGGTAGATGGCCAGCCAGCCTGTTGATACACTGATGAGACTCCAGGAGCTTGTATCCTGGCCCACAAGTAACCGAAGCCATGAAACCGCTACTCATCGTCAGTCACGTCGCCTGCAGCCGTCCCGGTTATCTGTGTGACTACCTGGACCGGCAGTCCGTGGCCTATCGGCGCTTCAGCATCGAATCCGGCGAAGCGCTGCCCTCTCCCGACGAACTGTCCGGACTGGTGCTGCTGGGCGCCCCGGTGAGCGTCAACAGCGACCAGCACTGGATCGAGCAGGAGTTGGGGCTGATCCGCGACTGCGCCGCGCGCGCGATACCGGTGTTCGGCATCTGCTTCGGCGGCCAGTTGATCAGCAAGGCGTTCGGCGGTGAGGTGTTCGCCGCCCCCGCGATGCAGATCGGCTGGCACCCGATCACCATCACCGAGCAGACCCGGCACCTGTTCAACGGCACCCCGGTGCCGGAACACTTCAGCGCCTTCGAGTGGCACGAGGAGAGCTTCACCCTGCCCGCCGGCGCCGTGCCCCTGTTCAACGGCGACTGCATCGGCAACCAGGGCTTCCTGCATCGCGGCTGCCTGGCGGTCCAGTTCCACCCCGAGGTCACCGAGGAGATCATCCACGAGTGGGTGGCCCGCTACGAGGCCTGTGTCGGCAAGCCGACCGTCTGCGTACAGGACCCGCAGGAGATTCTGCTGGACCTGCCGCTGAAACTCGCCGCCATGCGCCAGATGGCCGACAACCTGTTCGACTGGTGGCTTGGCCAGGTGGGCCTGACGAACAATTCTCGATAAACGACACAGACACTTCTTCCCGGCGGTGCGCACCGCAGGACAGGGGTCGGAGTCAAATTTGATCAAGGAAACGGAGCATTTGATACGACAATATCCATCAAATTTGACTCCGACCCCGATAGGAATCTTCCAACGGGGCGCGACAGACCGGCAGTTTCGGTTAGAATGCGGCTTTGCCGCGCCTGCAACAGGCCTGTCTTCCGACGGCGGCTTACCCAATCAGTGATAACCAGTCAGGACTACAGCTATGCAATTTCGCTCCTTCAACCCCCCCGTTCGCACCCTGATGGGCCCCGGCCCCTCCGATGTCCACCCGCGCATCCTGGAGGCCATGTCCCGGCCCACCATCGGCCACCTGGACCCCGCCTTCGTGCAGATGATGGAGGAGGTGAAGGCACTGCTGCAGTACGCCTTCCAGACCAAAAACGAGCTGACCATGCCGGTCTCCGCCCCCGGCTCCGCCGGCATGGAGACCTGTTTCGCCAACCTGGTGGAACCGGGTGACCAGGTAATCGTCTGCCAGAACGGCGTCTTCGGCGGGCGCATGAAGGAGAACGTGGAGCGCTGCGGCGGTAGCGCGATCATGGTGGAGGACACCTGGGGCGAGGCGATCGATCCGAACAAGCTGGAGGAGGCCCTGAAGGCCAACCCGGAGGCGCGCATCGTCGCCTTCGTCCAGGCCGAGACCTCCACCGGCGCCCAATCGGACGCCGAGACCCTGGTGAAACTGGCCCACCAGTACGACTGCCTGACTATCGTGGATGCGGTCACCTCCCTGGGTGGCACCCCGGTCAAGGTGGATGAGTGGGGTATCGACGCCATCTACTCCGGCACCCAGAAGTGCCTCTCCTGCACCCCGGGCCTGTCTCCGGTCAGCTTCGGCGAGCGCGCCCTGGAGAAGATCCGCAACCGCAAGCAGAAGGTACAGAGCTGGTTCATGGACCTGAACCTGGTGATGGGCTACTGGGGCAGCGGCGCCAAGCGCGCCTACCACCACACCGCGCCGATCAACGCCCTGTATGGTCTGCACGAGGCGCTGCTGATGCTCAGGGAGGAGGGACTGGAGAATGCCTGGCGGCGGCACATGAACAACCACCTGGCGCTGCGCGCCCGTCTGGAGGCGCTGGGTCTGACCTTCATCGTCAACGAGGCGGACCGCCTGCCCCAGCTCAACGCCGTCTCCATTCCGGCGGGTATCGATGACGCCGAGGTGCGCAACCGCCTGCTCAATGAGTACAACCTGGAGATCGGCGCCGGCCTCGGTGCCCTGGCGGGCAAGGTGTGGCGCATCGGCCTGATGGGTCACGCCAGCCGCGCGGAGAACATCCTGCTCTGCGCCGGCGCCCTGGAGACCATCCTCTCCGACCTGGGCGCCGACACCGGCCGGGCGGCCCCCCAGGCCGCCCTGGAGGAGGTGCTGGCCTGACCGCCACGCCCGTTGCTGCGGTTCGCTACGCCCATCACACCGACTATATCCATTGGAACCCGGTAAAACATGGCTGGGTACCACGGGTTTCCGATTGGCCATACTCGAGCTTCCATCGCCATGTCGAGAAAGGAGTGTATCCCATCGACTGGGCAGGCAGTTCATTGGATGAAATGGAGACAGGGGAAGCTTATGAATGATGCGGTTCGCACCACTCACCGCATCCTACGACATCGGCGGCGATACACCCCGATGTAGGGTGCCGGTAAGCGCGGCGAGCCGCGTCAACCGCACCACGTAGGGTGCCGGTGAGCTTGCGAACCGCACCAACCGCCCTCCACGCCAGCGCTCGCGTGGCAAACCTCAAGCCGTGGCCGTGCTCTTCTCGAACGCTTCGCGATACTGGTTGATAAAGCGGATATCCTGCGAATAGGGGAATACGTCGGCGTGGATGCCGCGGCCGATCTCCTGCTGGCGTTCGCGCCAGTAGTGGGCGTCGAACAGCTCCGGGTGCAGCTCCAGCAGGGTCTTGCGGATCAGCGGACTGGCGCTGAGGAAGGTGAGGAACTCCTCGGGAAACACATCGGCCTCCCCCACCGAGTACCAGGGCTCACTGCTCATCTCGTCCTCGGGGGTGCGCGGTGGCGGGATCTGGCGGAAATTGCACTCGGTCATCTTGCAGATCTCGTCATAATCGTAAAACACCACCTTGCCCTGGTGGGTGACGCCGAAGTTCTTGAACAGCAGGTCGCCGGGGAAGATATTGGCCGCCATCAGCTGCTTCACCGCCAGCCCCCAGTCGTCGAGCATGTTGCGTACTGTCTCCGCTGATCCCTCCGCCAGGCAGATATCCAGCGGGGTCATGCGGTGCTCGATATAGAGGTGGTTGATGATCAGCTTGTCGCCGTCCCGCTCCAACTGGGACGGGATTGATGCCTCCAGCTCCGCCAGCAGCTCCGGGTCGATGCGATCCCGCGGAAAGGCGGTCTTGGAAAACTCCAGGGTATCCGCCATGCGCCCCACCCGGTCGTGCAGCTTGACCTGCAGGTAGCGCTGCTTCACCTGGGCGTGGGTAATGTTCTTCTGCGGCGCGAAGCGGTCGCGGATCACCTTGAAGACGAACGGATAGGAGGGGAGCGTGAACACCATCATCACCAGTCCACGCACGCCCGGCGCTACGATAAAGCGGTCGTTGCTGTTGTTCAGATGGCGCAGCAGGTCGCGGTAGAACTCGTTCTTCGCCTGCTTGTGGAAACCGATGCTCATGTAGAGCTCGGCGAGCGGCTTGTTGGGCATGATGCTCTGCAAAAAACTGACCGTGGCCGCCGGAATCGAGTTGTTGGCCATGAAATAGGCGCGGGCGAAGCTGAACAGCGCCTCCACCTCCTCGTGGCTGGTGAGCAGGCTGTCGACAAAGATGGTGCCGCGATAGTTCAGCAGCGGCAGCACCAGCGGCCGCACCCCCTCGCTGCTCACCACCCGGCCGATCAGGTAGGCCGCCTTGTTGCGATAGAACGGGGCCTCCAGTACGTCGATGCGCAGCCCGTCATCCGCCAACTGGCCGAAGGGGGAACGGGTGCGGAAGGCGTGGGCGACATGCTGGATATCGCGCTCCATATCCTGATAGGGGATGCGGAAATAGAAGCCGGAGAGGATCTCCCGCAGACAGGTCTCCAGGCCGCCGTCCTTGAGATGAAAGGACATGAACACCCGGTCGCGCCGGGTCAGTTCCTCCCGGTCCACCCCGGACTCGATAAAGATCTTGTCATTATCAAAATACTGGCGGGCGAACATCTTGCAGAAGACCGAGTTGTAGAAGGTCTCGGCCAGTTCCGGGCGCCGGTAGTTGACCAGGAACTGCTGATACTGGGTCTTCACCCGCTGCCACAGGGCATCATCCACCTGGGAGACATCGAAGGTGGAGCGCACCTTATCGATCGCCTCCTGCACCCGTCGGTCATAGAAACTGATCCGGTCCACCGAGGCCTGCCGGATCGCCTCCCAGTCAGCCTGCTCGTAACTCTGGCGCACTTGGCGGGTGATCTCCTGAAAAAAGGAGAAGTGGCGTTCGAAGCCGGTAAAAATGGTGCGGGCAAGCTGCTGTGCCAGATCTGTCATGTACCCATACTCCTGGAAACGCGGTCTCGGATCAATTTGATATAAATATAGCTTTCAAATTCAATACATTAACTTATCAGCCCCCCGATCCATGAAAAAACCGCGCCGCCAGGGGTAGCGCCCCGACGCCCAACCTGCCCGGTCAAGCCCGACAGACTCTCGGGTAAATCACTCTATTGCCGATCTGAAAGAGAGATTGCATGGTGGTTACGGTTTTATTACTACCCTATTTTCTTCCGCATCGCAGCATAAAGAATTTCAATACAAACTATTAAAGTATTTATGGTTCTTAATAGTTCACAATTGCGTATGCTCTATGCCGTTCCAACCATCTATTTGCTTGTTATTTCTAAGGTTTTACCTGATTCCTTGGGTATTTCCCTAATAAGCATCAGGGGAGATACCACCATGACAGCGGTTCAGCTCAGTACCCAGACGACCGGTCAACGCATCAGAGTGAACGCCCCACTGGCCGAGGGCCACGAGCGGATTCTGCTCCCGGAGGCCCTCCAGTTGGTCGCCGATCTGGAGCGCCGTTTCGGCAAGCGACGCAAACAGCTGCTGGGGCTGCGCGCGGATCGGCAACGCCGGCTCAACGCCGGCGAGCTGCCCGGTTTCCGGGTAGAGACCGCGGAACTGCGGGCCAGCGAATGGCGCGTCAAGCAGGCGCCGGCCGATCTGCAGGACCGTCGTGTGGAGATCACCGGCGCGGTGGAGCGCAAGTCGGTGATCAACGCCCTCAACTCCGGGGCCAACTGTTTCATGGCCGACTTCGAGGATAGCCACTCCCCCACCTGGCGCGGCACGATCGAGGGCCAGCTCAACCTGTACCAGGCGGTGCGTGGCACCCTCGGCGACCCTGAGCCGGACCCTGAGCCAGACCAGGAGCCGGACGGGCATCGCTACCGGCTGCAGGAGCGACGCGCCACCCTGATGGTGCGCCCCCGGGGCTGGCACCTGGAGGAGAAACACCTGGAAGTGGATGGCCAGCCGGTCTCCGCCAGCCTGTTCGACTTCGGTCTGTTCATGTTCCATAACGGTGTGCAACTGCTGGAACAGGGCAGCGGCCCCTATTTCTACCTGCCCAAGCTGGAGGGCTACATCGAGGCCCAGCTGTGGGCCGATGTCTTCGCCTATGCCGAAGAGAGCCTGGGCCTGAATCACGGCAGCATCTGCTGCACCTTGCTGATCGAGACCCTGCCGGCGGCCTTCGAGATGGAGGAGATGCTCTACACCTTGCGGGATTACGCGGTCGGGCTGGCCAGCGGCCCCCGGGACTACCTCTTCAGCTGCATTAAACGACTCCACGCCCACCCCGAGTGGGTACTCCCGGAGCGCAGCCAGATCCCCCTGGAATCGGACTTTTTGCGGGCCTGTTCGCAGCTGTTGATCAAGACCTGCCATCGCCGCGGCGCCCACGCCATCGGCGGCATGGCCGCGCGGATTCCGCTCAAGGATGACCCGGCCGCCGCGGCCAGGAACCAAGCCAGCGCCGACACGGCGCGCGAGGCGAACGACGGCCACGACGGCACCCGGGTGGCCCACCCGGCCCTGGTTCCGCTGGCGAAGGCGGTATTCGACCGGATCATGCCGCGGGCGAATCAGCTGGACCGGCAGCTGGATGAACTGAGCGTCAGCGAAGCCGATCTGCTGGAGCCGCCGACGGGCCGCATCACCGCGGCGGGTCTTGACTACAATATCAGTGCTGGCCTGCGTTACCTGGCTGCCTGGCTGGACGGACGGGGCACCGTACCGCTCCACAATCTAATGGAAGACGTCGCCACCGCCGAGTTTGCCAGAGCCCAGATCTGGCAGTGGATACGCTACCCCAAAGGGATCCTGGAAGATGGACGCAACATCACCCTCGAGCTGTTCAGCGAGGGCGTTGCGCAAGAACTGGAACAGATCCGCCAGGAGGTGGGGCCGGCGGCCTTCGCGGCCGGCCACTACCCGGCGGCGGCCAACCTGTTCAGCGAGCTAATCGCCAATGATCGCTTTGTTGAGTTCCTTACACTGCCTGCGTACCAAACGCTGGCCTGAGACAACCGTATAGCCAAAACCGTTGGTCCCCTGCCACCCGGCGGGAGGATTGAACGGAGGAGGTTCGATGAGAGCAATACTGAAGGAGATTGTGATATGAACCGTAAACAACAGATAGAAGCCTTGGAAAAAGACTGGGCAGAGAATCCCCGCTGGGAAACCGTCAAGCGCGGCTACTCGGCGGAGGACGTGGTCCGTCTGCGCGGCTCGGTCCAGCCGGAGTACACCTACGCCAAGCGTGGCGCCGACAAACTGTGGGACCTGGTCCACGGCAGCGCCAAGAAAGGCTATGTCAACTGCATGGGCGCCATCACCGGCGGCCAGGCGATGCAGCAGGCTAAAGCGGGCATTGAAGCAATCTACCTCTCCGGCTGGCAGGTGGCCGCCGACGGCAACACCTCCGAGACCATGTACCCCGACCAGTCGCTGTACGCCTACGACTCGGTGCCCACCATGGTGCGGCGCATCAACAACGCCTTCAAGCGGGCCGACGAGATCCAGTGGTCGCGTGGCATCGGCCCGGAGGAGCAGGGCTATATCGACTACTTCCTGCCCGTCGTGGCGGATGCCGAGGCCGGTTTCGGCGGCGTCCTCAACGCCTTCGAGCTGATGAAGAACATGATCACCAACGGCGCCGCCGGCGTGCACTTTGAAGACCAGCTGGCAGCCGTGAAGAAGTGCGGCCACATGGGCGGCAAGGTACTGGTACCGACCCAGGAAGCGGTACAGAAGCTGATTGCCGCGCGTCTGGCGGCCGACGTCTGCGGTGTACCCACGCTGCTGCTGGCACGTACCGATGCCGAGGCGGCCACCCTGCTGACCTCCGACTTCGATCCCAACGACAAGCCGTTCGTCACCGGCGAGCGCACCCCGGAAGGCTTCTACAACGTGAAGAACGGTCTGGAGCAGGCCATCTCCCGCGGTATCGCCTACGCCCCCTATGCCGACCTGGTATGGTGCGAGACCGGTACCCCGGATCTCGGTTTTGCCCGCGAGTTCGCCGAGGCGGTACTGGAAGCCAACCCCGGCAAGCTGCTGGCCTACAACTGTTCGCCCTCCTTCAACTGGAAGAAGAACCTGGACGACGCCACCATCGCCAAGTTCCAGGACGAGCTGTCTGACATGGGCTACAAGTACCAGTTCATCACTTTGGCCGGTATCCACAACATGTGGTACAACATGTTCGACTTGGCCTATGACTACGCCCGCGGCGAAGGCATGAAGCACTATGTCGAAAAGGTACAGGAACCCGAATTCGCGGCCCGCGAAAAGGGTTACACCTTCGTCTCCCATCAGCAGGAGGTGGGCGTCGGCTACTTCGACGACGTGACCACCACCATCCAGGGTGGCGCCTCTTCCGTGACCGCCCTGACCGGTTCCACCGAAGAGGAGCAGTTTGAAGGTTAAGCGACTTTCATGACAGCGTGACCGGCCACTCCCGCAAGGGTGTGGCCGTTTTTACTTAGGAATTGGGTAACTACTCACGATGTGATTGGCCTGCCTTGTTGGCCGATCTTGATGGCGCCTCGAATCCGGTCCCTTTTTCAGATTCAAGCCTGTCCTTGTTTGAGCGAAGCGAGTTTGGGCAGGCGCTGAAAAAGGGGCCGGATTCGAGGAAGCAAGCCATCATGTGAGGCCGGCAAGGCAGGACAATCACTTACAGACCGAGTGAGTAATTACCAGGAGGAGAAAAACATGACCCAAGCGCCAACCACCTTGGAAAAAACCGCCGACATCTACGACCAGTTCGAGCAGCAGATACAGGTTTGCGAACCGATCTTTCGGGATTACGGCGGCAAGCGTCGCTTCAGCGGCCCAATCGCAACCCTCAAATGCCATGAGGACAACTCACTGGTCGGGCAGCGGCTGGGCGAGCCTGGCAACGGCCGGGTACTGGTGGTCGATGCCGGCGGCTCGCTGCGCTGCGCCATGCTGGGCGATATCCTGGCGCAAAAAGGGGTCGATAATGGCTGGAACGGGGTAGTGATGTACGGCTGTATCCGCGATGCATGCGATATTGCCGAGATGTCCCTGGGGGTCAAGGCGCTGGCCACTATACCGAAAAAGAGTATCAAAAAAGGCGCCGGCGAATCGGACCTGACGGTCACCTTCGCCCAGGTCGCCTTCAAACCCGGCGACTGGCTGTATGCCGATGAAGACGGGGTAGTGGTGCTGCCGGCCGGGGCGTGACCACGCAGCCACCGCCAGGCATACTGCGAAGGGTTTTTGACCCGACCAGCCGTCAAGTCTGGTCAGGGAGAGCGACCTTCAGACAACCCTCTAGCAACTTCAATCCTGACACACTACACTTGCCCTACCTGTTCAACAGGCGGACTGCCGCGGCGGTCCGCTACCCTATCGCAACAAGAGATCCGCAATGCCGCGACACCCCAGGGCGCTGAAGGGAATTCAGGCCATTGCACTGGCCTTCTCGCTGGCCTTCTCTCTTTATCCCCTGACCGGGGAGAGCACCCCCGCAACGGGGCATGCCAGGAGCGTGACCGACAACCCGACCATCGCCCTGGTAACGGCCCACCTGCTGCCCTACAGCATCCAGGAGGGGCGGGAGCAAGGGTTCATGGTGGAGCTGGTGCGGGAGATCGAGCGGCGCCTGGGGAGCAACCGGCCGGTGCGCTTCCTGCCCTGGTCACGGGCGATCCGCAACACCCGCCTGTCGCCGAATCACGTCATCTTCCCCCTCACCCGCACCCCCGAACGGGAGCCTCATTTCGACTGGGCCATTGAGGTGGCACCGATTCACCTGGTATTCGTCACCCTGAACGGCCGGCGCCTGGACCTGGCCCAAGCGCGCCGGCTCAGCGCCATCGCCGTGCAGCAGGACACCCCGTTCGAGCAGTATCTGCGGCAGCAGGGGTTCACCAACCTGGTGGTCACCTCCAGCGCCGCGCCGATCCCGATCCGCATGCTGCGGGCCGGCCGGGTACAGGCCTGGTTCACCGCCCGTGACCTGGCCGCCTACTCGCTACGCGAGCAGTTCGTCACGGAACCCATCAGCTACAGCGACCCCATCACCTCGGGTAGCGTCTATATCGCCCTCTCCCGGGAGTTCCCGGCCGCGCTTCGGCAGGACTACCGGGACACTTTCAACGCCATGCAGCAGGACGGCACCTACCGGCGCATCATGGATCGTTACCTGCGCAACTGATTCCCATCCGCCAATCGCGCCATCGGCGTTTCTTTACACCGAAAGCGCTTTTTTTACACCAGACCCCCGATTGAACTCCCGCAGGTCCCGCCGCCGGCTCGACTCGGCGACGATTTTTCATCGCTATATCATGAACTTGTCAACAATATTCCAAAATCCGCCGCAACCGCACCAGATTGGCACAACCCTTGTAACCATATGGTGATAAACCGGTCGCCCCTGCCGCTGGTGGAATAACACCTACACTCCACAGACCGGAAGTCTATCCCTATTCAGTGACGGAGAGATGCAATGCCGCTTGAACTCGATTTGGAACTCGATTTGCCTGGGACCTTCAATGCCGCGGACTATTTTGTGGACAGAAATGTACGCGAGGGCCGGGGCGACAAGGTCGCTGTGCGCTGCGGCGACAGCCGCCTCAGCTATGCCGAGATCCAGGCGGGCGTCAACCGCTTCGGCAACACCCTGGACAGTCTCGGGGTGCGCATGGAGGAGCGCGTCGCCCTGCTGATGCTGGACACCGGCCTCTATCCCCAGGCGTTCTTCGGCACGATCAAGCTGGGCGCCGTTCCAGTCTGCCTCAACACCCTGATGCGCCCCAAGGACTACGAATACTTCCTTAACGACAGCCGCGCCCGGGTACTGGTGATCGACGCCCACCTGTTGCCGAGCCTGGAGCCGATCCGCGGCAAGCTGCACTTCGTCGAGCACGTGATCGTGGTTAACGGCGAGGCGCCGGCCGGGGACCTGGCCCTCGACGACCTGTGGGCGGACCAGCCGGAGCAGCTGGAGGCCGCCCCCACCACCCCGGACGACGCCTGTTTCTGGCTCTACAGCTCCGGCTCCACCGGACAGCCCAAGGGCACCGTGCACCTGCAGCGCGACATGGTCTACTCCTGCGAGACCTACGGCAAGCAGGTGCTGGGGGTGAAGGAGGGGGATGTCTGCTTCTCCGCCGCCAAGCTGTTTTTCGCCTACGGCCTGGGCAACGGGCTCTACTTCCCGTTCAGCGTCGGCGCCACTGCGATCTATCTCCCGGAGCGGCCCACCCCGGAGGCGGTCTACCGCACCATCCAGGAGCAGCGGCCGACCATTTTCTACGGTGTGCCCACCCTGTACGCCTCGATGCTGGAGGCCGAGGGGTCGCTGGAAGGCGTGCGCATCTGCGTCTCCGCCGGCGAGGCGCTGCCGGCCGACATCCTGAAACGCTGGCGCGAACGCTTCGGCGTCGACATCCTCGACGGCATCGGCTCCACCGAGCTGGTGCACATCTTCATCTCCAACTACCCGGGCGATATCAACCCCGGCAGCACCGGGCGGCTGGTGCCCGGCCATGAAGCGAAGATCGTTGATGAAAACATGCAAGAGGTGCCTCAGGGCGAGGTCGGCACCTTGCTGGTCAACAGCGGCAGCGCCGCCGCTTATTACTGGAACAAGCGGGAGAAGACCCGCCAGACCATGCTCGGCCCCTGGCTCAATACCGGCGACAAGTTCTTCATGGATGAGCAGGGGCTGTACTTCTACGCCGGGCGCACCGACGACATGCTCAAGGTGGGCGGCATCTGGCTCTCGCCGATCGAGGTCGAGGCCTGCATCATCTCCCACCCGGCGGTGCTGGAGTGCGCCGTGGTGGCCGCCACCGACGCGGAGGACCTGGTCAAACCCAAGGCCTACGTGGTGCTCAAGAGCGGCCAGCAGGAGAGCGACCAGCTGGCCGAGGAGATCAAGCTGTATGTGAAGAACACCCTCGCCCCCTACAAATACCCGCGCTGGCTGGAGTTCATCGACGAACTGCCGAAGACCGCCACCGGCAAGATCAAGCGCTTCGAGCTGAGAAAGCTGGGGGACTCGTAACTTACCGATGATTTCGGGTCAGATAGGGGTAGGAGTCAAGCGGTCAGGTAGGGGTCGGAGTCAAGCCATGCCATGGCAGAGTAAAAAGGTAAATGGCCGAGTGGCTTGACTCCGACCCCTGTGGATTAACAAGCACTGAACACACCGCGTGACAGGACGTTTCCGGAACCACTCCGGCACGTCAAACACAAGCACAAAAGCCACTTTTGCGCTGATGATAAGGGCCTGGAAAGAAATAACGGTCACAGATTGCGCCGGATTTTCGTTTGCCTTCAAGGCACGGCAAGGCGCGCATAGTCGTTCTATGTAAGTCTTGCCGTAACGCCGAAGGCGGACGAAAAGACCAGCAAGATGGACCGTTATTTATTGACAGGCCCTAACCATAGAGAGGAGAAGCAGATGAGCGATCAGAAAAAACCCGGCATCAGCCGGCGCGACATTATCAAGGGCGGCGCGGCGGCCGCCGGGCTGGTGACAGCCTCCAGCCTCATCCCCACCCGGTTTGCCATCGGCAACACCGCCAAGGTGAAGGTGGGCATCCTGCTGCCCTATACCGGCACCTACGCCAAGCTCGGCAGCAACATCAAGGACGCCCTGCAGTTGCGCATCAACGAGGCCGGCGGCAAGCTGGGCGGACGCGAGGTGGAGTATATCAATATCGACAGCGAGGCGGCGCCCCCCAAGGCCCCCGAGCTGACCAACAAGCTGCTGAAGAAGGAGCAGGTGGACTTCCTCATCGGGCCGGTTCACTCGGTGGTGGGCATGGCGATGGTCAAGCTGGCGCGCAACGCCGACGTGATCGCGGTGATCCCCAACGCCGGCGCCAATGGCCTGACCGGCTCGCTGTGCGCGCCCAACATCTTCCGCACCTCCTTCTCCAGCTACCAGCCCGGCTTCCCGGGCGGCACGGCGATGCTGGAGGACGGTCACAAGAACGTGGTGCTGATGTACTGGAACTACGGCTTCGGCAAGGAGACCGCGGCGGCCTTCAAGGAGTCTTTCCTGGCCGGCGGCGGCAACATCGTCAAGGAGATCCCCACCCCCTTCCCCAAGGTGGAGTTCCAGGCCTACCTGACCGAGGTGGCGGCGCTGAAACCGGATGCGGTGTTCACCTTCTACGCCGGCGGCGGCGCGGTAAAATTCGTCAAGGACTACGCCGCGGCGGGCCTGCACAAGAGCATCCCGCTGTACGGGGCCGGCTTCCTCACCGAGGGGGTCACCGGCGCCCAGGGCGAGGCCGCCGAGGGTATCCGCACCACCCTGCACTATGCCGACACCCTGGATCTGCCGGCCAACATCCGCTTCCGCGAGGCGTTCCTCAAGACCACCGGCAACCAGGCGGACGTGTATGCGGTACAGGGCTATGACGCCGGCGATCTGCTGGTGCAGGGCATGGCCGCGGTGGAGGGCGATGTCCGCGCCAAGGCGGAGATGATCAAGGCGATGGAGAGCGCCACCATCGACAGCCCGCGCGGCAAGTTCACCTTCTCCAAGGCACACAACCCGATCCAGGACATCTACCTGCGGGAAGTGGTCAACGGCCAGAACCAGGTGATCCGTACCGTGCAGAAGGCGGTGGAGGACCCGGCCGAGGGGTGCAAGATGGGCTGATTGGCCTCGAGTCGGTAACCCGATGCCTGGCGGCAACCACTGCCGCCAGGCATGTTCCACCTCCCCTAACCACCAGAGGCCCCATGGAGATCTCTTTCTATCTCATCCAGCTGCTGAACGGGATTCAGTACGGCTTCCTGCTGTTTCTCATGGCCAGCGGACTGACCCTGATCTTCGGTATCATGGGGATCATCAACCTGGCCCACGGCGCCTTCTACATGATCGGCGCCTATCTCTGTTACTGGCTGACCGGTATCACCGGCAACCTGTTCACCGGCATCCTGCTGGCGATCCCGCTGAGCATCCTGTTCGGTTACGCGGTCGAACGACTGGCCATCTCCTATCTGTACCGGCGCGACCACCTCTACCAGGTGCTGCTCACTTACGCGCTGATCCTGATCGCCAATGAACTGCAGAGCATCTTCTGGGGCAACGATGTGCACAGCGTGCCGATCCCCGAGCTGCTGCGCGGCTCGATCCAGCTGACCGCGAACCAGGCCTACCCGGTCTACCGACTATTCATCTCCGGCGCCTGCATCACCCTGGCGGTGGCCATGTACTGGGTGATCCAAAAGACCCGCCTGGGCATGACCATCCGCGCCGGTGCCAGCAACCGCGAGATGGTGCAGGCCCTGGGCATCAACATCAACTGGCTGTTCGCCATCGTCTTCAGCCTGGGTGCCACCCTGGCCGCCTTTGCCGGCATGCTGGCGGCGCCGGTGAACAGCGTCTATCCGGGCATCGGCGACAACATCCTGATCATCTCCTTCGTGGTGGTGGTGATCGGCGGCATCGGCTCCATCAAGGGGGCGTTTATCGGTGCCCTGCTGATCGGCCTGGCCGACACCTTCGGCAAGGTGCTGTTACCTGAGATGGCAAGCATGGTGGTCTACGCCCTGATGGCCGCGGTTCTGTTCTGGCGCCCGCAGGGGCTGTTCGGCAAGGTCTAGTGCTCCGTCAACGAGGTCATCCATGCATACCGTTACCCGCCCCATTATTGTTTTTCTCTGCCTCTGTCTGCTGCTGTTGCTGCTGTTCCCGGTGGTCGGCAGCTCGTTCTACACCGGCCTGGTAACCAAGATCATGATCCTCTCGATCTTCACCATCAGCCTGGATCTGCTGATCGGCTTCACCGGCCTGGTGAGTTTCGGCCACGCCGCCTTTTTCGGCATCGGCGCCTATCTGCTGGCAATCCTGTTCGGCAATCTGGAGCAGATCAACTACTGGTGGTCACTGACCCTGACCCTGTCGCTGACCGGAGTGGCCGCCTTGCTGGTGGGCTGGCTCTGCATCCGCACCTCCGGCGTCTACTTCATCATGCTGACCCTGGCCTTTGCCCAGATGTTCTTCTACTTCTTCTTCGAGTCGCCCCATTTCGGCGGGGATGACGGCATCTTCATGCTCAACAAGCCGCAGATCACCCTAGCCACCCGGCAACTGGTGGATCTGGACAACGAGCACCACTTCTACTACTTCGTGCTGGCCTGGCTGGTGGGGGTCTACCTGTTCCTCAGCATGATCCTGCGCGCCCCGTTCGGCCATGTGCTGATCGCCATCAAGGCCAACGAGCAACGGGTCCGGGCACTCGGCTACTCCACCCCCCACTACAAACTGGTCAGCTTCGTCATCGCCGGCACCATCGCCGGGCTGGCGGGCTTCCTGGAGGCGGCGCACACCAACTTCGTCACCCCCGCCTACCTGGGCTGGCACGAGTCGGGCATGGCCATCATGATGGTCATCCTCGGTGGCATGGGGACCCTGTTCGGGCCGGTGATCGGCACCTTCATCGTGGTGCTGCTGCAGGATTTCCTGCCCGAGTTCACCGAACACTGGAAGCTGATCATGGGCGCCATCATCATCTTTGTGGTGCTGTTCCTGCCCAACGGTATCGCCGGACTCATTTTCAGCATCAGCAACCGCTTCTCCTCCAGAGCGCCCGGCGGGAGGGAGGGATAACCATGCCTGAGATCATTCTGCGCACCGAGCACCTGTGCAAAAATTTCGGCGGCCTCAAGGCGACCGACGATGTCTCGCTGGAGTTCGAGCGCGGCAAGGTGCACGCCATTCTCGGTCCCAATGGTGCCGGCAAGACCACCCTGATCAACCTGCTCTCCGGCGAACTGCAGCCGAGCAGCGGGCGCATCAGTTTCAAGGGCTATGACATCACCGATGCGCGGCCGGAGAAGATCTCGCGGATCGGCATCGGCCGCAGCTTCCAGAAGACCAATATCCTGCCGGGATTCTCCTGTTTCCAGAACTGCTGGATCGGCGCCCAGTCCTGCCTGATCACCTCGATGCGCTTCTTCCGCCCGGCCAGGCACCTGCGCATGGTGCACCGGCGGGCCGATCACGCGCTGCAGCTGTGCGGTCTCGCCGGCAAGCGCAACCAGATCGCCGGCACCATGAGTTACGGCGAGCAGCGCCAGCTGGAGATCGCCATGATGCTGGCCACCGAGCCGGAACTGCTGCTGCTGGATGAGCCTTTGGCCGGCATGGGGAGCGAGGAGTCGCAACAGGTGACCGCGCTGCTCAGGGAGCTGGCCAGAGAGCAGACCCTGATCCTGATCGAGCACGACATGGACGCGGTGTTCTCACTGGCCGACCGGATCACGGTGATGGTGGACGGGGCCGAACTGGAGACCGGCAGCGTCGAACAGATACGCAACAGTCAGGCGGTACAGGACGCCTATCTCGGCCATGCCGACGAGGAGGTGGCATGATCCTGAAAACCTCGGTTAACCGCTACACACAGGATCAAAGCTCATGTTATTGATCGCATTTCCAGCCACGTCCAGCTTCACGTTGGCGGTGCGCACACTCCGCCGCATCCAACCGAGGTTTTCAGGATGAACACAGGCTCCACAACACCGCTGCTGCAGGCCGAGGGGCTGCACACCTATTACGGCGACAGCCATATCCTGCGCGGTATCGACCTCCGTATCGAGGCGGGGGAGACGGTCAGTCTGATGGGACGCAACGGCATGGGCAAGACCACCACCCTGCGCTCGCTGATCGGCCTGACGCCGCCGCGGGAGGGACGCATCCGCATCCGCGGCCGGGAGGCCACCCGGCTCAAACCGCACCAGATCATCCGTCAGGGGATCGCCTTCGTACCCGAGGACCGCGGCATCTTCCCCAACCTGAGCGTGCTGGAGAACCTCACCATGGCGGCGCGCAGCGGCCCGGACGGTCGCGACGAATGGACCCTGAAGCGGGTCCTGGAGCTGTTTCCGCGCCTCGGCCAGCGGCTCACCCACATGGGTAACCAGCTCTCCGGCGGCGAGCAGCAGATGCTGACCATCGCCCGCGCCCTGATGACCAACCCGGATCTGATCATCCTCGACGAGGCCACCGAGGGACTGGCGCCGCTGATCCGCCTGGAGATCTGGGTGGTGATTCGCCATATCAAGTCGACCGGGATCGCCTCCATCATCGTCGACAAGGACATCAACGCCCTGCTGCCGATCTGCGACCGCAACTACATCATCAGCAAAGGCGAGGTGGTGTATCACGGTCGCTCGCGGGAGCTGATGGAGAATCCCGAGCTGCACAAGCAGTACCTGGGGGTGTGAACCAAGGGCCGGCGGCGCGTGTGATGCGGTTCGTTTCACTCGAAAAAGGGGTCGGAGTCGGGCCGTGCACCGGCCGGGGTATTGCCGAATCGCCAGGACGGCCCGACTCCGACCCCTGGCGATCCCCGGGCGTAGCGTTCAAACAAGTACCTGGAGGTGATCAAGCGGCCGACCCCAGGCGAATAGCTTGGAAGCGGTTAGCTGGCGCGGCAAAAAACAATCTGTGTAGAATGGCGGTACCGCTATGCACCCGATCAGCCGACTCTTCTCCACCATCACCCTGCGCAAGCCGTTCTGGCTGTGGGTGGCCATCTGCCTGCTGGTGGGGGTCAGCACCGCCGCCCTGATCGGCATCCTGCAGACCACCAATGCAGTCCGCCAGGAGGCGCAGCAGCGCTTCTTCGAACAGTACAACCACCAGCAGCTGATCCTGGCCGAGCAGGCGGCCCACTCCATCGAGGAGACCTTCGCCACCTTCCGCCGCAACCTGAGCCTGGTGGCCAGCCTGTTCGAGGAGGACGGGGTCACCCGGGAGCGGGCGCAACTGCTGAGTGGCAGCCTGGTGCGGATGTACGAGAGCCTGCAGGAGACCGATATCATCGACCTGGTGGTGTTCGACGAGTCGGGCACGGTGGTCGCCATCAGCCCCGCCGATGAATACACCCTGGGGCGCAATTACGCCTGGCGCAACTACTTCCGCTGGGCGCGGGACGAGGGCCGGCCGGGCAAGATGTACCTGTCGCCCTTCATGCGCCTGGAAGGGGGACAGAACCGGGGCGACAAGGCGCTGATCGTGGCCCAGGGGATCTACAGCAGCCGCGGCACCTTCAACGGCGTCGCCATGTTCACCCTGAACTTCGACAAGCTGGCCCAGCGCCAGGTACTGTCGGTCACCATCGGCGAACACGGCTTTGCCTGGCTGGTGGACAACAATCAGCAGTCGGTGCTGGTGGACCCGCTGGGCCGGGTCACCGACAAAGGCTTCGAGGAGACCTTCCTGCCGCGCTGGCCGAAACTCTACAACCTGCTGCTCTCCATGCAGGATGGCCAACCGGGGACCGGCAGCTACGATTTCGTCGACCCGGCGGATCCCAACAAGTCGGTCAGCAAGCTGGTAGGCTATCAGCCGGTGCGCATCGAGGACCGCCTTTGGACCCTCGGCGTGGCCACCCCGACCCGGGAGGTGGAGGCCCTGCTCTCCTCCTTCATGCAGCAGCAGAAGCGCTACTCCGGCACCCTGGTGGTGATCATTTTCACCGGCACCTTCATCCTGCTCAGCGCCCTGCTCTCGTGGAACCACATCCTGGCGATCCAGGTGGACCGCCGCACCCAGGACCTGGCCGACGCGCGCGGGCGGCTGGAGTCGACCTTTGACGAACTGCTCTCGTCGCAGAAACTGGCCGCGGTCGGCCACCTGGCGCTCGGCCTGGCCCACGAGATCCGCAATCCCCTCTCGGCCATCCGCATGAACATCCAGATGATTCGCAAGCGCACCCGGCCGGAGGGGCCGCTGCAGGAGCATTTCAGCATTGTCGAGGAGGAGATTCTGCGCCTCAACCGGCTGGTCAACGATGTTATGGATTTCGCCCGCGCCCGCCCCCTGCGACTGGAACAGACCAGCCTCAACCCGATCATCCAGCGGGTGATGCAGCTGTTCGCCCAGCGCTTCAGGGAGGCCGGGATCCGCACCGAACTGCAGCTCAGGGAGGAACTCACAGTGGTCTGTGACCCGGAGCAGATCGAGCAGGTGATCCTGAACCTGGTCTCCAATGCCATCGAGGCGCTGGAGGAGTGCGACGGTTTCCGCGAACTGACCCTGATCCTGCGCCGCCACCGCCCCTTCCTGTCACTGCAGGTGATCGATAACGGCCAGGGGATCGCCGCTGCCGACGTGGACAAGATTTTCGACCCCTTCTACACCACCAAGGTCTCCGGTGGCGGCCTGGGGCTGCCGACCCTGCAGGGTATCGTGCTGCGCCACCAGGGGAGCATCACCGTGGATAGCGCACCCGGCGAGAAGACCTGCTTTACCCTGTTGTTGCCCCTGGATGGCCCACATGAGCGTGGTCCACATGAGCATGGCCCACGCGAGCAAAACGAGACTGTGAGATGAAAAAAGCCCTGATAGTGGACGATGACCGCGCTATCCGCCGCACCCTGGAACTGCACCTGATCGAGGAGGGTTTCGAGGTGCTGACGGCGGAGGACGGCCTGCGCGGCGTGGAGCTGGCGCTGCAGGAACCGGTGGATATGGTGCTGCTCGACCTGCGGCTGCCGAAACTGGACGGTTTCGAGGCGCTGCAGCAGATCAAGCGCAAGAAGCCGGGCCTGCCGGTGGTGATGATCACCGCCTATGACGATATGCATACCGCCATCGAGGCGATCCGGCTGGGGGCCATCGATCACCTGGGCAAACCGCTGGATCTGGACCAACTGGACGAGGTGATCACCAAGATCAGCGACATGGCCAGCCTGGCGAAGAGCGGCATTCCCTTCTGCGACACCACCGAGTGCGCCTTTCAGCCCAACGTCATCGTCGGCCGCAGCAAGAGCATGAAGGCGGTCTACAAGACCATCGGTGCGGTGGCCGACAACCGCGCCTCGGTACTGCTGTATGGCGAGAGCGGCACCGGCAAGGAGATGGTGGCCCGGGCGATCCATTTCAACGGCCAGTACCGCAACCACCCGTTCATCCCCCTGGTCTGCTCCTCGCTCGCCCCCAACGTCCTGGAGAGCGAGCTGTTCGGGCACGAAAAGGGGGCCTTCACCGGCGCCATCAAGCAGAAGCTGGGCAAGTTCGAACTGGCCCAGGGCGGTACCCTGTTCCTGGATGAGATCTCGGAGATCTCGCCGGACATCCAGCTCAAGCTGCTGCGCTTCCTGCAGGAGCGTGAATTTGAACGGGTGGGCGGCAATGAGACCATCAAGGCCGATGTGCGCATCATCACCGCCAGCAACAAGGACCTGGCGGCCCTGGTCAGTCAGGGCGCGTTCCGCCAGGATCTCTACTACCGGCTCAAGGTGGTGACCATCGAGCTGCCCACCCTGCGCGAGCGCCAGGAGGATATCCCGCTGCTGGTGCAGTATTTCCTGGAGAAGATCCGCCGCGAGCTGGGGCGCTCGGTGGAGATGATCCCGGAAGAGACCATGCAGCAGTTGAAGCGTTACCCCTGGCCGGGCAATGTGCGCGAACTGGAAAACGCCCTGCGCCGGGCGGTGCTGCTCTCCCCCAGTGACATCCTGCTGCCGGAGACCCTGCAGCTGGAGGAGAGTTCACCGCAGAAACGGCTGCCGCTGCTGATCAAGAGTATCCAGGAGGTGGAGAAGGAGCACATCGAAAACATCCTCCACTTTACCGGTTATGAAAAGAAACGGGCGGCGCAGATCCTGAACATATCCCGGCCCACGCTGAATGCCCGGATCCGGAGTTACGGTATCGAGGTGCCCTAGGAGTGAACCACGGATGCACACGGATAAACACGGATCTCTGCATCGCAACCGTTCACCCAATCATTGCAAAAATCGACCTGTAGGAGGCCTGCCCCCGGGCCGGAATCGCGGCGGGGCGCCGCTCCTACGGGTGCAATTCCGGACTTCACCAACGGTACATTCCAGGAAACCATGCAACATGTCTATTTCATCCGGCGGATAACAGGGTGAAATAAATCATTGGGCCATGATTAATGCAACTATTGGGTTTGGTAGGGTGGATAAGCCGGTAGGCGCATCCACCATTGCCGCGCTGAGGAGTGGTACAAGGATGTACCGTTTACGGAGCCGAGGATGCCATATACCGTTTACCTACCTGGGGATGGCATGCGCTGTCGCTTACCCATCACCCGACAAAAGTACGTTATCATATTGAAATAGTACTCCGGACCGCCCGCAGCTCATCGCTCAGTTGCCGTTCATCGAGCTGCCGGTAATGCGCCTCGCCCAGCGGCACGCAGCCGCCGGCCATTTCGTACCAGCCATAGCCGCCGCTCCATTCCGGCAGCTCCCGGCCCCCCTGGGGGGCGCGCGGCAGGCAGTAGAGCGTACCGGGATAGGCGATCAGGTTGTAGGGGACCTTGCGCCCGTGCAGCTCCCGAATATAGCGCCACGCCTCCTGCGCGTCATCGAACCGGGCGCAGGTCGCCGGATAGTCCTCCCGGCCACCGTTATGCGACCAGTGAGCGGCTGCGATCGGCAACGCCTCGTCGCGCACGAACAGGTGAAAATGGAGATGATTGACCGAGGCGCAGGCACCGTAACTGTTGTAGCCGATCCCGACCCCGGGCAGCCCCGGCCGCAGCGCGGCCGCCACCCGCCAGATGTATTCATGGTCGGCCTGTTGCAGGAACTGCGGCCGTCCCGCACGCGCCTCCGGCACCAGCAGGCCCAACAGCCGGACAAAGGGGAATTTGTTGTAAAGCAGTGACACATCCCGCCCCTCCAACGCACCGCGCCAGAAGATCTCCTTGCGCAGAAAGGGTTTGGCGAAATGGAAGTCGTCGGGATTGAACGGGGCCGAGGGCCCCGCCACCCGACGCTCTGTCATACGCGGCGGGCGCAACGCACGCAGCGGATTGAGCTGCAGCTCCCAGGACCCCTCGCGGCGCAGCCGGATCGGCGTTATCGCATCGAACCCGATCTCCATCAACCGCGAAAACACCCGCCGGTCATCCTTCGCATCATCCAGGAAGCCCCCCTGCCGGGAATCGGTATGCAGGGCGGAGAGCCGTTCAAACTTCTGTCGCAGCGGCCCGGACAACTCGTCCCAAATCAGCGGATCGATCATGGCATTGGCCTGCACCAGGATGAACACACCCAGTTCATCGTAGCCGCTAAGCATCTCCCGCAGGCCGCTGCTGAAGGCCGCCTGGTAGTCCCTGGACGTGGCAAAAAAAGCGTTACTCATCACACTCCATCAAAAATTATCAGCCACCCGCCAAGCGGGTGGCCCGGTGAAGGCCCCTGGAAGGGATCGAACAAAGCCCTGGCCCTTATTTCCGGCGCGTTTATCCGCGCTCATTGGCGGCCGGCGATTTCCCACAGCCGGCATCGACAGCTGGGATAAAACTAACCGCAGCAGCTACCGTCTTCCCGCACCTTGCCGCGCGCCAGGTAACGGCGTAGCGGCCGGATCGACAGCATCAGCAGAATCAGCAGACTCGGCATGGAGAGGGTCAGCGGAACGGTATCTTCGCCCTCACCCACCCGCGCCAGTCCGGAGAGCAGATCGACCCCCAGCCCGGCCACCGCCGCATCCAGCGTCAACCCGAGCAGGATGCTGATACCGCCGATCCCGAACAGGTAGGCCGCCAGGGCCTTGCCGCCCAGCTCACGCCGCACCAGCACCAGTCCGGCTATATTACTGGCCGGCCCGGCCAACAGGAACACCAGTACGGTACCGGGGGAGACCCCGGCAAACAGCATGGCGTGGGCCAGCGGGGTACTGGCGGTGGCGCAGACATACATCGGCACCGAAATCAGCAGGATCAGCAGCATGGCGAAGAAGCCGCTGCCCCATCCGCTCAACAGATTGGGCGGCACCAGGGTCACCACCAGGCCGGCCGCCAGCAGCCCCAGCAACAGCCACAGTGCCAGATCGTCCAGCAGGTCGGTGAAGGCATAGCGCAATCCCTCAAGGGTCCGCCGCCAGGCCCCATCCCGCGGCGGCGTGAGCGGCTCCCCGGCCGGGTCCGGTTCGACGCTACAGCCGCAGCAGGCAGGCGCCGCCGCGGTGGGCGGGATTGGCGCCTGGCTGTCCGCGCCCTCCAGACGACCCACCAGCAGTCCGGCGGCCACCGCCGAAACAATCGCCGCCAGCGGCCGGATGATCGCCAGCACGGGACCGAGCAGCACCCAGGAGAGGGCCACCGAATCGACACCCGTCTCGGGGGTGGCGATTAGAAAGGAGGTGGTGGATGCCTTGGACGCACCGGCCCGGCGCAGCGACATCGCCGCCGGCAGGGTACTGCAGGAGCAGAGGGGCAAGGGGGCACCCACCAAGGCCGCGCGCAGGACCGGGGCAAGCCCCCGGCCGCCCAACACCCGCCCCGCCAGGTGCACCGGCAGCCAGGCACGAATCAACCCGGCGGCAATCAGGCCGAACAGGAGCCAGGGAGCGGACTCCAGGGCCAGGGCCAGGCTGTTATCGAAAAAGCTACTCATTACGCTGGATTATAACCCCGTTGCCCGCCCGGGACAGTACCAGCGTGATACCCCACCGAGTGTTACCTTCAGTAACAGGTAACACCCCAGACACCACGCAGGAACGCTACCTGAGGTAACAGAAAACCGCTTTTCGAGGGCATCGCCAATTACCCTGCCGCCACTATCCAATTGATAAAAATAGGAATTGTATTTTCTGGCTTAAATCATGCAGAATGAAGCGCGGTCGCCAGGGGAGGATTCCCAGTTCTGTAAATCAGATGGAATTCGACTCATCGTGCCACGGTCGGGATGCATCCGTAGTTGACCGGGTCATGGGTGTCGAGCGAGCGCGTACTAAATTAATAATCCGGAGGACTTAAACAATGAGTACAGAAACCACGTCTGGCATGGCCTACTGGAAGGCCAACGTCAGACTCATCTCGATCTCTCTGGTGATCTGGGCCGTATGTTCGTACGGTTTCGGTATCATCCTTCGCCCCGCACTGTCCGGCATCAAGATCGGTGGCACTGACCTTGGATTCTGGTTCGCACAACAGGGTTCCATGATCGTATTCCTGGTGTTGATCTTCTTCTACGCCTACAAAATGAATCAGCTGGACCGTCAGTTTGACGTTCACGAAGACTAATAAGGGGTTCGATTAATGGAACTGCAAACATTAACTTTTATCGTCGTCGGTCTGACCTTCGCACTCTATATCGGCATCGCCATATGGGCACGCGCAAGTACAACCGGTGAATTCTACGCGGCCGGCCGCGGCGTCCACCCGGTCGCCAACGGCATGGCCACCGCCGCGGACTGGATGTCGGCCGCCTCGTTCATCTCCATGGCGGGCCTGATCGCCTTCCAGGGCTATGACGCCTCCCTGTTCCTCATGGGCTGGACCGGTGGCTACGTGCTGCTGGCCATGCTGCTGGCCCCTTACCTGCGTAAGTTCGGCAAGTTCACCGTGCCGGAGTTCATCGGTGACCGCTACTACTCCCAGACCGCGCGCATCGTGGCGGTGATCTGTCTGATCGTGGCTTCACTGACCTACGTAATCGGCCAGATGAAGGGTATCGGCGTGGCCTTCTCCCGCTTCCTCGAAGTGGACTTCGCCACCGGCCTGTTCACGGGCATGGCGATCGTCTTCTTCTACGCGGTGCTTGGCGGCATGAAGGGTATCACCTATACCCAGATCGCCCAGTACTGCGTGCTGATCATGGCCTACACCATCCCCGCTATCTTCATCTCGCTGCAGTTGACCGGTAACCCGATTCCACAGTTGGGCATGTTCAGCAGCACCGTGGCCGACGGTACCCCGTTGCTGATGAAGCTGGACCAGACCATCGTGGACCTCGGCTTTACGCAATACACCGCGCAGAAGACCAATACCCTGAACATGGTGCTCTACACCTTCTCCCTGATGATCGGTACCGCGGGCCTGCCCCACGTCATCATCCGCTTCTTCACCGTACCCCGGGTCAAGGATGCCCGCTCATCCGCTGGCTGGGCGCTGGTGTTCATCAGCATCCTCTATACCACCGCTCCGGCGGTCGGTTCCATGGCCATGCTGAACCTGGCCAACACGGTACAGCCCGGCTCGGTGGCGGCGGCTGACGGCTCCCTGGAGTACGAGGCGCGTCCGCAGTGGTTCAAGAACTGGGAGAAGACCGGCTTGCTGAAGTTCGAGGACAAGAACAGCAACGGCCGCGTCGAGTATCGTGGTCCCAAGTTTGCGGGTACCGCAAACGAGCTGACGGTTGACCGCGACATCATGGTACTGGCCAACCCCGAGATCGCTGGTCTGCCGAACTGGGTAATCGCCCTGGTGGCAGCCGGTGGTCTGGCGGCGGCGCTCTCCACCGCGGCCGGCCTGTTGCTGGCCATCGCCTCCTCCATTTCCCATGACCTGTTGAAGGGTATTTTCAACCCCAACATCACGGAGAAGGGCGAGCTGATGGCGGCGCGTGTCGCGATGGCGGGCGCCATCGGCGTGGCCGGTTACTTCGGCCTGCACCCCCCCGGCTTCGCGGCCCAGGTGGTGGCACTGGCCTTCGGTCTGGCCGCCTCGTCGATCTTCCCGGCGTTGATGATGGGTATCTTCAACAAGCGCGTTAATAACGTCGGCGCGGTCACGGGCATGCTGGTCGGTCTGGGTAGCACCCTGATCTATATCTTCTGGTTCAAGGGCTGGTTCTTCGTCCCGGGCACCGCCATGGCGGCCAACACCGCGGACAACTGGTTCCTCGGCATCTCACCGGAGGCGTTCGGTGCCGTCGGTGCCATGCTGAACTTCGCCTCGGCGATCCTGGTATCCAAGGTGACCGCGGAACCACCCGAGCATATCCAGCACATGGTCGAGGACATCCGTACCCCCCGGGGCGCAGGTGCCGCTACCGACCACTAATCACATAAGTTAAATGTGATGTAAGATAGGGCCTGCCTCGTGCAGGCCCTTTTTTTGTCCTGGAACAGAACATGGAAATCGAACTGATAGAGATACGGGACTTCCTCTCCGCCCATCACCCCTTCAACCAACTCCCGGAACCGGCGATCAATCAGGTGCCGGCGCTGCTGCAGGTGCGCTATTTCCGGCGCGGCTCGATCATTCCCGACGCCGGCAGTATCGATGATTATCTCTATCTGGTGCGCAGCGGCGCGGTGGAGATCCACGGCACCCAGGACGAACTGCTGGCCCGGCTGGGTGAAGGCGACCTGTTCGGTTACCGCGCCTCGCACATGGAGGGGCATGCGGAGTTCCAGGGCACCGCCATGGAGGACAGCCTGGTCTATCTGCTGCCGGCCGCGGAGGTGGACCGGCTCTGCAAGGAGCAGCCGCAGTTCTCCTACTTCTTCGAGCCGGCCGGCGGCGGCCGCCTGCGCGATGCCATCAGCAACACCGGTGAGGACGGCAGCTCCCACCTCGGCCTGATGACCACCCAGATCGGCGACATGATCAGCCGTGCGCCGATCAGCATGCCGCCCGATGCATCGATCCGGGATACCGCCACGGTGATGTCCGATGAACGGGTCTCCTCGATCATGATCACCGAGGGGGAGCAGCTGGTGGGCATTGTCACCGACCGCGACCTGCGACGCCGCGTGGTGGCCAAGGGCCTCGACACCAGCCTGCCGATCAGCCACATCATGACCACCGATCCGCATACCCTGGAGGCCAACAATTACGCCTTCGAGGCCATGCTGCACATGGCCCGGAACAATTTCCATCACCTGCCGATACTGCGCCAGGGCAAGGTGGCCGGCATGCTGACCGCCACCGATTTTGCCGAGCGCCATACCACCTCGGCGGTCTATCTGGTCAGCTCCGTCTACAAGCAGCACGAGGTGCAGGGACTGGCCGCCATCAGTGGCCGAATCCCCCAACTGCTACAGAATCTCGCCGCCGCCGACGCCACCGCCAACAGTATCGGTCACGTCATCACCGCGGTGGTCGACGCCATCACCGTGCGCCTGCTGCAGCTGGCGGAGGAGCGGTTCGGCCCGCCGCCGGTGCCCTATGCCTGGGTTGCCGCCGGTTCCCAGGCACGCAGCGAACAGACCGCGAAATCCGACCAGGACAACTGCCTGGTAATGGATGACGCCTATGACTCAAGGGCGCACGGCGAGTATTTCAAGGCGCTGGCCGGCTTTGTCTGCGACGGCCTCAATGCCTGCGGCTATATCTATTGTCCGGGCGAGATGATGGCCGTCACCGACAAGTGGCGCCAGCCCCTGGCCGGCTGGAAGCGTTACTTCAACCACTGGATCGAGCAGCCGGAACCGAAGGCGCTGATGCTGACCTGCGTCTTTTTCGACCTGCGCTGCATCCATGGCGAAAAAAACCTGTTCCGCCAACTGCGCGAGTACCTCCTCGCCAAGACCCGGGGCAACCAGATCTTCCTGGCCTACATGGCCGGCAACGCCCTGAGCTTCAAGCCACCCCTGGGATTCTTCCGCAATTTCGTCCTGATCAGTGGCGGCGAACATGACCACACCTTCGACCTGAAACACAACGGCATCGTACCCATTGTCGATCTGGCCCGGGTCTACGCCCTGGCCGCCGGCAGCCACGCCATCAACACCCAGGACCGGCTCAAGGAGGTCGCCAGCGGCGGCGAGGTCTCCCACGGCGGGGCCCATGACCTGCGCGACGCCCTGGAGTTCGTCAGCTCCCTGCGGATCCGTCATCAGGCCCGGCAGATCAAGGCGGGCGAGGCCCCCAACCACTATATGTCACCCGACGACCTCTCCCACTTCGAGCGCAGCCATCTGAAGGACGCCTTTTCGGTCGTCCGCACCATGCAGAGTGTCCTCAGCCAGCGATACCTGAGGTAGTCGGTGTCGATCTGGAAGTACCTCTTCAACCTGGAGGAGCGCAGAAACTGGTGGACCCGCAAGATGCCGGATGGCCCGTTGCGCGACTATTACGAAACCCCCTTTCCCGACCGGGATATCGACTGGCGCCAGGCGGACTACCTGGCGATCGATTTCGAAACCACTGGACTTGAGGCCAGCCAGGACCAGATCCTGAGTGTCGGCTACGCCACCGTCAGGGGCGACCGCCTGGTGTTGGGCGATGCCACGCACATCCTGATCAGACCCACCGTGGACATCCCCGAGGCCTCGGCCGTGGTGCACGGCATCCTGGACGACGAGGCCGCCGAGGCGCAGCCGCTGGAGGAGGTGTTGCCGGTGATTCTGCGTGCCCTCAAGGGCAAGGCGCTGCTGGCCCATCACGCCGCCATCGAGTACGAGTTCCTCAATCACGCCTGCCGCAATCTTTATGGGTACCCGTTTCTCTGCCCGGTGGTGGATACCCTGGCACTGGAGGTGCGGCAGTTCAGGATGCGCGACCAGGCGATCCGCTCAGGCGACCTGCGCCTGGCCAAGGCGCGAGCCCGCTACGGGCTGCCGCGCTATCCCGCGCATAACGCCCTGACCGACGCCCTGGCGGCGGGGGAGCTGTTTCTGGCCCAGGTGGCCTATCGCAGCAGCCGCAAACCGCCGCGACTGAAGGATCTGATCGTCGTTAGCTAGGTCTACCCTTTACCCATAAGTGGGCCGGACTGCATCCTGCGCGCTTCCCAGCCCCGGCCCGGGAAAGCTGCATTACACTCGCCGAAACGCCAAGCACGCCAGGGTCAATCAGGACGCGGAATTTCGGATGGACGGACAATATCAAGAAGGGCGTAGGGGCAACCCCCCGTGGTTGCCCGGATCGACGGGCCGCCGATCAGCCAGGGCAGGCACAGGGGCCTGCCCCTACGGCTGGCCATAGCAAGGTCATCAATTACGCCCTTTTCCCAGCGGCTTACCGCGTTCCTCCTCCATCCCCAACTCCACTGCCAGCACGTTATCGACCATGCGGAAGCCGGTGCGACGCGCGGCAAACAGCAGAAACAGGGTCTGGGTGCCGTACAGGAACAGGTAGATGGAAACTATCTGAAACGGAACACCCATGTTGATGATCCAGCCGATCAGGAAGAAGCCAAGAAAATAGATGCTGAGGATATAGACGTCCCGCAGCATGTCCCAATGAATCCGGGTATTCAGCACCACCGGCTTGGCGTTATGCCGCCGGTAGGTCTCGAACCACACCTCGGTCTGCACCTTACGGCTAAAGCCGGAATCCTTGACCCGCGGAAACCTGGCCTGCAGATCGCGCGACTCAAAGGGCTGCTTCCGGCTGGTCAGAAAGACGTCGCTGGCGGGATGGGGATAGAGCTTGCGCGCATACAGCAGGCGATTCTTCCACGCCTCCGGCAAGCGCTGCACCAGCACCGCCCCGGCCACCGCGATCACGGCACAGATCACGGAGACATAAACGATCTGCGGACTCAGTTTGTCCCAGGAAGCGATGCTGAACAGGAACGGGTCCACGCCATAGGGGAGCTGCAGCATGAACAGATAGAGCATGATGCCGTTGAGGGCGGCGAAGATAATGACCAACGCGATATGAAAGAGGGAGAGAAATTTCATTGAGTTGTGCGGTCCGCTGATTTTATGGTTGGGCCAGGCGCCTGTCGGGCTTGGCCAAGCGGGCTATTTCACGTGATTTACCCGCAAATGGCAACTACTGGATCAATAACTATATATTAGAATACGCTACTATTTTGATCGTCGTTCACAAGCGCGGATTTTTCGTTAGTATTGTTAGTGAGTCGTGTCGAGATAACCATCACCCTAACCCCAACCGATAACCGGCACGATTTAACAGAATGGGTGTAAACCGAGGCAGGGGCACAGTTCTGAAGGCCGCAGGGATCGCGATGGGCGCGTGATGCCTCAGGAGTAGCGGCATCTGACAATCCAATAGTATCGACAAGGAGTAAATCATGGGGCGAGTAGCATTGGTAACGGGCGGCACCAGAGGCATAGGTGAGGCAATCTGTGTCGCCATGAAAGAGCACGGCTATCAGGTGGTGGCCAACTATGGCGGCAACGAACAGGCCGCCGCCGGATTCACCGAGCGCACCGGCATACCGGCCTTCAAGTTCGATGTGAGCGACTTCGATCAGGTGGCCAGTGGCATCCGCGCGATCGAGTCCTCTACCGGCCCGGTCGAGGTGCTGGTCAACAACGCGGGCATTACCCGCGACGGCACCCTGCACAAGATGAGCTTTGAGCAGTGGGACAGGGTGATACAGACCAATCTCGCCTCCTGCTTCAACACCTGCCGCTGTGTGATTGAAGGCATGCGTCAGCGCAATTTCGGACGCATTGTCAATATCGGTTCGGTGAACGGCCAGGCGGGCCAGTACGGACAGGTCAACTATGCCGCCGCCAAATCCGGCATCCACGGCTTCACCAAGGCGCTGGCCCTGGAGGGCGCGACCAAGGGGATTACCGTCAATGCCATCGCACCCGGCTACGTCGAAACCGACATGGTCCGGGCCGTGCCGGAAGAGGTGCTGCAGAAGATCATCCGCACCATCCCGGTCGGCCGGCTGGGGCAGCCGGAGGACATCGCACGCGCGGTACTGTTCCTGGTCTCGGACGCCGCCGGTTTCGTTACCGGCTCAACCCTCTCCATCAATGGCGGCCAGCACATGTACTGACCTCCGGGAGTCTCCCACGGGCGCCTGGCGGATCCAGACGCCCGTGGACACACCCTCCGCTACGGCGACCTGGTGTGATCTATGATCTCATGCACGGCTTGCTCCAGCACCGGTGAGGGTGTGACCGTGATCTTGCGTTTGCCCACCTTGGCGCTATAACGGCGTGCCTCAGCGGCACGCTCATAGGCATCCCGGAGCTCTTCGATCATCTGTTCGCTCTTTTCCGGTGTCAGGTGCCGTTCTTCGACCAGATTCTGGAAACTGCTCACCTTGCCGTCATGAATCCAGGCGAGTCCGAAGCGCTTCGGCGGCTTGCCGATAAAGACGAATGCCTCGTGGTCAGCCGGAACCACCTCCAGCGGGTCCCGCACTTCGCCGACCAGCCCCTCCAGTTGCGGACTGATTTCCTCCAGGTGGTGTTGCGCCTCACTGTCCGCGGCCAGTGGCGGGTACTCCTTCATCCCACCAAACCATCTATCCAACATACCCATTTTCATCCCTCCAGTGAGGAACCGGCACCTGAACCCGGACCCCACTCCAGTAATTCAGCATACACAGGTTATCCAAGCATAGACCAAACCGGGAAAACCGCGGCGGCACGCCTCCCCGCAACAGTATATAGAGGAAAATGAGAGAATTAGTACAAACATCCAATTATTTTCTCATATTTTTTCTTTTGCACCGCACAAAGCACGCATTTTCTGCTATGATCCGCGCACACCGCAGTTGTTACCAGGCAGTAAACTCTTCTTTTATCTAAAAAAACGGACTCCTAGAGACGGGGTAGAAATATGAGCTTGAATGCAAGTGAGCAGTACCTGAATGAGTGGAAAGAGCGCCAGAATCTGGCCGAGCAGATGATTCCACTGGTGGGGAAACTGTATCGTGACCAGGGCCTGGTGATCCTGATGTACGGCCGGCGCCTGATGAACGCCACCACCATCGACATCCTCAAGGCTCATCGCTACGCCCGCCAGATGGTCGGCGCGGAGCTGGACATCGCCAAGTCCTTCGAAATGCTCGAAGCGATTGCCGGCATGGACCTGGCGCCGGCCCGCCTGGACCTCGGCAAACTCTGCAGCGCCTACCTGGAACAGGCGGATCGCCTCGGCATGTCGGCGTTCCTGGAGCAGCAGCTGAGCGACATCAACACCGGCAGGAAGAGCCCCCTGCCCGGCCCGCAGGACGTAGTGCTGTACGGCTTCGGTCGCATCGGCCGGCTGCTCGCCCGCCTGCTGATCGAACGCACCGGCGCCGGCAACAAGATGCGCCTGCGTGCCATCGTGGTGCGCGGCGGCCGCGAGGGCGACTTGAAGAAGCGCGCCAGCCTGCTGCGCCGCGACTCGGTACACGGCCCGTTCAACGGCTCCATCGTCATCGACGAAGCGAACAACGCGATCATCGCCAACGGCAACTACATCCAGGTGATCTACGCCGATTCCCCCGATTCCATCGACTACACCCGCTACGGCATCAACAACGCCCTGGTGGTCGACAACACCGGCATCTGGAAGGACGAGGCCGGCCTGGGGCTGCACCTCAAATCGAAAGGCACCGCCAAGGTGCTGCTGACCGCACCGGCCAAGGGCGAGATCAAAAACATCGTCTACGGCGTGAACCACGACGAGATCAGCCCGGACGATAAAATCCTCTGCGCCGCCTCCTGTACCACCAACGCCATTGTGCCGGTGCTCAAGGTGCTCAACGACACCCTGGGCATCAACAACGGCCACCTGGAGACCATCCACGCCTACACCAACGACCAGAACCTGATCGACAACTACCACAAGGCGGAACGGCGCGGTCGCAGCGCCCCGCTCAACATGGTGATCACCTCCACCGGTGCCGCCAAGGCGGTGGCCAAGGCACTGCCGGAGCTGTCCGGCAAGCTGACCGGCAACGCCATACGCGTGCCCACCCCCAACGTCTCCATGGCGCTGATGAACCTGAACCTGGGCCGCGAGATCAGCGTGGCGGAGCTGAATGGCCTGCTGCGGGATGCGTCGCTGAACTCCGGGCTGCGCGAGCAGATCGGCTACACCACCTCCACCGAGCTGGTTTCCAGCGACCTGGTCGGCTCCACCGAGGCCGGCATCGTCGACTCCGCCGCCACCATCGTCGAAGGCAACCGCGCCGTGCTCTATGTCTGGTACGACAACGAGGCCGGCTACAGCAACCAGGTGATCCGGGTGATGCAGGAGATGACCGGACTCAAGCTGATCAATTTACCCGCCTGATCCCCCGCTTCAGGCAACCCGAGCCGGCCCCCGTGGCCGGCTTTTTTTGTCCAGGGAGGGGGTTATGCCGGAGGGGCCAGGGACGGGCATAGGGGCAACCCCCGTGGTTGCCCATGTTGCCGATCGGTATCAGTGCTTGTGCCGGCACTCCGAGTCGGGCACCGGGTCGTAGCCCCCCTCGTGGAACGGGTGGCAGCGCAGGATGCGCCGGGTGCCCAGCCACAGGCCGCGCAGCACGCCGTGGAGCTCCACCGCCTCGCGGGTGTAGGCCGAGCAACTGGGGTAGTAGCGGCAGTTGTTGCCCAGCAGCGGGCTGATCAGATAGCTGTAGCCCTTGAGCAGTTGCAGCACCAGGCGCTTCATCCAAAATTCCGCACTTCAACAGCGTTTTTCAGGTTCATGGCGTCCCCTGCTCGCTGCAGCGCAGGCAGCGGCCGGTCACCTCGACCACCCGGGAGTCGGCCTTGAAACCGCACGCCCGCAGGGCGCTTCCCAGGGTGCGCTCGACACTCCGGCTCTCCAGCTCCCGCACCTCGCCACAGTCACGGCAGATCAGAAACTGGCTGGCGTGGGGATGGTCCGGATGTATGCAGCCGACATAGGCGTTGAGCGATTCGATGCGGTGCACCAGGCCCTGTTGCAACAGGAACTCCAGCGCCCGATAGACCGTCGGTGGTTTGGCGGCCGGCACACCCTGCTTCAACAGATCCAGGATATCGTAGGCCCCCAGCGGTTTCGGGCTGGCGCAGAGGATCTCCAGGACTTGGCGGCGCTGCGGCGTCAGGCGCGCGCCACGCCCCTCGCAGAGCCGCTCGGCCAGATGCAGCACCTGTTGACACTCGGTATGACATGAACCCGGTTTCATTGCACCGCCCGTAGCAGCTGTCTGCGCAGCTCCCTGCGCTTCCTGGCCGTGGTAAACAACAGCGAGACCAGATAGCTGGTCCCGGCCACCAGGATAATCGTCGCACCGGCCGGCAGATCCGGCGCATAGGAGATGCCCAGGCCCAGCACGGTGAACAGGGCGCCCAGCAGGGTCGCCAACAACATCATTTTACCGAGGCTGCGCACATAATGCGCGGCAATCGCCGCCGGCAGCGTCAACAGCGCAATCACCAGGATCAGCCCCACCACCTGAATCAGCAACACCACGGTCACCGCCACCATGCAGAGCAGCAGCAGATAGAAAAAGGTGACCGGCACGCCGCGCAGCCGGGCAAACTCTTCATCGAAGGAGACGGCGAGAAACTGCTGGTAGCAGAGCGCAACCGTCAACAGGATGAGCAGATCGATACCCGCCATCATCCAGATATCGGCCGGATTCACCATCAGGATATTACCAAAAAGATAGCTCATCAGGCTGACGCTGTAGCCCGGCGTCTTGGAGATGAACAGGATACCGATCGCCATGCCGACCGCCCACAGGGCACCGATCAGGGTATCTTCCTGTTCATGCCAGGTGAGCCGCACCCAGCCGATCAGCAGTGCCGCGACCACGGCGGCGACCAGCGCCCCACCCAGCGGGCTCATGCCGAGGAAAAAGGCGGCCCCCATGCCGCCCAGGACGCTGTGGGAGATCCCCCCCGCCAGGAAACCGATCCGCTTGACCACCACATAGCTGCCGATGATGCCGCAGCCGATACTCGCCAGCAGGCCACCGATCAGCGCGTGCTGCAGAAAGGGGTGTTCCCAGAGTGCGCTAAAAAATTCCATCATGAGTCGCCCCCTTCAGTGCCGGTGCTCCACCATCTTCACATCGGCATCGTAGAGCGAGCGGATGGTGTCGCCGTCGATGGCGGCGGTGTGGTGGCAGATCAGGGTACGGTTGAGGCAGGCAACCCGGTTCACGTAGCCGGAGATGAAACCGATATCGTGGGAGACCACGATAATGGTCATGCGCTTGTTGAAGCGCTTCAGCAGGTCGAAAATCTCGGTCTCGACACGCATATCGATATTCGCCGTCGGCTCATCCAGCATCAGGATGCGCGGTTCGCAGGCCAGGGCGCGCGCCACCAGCACCCGCTGCAACTGCCCTCCCGACAGGGTGCAGAGCTGGCGGGCGGCCAGATCCAGCACCTCGGTCTCGGCCATCGCCTGGCGCGCCACCGCGCGATCGTGGCGGCGGTAGTTGCCGAACAGGCCCGACATGCCCAGCCGGCCCATCATCACCGTCTGTTCCACGGTGATCGGGAAGTCGCGGCTGAACTGGGGGTACTGGGGCACATAGCCGACCTGGGTGCGACTGCGCTGGGGCGGCTTACCCAGTACCCGCACCTCGCCCCTGAGCGGCTCCAGCAGACCCAGCATCAGCTTCAGCAGGGTGCTCTTGCCTCCCGCGTTGGGGCCGACGATGCCGAGAAACTCATGCTCTTCGACCTCCAGGTTCACGCCGTCCAGCACGCGGGGTCCCCCGTAGGAGAACGAGACATTGCTAAGCGATACCACCGACGGGGCGCTCATCGATATGCCTCGTCGATAGCCCTGGCGACCTGCCGCAGGTTATCCAGATAGGACTCGGCCAGCGGATCCAGGGTCACCAGCCGCCCGCCGATGGCGGCGGCCAGCGCCGCGGCCTGACTCTGGGCGAACTGCTGCTGGACAAAGATCACCTTGATCTCCTCGGCCCGGGCCTGATCGACCAGACGTTTCAGGGTACGCGCGCCCGGCTCCTTGCCCTCACTCTCGATGGGCAGCTGCTGCAGGCCAAAGGCGTCGGCAAAGTAGCCCCAGGAGGGGTGGAACACCATGAAGCGGCGCCCATTCAGCGGACCCAACAGCTCCCGGATCTCCTGCTCAAGGGCGATCAGCTCCTGATCGAAGCGGGCGTGATTCTCCCGGTAGCGGTCGGCGTGCGCCGGATCCAGTGCAATCAGCCGGTCCCGCAGATGCCCGATCATGATCCGCACATTGGCCGGCGCGAGCCAGATATGCGGATCATCCCCGTCTTCCGCATGCCCATGATCCGCATCAGCATGATGTTCACCGGCCGACTCCATCTCGCGCAGGGCCACCCCTTCCCGGGCATCCAGCAGGGCCATCTGCGGATTGGCACTCTTGATACTGTCGATCAGCACATCCTCAAACGGGACACCAATGCGATAAAACAGCGCCGCCCGCGAGAGCCCCGCCATCTGCCTGGGCAACGGCTCGTAGGTTTCCGCGCTCTGGCCCGGCCCCACCAGTACCGAAACCCGCACATGTTCTCCACCGAGTCGCTCCGCGATAAATTTCTGCGGCAGGATACTGACATAAACCGACAGGGGTTCGGCGCAGACCGCCGTGGCGAAGATAAACAACAGCGGCAGCAGCAGGCTTCGTATGGTCAAATGCATGGACGAGACAGGGGGCAGTTGAATAGAAGTGTTATGTTATCACATAACATAAGTAATGGGGACACCCGAGGCCCAATATCCGTTACCATGCAGTTAATTAACGCACTATCAGGGGTCGCTACAACCGATGAATCCCGGTTATCTGATACTTCATCCCGCCACGGACCAACCGTTGCCGGAAATTTCACCCTTGCTGGCGCGCCTGGTGGAAACCGGTCTCATCGGCCAGGTGGTGCCGGACACGCCAGATTGCTTTCGCGCCGGCGCGGATTTCCTGCAGCGCCTCACCTTCCTGGGCTGTTCGCCCAACCTGCCGCTGGACACCGATCAGCACCCGGGGGAGGCGCTGTGCACCATACGCCTGCTCGGTCCCTTCCCCTCGGCGGTACTGATAACCGGCGAGAACTGCCGGCCGCCGCGCTGTCGCGCCTGCCGGCATCCGTTGCCCGACTGGCGCAGCCAAATCGGCACTGCGAACAGCGGCATCCGCTGTCCGGGGTGTGGTCGGGAGAGTGGTTTACGGGATCTCGACTGGCGGCAGATGGGCGGGGTCGCCCGGCTGTTCATCGCCATTTCCCAGGTGTTCCCCGGCGAGGCGGTACCCACCGCCGGACTGATGCAGACGCTACGGCAGGAGGGGAGCGAGTGGGGTTATTTTTATGTCCAGCAACCGCGGATATGGCCGAAAGGGGCGGAGATGCCGGGATTCTGAGTATCGGGTGCATAAGCTTGCGCATGCCATTCTCCGGTCCGTAAACGGTACATCCCTGTACCACTCCTCACCGCCATCCGATTCATGGTGGATGCGCTGTCGCTTATCCACACTACAAAAGCACTTTATCAGTAACTACTCACCCGGTCTGTGAGTGTTTGGCCTGCCTTGTTGACCGATCTTGATGGCGCCTCGAATCTGGTCCGTTTTTCAGATTCAAGCCTGCCCTTGTTTGAGCGAAGCGAGTTTGGGCAGGCGCTGAAAAAGGGGCCGGATTCGAGGAGGCAAGCCATCGTGTGAGGTCAGCAAGGCAGGCCAATCACCCCGTGAGTAGTTAGCTTTATCTAAGGATCAGTGGACGATGATACGGTCCTTTCCCGCCCGCTTGGCCTCATACAGCGCCCGATCCGCCCGGGTAAAGACATCGGCCGGCGTATCCCCCGGGGCAAATCCGCTCATCCCGCAGGAGATGGTGACCTCCACCCGATTGCCCACCGAATGGATACCGCTCTCTTTCACCTCCCGGCGCACGGTCTCGGCGACATTCATGGCATCCTCACAGTTGCTGCCGGTGAGCAGCATGACGAACTCCTCACCACCATAGCGGGCGACGAAGTCGGTTTCGCGCAGGCCCAGCAGCAGGCTCTGGCCGATAATGCGCAGCGCCTTGTCGCCGGCGAGATGACCGAAGCGGTCATTGATCCGTTTGAAGTCATCGACATCCCAGACCAGCAGGGTGAGCGGCTCACCAAAGCGTTTCCAGCGAGCATACTCCTGCTCCAGCCGGTCGTCGTAGGCCAGGCGATTGGGCAGCCCGGTCACGGTATCGGTCGCCGCCTGGCGGTGCGCCTCGATCATCTTGGCGCGCAGCTCGCGACCCTCGCTCTGCACCTCTTCCAGACGCTTGCGCAACTGGTCTTCCAGCAGGGCCGCCTGCTTATGCCGCTCCCCCTCGCTGGCCACAAACTTCCCGACATGGGTCTCGATTGCATCCAGTTGCTCGGCTATCTCCAGGCGCAACTGCTGCAGCGTGGTGGCCTGGTCCATATTATTACGCATACCCCCCACCCGCTGGCGCATCGCCAACCCCAGCGCCTGCCCCTCGACCATCGATTTCTGCCGCAGCGCCTTGCTGCTGCTGACATGCTTGTCGATCTCCACCAGGCGCTGGGTCAACTCCTTGAGGAAACCACGGGTATCCTGGATCTCCGTCTGCACCTCGCCGACCGACTTGGAGAGCAGAGCACACAGCGAGGAGAGCACCTCGACCCAGACCGCGCTGTCCTGCTGTCCGACCAGCTCCAGTTCCAGACGGCGGATATCCAGACTGAGCTGGGCCGGCCAATCCAGCCCTTCGAGCAACCGCAACAGCTGTTGATTCGGGGTAACCACTGCATCGGCAGAGGCGCCGGACGCCCCGGAGGAGGGGAAAAAACGGCGCAGGAACCCGGCGGCCGAACCCGGGTTATCCCCCTGGGTCAGCAGCCGCAGAAACCGGTCGATCTGCTGATCCGAGGCGGCATCGCCCTCCGCCACCAACTGCTCGGCCAGCTTGCGCAGCTTGCCGGCATTGCGACCGGTCACCCCGGAGCGGCTGATCAACCGGGGGAGCAGGTCGGTCTCGCTAGCGGTGACGGGGGCGGGTTCATCATTGGCCCGGATCAGCGCCTCCGAGATGGCCGCCAGCCGATCCGTCATGTCGGGCTGCACGCCCTTTCTGACCGCGTTACGCAGTGCCGAAAGATGGGGGTCGATAGCGGGATCCAGGCCACTGGTGGCCAGGGTCAGGCGGATGATGATGCGGCAGAGCAGTTTTTCCGTGTCGGCCGCGGCGGACTTTTCCTCGGCCTGCTGTTGCGCCAGATCCAGGTACTGGATCTTCCAGTCCGGGGTGGCGGTTGTCTCTTGCTCGCTCACGGATCAGGCCGCCAGCCGCATGCTGGAGGGGATAATGACATCGATCCCGATCGGCAGGTGATCCGACAGCGGGTACTCCACTACCTTGGCATTCTCCACCTGGAGCGAATCGGAGACCAGGATGTGGTCAATCTTGCGGATCGGACGCCAACTGGGAAAGGTGTTCATCTGGCACGCCGGCTGGGTGAGCCTGCCGCTCTCGGTCAACACGCGCATCTCCTCGGAGTCACAGCCGAAGTTGAGGTCGCCCATTACCACCACATGGGGCAGATTGGACACCAACTCGCGGATGAATGCCACCTGACGCAACCTGGCCCTGCGCCCGAGGGCCAGATGCATGATACAGACGGTCAGTCCGCTAGTTCCGCCGAAGTTGCAAACGATCACCCCCCGGCCAGGCAGACCGGGCAGTTTGTACTCGGTCACATCCGACGGGCGCAATCGTGACACCAGACCGTTACTGTTCTGCGCCAGTTTCCCGAGGCTCCGATTGACCTGCCGGTACCAGTAGGGGAATGCCGCCTGCCGGGCCAGGTACTGGGTCTGATCCACGAAACCGCTACGCAGGCTACCGGAATCCACCTCCTGGAGTCCCACGATATCGTAACCGTGGATTACCGCGGCGATGCGATCAAGGTTGAGCAGACGCTCCCGGTGCGGAAGGACCTGTTTCCAGCTCTGGGTCAGGTACTGCCGGTAACGTTGCGTGTCTATTCCGGACTGTATGTTGTAGCTGAGCAGTTTCAGACGCTGCGGATCACCACTGTCATCCATTGGAGCCCCCCGGTGCACTATTGCAAGTCTACTGCTTTTTTGCACGCTTTTCAGCGATTACCTTATCAATAAGATAATCAATCGCCTGCATCTGCAGATCGCCCTCAAGCCCGCTGGTGCGATACTTGCCGTCCACCACGAAGGCCGGCACGCCGCGTATATCAAACCGGCCTGCCAATACCTCGGCACGCCGCGACTGGGTCTGCACGGCGAAGGATTTCATCGCCTTGCGGTAGGCCTCGACATCCACCCCCTTGTCGGCCAGAAGCGCTTCCATATCCTCGGCGGTGGCGAGGCGATTCTTCCGCACATGAATCTCGTCAAAGATCGCCGCGTTCAACTCATCCTCAACTCCCATCAGGGTCAGGGCATAGAAGGTCTTGGCATGCAGCACCACATCCGCCCGCTTGAACATGGCCGGGATACGCACAAACTCGACGGCATCAGGCTTGCGCTCCAGCCATTGACCGATATGCGGCTCCAGCTTGTAGCAGTGGGGGCAGGCGTACCAGAAAAACTCCACCACCTGTACCTTGTCCCCCTCCGCGCCGGGCTGTTCAGGGATGATGGAGAAGTAGTGTACCTCCTCCTCAAAGGGGGTCTGGGCCGGCGCGCCTGCCGCCAGGAACATAAAGACAAACAGAGACAGCACCCGGATAAGCGTTAGTTTCTTCATATTTATACCTCTGTGGGGGTATTAAGCGGCCAATCGGCTGATTTATTGAGTAGCGTTCCGGTAAAACCGGCAAAACTACTGCCTCCCTCCGACCCGACAATAGGCCCGGGGTTCAACAACCCGGCGCTCGAACAGGGATCGTAACACCCCATGACCGTCGGCGACGACGCCTTCCTGATGATGGGTGTAGGGGCACCCCCGTGGTTGCCCGCCGGTGAGGTGGTGTCGATAGATCGGGGCAGGCACAGGGGCTTGCCCCTACGGATCGGGCGGTGGTTGTTTTTGATACCACGTAGCACCCCCCGTGGTTGCCCGCCGGGTGAGGCGGTGTCGATAGATCAGGGCAGGCACAGGGGCCTGCCCCTACGGAACGGGCGGTGGCTGTTTTTGATACCACGTAGGGGCAACTCCGTGGTTGCCCGCCGGGTGAGACGGTATCGATAGATCAGGGCAGGCACAGGGGCCTGCCCCTACGGATCGGATCAGCGCAGCCCCTGCACGTATTGGGCGACCGCGGCGATCTCCTTGTCGGTCATACGGGCAACCACATTGCGCATCATCTTGGCGTTGTCGTTGCTGCGATCACCGGAGCGGAAATCCTTCAGCATCTTTTCAAGATAGGCGGCATGCTGCCCGGAGATGCGGGGGAATTTGGCCGCCGGGTTACCCATGCCGGAAGGACCATGACAGGCCATGCAGGCGGCCACATCGGTGGCCGCGTTACCGCCCCGGTAAATGGTCTCGCCCAACTCGACCTTGTCGGCCGCGGCGCTGCCGGGCGTCTGGTCCTGGCTGCTGAAGTAGGCCGCCAGGTTATCCATGTCCTGCTCGGTGAGCGGCATGGCCATCGGCGACATCAGGTCATTCTTGCGCACACCACCCTTGAACTCGCGCAACTGTTTCTTTATATAGCTGGGGTGCTGTCCCGCCAGTTTCGGCCACGCCGGGTTGGGGCTATTACCATCTACACCGTGACAGGCGAGACAGGTGGCGGATTTGGTCTTGCCGGCCTCGGCGTCGCCTGCTGCCTGAGCACTACCGACCGCCATAGCCAAAAGGATGGAAACTGAAACTAGCCATTTATTCATGGTCAAACCTGCTGTGTCGACTGACTCACCTCAGTCGTTAATAAACCCCCCGGCCGGCAACATTCGATTACCCCCCGGAAATCAAACCCCGGTATCGATCAACAAATCGCCCGGGGACCGAAAAAAGCCGTGCATGTATACCAGATGCCGCCGCACCGGGTCAAATTCACCAGGCTTATGCAAACCCATAAAAAGCATGCGCAACCGCCATGCATTGGGGCGGCCGGCCAGCGACTTTCGATAATCGATCATGCCGCTTGATAATTGTCATATGCAGCAAAAACAACAGCTGATGAAATGCCTCACGCCAGCGCAATGCAGTATGATCAGCCCTGTCCATTCACACCATGAGGTGGCAAAGCCACATGCCCCATCGGCCATCACCGATCCAGACGATACTGGGCCGCCTCGAAAGCGCCCTGGCCGCGCTATCGTCGACAACAGATGGGCCAGCAGGGAGACTGGTCAGCATCACCCTGGCAACCCCGGAGTTGCACCTGCATCGACTGCCGCCGTTGAATGGCAACTGGTTTTACTGGGGCGAGCCGAGCCGGCAACGCTATCTGCTCGGCATCGGTGAAGCGCGGCGCCTCACCGCCACCGGTGAACAGCGACTGCGCCGGCTGTCCGATCAGTTCGAACAGCAGCGTGCCGCCTGGCACCATGTGGATCCGGATGAATCGGGGTTCCGCGCCACCGCCTTTACCGGGTTTGCCTTCGACCCGGATGATCCGATGCGACAGAATTGGTCCGGGCTGCCGAATGCCGCCATCTTCTTCCCCGAACTGCTGCTGCACCAGACCCCCGACCGTTGCGCACTGACCTTCAGCTTCTGTCACGGCTCCCGGCAGCGCGCCCGGCTGCGCAGCCGGCATCTGTTGCAGGAGCTGACCGACGCCCTGCTGCGGGACCCGCAGCCCCATTCCGACCGCAACCGGATCTCCCGGACCGGCACCATGCCCTCCGATGATGAATGGCTACTCCAGGTCAGTGAGGCGACCCAGCAGATCCGCCAGGGCAGCCTGGACAAGGTGGTACCGTTCCGGCGCATCAGCGTACGTGCCGAGCACCCGCTCGATCCGTCTCGCCTGATGGCCTCGCTGGATGACCTCTATCCCAGCAGCCTGCTGTTCTCGATCCGCCTGGACGGCAGCACGTTTGCGGCGGCCACCCCGGAACGGCTGATTAGCCGCAAGCAGCGGTTGATCAGCTGCGACGCCATCGGCGGTACCATCCGCCGCGCCCAAGAGCGGGGCGAGGACCTTCAACTGGGGCGGCAACTGCTGAACGATCGCAAATCCCGTCACGAACACGCCCTGGTGGTGCAAGGCATCCTGGCCAGTCTCAAGGCCCACTGCGCCGACCTGAGCGCCCCGCCCCACCCCACCCTGAAACGCTTGCGCAAACTGCAGCACCTCTGGACCGGCATCAACGGCGAGCTGCGAGGTGACGCCACCCTGCTGCGCATTGCCGATGACCTGCACCCGACCGCGGCCGTGAGCGGCTTCCCCAGTGCCAATGCCGGGCGCTGGTTGAGCGATCACCAGAACGCGGCCCGGGGATGGTACACCGGCGCGGCCGGCTGGCTGGATCATCAGGGCGATGGCGAGCTGGCGGTGCTGCTGCGCTGTGCCCTGCTGAACGGTGAGCGCGCCGAGCTCTTTGCCGGGGCCGGGGTGACCAGCGAATCCTGTCCGATCGCCGAATTCCAGGAGACCGAGCTGAAGTTCGGCACCATGCTGGAGGCGCTGGAGCATGCCTGAGCAGCGCCCGGGAGCCGGCAACCTGCTGTGGGCCTACGCGCTGATCGACGGCCTGGCCGGCGCCGGGGTAACCCGGGCGGTGATCTCTCCCGGCTCCCGTTCCACCCCGCTGGTGCTGGCCTGTGACGCCCACCCGGCCATTGAGATCAGCGTGCAGGTGGATGAGCGTTGCGCCGCCTTCCTGGCCCTGGGACTGGCCCGCGGCGGCGGCCGCCCGGTGATCCTGATCGCCACCTCCGGCAGCGCCCCCGCCCACTGGTATCCGGCGGTAATCGAGGCGAGCCACAGCAACATCCCGCTAATCCTGCTGAGCGCCGACCGCCCCCCCGAACTGCACGGCTGGGGCGCCAACCAGACCACCGACCAGCAACGGCTGTTCGGCAGCCACCTGCGCGCCTTCCACGATCCCGGCCCGGCCGATGCCGATGCCGATGCCAGGGAGCGGCTGCGGCAGCTGGGCGGCCGCGCCACCCGGCAGGCGCTGCAGCCGCGCCCCGGGCCGGTGCAGATCAACCTGCCGTTGCGCGAGCCGCTGCTCCCCGAATCGCCGGTCGAACTGCCGCTCCCAACGGCGGTAACAGCGGCCCAACGGCCGCGGCCGGTGCCTGAAACGGACCTGCTGGAGGCGGCCCTGGCCCTGATCTCCGGACAACCGGGGTTGATCATCTGTGGCGCCACGGATCTGGGCGCCCCCTTCGCCGCGGCCGTGACCCGGCTGGCGGCACAACTGCAGTGCCCAATCCTCGCCGACCCCCTGAGCAACCTGCGCTTCGGCAGGCACGACCAAACGGCACTGATCTGTCGCTACGACGCCTTTCTCGATGCCTTTCCCGATGCTGGCGGCGCGACCCTGAAACCCCGCTGGATCCTGCGCTTCGGCGCCCTGCCGGTCTCCAAGCCGCTGCTACGGCACATGGAGAGCAGCGACGCCCCGGTGATCCTGTGCGATCCCTACCGGCAGTGGCCGGTTGCCGCGCCCCACACCGAACTCACCCTGGCGGCCGACCCGGCCCTGCTGTGCACCGCCCTTGGCGCCCGTGCCCCTACACCGGGCCCGGCCGATTGGCGGGAGCGGTTCCGGCGGTTCGAGCGGATCAGTCAACAGCGGATGTCGGCGGAGACCCGTGACGACCGACCGTTCGAGGGCTGCCTGATCCGGCAGCTGCTGGAACGCCTGCCCGACGGCAGCCTGCTGTTCAGCGGCAACTCCATGCCGATCCGCCAACTGGACAGCTGGAGCGGCGCGGCGGCGAAACGCCTGCATATCCACGCCAACCGCGGAGTGAGCGGCATCGACGGCAACCTCTCCACCTTCATCGGCCTGGCCGAGGGCGACCATCCGTTGGCGGTCGCGCTGCTGGGGGATCTCGCCTTCTACCACGACATGAACGGGCTGCTGGCGGCGGCCGGTCGGGACCTGGTGATCATCCTGCTCAACAACGGCGGTGGCGGCATCTTCGGCTACCTGCCCCAGGCGACGCTGGGGAGTTACCAGCGTTACTGGAATACCGCCACCCATTTGGATTTCCAACACAGCGCGGCGCTCTACGGGTTGGCTTATCAGCGGGTGACCCGCCAGTCGGCCTTCCAGCCGGCGCTGGAGCAGGCGATCGATGCCGGCGGACCACAGCTGATCGAGGTGATGATCGAGCGGGAGTTCAGCATCGCCCGCCACCGCCACTACCGCCAGGCCGTGGCCGAGGCCCTTGCCGAATAGGTGCAGTGGTCGGCCGTGCGAACGAGCCTACACGTGCCTGGCTGGAAGGTGAACCCATCTGTGTCCATCCGTGTGAATCCGTGGTTTGGACAGGCGCGGTCGCGCTGTTCCCGCGTCACCTCGGCACCACCCAGAAGGCGGGCCGTACCCGCCGACGGCGCCCACGGGGCGCCCTATACCCAAAGCGTTGGACCGGGTACGGCTTAGCTCCGACGAACGATACCAATGGGCATTATTTATACTCACCCGCGGCGTTTTGTTTAAAATGCCCGGCTACAGTGATCAGACCAGTGGAGTAGTCATGGCCAGCAGCATCGAATGGCAGGTTCCCGAGGGGACGGCATACAGCGACATCCTCTATCACCAGGCCGAGGGGATCGCCAGGATCACCATCAACCGGCCCCGGGTGCACAACGCCTTCCGCCCGGAGACGGTGATGGAGCTGATCCAGGCCTTCCGTCACGCCCACCTGGACCCCGGCATCGGCGCCATCATCCTCACCGGCGCGGGCGAGCGGGCGTTCTGCTCCGGCGGCGACCAGACCGTCCGTGGTGACGGCGGCTATCGGGACAGCAGCGGGGTCGAGCACCTGAACGTGCTGGAGCTGCAGCGCCAGATACGCACCCTGCCGAAACCGGTGGTGGCCATGGTGGCCGGCTACGCCATCGGCGGTGGCCAGGTGCTGCACCTGATCTGCGACCTCAGCATCGCCGCCGACAACGCCCGCTTCGGCCAGACCGGCCCACGCGTGGGCAGCTTCGACGGTGGTCTCGGGGCCGGCCTGCTGGCCCGCACCGTGGGTATGAAGAAGGCCAAGGAGATCTGGTTCCTGTGCCGCCAGTACGACGCCCAACAGGCGCTGGAGATGGGGCTGGTCAACACCGTGGTGCCGCTGGACCGACTGGAGGAGGAGACCGTGCAGTGGTGTCGCGAGATGCTGCAGCTCTCCCCCACCGCCCTGCGCATGCTCAAGGCCTCGTTCAATGCCGAGACCGACGGCCTGGCCGGTATCCAGGAGCTGGCGGGCAACGCCACCGGGCTGTTCTACCTGACCCCCGAGGCCCAGGAGGGGCGCGACGCCTTCGTGGAGAAGCGGCCGGCCGATTTCAACAAATTCCCGCGCCGCCCCTGATCCAGGTACGCACTCGATATGCAGATACAACAGTGGCTGCTCGCCGTCCGCCCCAAGACCCTGGGTATCTCGGTGGTGCCGGTGCTGGTGGGCAGCGCCCTGGCCTGGGCCGAGCTGGGCCGGCTGCTGTGGCTGCCGGCGCTGACGGCCCTGCTGGCGGCAATGCTGATCCAGATCGGTACCAACCTGTATAACGACGCCGCCGATTTCGAGCGCGGCGCCGACACCCCCGATCGCCTCGGCCCGGAGCGGGCCACCGCCCAGGGCTGGTTCAGCGCCCGCCAGGTGAAACGGGCGGCCCTGCTGAGCTTCGCCGGCGCCTTCGCCCTCGGCATCTACCTCGCCTGGGTCGGCGGCTGGCCGATCGTGATCATCGGCCTGCTCTCCCTGCTGGCCGGCTACGCCTATACCGGCGGCCCGCGCCCCATCGCCTACAGCGCCGGCGGCGAGCTGTTCGTGTTCATCTTCTTCGGCCTGCTGGCGGTCGGCGGCAGCTACTACCTGCAGACCGGCAGCCTCTCCCTGGAGACCCTGTTCTGTGCCACCGCCATCGGCCTGCTCGCCGCCGCGGTGCTGCTGGTGAACAACTACCGCGACCTGGAGACCGACGAACGGGCGGCCAAACTGACCCTGGTCCACTACCTGGGCCGGGAGCGGGCGCGCCAGCTCTACGTACTGCTGCTGATCCTGCCCTTTGCCCTGCCGGTGGCGTTCAACAACCGCTTCGACGGCAGCTGGCTGGTGGTGCTCTGCCTGCCGTTTGCCCTCTGGCTGCTGCAACGTTTCAGCCGGGAGCCGCCGGGGCGGGTGTTCAACGCCATCCTCGCCGATACCGCCAAACTGCAACTGGCCTACGGCGTGCTGCTGAGTCTCGGGCTGTTGCTCTGATGCGGATTGTCTCTGCCGAGCTGATGGCCTATCGGCTCCCCTTTGCGACTCCCTGGATCTCCGCCACCGGCCACCTGACCGAGCGCCGGGGCTGGCTGGTACGCATCCGCGACCGCTCCGGTCGCTGCGGCTACGGCGATGCCGCCCCGCTGCCGGCCGCCGGCACCGAGACCGCCCCCGAGAGCCGCGCCTGGCTGGAGGAGCGGCTCCCCAGGATGATCGGCCTCTCCCCCGAGCCGGCGTGCCGGACCCTCTCCCCGGGGTCCGGCCACCCCGCCGCCCGTTGTGGCCTGGAGACCGCATTGCTGGATCTGCAGGGGAAACAGCAGGGTCTGCCGCTGTATCGGCTGCTGGGTGGGGAACCGGGGCACACGGTGCGGCTCAACGCCGCCCTCGGCGCCCTCAACGAATCGTCGGGCGAGCGAGTGGCGGCGGCCATTGCCGCCGGCTTCAACATCCTCAAACTGAAGTTGGGCAGCGCCCCGATGGCGGTTGAACTGCCGCTGCTGGAGCAGCTCTGTGAACGGCTCCCGGCCGGCGTCCGGCTGCGCATGGATGCCAACCGCGCCTGGCGGGCGGACGAAACCCGGCAGCTGATCGAGCGGCTGAATCACCTGCCGATCGAATCCCTGGAGGAGCCATTGCGCGATCCGCAATGTGAAATCCTCAATGAACTGCAGGCCCTGGCCCGCTTCGATCTGGCGCTGGACGAATCCCTGCCCGGGTATCTCCAGGCCGGGCAGCGGCTGCCGCCGCTCCCGGTCAGGCGCCTGATCATCAAGCCCGCCTGCCTGGGCGGGCCGCTGGCCGCGCTGGAACTCATCCGCCAAGCGCATCGGCAAGGCAGCGCCTGCGTCGTCACCAGTACCCTGGAGAGCAGCGCCGGCCTCTGGCCACTGCTGCATCTGGCCGCCGCGGCGGACGCACTGACCACGCCGGCAGTGCACGGCCTGGCCACCGCCGACTGGTTCGCCCGCGATCTGGGCGCCGCGCCGGTCATCATCAACGGCCATGTGACACTTGGGTCAGAACCGGGAACTGGTTTTATACTGAAGGCGTAACCGGCACAACAGAGGAGATGGCACAGATGCATTCACTACTGGATCAGCACCCCCGGGCATCCCTTGGTTTTTTCCCCACGCCGCTGATGAATCTGCAGCGACTCTCTCAACACCTTGGCGGGCCGCGCATCCTGATGAAACGGGACGACCAGAGCGGGCTGGCCCTGGGGGGCAACAAGACCCGCAAGCTGGAATACCTGGTCGGCGCGGCCATCGCCGCGGGCTGCGACACCCTGATCACCGGCGGGGCCACGCAATCCAACCACTGCCGCCAGACCGCCGCGGCCGCCTCCGGCCTGGAGTGTCATCTGGTGCTGGGCGGGGAGGCGCCGCCAACCGCGCAGGGCAATCTGCTGCTGGACCGGCTGCTCGGTGCCCGTATCCACTGGGCTGGCAAACAGCGCAAGGGCGAGCAGATGCCGCAGATCGCCGACCGGCTGCGCGCCGCGGGGCGTACCCCCTATATCATCCCCTACGGCGGCTCCAGCGCCACCGGCGCCCTCGGCTACGTGCATGCCGCCGCCGAACTGAAGACCCAGCTGGACAACCTGGATCAGCGGATCAGCCACATGCTGTTCGCCTCCAGCTCCGGCGGCACCCAGGCCGGGTTGATCGTCGGCGCCCACCAGGCGGGGTTGAACTGCCAAGTGATCGGCATCCGTATCGACAAGGAGGAGGAGGCCGACGCCCCATATCGCGAGCAGCTGCTCGACCTGACCAACCAGACCGCGGCCCTGTTCGGTATCGATCAGCGTTTTGATGATGAGACCATCTCCCTCCAGGAGCGGTTTACCGGCCAGGGCTACGGCATTGTGGGAGAGGCGGAGCGTAACGCCATCGGTCTGCTGGCCCGCACCGAGGGGATCCTGCTCGACCCGGTCTATACCGGCCGCGCCATGGGTGGGCTGCTGCGGCTGATCGATGATCGGACCTTCGGCCCGGACGACACGCTGCTGTTCTGGCACACCGGCGGGGCTCCCACGCTGTTTCCCTATGCCGACGCCCTGCTCGAATCACAACCTTGAGATCGCTATGCCGATAGTCACCATCACCCTGCGGGCGGGCCGTCCCGCCCACCATCTGCGCGCCATCATGGACGCCGTGCATGCCGCCACGGTCAATGCCCTCGGGGTGCCGGAGGCCAGCCGCAATCAGCGACTGGTGGAGATCGCCCCGGAGTACCTGTTCCATCCCCAGGGCTGCTCGCAGAATTTTCTCACCGTGGAGCTGGCGGCCTTCCCCGGGCGCTCGGCGGAACAGAAGGCGGCCCTGTACCGACAGATCACCGACAACCTGCAGCAGGCCGCCGGTATCGAAGCCCGGGACGTGATGATCCTGATCCAGGAACCGGCGCTGGAGAACTGGGGTATCAAGGGGCGGCCGGCCAATGCGCGCGGGCAAACGGCATGAGCGATCCAGTCGAGGTCCGCCTGCCGGTGCTGCCGGAGTGCTGGGAGAGTTGTGGCGCCTGCGCCGACGGAGCGTTGCTGGTGAGCGACATCCTGGTGAATCCGGGCGACCGGGTCCGGTGCGATGACCCGATCGTCTCCCTGGAGACCGACAAAACCACCCTGGAGATTCCCGCCCCGCGTGCCGACCGGGTCAGCGCCCTGCATGTCGAACCGGGCGACGAGGTGACCGCAGGCACGTTGCTGCTGACCCTGCAGGCGGAGTGAAGTGAAGCGGCTGGGAACCCGGATCAGTTTCGCGAGGGAGGGATGCGTCTGCCGGCCTGTCTACCAGATCGCGACCTTGACGTAGGGTGCCGGTGAGCCTGCGAACCGCACCAAGCCTTTATGGAAACGGCAGTCGCCTTGATGCGGTTCGTTTCACTCACCGCATCCTACGACCCTGCCTTGCCGGCCAATCACTTACAGACCAGGGGGTACCGCTCCAGCAGCTCCCGCAGCGCCGCCCGGGAGAGCTTGCCCATGGCATTGCGCGGCAGTTGCTCAATCGGCAGAAACTCCCGCGGCCGCAGGTGGCCGGGCAGGTGCTCGCGGGACCACTCGGCCAGCGCCGCGGCCGCCATCTCACCGCTGAACAGCGCCACCAGGGTAACCCCCCACACCGGGTCCACTCGACCGGTGACACCCACCGCCGTCACCCCGGGACAGGCCAGCAACCGCTCCTCGACCTCGGACGGATGAATGTTCTTGCCGCCGCTGACCAGCAGGTCGTCGGCGCGGCCGATCACGGTCAACCGCCCCTGCCCGTCCAGACGCCCCAGATCACCGGTCTCGAACCAGCCCCGCTCCAGCCCCAGGCCCGACGTCCCCGCCGGATTGGCGTAGCCGCGCATCACCGCCGGACCGCGTACCCGGATACGCCCGCCGCTGCCGATCGACACCTGGTAGCCGTCCAGCGGCCGGCCCACCAGACCGGGCGTGATGCCCGCCTCCGGGGAGCAGTCGGTAGCGAACTGGGAGGCGGTCTCGCTCATGCCGTAGCTGACACAGAGCGGCCAGCCGGCGGCATGGGCGCGTTGCGCCAGTGAACGGGAGAGCGGCCCGCCGCCGATCAGCACCACCCTGAGCGCCGGCGGTGGCGGACGGTCGGCCTGGCTCAGCAGCCGCTCCAGCATGGCCGGCACCAGCGACAGGTGGGTCACCGCGCCGGCGGCGAGTTGTCGCCACACCTCGGCCGCATCGAATCCCTCCTGCAACAGCACCCGCGCACCGGCGGCGAGACAGCGCAGCAGAATCGACAGGCCGCCGATATGAAACAGCGGCAGACAGGCGAGCCAGCAGTCGGCCGCGCCCAAACCCAGGCGCCGTTCCGATGCGGCCACGCCAGCGGCCAGGTTGGCCGCACTCAGCATCACGCCCTTGGGCTCGCCGGTGGTACCGCTGGTGGCGATGATCAGTTGGATCTGGTCACCACTTAAGGGACGCCCACCCAGCGGGTTCACCCCGGCTGGGGCCACCCCCGCCGGGGGCGCGGCGAACAGCTCGTGTGGCACAATCCAGCCCATCCCGGGAGCCGTCGGGGGTTGATGACTCACCAGAAAGTCACAGCCGACACCGGCCAGCAATCGCTCGCGGCGGGCCGGCTCCATGGCCGGGTCCAGCGGCAACAGGGTCACGCCCAGATGCAGGGCGGCATAGAGCAGTCCGGCCAGCGCCTCGGCCGAGGGACACTGCGCCGCCACCACCTGGCCACGGCAGACGCCCCGCGCGGCCAGCCGGGCGCCCAACGCGTCCGCCTCGGCGACAAGCTGTCCATAGTCACGCGCACAAACGCCTGCCAGTGCCGGGGCTCGGGGATGGCGTTCGCTGGCGGCGACAAGCCAGCCGCCCGGGGAGGGGAAATCGGTCACTGTGGCGGTCCGTGATGGCGGCGGCAAGGGGCATTCAATAGTGATAAAATGGCGCTGTCCCAGTTATTTATTGGTGTTGATTTATTTTGGTTAATCACCCGTGGGCGCGGCTTCGCCGCGAAGATCGCAGCCAAATCCACCCCTTGGAAAAGCACCGTTCCTCGGGCATCACCTAACTGGTACATCGCCAACAAAATCGGGAAAAATACGCTACTTTGACCAAGATCAAAAGAGCTGCAACCTGTTTTCTGTTCCAATACGGCGAAATTCCGGGTTACTGAACCCGTCTGTTTCCCAACCATTTGTTCGAGATGTCGATGTCCATGTTTCCTCCAAGCACTTTGACCCTGTTTTCAGTCTTGCTGTTCTGCCTGGCCAATCCACTGCAGGCACAAACCTTCGATTATGATCCCGACAATGCCGAGGAGATCAACGAACTGTGCGCCGGCTGTCATGGCGAATTCGGACAGGGTGGCAAGGAGGGTGAGTATCCCCGCATTGCCTCACAGCCGATCGAGTTCACCATAAACCAGTTGCGCCTGTTCCGCGATCGCAAGCGCAAGAACCTGGCGATGGTGGAGTATATCGATGATCGGCAGATGCCGGAATCGGACATCTACGATATAGCCCGTTACCTGTCCGAAATCACCCTCAAGAACCGGCTTTCGCCGATGGATGAGAACTCCCCCGACTTTGACGCCTACGCCCGCCTGCTCGAATCGAAAATGATCATGCAGATTCCCAAGGCGGAAGGGGATATCGAACGGGGTGGCAAGATCTACAACAAGGAGTGCGACACCTGCCACGGCCAAGAGGGCTGGGGCGACCACAAGAAGGCGGTGCCGATGCTGGCCGGCCAGTACACCAGCTACCTGTGGCGCCAGGTGGAACAGCTGCGCAGCAAACGGCGAATCCATGACGAGGACTCGCCCGATAGTGAGTTGCTGGACGAGTTCACCGACCAGGAGCTGACCGATATCTTCGCCTACCTTTCGGTGATGGACGACTGAAATCATCCATCACCACCCCGTAGGGGCAGGCCCCCGTGCCTGCCCGGATTGCCGAGTCCCGGGAACACCGGGCAACCACAGGGGGTTGCCCCTACAATCGCTCAGAAACGCCGCCCCGGTACAAATTCGTCGGGCGTCAGGCGACCGTCGCCGTTGGCATCGAACGATTCGAAGCTGGGCGCCGCCCCGGCATTACGCATGGGAGAGCCCTGCGCGGCCTTCTCACCCTGGCGGGCGGCACGGGTCCGGGCAAACTCTTCCGCCGTTACCACACCGTCTCCATTGCTGTCGAATTCGGCAAAGCCCGCCGCCTGCCGGTTGGCACCCCCCATGGGGGCCATCGGCCGGTTCAGCTGCTGCTGCCGCGTCTGGGAGAGCTGGCCTTTCAGCAACTCGTTTTCGCTGAGATAGCCGTCGCGGTCGCCGTCAAACGCCTCAAAGGCCGGCGCATTGCCCAAGTTCCTCATCAACCGTCCCTCCTTGGCCCGTTCGCCGATGCGGGCATTGCGCGCCGTATAAAACTCGTCGGTACTCACCCGGCCATCGCCGTTGCTGTCATAGGTGGCGAAGGGGATTGGTCCGGGTGGGACCGCGAGCAGGCTGCCGGCGGCCAACAGGGCGCCGATCGCCAAGCTGAGTAACAGTGTGCGTTTGTGGGTTTTCATGATCTTCTCCTTCAATCTGCTGCCTTTCCCTGATTAAAAGAGTAATCCCGGCAGCTGAAACCAGGCTGAAAATCACCGCGTAGCTTGAAAAAACTGTAAATATTCGGCCAAATGCTCTACAAAAGGGCTCACCCAAACGATCACCCAACCCACAGCCAGCCGAACTCAGCCGCTATGCGCATCTACATGCAGACCCTGCACTCACCGGAGCAGCCGCTCCGCTATTACCACCTGCACCTGCAGCCCGATCTGCTGGGTGGTTGGAGTCTGGTGCGTGAGACGGGCATTCAGGGTACCCGTGGACAGGTGACCAAGGAGCACTTCGAGGGGCGTGAAGAGGCCGAGCGCACCCTGATCAAACGACGCGATATGCAGCTGAAGCGCGGTTACCGGGTGGTGTTTCGCGAGGGCGCCCCGCGCGAGTCAGGCAGTTAGCCGTATCAGGCAATTAGGCAGTTTGTTGTTTGTAGGGTGGCACGTTTTTTGTGCCCACGCGGATGCCCCAAACCAGATGACAGCCGGGCGCGGACGACGTGCCGATCACAGCGGCAGAGTGACCCGGACCTTGAGCCCGCCCAGTTCCGGCGCCGGCATAAACTCGATCTCGCCGCCATAGAGCTGCACCATGTCCTTGGTGATGGCCAGCCCGAGACCGTGCCCGTCCATCGACTCGTCGATCCGCACCCCGCGCCCCGTCAGCCGGGCCAGCGCCTCCGCTGATACACCAGGACCGTCATCTTCCACCTCAATCACCACCGCATCGTGCTGAGCGATGACACAGCGCACCCGGCCCCGGGCCCACTTGCAGGCGTTATCCAGCAGGTTACCCAACAGCTCCAGCATATCTTCCCGATCCACCGCAAGCTGACCCACCTCCGGAACCCTGGTCTCAATGGCTAACTGCTTTTCATGGTAAATCTGTCGCAGCACGCGTAACAGCGCAGGCATCTCCCGGCCGGCATTGAAATGCCCGCCGGAAATCCCGGAACCGGCCAGACGTGCCCGCTTCATCTCCCTTTCCATCAGCTGGCGGATGCGCGAGAGCTGTTGCTGCATGGCGGCCTTCAGCTCCGGATGGGCCACCAGCTCATCGCTCTCCAGTTGCTGCTGCAGCAGATTGATCGGTCCCTTGAAGGCGTGTGACAGGTTGCCCAGCCCCTTGCGCGAGTGTTCCAGGCGCTGCTGAAACAGTTCCAGCAGATGATTGAACTGTACCACCAGCGGCGCCACCTCGGCCGGCACCTGGGTGGTCAGTGCCCTGACCTCCCCCCGCTCCAGCCGCGCCATCTCCTCCCGCACCCGTTCCAGCCTGACCAGGGCCGCACGCACGATCAGCTGTTGTCCGGCGAACAGCAGCAGGGCTCCGCCCAGGATCAGCCCAACGAACAGCCACTCGAACCGCGTCAGCTGCTGGTTGAGCGGCGTCATATCCTCCGCCACCGCGATGGAGAAGATCTTCCCCTGCTTGTTGTAACCGGCGGCCCAGACCAGCAGTTCCTGGCCCGCCGGCCCCGGCATGCGCCACTGCCCCCGCGCGCCGGGATCGAAGGCGGGAATCTCCAGCCGCTGATCCCACTGGGAGCGGGATGCGACCTGTTCGCCGTCCCGGAAGTTGATCTGGTAGTAGTGACCGGAGAGCGGCTGATTGTAGATGGCATCGACGCGCCGCCAGCGCACCTGAGGTCGGCCGGAGTCATCCAGCCGCATTGCCGCCAGCACCGACTCGGCGTCGTGCTCCAGTCGGGAGGCGACGAAATACTCCGTCAGGCTGTGGATCGCCTGGATCCCCCCCCACCAGACCAGCCCGAACAACAGCAGCAGGCCGACAGCCAGCCCCAGACGCAACTGCTGACCCAGGGAGTTCAATCGTCATCTCCCCGGAACAGGTAACCCTGGCCGCGTCGGGTCTCGATGCGCTCCCGGCCGATGCGTTCGCGCAGGCGCCGGATGTAGACCTCGATCAGGTTGCTGTCCCGATCAAAATTCTGTTCGTAGACATGCTCGGTGAGTCGGGTTTTGGAGAGGATGCGGCCGGGATGCAGCATGAAATAACGCAACAGCCGGAACTCGGTGCCGGTCAGCTCCACCGCGCGGCCATCGGCCAGTATCACCCGCTGGTGGTCCTCATCCAGCTGCAGCCCGCCCTGCTTCAGTTCGTGGGCGGGCTGTCCGGCACTGCGGCGCACCAGCGCCAGCAATCGGGCCACCAGCTCCTCCGCGTGGAACGGTTTGCCCAGGTAGTCATCCGCCCCCGCGCGGAAGCCGTCCACCCGCTCATGCCAGGCATCCCGGGCCGTCAGCACCAGCACCGGCAGCGGGTTTTCCCGCGCCCGCCAGTGGGCCAGCACCTCCAGACCGGGGCGCTGCGGCAGTCCCAGGTCGAGCACCGCCACGTCGTAGGGTTCCACCTCGCCCATGAATTCGCCATCGACCCCGTTATCCGCCACATCCACGGCAAAGCCGGCCCGCTTCAGGGCCGGCTTCAGCCGGGCCACCAGTTCGGCGTCATCCTCCACTAGCAGCAGGCGCATCCTAGTGCTCCGTCAATGTGATAATTACGGAGCACTAATCTTCCCGCTCGCGTTTCAGCAGTTCCCCAGTTACCGCATCCAGCTTCAGTTCCCACACCTTGCCGTCGTCATCCAGCAGTTCGATTTCGTAGATCAGGGCACCCTTTTTCTGTTCCAGCTTGACCTCCAGCGGCCTTCCCGGATACTCGGCGCGAACATTGGCCAGGATCTGTTCCAGCGACAGGATCTCGCCCGACTCCAGCAGCGCCCGCGCCCGTTCGTGGTCACGCTCGGCCATTACCAGCAGCGGCACCAGCAGCGCAACAAGCAGTAAATAATGTCTTTTCATGGTAACCCTTATCCTGCACCCAAGGCCGGCTCAAGACAATCTTCATTCAGGCACCCCGGTTTCCGAGGGATTTCCCGCCGGCTGGATACAGGCTACGCGGGGAAGATGAACTGAAGCTGAAATGTGCCCGGGTCGCAGGGTTCTACTTCCAGGTAAAGCGGATACTATCGCGGCCGACCTTGCCGCCCCGCCGGGCGCCACCGAGTACCCTGACAGAGTGCTAGACTTAAGGTATAAGGCATTCCCCGATCAACCCCGGAGCACATCACCCGACGATGTAGCACGATGATGTAGCCCTCTCACCCCGAGAAGGAGCCAAACCATGACAACCACAATTACCGGTGCATTCACCTCCATGGAGTCGATCCGCAACACCATGGACGACCTGCTGGCCAGCGGCATCGACCGGGAGAAGATGTTTGCCGACAGCGAGCATACCGAACTCAAGGTCATGATCCCGGATGATATAGAGAGCGAGGTCACCGAGATCATTCAGCGCCACAAACCGGTGGAGCTGGCCTCCTATCACCGCTGATTCCGAAGTTCGGTCCTTCAGCCACAACCGACGGCTGGCCGGTAATGTCCCCGGCCAGTCGGAATTCCGGGTGGACGGGCAATACCGAGGCGGGCGCCGGGGCAACTCTCCGCGGTTGCCCGGGGTGGCTGCATCAACGATCGTGAGGCACAGGCACGACTCCAGC
>NZ_JANIOA010000030.1 GCF_025175675.1 Sedimenticola hydrogenitrophicus
TCTGCACGTTTCTCAATGACGCGGATGGCACCGGCCCGCCACGGCCCTCATCGGACCATTTTTTACAACGCCATGCCGGGCTGTGATGGCCTCGGGTGCTGGCGGATAACCGTATTGTGCCACTGGTTGCCACCAGTATAGGGCCTTGTCGAGGTACTTTTCCAGATACTCGCCCCGAGCTGTACGAACCCCGGATCCGCGCGCGGAGGTAGGCTCGTGTCGTGCTGAACCCTGGTGGAGTTACCATTCCGTAACCCGGCGATTCGAATCGGGCCGATGGTCAGTGAGTTGAGTGGGGATTCGCCCGTACCGGCGGTTCGGCCTTTGGCGGTGGCGCCGGCTCTCACGACCCCGGCCGGGGATGGCCGACGGACCTTGGTTACTGGGACGTAACACAGGGCGTTTTTCGACCACATCTAAAAATAATAATATAAAACAATACGTTAACTGCTGGCTCGTGAGATCTGGTTACCATCGGGTAACCCAGCGGCGCCGCTCGATCCGCTAAATCCCGGTTTCCCCTCCCGCAATGTGAAAAATATCCAGTTATTACAACAAGATAGAAAACCTACAAATAAACTGTGGTATGAAAACTGCTTTGGATATTGGCGTTCAGGAACGGTGCCGAAAAAGATATCCAAAAATGGCCATGGCGTTCCTGGCGGCTGTAGGTTCCTTAATCGCTTTCAACATAAATATCATAAGGAGGATTCCCCATGCCCGTTGGTCTCCAGGCTGAACCATCCCTGGGCGTGCCCGGTAAAAAACGTTGGGCCATGGTGGTCGACTTGCGTCGATGCATCGGCTGTATGGCTTGCGTTTGTGCTGACAAGGCTGAATACGATGTGCCGCTTGGCGTATGGCGTACCATCGTAAAGGTCAAAGACACCGGTCACTACCCCAATACCAAACGCCATTTCATGCCGCGTTTGTGCAATCACTGCGACAACCCGCCCTGTGTCCGGAACTGTCCGACCGAGGCCACCTACAAGCACGAGGACGGCTTTGTCCTGCAACGCTACGAGCGCTGTATCGCCTGCCGCACCTGTGTCGCCGCCTGCCCCTACAACGCCCGGCACGTGTTGCCGAAGAATCGCGACCGCGTGAAGATCGGTGGCGTGGTGGACAAGTGCACCTTCTGCAATCACCGCGTGGAAAAGGGGCTGCAGCCCGCCTGCGTGCAGACCTGTCTGGGCCGTTCGCGCATCTTCGGTGATCTGAACGATCCCAACAGCGAGGTATCCCGCCTGGTGGCGCGGCACAAGACGGTGGTGCTGAAACCCGACAAGGGCACGCGTCCCCAGGTGTACTACATCAAGCCGGACCGCGCCCAGACCGAGCAGGTGTTCAGTGCCCCGCACTCCTATGCCGCCCGTTCCGATGCCGAGGATTTCTACCGGCACAATCGGGGCAGCAAGTTCTTTTCCGGTGTCCTATAGGGGAATGCATCATGTTTGAGTACATGGAATACAACATCGCCCCCTGGGGGCAAGAGATCGTTATCTACTTCTTTCTGATCGGTGCCGCCGCCATGACCTTCGTCTATGCCGCCGCGCCGGCGGTATTCGGCAATGTCTTCGGCGGTGTGGCGAAGTCGATGGAGCCGTTCCAGAAGATCGGATTGCTGGTTTCACTGATCCTGCTCGCCATCTGTGGTCCGCTGCTGATCATGGATCTGGGACAGCCGAGCCGGTTCCTCTACCCGATCCTCTATTTCCACTGGACCTCGCCGCTCTCCTGGGGGTCGCTGTTCCTCCCCTTGTTCGGCCTTTGCATCATCGGGTTCTACTTCGGCTTGGTGAAGGGGAATCAGGAGCTGATGCGGGTCACGGGTATTTTGGGTTCGCTGCTGGCGCTCTCCATGCCGCTCTATACCGGGCTCGACCTGATGGTCAACCAGACCCGGGAGTTGTGGAGCAACCCGACCATCCCGCTGCTGTTTGTGATTCTCTCCATGAGCTCCGGCACCGCGGTGGTGGCGGTCATCCAGCTGGTGCGCGGCCAGCTCACCGCGCAAGCCGTCGAGTTTCTGCACGCCTTTCTCTATCTCGCTCTGGCGGTCACCTTCGCCCTGTTCCTGGCCGAGTGGGTGGTGCTCAACTACGGCACTGGCGAGAAGCAGCAGGCCTGGGAGATCATCAACCAGCAGTTCGGCTTCAAGTACTGGGGGATGACCTTCCTGATCGGGATCCTGGCGCCGCTGGTGCTGGTGGCCATGCCCAAGTTGGGGCGTGATCCAAGAATCCTGACCCTGGCGGCGGTGCTGAGCGCGGTGGGTGCCTACAGCTTCAGGGAAGTGCTGATCTACGCCGGTCAGCTCACCCAGATCAATTTCTGAGGAGACAAAGATGAGTGACTCTATTAAATTCACCCGCCGCGATTTTATGAAATTCGGCGGCGCGGTGGGAACCGCCGCCGGCGCCCTGGGCCTGACCAGCAGTCGCCTGGTAGCCATGGAGCAGGACCTGGGGGGCAAGGACTACTCGCCGGCCACCGGCGCGGAACGCCAGGCGGTGCCTTATACCTGCATGGCCTGCAATATCGAGGACGGCGGTGTCGCCTACGTGGAGAACGGCCGTATCGTCAAGCTGGAAGGCAACATGGATCATCCGAATACCCGCGGCAAGCTGTGCGCCAAGGGTAATTCCGGCTTCCTGCACGTCTACGATCCCGACCGCATCATGACGCCGCTACTGCGTACCGGCAAACGCGGCGAGGGCAAGTGGAAACGCATCTCTTATGACGAGGCCACCACCCTGCTGGCAAGCAAGCTGCGCGAGGTGATCGATCGCGCCGATGCCGAGCATAAACCGGAAATCCTCAACGAGATAGTGTTCAAGTATGGGCGCGATCGTACCGGCGGCGCCGTGGGCCGTTTCATGCACGCCCTCGGTTCCAACGCCGTGCTCAACCACACCAATATCTGCGAGTCCTCGAAGAAGATCGGACTGGAGCCCACCTGGGGTCCGGATATCGAGTCCTGCGACTGGGCCAACACCAAGTACATCCTCAACTTCGGTTCCAATGTCCTGGAGACCGCCTACTTCATGAATCCCAACGCCCAGCGTCTGGTGGATGGCGTGGTGGGCAACAAGGCCAAGCTGGTGAGCTTCGATGTGCGCATGTCCAACACCTCGGGCTTTGCCGATGAGGCCTTCTTCCCCTATCCGGGCACCGACGGCGCCATCGCCCTGGCCATGGCCCATGTGATCATGAACGAGGGGCTGCACGATGCTGATTTCATCAGCAACTGGACCAACGTCAGCGTCAAGCAGTTGATCGATCACCTGAAACCCTACACGCCGGAGTTCGCCGAGGAGGAGTCGGGGATGTCAGCGAAGGATATTCGCCGCATCGCCCGTGAGTTCGCCACCACCAAACCGGCCACCACCTTCTCCTACCGGGGACCCTGCAAGCATGTCTGGGGCTCCTACCAGGAGGCGGCGATCAACATGCTCAACGTCATTACCGGTAACGTGGAGAAGAAGGGCGGTTACTGCCTGCCCCGGGGCATGGGCTGGCCGCAGCCGCAGCCGGAGCCGCCCAAGGGCAAGACTGCAAGCCTGATCGCCGCGCCGCCGCTCTATCCGCTGGCCTCGCACCATGTATCGACCCATGCCCCCTACATGATCAAGAAGGGCGAGGCCAAGGTGTCGGTGTGGATGCACTACTACGACAACCCGGTATACACCTACCCGTCGAGCCATGTCTGGAAGGAGATGCTGAGCGACGAAAAGCTGATCCCGTTCCAGGTCTCCTTCAGCCCCTACATGTCGGAAACCACGGAGCTGGCGGACCTGATCATCCCCGATGTCACCTACCTGGAACGGCACGATCCCGAGTCGATGCCGGGTGGGCTCTATCCCTGCCTCTCCATCCGCCAGCCGGTGGTCAAGCCCCTGGGCGGCACCCAGGAGTTCCGCCAGACCCTGATCGATGTGATCCACAAGGTCGATCCGGACGGTTCGAAGGGGATGAAGAAGTATTTCGCCTTCAACAGCGTTGAAGACTGGATGCGCGCCCACTTCGACGCGATCCCGGGCCTCAAGGAGGATGGCGGCTGGGACTTCATGAAGAAGAAGGGGGTCTGGCCCATCTATGGCGAGGTGGACAAGGTGACTGCCAAGATCGTCGACAAGAACGGCAACGATGTGGAGCCCGATTACGGCCTCTACACCAAGGAGATCTCCGCCTCCGACATGGCCGGGGCCGAGGTCGATCCCGACGGCACCATCAAGAAGGACGGGCAGGCCATCGGCGTGCAAGTCAACGGCCGCAACATGGTCGGCTTCGGTACCCCCTCGCGGCGCATGGAGCTTTACAAGGCGAGCTACAAAAAGTATGGCTTCAACCCGTTGCCGGTCTACAAGCGTCTGCCCTCCCGGGACAAGAAGGCGGATGAGTTGGTGCTGACCACCTACAAGGTGAATGTCCACACCCAGAGCCGCACCGCCTCGCTGAAATACCTGGCCGAGCTGTACCACAAGAATCCGGCCTGGATCAATCCGAAGACGGCGGCGGCACGCGGGCTTAGCGACGGGGACCTGATCCGGGTCACCTCCTCGCTGGGTTATATCGTGACCCGTGCCCACGTCACCGAGGGGATCCACCCGGATGTGGTGGCCATCTCCACCGCCTGCGGCCACAGCGCCTACGGCCGCCTGGCCCAACTCAAGCAGCGCGAGCAGGCGGCGGATTATGTGCAGGGGGGTGATGCGGATATCGCCAACAACGTCTGGTGGAATGACAAGGGGGTGCATCCCAACCCGATCATCCGCCTGGCGGTCGATCCCATCGGCGGTTCCCAGGGCTGGTATGACACGGTGGTCACCGTCTCCAAGGCGGAGTCGGGGGATAAATACGGCGACACCAACGCCAGCCTGGAGGCCTCGATGAAGGATTACGAGGAGACCCTGCGCTACGCCTACACCGGCGACATCCACCGCTCCAAGCACCAGGAGGTGGATATCGACTGGAACAGTCTCCCTGAACCTGCGCTGCCCAGCGGCGGCCATTAACCTGCCACACCCCCGGTGTCCCGGACGCCGGGGGTGTATTTGCTGATTGGGAGGAGAAGAGATGCAGACAACAACCACTATGGCATCGGAAACAATAATGGAAAACGGTTTTGAACATGAGCATGAGCGGGTAGCCGAGACCCAGGCCCTGGCCGGGCTGTTCGGCTTCCTGGCCCGCTGTATCGAAGAGGAGGCGGATGCGGCCCTGATCGATCTGATCCGCGGCGAACTGCGTGAACCGCTGGCCGCGGCCGGCCTCGGATTCGACGAGGAATTTTATCACACCCCGACCGCGACCCTGGTGGAGGTCCTGGCCGAGGAGTACACGGGACTGTTCGTGGCACCGGGTTGCATCAGCCCCTATGCCTCGGTGGTCGAGACCGGTTGCATGTTCAAGGAGCCGGCGGATCGCGCGGCCGCGGCCTACCGCCAGGCGGGCTGGGACTATCGCAACCGCCTGAGCGGTGAGTTCCCGGACCATATCGGCACCATGCTGGGTTTTTATGCCAAGCTGGCCGAAGCCGAGGCGACGGCACGGCTTACCGGGGATAGCGAACGGGCCGAACAGTACCAGACACAGCGCGAGGCCTTCCTGCTGGAACAGCTGGCCGAGTGGGGGCCGGGCTGGTGCCAGCGCGCCGCCGACGCCGCACTGCTGCCGTTTTACAAACGCTTGCTGGGGATGGCCGAACAGGCGCTCTGGTCGGAGCTGGAACAGCGGGTTGAGCGGCGCCGCCTACGCGAACTGGCGGCGCTGAACCGGCGTGAGCCCAAGCGCCTGGACTACGACGCCGATTTCCGCAAGGCCTCGGGTCTATGAACACGCGTGCCCCACGGGTGCTGCTGGTGGAGGGCTCCGGGCGCGGCTTCCTGAGCCACTACAGCCACGCCCTGGCGCTCGGCCTGCAGCGGGCCGGTATCGAGACCCAGCTGCTGACCGGCCGGCGCGACGAGCTGGAAGGCTGGGCGGTGTCCTTTCACAAGCAGACCTGCCTCGACGGTGGTCGGCTCGGCTGGCGCTGTGTGCGCCGGCAGGTTATCGAAACGCGCCCCGACATCGTCCACCTGCAGTGGGTCGACAATCCCTTCCGCGCCCTGCGCTTCGTGCGCTGGGCGCACAAACGGGGAGTGCGGGTGGTGTATACCCCGCACAACATCCTGCCCCACGAAAAGCGCTGGCTGCTGATGCCCGCCTACCGCTTGTTGTATCGCATGATTGACCGGGTGGTGGCGCGTGATGCGCACCTGGCCTGGGCGCTGGAGGAGCTGCTGGACACCCCCGGGGAGCGGTTGACGCTGTTGCCCGGCAGTCCCAACTTTCTGGCGTTGCAGGTGCTGGAATGCCAGGTTGATTCGCCGGCTCCAAAAAAAGTGGCGGGTGAGCGTCGACTGCTGTTCTTCGGTCACGGCTGCCGGCGCAAGGGGCTGGACCGGCTGCTGGAAACCGTGGCCGGCAACCACTGGCCCGAGGCGATGCATCTGGTCGTGGCGGGCGAGGAGGTGCTGAGCGGCATATCGGACGAGTTGCTTGATGCCGCCAGCCGTGCCGCGCGCATCACCCTGATCGACCGCTATGTGGCACCCCGGGAGGTGGCCGCCCTGTTCCGGGATGCCGATCTGCTGTTGATGCCCTATGTCAAACAGTGCAAGAGTCCGCTGCTCGATCTGGCCGCCGCGTTGCGTCTGCCGGTGCTGCGCTCCGACCGGGTGCAGGGCGCCGATTTTCGCGAGGACGTGCACGGCTGTACCTTCTCCCATGACGATCATGCGGCCATGGAGCGCCGCTTGAAGCAGACCCACTGGCTGTCCGGGGTGAGGGACAGTCTCGCGGCCATGGACGATCCGCTGGCGGCTATCGACCGGCTCGCCGAGGGCCACCGGCAGCTCTACCTGAAAGTCCGTGAAGAACGTCTGCCGGGCAGTGATATGCATCGGTTTCCGGCCTTTCTCGCACCGCTTTCCGAGGTCTGAATCAACCATGCGTAACCGATTTTTTGCGGAACTCCGGTACCCATTTGAGACAGGGACGTTTCATTTTTTTTCGCGGCTCAGGCGCCTTATGAAGCCCGTAGGGTGGGGTGAGGAACGAACCCCAACATCATGGCGCACACGCATGAAACCCCGTTGGGGTTCGCAGGCTCACCCCAACCTACGAAGCGTAAGTTTTGTAGGGTGGGTTAGGCGCGCCTGGCACAGGGGGTGGCCGTTTGCATTGCGCCGTGCGCGCGCCGTAACCCACCGTTTGGCGGTCGGGGAGTCGGTGGGTTACGCGGCGCCCGGCTGTTGTCGTAGTCGGGAAGGGTGGTGCCTGTGCGCCGCTAACCCACCCTACGAAACTTCCACACAATCTTGAGGAGTGCATAAGATGGCGGGTGCGGGACAGACAGTGATTCTGATTGCGCATGAGCGCAAGCTGCCGGAACTGATCAAACTGATGAAGATCCAGCAGCCGGTATTCAAGGAATACCGGCTGCTGGCGACGTCCGAGACCGGCGAGGCGATCGAACACGAACTGGCGCTGGAAGTGACACACCTGTTTTCCGGTAAAAAGGGCGGCGAGATCCAGCTCTGCGGCCTGGTCTGCACCAACACGATTCGGGCGGTCTACTTTATCCGTGACCCGGAGAACCCGGCCGCCGACGAGCCGGATATCAGCCCCTTCTACCGCGCCTGCGATCTGAACAACGTGCCCCTGGCCACCAACATGGTCAGCGCCGTCGCCCTGACTTACTGGCTGGGGCGCAAAATCGCCGCGCCGGCAGCGGCGAGTGATTCAAGGGAGAACGCAGCATGCGACTGACCACCTCCGAACAGGCCGATGGTTATCTGCGGCTATCCGAAATGATCGTCGAGGAGGAGCTGTGCATCAATCTGCGCGGCCGCCTGGAGCACTGCACGCGTTGCCGCGATGTCTGTCCCTCCGACGCCCTCAGCCTGTCGGCGGATGCCGTGGATCTGGACCAGCAGAAGTGCACCGGTTGCAACAGCTGCCTGCCGAGCTGTCCGGCCGGCGCCCTGCGCTCCAGCGGCTTTGTCCCGGAACGTTTCATCTCCGCCCTGGCAGGCCGGGAGCGGGTCGATCTGCACTGCCGCGCCAGCACGGGGGCGGGCGGCGGGGTGGTCATCCCCTGTCACAGCGTACTTGATGCGCGGCTGATCAGTGCGGCCCGGGCCGAGGGGGTGGAGACGCTGGCCCTGCATGGCCTGGATCACTGTGCCGAATGCCGTTACGGCGATGCCCGCGACACGCTCCGGCAGGTTGCCGAAACCCTGGTCGAATGGCTTGGCGAGGCGGCGCCGCTGCTGGATCTGGCGCCCGCTGACGGGGCGCGCAAGGCGGCGCGCGAATACCAGGATCAACCCCATCTGAGTCGCCGTGCCTTCCTGCGCTTCGGCGGCGCCCAGGCGATGACCCAGGCGGCGGAATGGATCGTTCCCGGCCTCAGCCCGGAGGAGGCGGACGCGGATGCCCTGCCTTTCTACCAGAGCAGTGTGTTTCCGCAACGCACGGTCCAGTACCAGGCGGTGCTGGCGAGCCGGGTTGGCCGGGTGCCCTGGAGCGACGGCGCGCCATTGCCCTGGAAGCTGCGCTCGGTCAATACGTTGTGCAGTGGCTGTCTGGCCTGCGGCGAACGCTGCCCCACGGGTGCCCTGCAGGCCAGTGAGAGCGGCCAGGCGCGGGAGCTGAGCTTCGACCCGCTGCTCTGCACCGACTGCCTGCTGTGCGAGCGCATCTGCCCCGAAGGGGCGATAGTGCCGCATTCCGCGCTCGCCCTGGATGAGCTGGAAGCGGGCCGTTCGCTGTTGTGCCACCTCCCGCAACGGCCCTGTGGTCGCTGCGGTACCCCCTTTGTCCCCCGTTCTGTCCCCGGGGACCCGGCGGAGGAGAACTGCCGGGTCTGCGGTAATGAACAGGATCTGGATGACGAGTGGCTCGACATGCTGTCCGGTTAGGGAGTGACTGTGCCTGTCCAGCGTGCGATCGATGCGGTTCGTTTCACTCACCGCATCCTACAGGTGCGGCGAGACCGATCGTAGGGTGCCGGTGAGGTACGAACCGCACCAGCCGGGATTGGAAGCATCACCATGATGGACGATGCGGGTTAGCTGGGCAGGGGCGGGGGCGGGCGTGCTGTTGACCCTCCTGGCCGGGGCGTTTGCCTGGTGGTGGATGCAGCCGCGCACGCCGCAGGAGCTGTTCCGCGTGCGCTGCGCCAGCTGCCACGAATTGCGTATCGAGCGACTGTGTGAATTCGCGCCGGCGTTGCGGCCCGCGATCGTCGAGGTGATGCGCCGCGAACACGGCGCGGACCAGGTGATCAGTGAAGCCGAGGCGCTGGTGATACAACACTACCTGAAGGAAGCGTTTCAATGTCCATGAACAGGCACCATTCATATCAATCCAGGCAGCGGGGTCGGCAGGCACCGGGGTCGGAGTCAATCCATCCAACCCCGAACGTTTGTTCCATGGTCGTTACATGGATTGACTCCGACCCCTGACAAGTGCCACCGCTGTCACATGGATTGACTCCGACCCCACCCGATAAATGAAGGAAGAGTTTGAATGCCGATGAATCTATCCCATCAATCGATACAGAGTATCGAAGAGTTGGTTCTGGAGACCCTGAGCCGGGTCTGCCTGAGCGACGGCGGGCCGGACGTGGTAAGCGCCGGCCAAGTGTATGACGTGGTGGCCACGGGCGGTGCGGTGCGGATACTGCTGGATCCGGAGCATCTTGCCGAGGATCAACAGGAGGCGCTGGCCGAGGCGATCACGCCGCTGGTGGAATCCCTGCCGGGGGTCGAGCGTGCCGTGGTAAAGCCGCGTCCGCGCTCCATCGCCCAGCGGGACTCCCTGCCGGGCATTCGCCATGTGGTGGGGGTGCACAGCGGTAAGGGCGGGGTGGGCAAGTCGACCCTCACGGTCAATCTCGCCGTGGCGCTGGCGCAACAGGGTTACGCCGTGGGGTTGCTGGACGCGGATGTCTACGGCCCCTCGGCACCGACCCTGCTGGGGGTGAGCGGGCGTGCCGAGACCACCGCCGCGGGTGACCGGATTGAGCCCCGGGAGGCGTTCGGCGTGCGCATGATGTCGATCGGCCTGCTGCTGCCCGAGGAGCAGGCGCTGATCTGGCGCGGTTCCCTGATCGACCAGGGGCTGCCGCAGCTGTTCCACGATGTCGCCTGGGGCGAGCTGGATATCCTGCTGGTGGATCTGCCGCCGGGGACCTCCGATGTGCATATCGCGGTGGCGCAGAGCGTGGCGCTCTCCGGGGTGATCACGGTGACCTCCCCCGGTCAGGTGGCGATCGACGATGTGCGTCGCGGGCTGGAGATGTTCGCCGATCTGGCGGTCCCCTGCCTGGGGCTGGTGGAGAACATGGCCGGGGTCGCCTGCCGCCAATGCGGCCATGTGGGTGCGCTGTTCGGGGCGGGCGGGGCGAGGGAACTCGCCGACCTGACCGGACTGCCGCTGCTGGCCAGCCTGCCGTTCATGCCGCGGGTGGCGGTGGGCTCGGATGACGGCTCGCCGGTGGCGCGGGAACACACCGGCGTCGGGGCGCCGTTTCATGCATTGGCCAGGCAGGTTGCCGCTGGCCTGAAACTTGAACAAGCGCAGGAACTACAGACGGAGGTGGTGCTATGAGCCGGTTGCCGGAATTCCCGATCCCGATCCAGATCCCGGCGCAGGCCAATCCGGCGTCCGCCGCGGATGAGTCGGCCTGGTATGCGGAACCCCAGGCCGCGGTCGCCGGAATCGAGGATATCGTCCTGGTGGCCAGCGGCAAGGGAGGGGTGGGCAAATCCACTGTCACCGTCAACCTGGCCTGTGCCCTGGCCCAGGCCGGCAAGCGTGTCGGTATACTCGATGCCGACCTGTACGGCCCGTCGATCACCCGCATGATGGGTACCGAACGGGAGCTTCCGGTCGATGACGAGGGACGCACCCTGCCGGTGGAGAATCACGGCGTCTGGACGGTGTCGGTGGGCAATGTGCTGCCGCCCGAGGCGGCGCTGGTGTGGAAGGGTCCGCTGGTGACCCAGGCCCTGACCCAGATGTTCCACGATATCGCCTGGCCGGAGCTGGATATTCTGCTGGTGGACCTGCCGCCGGGTACCGGCGATGTGCCGCTGACCATCCTGGAACAGATTCCCGTCAGCGGGGCGGTGCTGGTGACCACGCCGCAGAAACTCTCGATCGTCGACGCCGCCCGCGGCATCGCCATGTTTCATGATCTCGACATCCCGGTGTTCGGCCTGGTGGAGAACATGAACAGCTATATCTGCCCCTGCTGTGGCGAGGTGCAGGCGCTGTTTCCGGACGGCGCGGCGGAGTCGCTGGCGCAGCGCAAATCGGTGAAGTTCCTCGGCGGCATCCCGCTCGATCCGGAAGGGCAGCTGCTCACCGACGGCGGTACGCCACTGGTGGTGAGTCGTCCGCAAGGGACGGTCGCCCAGCTGTTTGTCGGTGTCGCGGCGGAGCTGGCGAGTGCGGTCGAGCGCGAGCGCGCCTTCCGGGCGCGGGACAGCAACGAACAAATGCGCGCCGAACATGAGGCCTTCTGGGAAAATCTGCTGGATGATTGATAGAGGTAGGGTTATGAGTGAAGAGACCAAACTGTTTGTACAGTACCAACCTGAAAGCGCGGATGCACAACAGGAGCAGTCTGCCTGGATGACCGGTGCCGATGCCCTGGTGATAAACCCCTGCGGCTGCATCCCGGAGCACTTCGCCGAACTGCCGGTGGAGACGGCCCTGTTGCTGGGTGGTGATCCGGAGCGGGATGCGGCCTGGCTGGAAAACAGCCACTGTTACTGGGTATGTGCGGAGGGGCTGGCGGAGACCGCCCGGCGGCGCGACCAGTGGCCGGGGCTGAATTGGGTGCCGCAACTGACGGTGTTCAAGCCGGCCACCAGCTACCGCTTTTCCGGTCCGGCGATGGGTGAGGGGTTCTCCTTCTACATACCGGACACGGCGGCGATCCAGGGCTGGCGGGTGACCGACGCGGATCGTTCGCTGGCCGAGGCGATCACCCGCGCCACCGAACTGGGTTTTGCCAATCTCTGGCTCCATTCCGAGCAGGCCGAGACCCGGGGCAAGGGGCTGGATCTGGAGATGCTGGACAAGGCGCGTGGTGGTCCGCTGGAGATCTGGATCTCCGGCGGCGTTCCCGAGCGGCGCTACCTGCGCAACCTGGCCAGGGCCGGCGGCGCGGCGGCGGTGGTGGTGGCCGATGTGCTGGCGCGGGATGCAGGTGTGGAGAGCCTGAGGCAGGCGCTGATACCGTCGGTTCCCCTGCAGGATTTTCCGATTCACATTGCACCCAGGGAAGCCGAAGTAGGACAGGTGTGAGTCTGGCGCTTGGGGCCCGCCGAATGCAGGGACGTAATCTTGTGCGGGTCCTTATCCTGATCGGTGTGATTCTCGCCCTGCTGGGATCAGGCGATGTGTCGGCGCGCTGGCCGACCATTAGTGCGCAACAGTTGCGCGCCTGGTTGGATGCGATCGATCCGCCGCTGATTCTGGATGTACGTGGGCGCGCCGACTACCGTGCCGGGACCATTGCCGGGGCGCTGGATGGCGGCGTGGACCCACGAGGTTATCTGGCGGATGGCAACGGCGGACGCCTGGTGCTGTTGTTGCCGGAGGATGCCGACGAACGGGTCATCGATGCCTGGTTCGCGCGTCTCGCCAATGCCGGCCACCAGGTGTGGATACTGGAGGGCGGGCTGGCGGGCTGGATCGAGGCCGGTGGCACGACGGAAGTACCGGAATTCAGCTATACCCGGCCCGGCAGCGTACCGTTCCTGATTCCAAAGGGGCTATGCGAGGCGGGTGAACCCTCACAGGTGTTCGATTGAGGATGTCGTTCCCAGGTCAGGTTAACCACCCGGGAATGGTCTGGAGGCGGGCCTGTCACCTGCTGCAGCGGGTGTCCGCAGCCAGGGAGGGCTGCCCAGGGAGGGGTTTGCGGTGTTCTTCCGCAGCAGGTAACACGCCCGCACAGGTGGCTAAGGACCCGCGCAAGAATAAGTTCCGGTATTCGGTCGCCCCTGGACCCCGCTGGCGGCGTTACGCTTTTTGCCAAGGGAACAGCCATTGCCTGCAAAGCGTGCCTTGCCAGCGTGGCCCAGGAACGCCCTCGGTACTACGGAATTATTCTTGCGCGGGCCCTAAGCCGCTGCTTGCCGCCATGCTGTTTATTGCCCCATTGCTGGCCTGGGGGGGGACGGGCTATCCCGGTGATGAAACGACCCCCTGTGGCGATTGCCACCCCCGTCAACAGGCCGAGTTTCAGCGCAGTCACATGGCCATGGCGGCGCGCGCGCCCGCCTTCCTCGAAGAGTGGCGGCGCAAGGGACGGCCGGACACCTGTTTCGCCTGTCACGCTCCCAGCCGCAGCGCGGGTGTTGTCTGCACCGATTGTCACGGTACGGCCGGTCACCCCTATCCGAGGCTGTCGCTGCCGGCGGTTTGCGCACCCTGCCACGATGCCCCGGGCGAGCTCACCCTGCGCAGCTTTCGCGACTCGCCGGCGGCGCGCCGCGGCGAGGATTGCCTCTCCTGCCATCTGCCCGGCGAGGGGTTCAGCCACGATTTCCGCGGGCCGAAGCGGCGCGGATTTCTACAGGGGATCGCCACCCTGACCATCGCCTTCCGGCGCGAGCCGGCCGGCGATACCGCCCTGCTGCGGATCCGCCACCGGGCCGGCCACGTCCTGCCCGGGGGCACCACCGGGCGCGCGGTCTGGCTGCTGGTTGAACAGCGCGATGCCGGGGGGCGGGTGGTGGTCGAGCGTCACTACCGCTTCGGCTGGCTGCATTCGCCGACCGCCGGATGGCGGGAGAACAGCCTGCCGCCGGGCGTCGGCAAGGTGGTCGAGGTGCCGCTGCATGAAGCGGCCAGGGTGATTCGTGCTAAGCTGATCTACCGCTTCCGGGCCGGCGGGCTGGATAGGGCCGATCCCGATCAGCGGGTGCTGGTGGACGAGACCAGGCCGCTGGCATTCCGGGCGGGGCCCTAGGGCGGGCCGGACCCGCCGACGGCGCCCACGGGGCGCCCTATGACCGGTTTTCGGAGTAGACATCATGGATTGACCTGCCCCCTCGATGTGGCTCTGTGTTAAAGGTGTTTTTCCAACCCCAACAACATAACCCACGATGTCGAGGTTGGGCAGGTCAATCCATGATGTCTACAGCCCCATGCAGAGGGATGAGTGGTAGCAAACGCAAGATGACCAATAGTCGAAAAACAGTAACGGGTTTTCTGTTCCTCGCCTGCCTGCTGCTGGCGGGGAACCTGCTGGCCGATGCGGCGAAGACCTATCGCATCGGGCTGACGGCGGTGATCCTCACCGACCAGACCTCGTTTCTGAAAGAGTGGCAGGATTATCTCTCCGACCGGCTGCAACACCCGGTGCAGTTCGTCCAGCGCCAGACCTATCAGGAGGTGACGGAGCTGCTGCTGAGCGGTGACCTGGACGCGGCCTGGACCTGCGGCTATCCCTATGTGCGTCACCGGGATCAACTGAAACTGCTCGGCGTACCCCTGTTCAACGGTGCGCCGCTGTATCGTTCCTACCTGATCGTGCCCGCGACGGATACCTCGACCCGGGCGATCACGGATCTGAAACGCAAGGTGTTTGCCTACTCCGATCCGGATTCCAACTCCGGTTTTCTCTATCCCCAGGTCAGTTTGATCCGCGAGGGGATCGAGCCGCGGCACTTCTTCTCCAAGAGCTTCTTCACTTGGGCGCACCGGGATGTGGTCAAGGCGGTGGCCGACGGGGTGGCGCAGGGTGGGGCGGTGGACGGTTATGTGTGGGAGACGCTCTCCCGGCATGAACCGGCGCTGACCGCCGGCACCCGGCTGGTGAGCCAATCGCCGCTGTTTGGTTTTCCGCCATTGGTGGTGCGCAAGGATATTCCCCCGCAACATTTTTACGCCCTGAAAAACGCCTTGCTGAAGATGTCGTCCGATACCGAGGGGAGACGGTTGTTACAGCGGCTCAACCTCGACGGCTTCAGCGAGGGTGAGGATGCCCTGTTCGATGGCGTGGCCGAGTCGGTGCGAATACTGGATGGAATAGAATGAAAATCGGCGATATCAGCTACCGCTTGAAGGTGCCCCTGATGTTCACCCTGGTGATCCTCATCACCGCCAGCGTGGTGACCCTGGCGCTCACCTGGCGCGCCTACGAGGAGTTGCGCGAAGAGGTATTCAACAACGCGGTGGAGATCGGCAGCGTGTTGTCCAACAGCCTGCCCAACACCATGCTGCACGACGACCTCTGGGGGGCCTACCGGCTGGTGCAGGCGGCCGAGGGGTGGTCCGGGGAGACCTCCAGCCGGCTGCTGGTGGTGCTCGACCGGGATGGCCGGATCTATGTCTCCAACAGTCCCAAGGAGCTGGCGGTGACCACGCCGCTGCGGGTCCACGGGGCGGAGCTGGCGCGGGTCGAGGCGGAGGTGTTGCGACTGACCGGCAATCTGAATCCGCGACCCTATGAGTATCCCAATGACCGGCGCCTCTACGTGATCCTGCCGATGCTGAGTGACGGTGTCGCCATAGGCACCCTGGTGATCGGTTACGACCGGGCACTGTTCTGGCCGCGATTTGCGGACATTGTCGAGCGGGTGGTGCTCTCCGCCCTGTTGGTGACGGTGCTGCTGCTGCCGCTGGGCTGGTATCTGGGCAATCGCATGGTGAAGCCGCTCGGGCACCTGGCCCGCTGCATGTCCAAGGTGGGGCGTGGCAGTACCGAGGAGATCGTCTGCGACCTGCGCCAGGGCAAGGACGAGATCGGCCAGCTGGGCATCAGTTTCCAGCAGATGCTCAGGGAGCTGGACGAAAAGGAGCGCCTGGAGTCCGGCATGCTGGCCTCGGAGCGGCTGGCCGCCGTGGGCCGGCTGGCCGCCGGGGTGGCGCACGAGATCAACAACCCCCTGGGCGGCATGCTCAATGCGCTCAATACCTTTCGGCGCTACAGCGAGACGGACGAACTCGGCCGGGAGACCTTCGACCTCATCGAGCGCGGCCTGCAGCAGATCCGTGAAACCGTCTCCGCGCTGCTGGTGGAGGCCAATCCGCGCAGCCACAGCCTGAGTCCCAAGGATATCAATGATGTGCGCATGCTGTTGCTGGCGGACGTCAGCCGCAAACAGATCAGCCTGGTGTGGCATAACCGGCTGAACGCGGAGATCGCACTGCCCTCGACGCCGATCCGCCAGGTGCTGATCAACCTGTCGCTGAATGCGGTGCAGGCCTCGCCCGATGGCGGCGCGGTGCACTGTTCGGTGGATAGCCAGCAGGGCCTGCTGCGCATCTGTGTGATCAACGATGGGCCGACCATCTCCCGGGAGCGCCTGCTGAGCCTGTTCGAACCCTTCTCGGAGAACGCCACGGGCAACGGCCTGGGGCTTTGGGTGACCTATCAGCTGGTGCATCAGCTGGAGGGTAATATTGAGGTAAAATCCCGGGATGGGAAGACGCAATTCGCCGTGGAACTGCCGATAAAGGAACCGCAATGACCGAGTCTCCGCGCCTGTGCCTTGTTGAAGATGATGCGATCATGCGCGCCTCGCTGTGTCAGCGCTTCAAGCTCGAGAGCATCGACTGTGACTGCTTTATCCACGCCGGCGAGGCGGTGGACGCGCTGGCGCAGCGCGACTACGCGGCGCTGATCAGCGATATCCGCCTCCCGGACATGAGTGGCGAGCAACTCTATGCCCGGCTCCTCGAAGCCGGGCAGCTGCCGCCGCCGACCATATTCATTACCGGTTACGGAACTATCGACCAGGCGGTGCGCCTGCTCAAGCTGGGGGCCAGCGACTACATCACCAAGCCCTTTGATCTCGACGATCTGCTGCTCAAGCTGCGTGAAGTCTCGCCCTCGCTGTTCGAGGATATGCACGAGGGGAGTGCCGAGCTGGGCGTGTCGTTAGTGATGCGGCAGCTGAAAAATACCCTCGACCGGCTGGCGGCGCACCGGGTCGATCTGCTGATTACCGGTGAATCCGGCGTCGGCAAGGAGTACGCGGCGCGCTATTTCGCCAGGCGTTGCAACAAGGGCGACGCCGGGCCTTTCATCGCCATCAACTGCGCCGCGCTGCCGGAGGACCTGCTCGAAGCCGAGTTGTTCGGCCACGAGAAGGGTGCCTTCACCGGGGCGACCAAGAGCCGCCGCGGGATGTTCGAGCAGGCCAGCGGCGGGGTGCTGTTTCTCGATGAAGTGGGGGAGACCTCGCCGCGCATGCAGGCCAAGCTGCTGCGCACCATCCAGGAACGGGTGGTGCAGCCGATCGGCAGCGAGCAGATCATTCCGGTGGATGTGCGCCTGGTCTACGCCACCAACCGGGATCTGAAGGCGATGGTCGACCGGGGTGAGTTCCGCGAGGACCTCTATTTCAGGGTCAACGTGGCCCATGTGCACATCCCGCCCCTGCGCGAGCGCAAGGAGGACATCCTCTGGCTCACCCATCGCATCGTCGACAACTACTTCCATCAACACAAGGCGCGGCGCCTGATCCTGCCGCTGACCGAACGCTATCTCGAAGCCCAGCCCTGGCCCGGCAACCTGCGTGAACTGGCCAATGCCGTGGAACGCGCCTGCATCCTCTCGCCGCAGGAGGTGTTAGGGCCGCGCGAGTTTGGCGCCACCGGCGAAGAGTCGCTGCCGGCCTCGGAGCAGCTATCGCTGAAAGAGGCGATGGAGCATTACGAAGAGCGCCTGCTGCGGGAAACGCTGCAACACCATGAATGGCGTATTGCCGAGACCGCGGAGAGTATTGGTATCAGCCGCAAGAACTTGTGGGAGAAGATGAAGCGCTACGGGATCTCGCAGCCGGAGTGAGATGGCAACCCCGGGGCCGGATACCATACCGCCAATGCAATCCGTTGGCGCAACCGGGCGGCGGGCCAGGTCCGGTCGCGCTGCCCGCGCCTCAGGGTTTCAATGCCTCGATGGCTGCTTGCGCGTTCGGATAGCCGCTCCGCGCGGCCTGTTGCCACCAGTAACGGGCTCTGTCCAGGTTCTTCTCCAGATGCTCGCCCTTGCTGTAGAAACGTCCCAGATCGGCACACGCGGAGGCATGCCCCTGACTGGCCGCCCGTTCGATCCATTCAATGCCCTCGGCGGGATTGCGTTCTATCCCCCGTCCCGCCAGCAGCATCTCGCCCAGGCTGTGCTGGGCGTGTGCCTCACCCTGCCCGGCGGCGAGGCGATACCAACGCGCGGCTTCGCTCAGGTCGGGCGCTACCCCGAGCCCCTCTTCGTACATCGCCGCCAGGTTGTTCTGGGCCGGGGCGTAGCCGGCCTGTGCCGCCTGGCGATAGAGCCTGACAGCGCCGGCGTGGCCGGAAGCGCCAAAGCGGCGCAGCCGGTTGGCCTGCCGGGTTAGCGCTTCCGGACTCTGCACGGCCTGCCCGCCGCTTTCCCGTACTTGCCCGTCGCCATCCACGGTGATGACATCCTGACTGGTGTCGTTCTCCGCGTCCCCCCACCAGCCGCAGGCGAAGACGCTGCCGGGCATGGTAACGCCCAGTCCCAGCAGGCTGCCGGCGACAAGGGTGTAAAGCAGCTGTCGGCTCATTCCAACCAGGCCGGGTTCGGCGAAGGGGAGCGTCTCACGACGCTTCATGGTAGGCCTCGAACCGGTTTATCAATTGCGGCAACAACTCCTGCTGCTCGGCACACAGGTCAGCGGTCAGACGCGCCAGCCCGCGATAGAAATCACTGCCGCTTTCTGATTCCACTTTCTGCAGGAAATCGAACAGCCAGCGGCCGGGATGTTTCTCAAGGAAGTCCTGCTGATAGTGTAGCGCATCGGACGCCTTGCCCGAATCCCCACTCTCCCAGGCGGAGGCCTCCTCACCGGCGAGATGACCGAGAAATTCCAGCTCGATGCTGACATGATCCGGCTCCATGGGTGTCGCCGGATCGATCTCGAACCCCACCGCTGTATAGTATTCACGCACACGCGCGGTTTCCGGGCCTCGCAGCAGACCGGAGCCCCCTTTGAGTTGCACCGACTCGTGGGGTGAGATCAGGTGGCCAGGTAGCAGGAACAGATGGGTGAACTCCACCGCCAGTTCATCTGACAGTTCATCCACGTCGGCGTTGAAAAAATCCTCGTCCAGATTCATGCCCGCCAGGGTCAATGCCTCGCGCAGTTCGGTGCTGCGCAGTGACAGCAGAAGTTGCTGATTCGGCTGGTGGCGGAACAGGGTGGCCAGGAGGCCGTAGAGCGCGGCGCGCTCACGGGCCAGCCCGGCCATGGCGAGGGTTGAGGCGGCGACCCTCCGATCGCCGCTGCCTTGGGTTGATGAAGTGCTCATGTCTTACTCACCTGTACCACGGTATCCATCCAGCGCTGTTGCCCGTTGATCGGATCGGGCGAGTTGGCGATGATCCAGTTGGGATGCATGCCGTTATCGTCCCTCCACCAGATGCGCTCCAGATCGGGATCATCATCACGGCCACCGGGTGCCTTGTTGCCCGAGGCGTAGCGGCCATACTCCCAGTGCCCGCAGTGGTGGGAGATGGCGATAACTCCCAGATTGATGGCCGGTGTCACTTTCGCCTCGGTGATGATCTCTCCAATGGGTGACTTGACCTTGATTTCGTCACCATCCTTGATACCGCGCTTGGCGGCTTCCACCGGATTGATCCAGGCCGGATTCTTGTGATAAAGCTCGGTCAGGTACTTGCAGTTCACCGAGCGTGAATGGATCTGGGTGGCCACCTTGAAGGTGGTCATGATCAGATCGTCCGGCCCCATCTTTTCATGCTCTGGAATGGCGGTCCAGGTGGGCAGGGGCGGAAAGCCTTTCTCTTCAACCAGTCCCGAGTAGATCTCCAGGTAACCCGACTTGTTGAGCTTGTCCGGTTTGAAGCCCGAGTAGACCTTGTCGCCGATACGCTGGCCCACATAACCCGTGTACGACTTCTTGGTGTGGGTGTAGCCCTTTTCCAGCGCCGCTTCACGCGACTCCGCATGCGCCTTCTTCCAATCCCAGTAGACGCCGGTCTCGGCATCGTAGACCACGGAATCCTTCTCGTACGCCTCGGGCTTGAGCTCCTTGCGGTAGCTGAAGTAGAGCGGTTCGGCCTTCGGGTCGTGGTAAACGCCATACTGCTTCATGTACTCGAAGCCACCGACCGCCGCCACCTCCGGCGTCATCTCGCAGGAGAGCCGCACGAACTCCTCCTTGGTCTGGTATCCCAGCGGGGTACCGAGCCGTTCGGCCAGTTCACACACCACGTCACCGAAGTCGCGCGTTTCGCCCAGGGGCTTGGCGGCCGGTTGGCGGATGTAGAACTCCGGGATCTGTACCGGCGAGACCATGTCTTCCCAATCCCAGCGTTCTGTATAGGTCGGCTCGGGCAGGATCAGGTCGGCCAGCGCCGCGTTCTCGTCATAGAATGGTGAGCACACCACAAAGTAGGGGATCAGCGACTCGTCCTTGAGGATTTCGATATTCTCCTGGGTTTCGCCGTTGGCGTAGATCGGGGTGTACTTGTAGGTCATGTAGATCTCGGGTCGCCCGGCGCTGCCCTCCTTGATCATCTTCAGTACATTGTGGCTCATGTGATGGGTGGGCAGCGCGGCGGCCCCCTTTGGGCCATCCAGGATCGCCAGCTTGCGTGCCTTGGGCAGATCCTTCGGACCCTTGGGAGAGTGCCACTTGGGTCCCACCGCCTTGCAGCGGCCACCCGGGTTGTCGATATTGCCGGTGATTGCCGCCAGGGTCTGCAGTGCCCGCTCGGTGTCATTGCCGTTATAGTGGGCCACCGCGCCGCGGTAGCTGATGGCGCAGGCGGGTCGTGCCAGGGCGAATTCGCGGGCGACCCGACGGATGGTGTCGGCCTCCACGCCGCTGATCTTCTCCGCCCATTCGGGGGTGTACTGGCCGAAATGGGCCTTGAGGGCGGCGACCTTCTCTTCCGTGCCTGCATGATTGTCGCCGGTTGCCTTGCAGAAGCTCAAGAAGGCCTCGCCGTCGCCCTTGTACAGATCCTCGCTCATCACCACGTTGCACATGGCCAGAACCACCGCCAGATCGGTACCGGGTTTGACCGGGACCCATTCGGAAGATTTGGCGGCGGTATTGGAGAGCCGCACGTCGAAGGTGACCATGCGCACATTGCGCTCCGCCATGGCCCTGATCAGGCGGTGGGAGGTGGGAACGTGATTGGTGCCGGCCTCGAACACATTGGAGCCGAAGTTGAGCACGAAGCGGGTATGGTCGAAGTCCCAGGTGTCGTAGTGCCCACCCCAGGTGAGTTCCTGCGCCGTCCACTTGCCCCCCTCGCAGATCGAGGTGTGGTCGCCGATGGTCGCGGTACCCACGGAACCCAGGAAGGTCTTCACCATTTTGCTGGTGGAGGATTTCATGCGCCCGTAATGGAACATGAATTTCTCTGGTTCGCCCCGGTCCTTCAGCGTCTGGATGCGGGCCGCCAGTTCGCTCAGCGCCTCGTCCCAGGAGACCTGTTTCCACTTCCCCTCGCCACGGGCGCCGACCCGTTTCAGCGGATAGAGGATACGATCGGGATCGTTCGGCTGGTTGACCCCGCCCTGGCCCTTGGCACACATCACCCCTTCCGAGCGGATCGAATTGATCTGTCCCTCGATCTTGACCACGCGTCCGTCCTCGACATAGGTGACGTTGGGACAGCGGGTGACGCACTGGTAACAGGCACTCGGTACCGCCTTGCGCTCACGGCCGGTCTTGGGTGAAAAGTCCTGGTTGCCCCAGGCGTGCATATCCGCCGCCCTGGTCATCACCGCGGTGCCGGCGAGGCCGGTAGCGGCCGAGGCGGCACCCAATTTGAGAAAGTTTCTACGATTCAACATGGTTGTCTCCTTCAGATTCCGACCGGGCCGGTAACCTGACCGGCAATGACGACGATATAGCGCAGCATGAAACCACCGACTATGACCAGTGCGCAGATCAGGATCTCCATGGTGCGCGGCATGGCGTAGGCTTTCTGGTAGAGCAGCGTCGGCATCACGTATTTCAGTTCAATGGCAGCGGGCAACAGCAATCCCAGCACCACAAAGCCGAACCAGAACAGTGTGGTGAGCTCGCCGCCCATGATCACCGCGACAGCCTCCTCGACACTGCCGATGGTCAGATGGGCATACATGACGAACAGGAAGATCACCAGTATTTCCATGCCAATCAGCAGCATATCGGAAGAGCTCAGCAGGTAGCTGTGCTGTTCGAATGCCTGCTCGTTTACCTTCTGTTTGTGGCCAAACAGGCTCCTGACCAACAGGATGGCGGCGACACCAGTGGAGAGTGCCGAAACCAGGAACAGCATGGCCAGGATCGGCGAGTTCCAGAACGGGCGCGCCGGCATGGCGCCGAGTAGGATACCGGTGTAAAGCGCGACACCCACGCCCAGCGGGACCATCGCCCAGGCCAGCATCTTGCGCATGTTGTGTAGCTCATCACCCGGACGTGCCGCTTTACTGATGAAGGTGTAGGCGTAGGCCAGGCTCACCAGGATGAACAATGCCAGCACCCAGGAACCGATGGACATGGGCGAGAGGTTGATGGTGAGGAACAGATTGATGAAACGGAACCAGTTTCCGGCCTGGAAGGATCCCAGTTCGAGCACGATCATGGCGGTGCCGAGGATGACCAGCGGGGGGGCCAGCATGGCGCCCCAGCGGGCAAAACGGAAATTGGAACCGGCCAGATCGCCGCCGCCGCTGCGCAGGAATATCGAAGCGCTCACCGCGCCGGCGCCAGCGCCCATGCCACCCAGAAACAGGTAGAGAATGACGGGAAGACCCCAATTGAGTTCATGCATGATTAGACCCTCTTCTGTTGGCGACGATGGGTCTCGATACGGACGTAGAGGCCCTGACGGGCCGCGTCACGTTCATCCGTATGATCCGCGTCGATGTAATAAACCATGGGTTCGGTGCCCATCTCGGGACGCAATACCGTGGTGGTGTTGGTCGCCAGGAGCCTGGATATCTCGCTCTCGGGATCATTGAGATCACCGAAGATGCGCGCCTTGCCCTGACAGGTGTTGACGCACGACGGGACCAAGCCGTTGGCTACCCGGTGCAGGCAAAAATCGCACTTGTCGGCGGTACCTGTCTTGGTATTGATGAAGCGCATCCCGTAGGGGCAGGCCTGCAGGCAGTATTTGCAGCCGATGCAGATGTCGCTGTCCACCACCACGATGCCGTCCTCCGGGCGTTTGTAGGTGGCACCGGTGGGGCAGACGGAGACGCACTGTGGTTTTTCGCACTGGTTGCAGAGTCTGGGCAGGAAACTGCGACTGACGTTGGGAAAATTACCCTTCTCTATGAACTCGACCCAGCTGCGCGTCTCGCCCAACGGGACGTCGTTTTCTGTTTTGCAGGCAACGCTGCAGGCCTCGCAGCCGACGCAGCGACGGGTATCGATGAGCATGCCGTAACGTTTCGGTTTCTCGACCGAGATGGCGACGCCGGGTGCCGCCACCGCCGTGGCCGCCACCGCCGAACCGCTCGCGAGTTTCTTTAGAAAGTCTCGGCGGGAGACCTGGGTTTTGGATTCACTCATGGGCTTTGCCTCCTGGGTGACATTTGAAATGAAAGGTGATACTTCTTGTGTCACGGTTGTGAAATTTTGTTGTAATAGTGCTTCCGGTTACTTTTAAGCATTTATGGTGCCAGCCTGCAAAATAGCCGTAATTAGATGAAAAACAACGATAATATTTTTCCTGCTGGTGATCCGGTCGAATCAATGCAAGGGTATTGGTTACGGTCGTGTAACCTTTGTTTTTTTACGGGAATTAGGGTTACAAAAACGTAACAACGCGGGGTATCTGCTCATGAACGGGTTACAGAGTCGTAACCGACGAAGAGTTCTCCAATCGGCTGCCTTGTTGCCGATCTATTTATTGGGAAGCGGCACTCTATTCCCAGGTATGAAAAGTATACTTCCCGGGATTGGGAATCCGGCCTGGGCCGGCAACCTTGGGGTACGCTTCGGTATGACCCCCGCCTTTCTGCACGATCAACACTCCCTACTGGAGGACTGGCGCCACTACATGACCCGTCGGTTGGGCGTCAAGGTCGAGTTCACCCAGCGCGACAGCTACCGCGAAACCATGGACCTGTTGCGGCTCAATCAACTCGATTTCGCCTGGGTCTGCGACTACCCCTATCTGCATCTGCGCCACCTGGTGCGACTGCTCGCGGTGCCGCTCTACCAGGGTAAGCCGGTCTACCACTCCTATCTGATCGTCAATGCCCGTGATGCGCAGAGCCGGGGCATCGCTGATCTGCGCGGTCAACTGTTCGCCTATGCCGATCCCTATTCCAATTCCGGCTATCTGGTACCGCGCTACCAGATCCACCTGCTCGGCGAGGATCCGGAGCGGTTCTTCAAGAAGAGTTTCTTCACCTGGTCCCATCGCAAGGTGGTGGAGGCGGTCGCATCCGGCCTGGCCCAGGGTGGCGCGGTTGACAGTTATGTTTGGGATACCCTGGCGGCACTGGATCCGGAACTGACCAGGCGTACCCGTATAGCCTGGAAATCCCCCGGCTACGGTTTTCCACCCATGGTGGCGCATCGCACCAATGTGGGGGAGACCGATTTCCAGCTGATGCAGGAGCTGCTGCTCGGGATGTCGGCGGAGCCCGAGGGGCAGGATCTGCTCAAGCGCCTGAATCTGGATGGCTTCAGTGTTCAGTCACCCGAGCTTTATGACAGTGTTGCGGAGATGATGCGGGTCTTCGGTGAGTACGACCCGGCGTGATAAGGCGACTCTTCGATCTCAGTTTTCAACATAAAATACCGCTCTGGGGTGGTGCGCTGATCATCGTCTCCACCTTGTCCGTTTCGGGGACGCTGATGTATCAAGCCTACACGGACCTGAAGTCGACCCTGGTCACCAGCGCGACCAGCCTGGGTTCCACCCTGGCGCAGACGCTGATTCCATCGCTGCTGCATGATGACGTCTGGCGTGGCTATGAAATCGTGCGTGCCCCTTTTCGAGAACGGGACCCGGACAATCCGGTGCAGCCGGAGGTGGCCATGGTGGTGACGACCAGTCAGATCATTTTTGTCTCCAGCGACCCGGATCATTATCCGATGTTGCAGGAGGTGAGGGCGGCCGGTCGGGATTTCGCGCAACTGGCCGATGCCATCGCCCCATCCGAGATCGTACCGGTGATGGTGGTCGAGCCAGCCGACTCCGAGCGGCTGTTCGTGGCGGTGCCGATGATTGATGGTGGTGCCCGTCTGGGGACACTGCTGCTGGTCTATTCGCGCTCGGCGCTCTACGCCATGTTTCTGCGCAGCGCCTTGGGCGCAGGTCTGCTGGGACTGGTGGTGCTGGCGATACTGTTGCCGATCAACTGGTATTGGGGTCAACGCATGGCCACGCCTTTGGTCCGCCTCGCGCAACGCATGGACGAGATCCCGGACCGCTTGCCGGAACATCTGGAGCCGGAGCTCTACAACTACCATGATGAACTGGGGCGGCTGTTCGAGGCCTACAACCGCATGGTCGAGGCGTTGCACGAGAAGGCCCTGCTGGAGCGGGGCATCGTCAGTGCCGAACGCCTGGCGGCGGTGGGACGTCTCACCGCCGGTATCGCCCACGAGATCAACAACCCGCTGGCGGGCATGTTGACGGCGCTGGATACCCTGAAGCTGCACGGCGATCTCGACCAGCGCACGCAGCGCACCCTGGGTCTACTGGAGCGGGGACTGTTGCAGGTACGGGATACGGTGGCCGCGCTGTTGGTGGAGGCGCGTCAGGAAAAGCGTGATCTTGGGCGACAGGATCTGCTGGATGTGAAAACCCTGCTGCAGCCGGCCGCGGCGAAACGCGGGGTCCGGCTGGAGGTCGAGGTCGACGTGGCATCCCTGCTGCCGGTACCTGCCGGTCCGGTGCGTCAGGTGCTGATCAATCTGCTCAACAACGCCGTGGCGGCGGCCGAGCCGGGTGGTTGGGTGCACTGTGTCGTGACATCGTCCGACGGGAATCTGCTTATGGAGGTCAGAAACAGTGGTGAGCCGATCCCCCCCGAACACCTGGAACACCTTTTCGAGCCCTTCGTCTCCTATCGTCAGGGCGGGCACGGGCTGGGCCTTTGGGTCACCTATCAGCTGGTCAGCCAGATGATGGGGCGTATCGAGGTGGTCTGTGATGAACAGATCATTGGATTCACCGTGAGTGTGCCCCTGGAAAGAGACGAGGTTACGGCATGAAACACCGTATCTGCCTGATCGAAGACGATGAGATCCTCGGCGAGGCACTGGCCGATCGCTTCGCGGTAGAGGGCTTTGATTGCGACTGGTTCAAGGACGGTAGCAGCGCCCTGCCGGGACTGCGCAAGCCCGGTTACAGTGTGGCGGTGAGTGATATTCATCTGCCCGACATCACCGGCGAGGTGCTTTACCGGGGACTGCTGGAAGCGGGCAGCGTACCGCCGCCCTTCCTGTTCATCACCGGCTACGGCGCGGTGGATCAGGCGGTCCGCCTGCTCAAGCTGGGGGCCGAGGATTATCTCACCAAGCCGTTCGCGGTGGCCGAACTGCTGAACAAGGTGCGTGCGCTCTGCGAGCGGCAGATCCCCGGCGACAGTGGCAGCCTGCCACTGGGCGGTTCACCCGGCATGAAGGCGATCGAGGCGATGCTGCCCCGCCTGGCGGCCAGTGCCTCCACGGTGCTGGTGACCGGGGAGTCGGGCGTGGGCAAGGAGTATGTGGCGCGCGCGCTACACCAGGCGGGCGACCCCGACGGCGGCAAACCCTTTATCGCCGTCAACTGTGGCGCGATCCCCGAGTCGCTGCTGGAGGCGGAGCTGTTCGGTTACCTGAAAGGCGCGTTTACCGGGGCGGTACGCGACAAGCGGGGCTATTTCGAGCAGGCGCACGACGGCACCCTGTTTCTGGATGAGATCGGTGACATGCCGCTGCCCATGCAGGTCAGGCTGCTACGGGCGGTCCAGGAGCGCCAGATCACCCGCATCGGCGCCGAGCGGTCGACACCGGTCGATATACGCCTGATCTGTGCCACCCACCGCGACCTGGCGGTGATGGTGGAGGCGGGGGAGTTTCGGGAGGATCTCTACTACCGCATCAACGTGGTGAACATTCATGTTCCGCCGCTGCGGGAGCGGCCGGAGGATATCCTCTGGTATGCCCGGCTGTTTCTGGACGAGCTTGCCGAGTGCTCGAAGGATCGTCCCTGCGCCCTGCATCCGCGCGCCGAGCAGGCGCTGCTTGCCTACCCCTGGCCCGGCAACGTCCGTGAGCTGCGCAACTGCCTGGAGCGCGCCTGTGTGTTCAATCAGGCGACGGTGCTGACGCCCGAGGGGCTGTTTGGCGATGCCTGGTCGCGCGTGCGCAACGTGATGAGCGGGCAGCGCGAGGAGCGTCTGGCGGACTACATCCAACAGTGCGAACGCGACTACATCAGCCGGGTATTGAATGAGAACGAGGGGCGGATTGCCAATACCGCCGCCGCCCTGGGAATCAGCCGCAAGACGCTGTGGGACAAGATGCGCAAGCTCGGGTTGAACGAGTCCGAATAACTCCTGCAGCCGGTCAACCCCCGGTCTTGAAGTGCGCCACGGCCTGCTGTAGGTGCTGGGCGAGTTCCCGTAGTTGACCGGCGGCGTGCGACGTCTCCTGGGCCGCCGCATGATTGGTTTCCGCGCTGCGGGAAATACTCTCGGCGTTATGGGCCACCTCATCGCTGGTGGTGCTTTGCATCCGGGTTGCCGCGGCGATACTGCTGACCTTGGCGGCGGTCTCGCGGGCGCTGGCGCGGATATTGTCCAGCGCTTGCCGCACGCGCGCCACCATGGATACGCCCTGGCTTGCCTGCTCACGGGTCAGTTCCATGCTGCCGACGGTAGCTGTTACCTCGCTGTTTATCGATTCAATCAGTTGCCCGATCTCGGTGGTGGCCTGCTGGGTACGTGCGGCCAGCGCGCGCACCTCGTCCGCCACCACGGCGAAGCCGCGACCGTTTTCGCCCGCGCGTGCCGCCTCGATGGCGGCATTCAGCGCCAGCAGATTGGTCTGTTCGGCAATACCGCGAATGACCTGAATGATACCGCTGATCTGGCCGGCGCTGGTATTGAGGGCGTCGACCAGTCTGGATGAGTCTTCCACGGACTGTGCGATGCGCTCCATCTCCTGTGCGGTTGACTCCGCCACCTGGGCGCCATCGGTGGCATAGGCCAGATCCTGGGTTGCCAGATCGCTGGTATCACCGGCCGCGCTGGCGACCTGGGAGATACTGCCGGTGAGTTGTTCCACTGCCGCGGCCACCGAGGTGGCACTGTCCATCTGGTGACGCGAACTCTCGGCCAGCGAGTTATAGGTGGTGGTAAGGTGGGCAACGGTGCTGGAGACCTGTTCGGCATCACGACGGATGTGCAACACGATCCTGACGAAGGCGTCGAGCAGGTCATTGACTACCTGGGTGATATCGCCGATCTCATCATGCTGATTCGCCTCGTGGCGACGGGTCAGGTCGAATTCGCCATCGGTGGCGGCCAGTGCCTTGATGGTGCCGGTCAGACGGCTCAGTGGCCGGGTGACATAGTGGTTCACCACGTAGATGAAGGACAGGAAGGAGAACCCGCCAAGCAGGGTTCCAATGACCAGCATCAGGTTGCGCAACTGGGCCAGTGGTCCGAGCAGCTCCTCCGCCTCCTGCTCCACCACAATGCTCCAGCCGGAATCATAGAAGGGCATCGAGGCGCCGAGCATCAGTTTGCCCTGCGGTCCCTCGTAGAAGCCCATGGCTTCACGACAGCCGGTCGTGATGCCTGCATTGGTGACGTAGGTGCCCCCCTGGCTGCAATTTATGGTCTTTTCGGTTTGCTGGGTCAGTTGCCACGGATATCGGCTGCCTTGCAGCTTGAGCAGGGCATCCGGCCGCGTGCGTGACTCGGTGATCATCCGGTTGTCGGCATTGACCATGTAGTAGTCGAAGGTCTTGCTCACGCCGGCCAGATAAAAGGTGCCCATGTCACCCTCCAGGTTGCCGATCTCCCCATTGACGATATTGGTCAGCATGCGCGCGTCGGCGTGAACATAGACCATGCCGCCGGCAACAGGGGCGCCGAAAGTGAGCATGGCCTTGTCGCCTTCCCGCCAGACGTCGGAGTAGCCGTAGCGCAAATCGATTTCGGTTCGCCATGCACGCCCCTCGCGCGCGGGATCGGAGGAGAGGACGATGCTGCCATTGCGTACCAGGTCGATTGCCTGATAGGTGCGCCAGGTCGGGATCTGGCGTCTGTTATCCTCGATCTCGCTGGCGAAGGGGTGGTTCTTGAGCTGGAATACATCACTCTCGACCACCTCTTTGAAATACTTCCGCAGCACACCCGGCTCGGCCTCCTGTGCCAGTACCGCCAGCTGCCTGGCGAACTTTTCATTCTGGCCAAGGAACCGAATGACCCCCTGCTGCTTGGCATCGACGAAGTTCATCAGGCCACCCAGGGCGTTCTTCACCTCCAGGTCGTAGACCTGCTGGTAGAAGTAGAACGTGCCGCCTGCCATCGCCGGTAGAAACACGATGGCGGCCGCCAGGGTGATTTTCCATTTTATCTTGAGGTTGTTGAAGCTGGGCATGGGGCGTCCTGTCGCGGTGCGTCTGCGTGGGTAATAGTGATCAGTTGAATACTACAGCGTCCGATTACCCGGCATCTTTAGGGTGAATTAACCCTGTTTTGGAGTTGCCGTTTCATAACGGCCATGCGGCTGAGCGTCCATCTGCTGCTGGGCTACCGGCGGCTTCAGCAGATGCGTTACTACCGGGACGGTCCGAATGATTGCCCGCGGGCGGGTGGGCTGGACTGGGCGAGGGCGGAGAGGATCATAATGCCTGTACATCGGGTTTGCGGCAGGGCACATCCGCGCTGTTGCACTCGATCCGGTCGCATCCCATCCAGCGGTTCTTTCCGCTCGCCTTGACCTGGTACATGCGTTGGTCGGCCATCTCGAGCAGGTGCCGGCTGTCCCTGGCGCGATCCGCCGACTTTTCCGCGATTCCGTAGCTTGCCGTCACCGGGCTCCCGTCCGGGCGAAGTCCCAGGCCGTTGGCGCGCAGCCGAGCCAGCATGGCGACGGCGGAGCGGCAGTCGGTATTGGGCAGCATGATCAGGAATTCTTCGCCGCCCCAGCGCACCAGCGCGTCACCAGCACGCAGTGTGCCGCGTATCGCCTCCACGGCGGCGATCAACACCCGATCACCGGTATCGTGCCCATAGCCGTCGTTGATCGACTTGAAATTGTCAAGATCGGCGAACACCACCGTCAGCGGTAATTCGTTGCGCTCGGCATTGCTGAATTGAAGGTTGAACAGTTCCTCCCCGCTGGCACGGTTGAAGCAGTGAGTGAGGGGGTCATGGTTGGCCTGGCGCACCAGAGCCGACACGAAGGCCAATTGGCTCATGCCGGCCAGCGTCGCGGTAGCGGCGATCAGCAGCAGCAGCCAGAACGCGCCGAGGTGCGTGCTCCAGTTGATCTGGTCCATCTGCATTATCGCCACCAGCGCCGAGGAAAGCAGTACCGGCAGGGAGAACACGATGCCTTCCAGCGCGGTCAACGGAAATACGCTCAGCCCCGCCACCAGCACGAACGGCAGGAAGGCATAACCGGCGGCGATGACGGCCGCCCCGCCTTCGTTATCGAAATCGGCAAGCAGCAGGTGGGAATAGATGAAGAATGCCGTCGGGATAATGAACATGATGGCAAGCGAACGGTAGGCATCCTTCATGTACGGAGAACTCTCGTAGGCCAATGCCAGCATCACGAAGGCCAGTGTGGTGACCAGCCGTCCGCCGCCCAGCATCACAGACAGCGGAGCATCGAACACCAGAAAATCCACTATGATCCACAGCGGCGTCAGCACCGCAAACATCGCCGACACCAGGCGCACCCGCGAGATGATCATTCCCGCGCGATATCTGGCCAGCAGGCGGGAATGCATGGACGCGCGCACAAGGAACGAGAGGTCGCCACCGGTAACATCCACAAGCAATCGCGATGTGATGGTATTCAGGAATCTCTTGATCGGATGCATCTCCACTCCACGCTTTTTGCCCTTTTGACCGACTTACGGGAATAGCGCCTCCAGGCCGTCTGTTAGGTCTTCCGCTGCACGGTCACCGCGCCGAGCCATTAGCATTGGCAACCTCCCGCGGCGCCAACGCAGCCTAATTAAAACCAATTTTGCTATCTCGCCCACTACAGCGTCCGACTGCCCTGCAACTTTAGCCTGAATCAACCCCGTCAGGCGTCCAGTACGCAGTAGAGTCTTACGCCGCCGTCGATTTCTCTCACCTTGAGCCGTGGCAGCAGCACCGCCTGCACCGGAAAACGGGCCTGGTGATGGTCCGGGCGAAAGCGCTCGCCATAGGCGACACCGCTGATCTTCAACTGTTTTTTGCGATGGCGTTCATCGAGGTCGTCGACCTCCTCCAGCGACTGGGTGACGAAGCGCTTGAACACCCAACCGTTGTCCATCTGGAACAGCAGTTCCGAGAGCAGGCCGACCACGGTGGTGGGGATATCGAAGCCATACCAGCTGATCGGGATCTCCTCCCGCTCCTCCACGGTATCCTGGTCCCACATGTAGAGACAGAGCGCGGCGGAGGCCGCATTGAACATCTCGTTATGATCCCGGGCGATGACTTCCAGGCCCACGCCGCCGTTCGGGTCTTCACTGAAACTGTAACTTGCCATGGTAATTTTTCCGTTGTCGCTGTTTGAAGTACAGACATGTTGATCCGCTGTGCGGTTCATCCTATTACCTCAGCAATATCCGCGTCAGAGGTTCCCTTCTTTACCAGGCATGCCCTGTTGAACACCGTGAAGCTGTGGGTGGCGGTCCTGCATGCTTGCTCTGCCGGTACCGGAGCCGCAGCGGGTTCGCCTTCATTCGCGGTTCAATTTTTCTGCGGACGATTGAGTGAGATGGGCCACGAGGCAAGGTTATCACAGTGCTGTCGAGGCCGGCCACCCGCTGCCGGTTGTTGTGAAGTAACAGTACGCACACCGGCGTTTTCATGAGGTAACTTGATTGGGACTTGTGTCGGTGGCGGGCGGAACAGCGACTTCGGCGAACGCCAGAACGACTGGCGGGTGGAGCTGCGGGCGCGCTATTTCTTTTGAGCGGATAGGGCGATCCGCTGTTCGTCGATCACCAGAAAGCCGCCCTCCCGCAGCTGGCGCAGGGTGCGGTAGAGCGTTTCGTGGGTGAGCCCCAGCTCTGCGGCCCAGACCTTGCGCGGCTGGTTCAATGCCACCACGCCGTCAGTGCCCTCCGCTTCGATATAGTGCAGGACCCGCTCGGCGGCGCTGTTCAGGCTGAGCCGTTCACTGCGGGCGCGCAGCCTGCGCACCTCACGGGCGAGCAACTGGATCCAGGATCTATTGAACACCGGTTCGTCGTCCAGCGCGGCGCGGAAGGCGGACCGGGCAAAGCAAAGCAACCGGCCGTCGGCGGCGGCGATCGCATCGCAATGGTAGGCCTCGGCATCCAGGCTCGCCTCCGCCATGAAACCGCCGCAGGAACGCTGCAGGATGATCTCGGTGCCCTCCGTCGAGTGGCGGACGAGACGCACCTCGCCCGTCAGTACGCACCACATCACCTCGGGCCTTTGGCCCTGCCGGAAAAGCGTCTCTCCCTTGGCGAACGGCCGCTGGCGGGCGACCTCGCGCAACCGGGTGGGGAGTATTGCCAGGGCAGGCTGTTCGCCGATCACCGATTCCCAGTCAATCGCCATGCCGTTAGTTCTCCTTATGCAAGCGTCGTCTCGTGCCGTAATCGGATATGACTCAAATCATAACCCTCCCGCTCGTTCCTGACTAACATCGGAGCCGACTGAATTCGAATCGTGTTCAAATCCATGGGGAGATCATGCGAGGCACCTGCATTCTGAAATCGTTTATCGTACTGCTGGCTCTCCTGCTGGCCGGTCTCCACGCCGCGCGAGGCGACGAGATGCTGCGCCTGCACCAGGTCGACGGGCACGTCTATGCCGTGGTCGGCCCGCTGGGCAATCGCACCCCGGAGAATCTGGGCAACAACTCCACCTCCGGTTTCGTGGTTACCGATGAGGGCGTGGTGCTGATCGATCCGGGGGGCAGCTATCGGGGCGCGGAAGCCATCGCCGCGCTGATCAAACAGGTAACCGACAAGCCGGTCAGGATCGTCATCAACAGCGGCGGACAGGATCACCGCTGGCTCGGCAACGGCTACTTCAAGGAGCGCGGCGCGCGCATCATCGCCAGCGAGGCGGCGGTGGCGGATCAACGCAAACGGCTGCGGGATCAGCTGTTCCTACTGGACAATCTGGTGGGCGAAAAGGGGATGGCCGGCACGCAGGCCGTCTACGCGGATGAGACCTTCGCCGAGCACACGCGCTTCGAGCTGGGTGGCATCACCTTCGAAATCAGACTCGCTGGTCCCGCCCATACTCCCGGTGACAGCCTGGTCTGGCTGCCCGGGGAGGGCATTGTATTTGCCGGTGACCTGGTCTTCGTCGAGCGCCTGCTCGGGGTGCTGGAGCACTCCAGCAGCCGCGGCTGGATCGCAGCCTTCGATGCTATGGCCGCGCTGGAGCCCAGGGTGGTAATCCCCGGCCACGGCCCGGCCACCGATCTTGCACAGGCCGGCAGGGATACCCGGGACTATCTCGTTTTCCTGCGCCAGGCGGTTGGCGCCTTCATGGAGGCGGGTGGCGGCATTGCCGATATCGGCCAGCTCGACCAGTCGACATTTGCCAACCTGGCCGGCTACGAGCTGCTCAAGGGACGCAACGCCCAGCAGGTGTTCCAGGAGATGGAGTGGGAGTAGCACGGAGCGGGCGGCGCGGATGAGCGACGCCATTATCGTCGAAGGGCTCGCCAAACGCTTCGCCGAGGTGGAGGCGGTCGCGGGGATATCGTTCCGGGTGCGCCAGGGCGAGCTGTTTGGTTTTCTCGGACCCAACGGTTCGGGCAAGAGCACCACCATCAACCTGCTCACCGGCCTGGCCCGTCCCGATGCGGGCGCCATCCGCCTCGGCGGCATCGATTGTCGCCACCGTCCCGGCGCTGCCCAGCATCTCATCGGTGTGGTGCCGGACGAGAGCAATCTCTATCCGGAGCTGAGCGGTTTCGACAACCTCTGCTTTTGCGCGGCGCTCTATGGGATGGCAAAACGTGAACGGGAGACCCGGGCGCGGGAGCTGCTCGCTGACTTCGGTCTGAGTGACGCGGCGGGGCGCCGCTTCAGCGGCTGGTCCAAGGGCATGAAGCGCAAGCTTACCATCGCCGCCGGGATCATCCACCGGCCCGCCATCCTGTTCCTGGATGAACCCACCACCGGCATCGACGTGGCCAGTGCCCGACAGGTGCGCCAGCTTATTGCCGATCTGCATCGCGGCGGCACCACCATCTTCCTGACCACCCATTACATCGAGGAGGCGGAACGGCTGTGCGATCGCATCGCCTTCATCGTCTCCGGGCGTATCGTGCGGATCGATACGCTGGAGCAGCTGCTCAAGCCGTTGCAGGGGGGACAGGTGGTGCGGATTGCCTACGACACGACGTTGAACGGCATCGAGAACGGACTTGACGGCGCCTTTCCCGGCCGGTCATTCACCTGCCCGGAGCCGGGCGTGATCCGCGTCGAGGCGGATGGACCCGTTCGGGTGGGCGCCATCGTCCGCTTCCTGGAAGAGCAGGGGATCGAGGTGGCCGAGGCGCGCCGGATCCGGCCGTCGCTTGAGGAGATCTTCGTTCGCGTCACCGGCATCGAGGCGGATGTGATGCAGCGGGAGCGGGGCAAGCCATGAAACCCTGGATCGCCTTCTGGAACATCCTGCTCAAGGATATGCGGACCTACTACCTGAAACCGCCCAATATCAGCTGGGGCCTCATCTTCCCCCTTGCCTGGACCGGCATGTTCTTCATCAAGTCCGGCAGCGGCCTGGACGGCATTCTGGCATTGCTGCCGGGGGTGGTGGCGATCTCGATCCTGTTCGGCACCACCTCCATGCTGGCGGTGACGGTGACCTTCGAGAAGAAGCACCGCTCCTTCGAGCGGCTGCTGCTCGCCCCCATCCCGCTGGAGTTGCTGATGCTGGCGAAGACTGGGGGCGCCATCCTGTTCGGCGTGGCCAACGCCTTCGTTCCGGTTATCATGGCCGCCTTCCTGGTCGACCTCTCCCAGGTCAACTGGGCTCCATTCATCGGCGCCGTTATTCTGATTGCAATGGCCTCCACCTTTCTCGGCCTGTTCATCGCCGTGGCGGTCAGCGAGGTGTTCGAGGCCCAGACCTTCTCCAATTTTTTCCGCTTCCCGATGATCTTTCTCTGCGGGCTGTTCTTTCCCATCGCCGATCTGCCCGCGTTGCTGCGACCCCTCGCTTACCTGCTGCCCCTCACCTATGGCGCCGACGTGCTGCATGGCGCGGTGCACGGTGGCCACGCCCTGCCGGTCGCCCTCGACCTGATCATCCTGAGCGGCTTCTGTCTGGGGCTGTTCGCCATCAGCCTGGGCAACGTCAGGCGGCGCTGGATCAGCTGAAACACAGCAGCTGAAATACAGCGCCGCCCGACGCCATTGAAAGCCCATCAGTTGGTTTAGGTTAACTGCAACACTTGCTGGTTGCAGTGCTGCCGCCACAGCAACCGCTACTGTTGCTGCTGCCGCTGAGCCAGCCGTCGATCTTCTCTTTGGACGGGATACCGCCGGCATGTACCACCTGGCCATCCAGCACCACGCCGGGTGTGCTCATGACGCCGTATTGCATGATTTCACTCAGCTCTTCCACCTTCTCCAGCGTAACCTCAATCCCCTTGGCTTGTGCCGCCTCCTGGATCAGCTTGAGGGTGGTCTTGCAGCTGGCGCAGCCGGTACCGAGAACTTTGATTGTCTTCATTGGGTTTCTCCTAAACAAAAATTTAAAGAATAATGTCGTTGTAATTTCGTTCGGATCGGAGTCAAACCGGGTTCAATTTAGCGGGGTTTTACCGCACGGCATTGATCCGGTTTGACTCCGACCCTTATTGACTGGCTCTCAGATCAGCAGATTGAACAGGAAGCCGACCACCAGGATGCCACTGGCGACCACGCCGACGAAGGTGGCGATCAACGGCAGCTTGAGTACCTTGCGCAGGATCAGTATCTCCGGCAGTGACAGGGCGATGACGCTCATCATGAAGGCCAGAGTGGTGCCGAGCGCCGCCCCCTTGCCGATCAGCGCCTCGACCACGGGGATGATGCCGGCGGCATTGGTGTACATCGGCACGCCCATTACCACCGCGGCGGGCACCGACCACCAGGCCTCCTTGCCCATGAACGAGGCCATGAAATCCTCGGGCACGAAACCGTGGATGGCGGCGCCCACCCCGATGCCGATCAGGATATAGGGCCAGACCTTGCCGACGATCTCCCTTACATGGTGCCAACCGGCCATGAAGCGGGTAGGCCAGTTCAGTTCGGCGCCATCGGTTGGTAGGCCGCCGCCGGCGTGGATTTCGCGCACCCAATCCTGCAGGTGCCGCTCCATCCCCAGCTTGCCGATCAGCAGTCCGGCCAGGATAGCCACCGCCAGCCCGAGTCCCAGGTAGAGCGCCGCCACCTGCCAGCCGAACAGGCCAAGCAGCAGGGCGAGGGCGATCTCGTTGACCATCGGCGCCGAGATCAGGAACGAGAAGGTGATGCCCAGCGGCACCCCGGCGGAGAGAAAGCCGATGAACAGCGGTACCGCCGAGCAGGAGCAGAAGGGGGTGACGATGCCGAGCAGCGCCGCCAAGGTGTTGCCCACCCCCAGGCGCTTGCCGGCCAACAGGGCGCGGGTGCGCTCCGGGGCGAAAAAGGTCTGGATAATGCCCATGAAGAAGACGATGCTGATCAACAGCATCAGCACCTTGGGGGTGTCGTAGGAGAAGAAGTGGATCGCCTCGCCCAGTTGGTTGCCGCGGTCAAAACCGGTCAGGGAGAGGACTGCATCTGCGAAGTCGGTGAGGTGGAAATAGGCCAGGAACCACACCGGAACCGCCACCGCCAAACCGATCAGCCAGGCGGAGGTGCCGGGGTTGGGGGTGGCGTGAAGGGTCTCTGTCGATGTGTCGGTCATCTACGGCGTCTCCAGTCAGGTTCTTCCCCGAAGGGGTGAGTCAACCTTGAAGACGAATGACCGGGTAAAAGGATGCAGTTGAGAAGTTTGAAGTGTGAAGTTTGAAGAAGCCCTCTTTTCAAACTTCACACTTTAAACTTCACACTTCAGGTGGGTCGCGGGGTGAAACCGCACACCTTGCCGGACTCGTCATAGCGCACCTGGCATGCCTGTTTGAGCTGCTGCTTAAGGCGCTTGCGGGCCCGCTGGATACGCGACTTGGCGCCGGCGGGGGTGAGTCCCTTCAGGGTGGCGTATTCGGCCTGGGTTATACCCTCGATATCGCACAAGGTGATCACCTCGCTGTCCTGTGCTGACAGCTCCTTGAGTACCCGGGGCAGGCATTGCGTCAGGTCATCCACCACGGGCGGTTCGGCGGGTGACGGTTCGGCCAGGTCATCGGGAATCTCGACGAGTCGCTTGTGTGTCCGGCGGTAGTCGATCAGGCGGTTTTTTGCCACCCGGAACAGCCAGGCGCGGCTGTTCTCCAGCTGGCAGAAGCGGCTGCCTTGGGCAAGCGCCTTGAGGAAGGTCTCCTGCAGCAGATCCTCGGCGAGGGCGGTGTCGTGCATCTGCCGGCGCAGATAGTTCCGTAGTTCGCTCTCATGGTTGGCCCAGGCGGTAATGATACAGTTCATTCAAACTCCATCCCGGAATACGCCGACTGGACGTTGCGGCGGACTTGTTCCCGTCTCATCCTTTCTGGTCCTCGAGCTGTTGTCGGTTTTCATCGATCTGGGGCAGGCCGAAGGAGAGCAGGCCGGTCATCAGCACGAACGCCGCCGACCACCAGAGACAGCCTTCCAGCCCCTGGGTCTGATAGGCCCAGCCGGAGAGCACCGTGCCCGCGAGGCGGCCGCCGGCGTTGGCCATGTAGTAGAAGCCGACGTTCATGGAGACCCGTTCGTGATCCGAGTAGGCGAGGATCAGGTAGGAGTGCACGGCCGAGTTGATGGCGAAGACGATGCCGAACAGGATCAACCCGATAATCAATACCCACTGCGCCGGCCAGCCCTGTTGCAGGCCGAGGGCGATACCCGCCGGGAACAGTAGCAGGACAAAGGCCCAGAGCCGGGCCGTGTCGCCATCCGTTTTCAATGGGGTCAGACTCGATTGATCTGATTTAATGGGATCCGAGTCGTTTGAGTTGATCAATCGAGTCTGACCCCATTGAAATAAGCGGAGCAGCCGCGGGGCGTTGGCCTGCACCAGGCCGTAACCGATCACCCAGAGGGCGAGAAAACCGCCCACTTGACTGAACGACCAGCCCAACACTTCGTAGAGAAACACCGGCAGGCCGACCACGAACCAGACATCGCGCGAGCCGAACAGGAAAAAGCGTGCCGCCGCCAGCCGGTTGATGGCCGGGACCTTGGAGAATACCTGGGTGAATTTGGGCTTGGTCTTCATCTTCCCGACAGCGGACGGCAGCAGCAGGGCGGTGGCGATCAGGACGATCACCAGCATTCCGGCCAGCAAGGCCAGGGCACCGCGAAAACCGACCGACTCCAGCAGCGCGGCGCCGATGAAGAAGCCCGCCCCCTTGAGGGCGTTCTTCGACCCGGTCAGTATTGCCACCCATTTGAACAGCTTGCCCTCGCCTCCGCTGCTCATGAACTTGACCGAGGCCTTGGCCGACATTTTGTTGAGATCCTTGGCGATGCCGGAGAGCGCCTGGGCCGCCATTACGTAGGGAACCGAGAGCCAGGCATCCGGAACCGTGAGCGCCAGCAGCGCCAGCACCTGCAGTCCCATGCCGATGTGCATGGTGAGGTTGAGGCCGATGCGCGCCCCCAGCCAGCCGCCCACCAGGTTGGTGACGATGCCGAAGAACTCGTAAAATAGAAACAGCATCGCCACCTCGAACGGCGAATAGCCGAGCAGGTGGAAATAGAGCACCACCAGCATGCGGATGGCGCCATCGGTGATGGTGAAGGCCCAGTAGCCCCCCGTAACCACGAGGTAATTGCGTAACGAGCTCACTTCATCCATCATCGCGGACTCAATATGTCCGCTGTCATGTCAGCGGCTCCGCTGGTGAAGTCCCGGCATCGGTGCCAGAGTTCGTTTTTGGTAAAATGCTCCTGGCCCTCCGGGGTCCCCAGGTCGCACCCCAGCAGTTCACTGCACATCGTGCTGTCAAAACGTTCCCGAAATCTCTCCACCAGTTGGCGAATTGCGGCATAGTTCGGTTCGACAGATTGATCCGCCCCGTCGCGCCCGGACATCAGGTTGATCGCCAAGATGGCTCCGCTGACCGCCCCGCAGGTCCCGCCGGTACGTGCCATGCCGCTGCAAAACCCGGTGGCAATACGCGGGATAAGCGGGGAATCGAATCCGTAGTGATCGGCAACGCTCTGCAGTACGCTTTCAGCGCAATAGAGTCCCGCCTCAAACCCCGCGGCCGCCGCCTTGCCCAGGCCATTCGTGTTGTTCATCTCATACGCCTCCCGAACGAACCACTTTCTGGAGCAAATCGATCAGTCGGTTCACATAGCCCCACTCGTTGTCATACCAAGCGTAGATCTTCACCTGGGTGTCGTCGATCACCATGGTGGAGAGGGCGTCTACGATCGACGAGCGGGGATCGTTGAGATAGTCCACCGAGACCAGGGGACGCTCTTCGTAACCGAGAATGCCCTTGAGTTCGCCCTCGGCTGCCGCCTTGAAATAGCCGTTGATCTCCTCCGCTGTCACCGGACGCGCCGCCTCGAACACGAAGTCGGTAAGGGAGGCGTTGAGCAGCGGCACCCGCACCGCCAGGCCGTTGAGTTTGCCGGTCAGTTCCGGAAAGATCTTGGTGATCGCCCGGGCCGAACCGGTGGAGGTGGGGATCAGCGACTGGCCGCAGGCGCGCGCCCGGCGCAGGTCTTTGTGGCCCTTGTCGATAATGGTCTGGGTGTTGGTGATGTCGTGGATGGTGGTCATGCAGCCATGCACGATGCCGACCTGTTCGTGCATCACCTTGACCACCGGCGCCAGGCAGTTGGTGGTGCAGGAGGCAGCGGTCAGCAGGTGGTGGATATCGGGGTCGTAGCGGTCGTCGTTGATGCCGTAGACGATGTCCAGCGCCCCTTCGGTGGGCGCGGCCACGATCACCTTTTTCACCCCCTGGTCGAAGTAGTGTTGCAGGGTCTCCGGCTTCTTGTGGTGCTTGCCGGTCGCCTCGATCACGATGTCGCAACCGGACCAGTCGCCGTCGGCAATCGCCACATGGCTGGCGTAGGCCAGCGCTTGGTCATCGATCACGATGCTTCCGTACCGGGCAACCGCCGCCCGGTCCCAGGTGCCGTGCACCGAATCGAACTGCAGCAGATGGGCGGAGCCGGCGGCGTCCGTGGCGGTCTCGTTGATGAGGACGAAGTCGAAGTCCGGCCGCTGCCAGCCGGCGCGCAGGCTCAGCCGACCCATGCGGCCGAAACCGTTGATGCCTACGTTGATTGTCATGTCTGTTCTGTGCCTCTTTGTTTGTTAGCTCGTAGGTTGGGGTGAGCCTGCGAACCCCGACGGGTATTCATGCGCGTGCGTCATGATGTTGGGGTTCGTTCCTCACCCCAACCTACGGGCTGTGGCGGATCACAGTTCGTAGTCGCCGCTGTAGGGCGCCTCGCCCTGCACCACCGGCAGGGTCAGCTCGTTGCCCCAGTGAGACCAGCCGCCGTTATAGAGTCGCACATCCTTGTAACCGAGATATTTCAGCTGCAGATAGGCCAGGCTCATGCGGAAGCCGTCGTGGCAATAGGCGTAGACGGTCTTATCCTTCGGGATATCCCGGTACAGTGCCGCCAGCTCCTCATCGGATTTCCACTTCTGGCCGCTGGTCCCCTCCAGGCTCACCACGTTGACGGCTCCAGGGATATGGCCGCCCTGGATGGCGTGCTGGATCACCTGGCCGGTATACATGTCGCGGGGCCGTGCATCCAGCAGCACCACGTTGGGATCGCGCCGCGACAGCACGTCGTCATAGACATCGGTCCATTCGACGAACAGCTCCGGGTTGGCCGGTTGCAGGGTCACCGTCCCCGGCGTCCTTTGCGCTGTCGGCTCCTTGCTCATCTCTTCGAAGGCACTCCACTCCACGGTGCTACCGTTGAGGATCTTCACCTGTGCCATGTCGAAGCCGTAGAGCTCCAGCAGATAGTGGATACGCGACACCAGGGCGGTGTTCGAGTCGTCATAGAGCACCAGGGTGGAGTCGTCGTTGACCCCCCAGCGGCGCAGGGTCGCCTGGAACGCCTCCCGCGAGGGGAAGCGCATCAGCGGCGCGGCCTGGTTATCCCCCAGGTCCCGGAAGCGCTGCACCTGCACCGCGCCCGGAATATGGCCGACCGTGTAGTGGCGGTGCGGATAGTAGCGCGCCTCCAGCACGATCAGGTTCTCCTCGTCGATGCGCTCCGCGAGCCACTCCGAATCGACCAGAAAGGCGGGGGCGGCCCAGCCCAGGGCAGGCAGCAGGAACAGCAGGGCGGCAAGCCCCTTGTTGATGAGATTCATGGTTATCCTCCAGGTGATTTTATGGCCGATTCATACCAGCCTTTGGTGTTATTGACGATCTTGACGACCGAGAGCATGACCGGCACCTCGATCAGCACGCCGACCACGGTGGCCAGTGCGGCGCCGGACTCGAAACCGAACAGCACGATGGCGGTGGCCACCGCCAGTTCGAAGAAGTTGCTGGCGCCGATCAGGGCCGAGGGTGCCGCCACGCAGTGGGCGACGCCGAAGCGGCGATTCAGCAGATAGGAGAGGCCGGAGTTGAAGTAGACCTGGATCAGTATCGGCACCGCCAGCAGGGCGATGATCGTCGGCTGCGCCAGGATCTGCTCGCCCTGGAAGCCGAACAGCAGCACCAGGGTGGTCAGCAGGGCCATCAGGGAGAGCGGGCCAAGCCGCTCCAGGGTGCGTTGCAGCGCCGCCGGGCCGCCGCTGTGCAGCAACAGGCGGCGCCACAGCTGGGCCGCCGCCACCGGGATCAGGATGTACAGCACCACCGAGAGAAACAGGGTGTCCCAGGGCACGCTGATGGCGGAGAGTCCCAGCAATAGCCCGACGATGGGGGCAAAGGCGAAGATCATGATGGTGTCGTTGAGTGCCACCTGGGTCAGGGTGAAGTGGGGTTCGCCGTTCGACAGATTGCTCCAGACGAAGACCATGGCGGTGCAGGGGGCGGCGGCCAGCAGGATCAGCCCGGCGATATAGCTGTCGATCTGGTCGGCCGGCAACCAGTCGGCAAACAGGCCGCGGATAAAAATCCAGGCCAGCAGGGCCATGGAGAAGGGCTTGACCGCCCAGTTGACGAACAGGGTGACGCCGACCCCGCGCCAGTGTTCCCTGACCTGCTGCAGGGCGCCGAAGTCGATCTTCAGCAGCATCGGGATGATCATCAGCCAGATCAGGATCGCCACCGGGATATTGACCTGGGCGATCTCCATCCGGCCCAGCAGCTGAAACGGGGTGGGGAGCAGATGGCCCAGCAGGATGCCGGCAATAATACAGAGGAAGACCCAGAGGGTCAGGTAGCGTTCAAAAAGATTCATCCGGGCGCCGCTCTGCTGTTTCGCGGCACCTTCAGGTTGGCTGGCACAATGGCTGGACATGGGGGATCCTTTTAATCGGGTGTTGGGGCTGCGGGTGTCAGGTGGCGCAGAGCTCGACGGCGCGCTGGGTCGCTGCCTGCAGCGTGGCGCTGTCCCCGGCGAAAGGTTCCTGGTCACGGATGCCCGCCGCGGTGGTGCGTATCACATCCCTGGCCCAGGTCGGTAGACCGGGGTTGATCCGGTAATGGATCCACAGCCCCTCCTTGCGGTCCAGTACCAGCCCCGCCTTGCGCAGGGCGCCGAGGTGGTGGGAGATCTTGGGCTGTGGCAGATCCAGCGCCTGGGTCAGCTCGCAGACGCAAAGCTCATCGCTTTCGGCAAGCAGCGACAGGCAACGCAGGCGGGTGGGGTCCGACAGCGCCTTGAAGAGTTGGGTGGGATCCATATCTATCTGCCTCTATATCTAGATAGGTAGATATATTAGCGGAATTTCCGATTAGCACAAGCGCAAGATACAGCGTGTTGGGGTTCGCAGGCTTAGGGCTCGCGCAAGAATAATTTCGTAGTACCGAGGGCGTCACTGGGCCATGCCGGCAATGGCTGTTCCCCTGCCAAAAAGCGTAACGCCGGCGGCGGGGTCCAGTGGCGACTGGATACCGGAACTTATTTTTGCGCCAGTCCTTGCACAGGTATACGCCCACCTGTCGCCGCAGGATCTGGGGGGCCGCGCTCGAGGTGTTGGACAGGCCGCTGTAAGGGGGCCAAGTTTCACGTTTGGGTTTCACGTTGCCGGAATGCGGCAAGGAGGTGACTGCGAAGTCTGTTGTAAGTGACTGAATAGAAAGGTTAATATGGCGCGCCCGACAGGATTCGAACCTGTGACCCCTGCCTTCGGAGGGCAGTACTCTATCCAGCTGAGCTACGGGCGCTTGAGATCGTGGGCCACCGTTATGGGGCGGCGGCGGCCGAAGAGGGCGTATCTTACCCTGAGGTACCGGTGGCGTCTATCCCATGGCGCCTATTTCCAGGCGGGAAGACCGGCTTGACAGTCGATCTTTATGGCGGTTGTCGCTATACTGCGCCCCGTTAGGGCTCGCGCAAGAATAATTCCGTTGTACCGAGGGCGTTCCTGGGCCACGCTGGCAAGGCACGCTTTGCCGGCATGGCCGCTCCCGACCATCCATGGTCTCCGCGGCATAAGTCCATCCCTGGACAAAGCTGTTCCCTTGGCAAAAGGCTTAACGCCACCAGCGGGGTCCAGGAACGACTGAACACAGGAACTTATTCTTGCGCGAGCCCTTAAATCGGGGGCGGGGCCGATCCATGGCGCCAGACGCCCGTTCATTTGGTCCTGAAGTATAAGGAGTTAGATTGTGAGCCCTAAAGGTGTATCCCTGTTCAAGAGTATGTCCCTGGCGGCCATCGCCGCCCTGGTTGTGAGCACCCCTTTGATGGCACAGGAACGGGCCGAGGTGATCGAGCGTATCAAGCCGGTCGGTCAGGTCGCGATCGAGGGGCAGGCCCAGGCGGCCGAGAACCCTGCCGCCGCTCCCGCCGCGGCGCCCACACCTGAAGCGCCCGCACCTGAAGCGGCTGCCCGGGGGGCTGCGACCGAAGCGGCCGCCACTCCGGTGGAGCCGGCCCCGGCCACCGCAGCACCGGCAGCACTGGCTGCATCAGCCGATTCGGGTGCGGCACTCTATACCGCCAAGGGCTGCGTTGCCTGTCATGGTGCCGGGGGTACGGCGCCGATCATGCCTACCTATCCCAAGGTGGCCGCCCTGCCAGAGCCGTACATTGTGAATCAGATGAAGGATATCAAGAGCGGTGCCCGCAGCAACGGCCAGAGTGCGGTGATGAAGGGGATCATGGCGACGGTGTCTGACGAGGAGATGCAGGCGATCGCTGCCTGGCTGAGCAAGCAGCCGCGCTAGGGCGTCAGGCTATAGCCGACAAAAGGGCATGCCACGGCATGCCCTTTTGAGTTTGGGGGCCAGCACACGGTACGGTTCGTGGCTTACCAGCTGCCTGCGGTGAAAACCAGTCATGGGGCGCCCCATGGGCGCCGTCGGCGGGAACGGCCTTTGAACATGAACATCGCCGGCGTAGCATAGACTGTAGGATGCGGTGAGTGAAACGAACCGCATCGGATGGGGCTCCGGCGACGGTGCAGTTCGCAAGCTCACCGGCACCCTACGGTATCCACGGTAGATCAGCGTTAAGTCCGACAGCCCCCTACCGGCCCAGCAGCGAGCGCAGGTTGGCCAGGTGGGCGTTGCCGCGCTCCTGTTTCTCCTCTCTGGAGAGGCTGTCGCCCTGGCGCCCCTCCCACTTCAGGTCGGCCTCCGGCAGTTCGGCCAGGAAGCGGCTCGGGGCGCAGGCGATGATCTCACCGAAGCGTTTGCGCTTCTCGGCGAAGCTGATGGTGAGGGTGCGCTGGGCGCGGGTGATGCCGACGTAGGCGAGGCGCCGCTCCTCCTCGATGTTGTCCTCCTCGATGCTGCTCTTGTGCGGCAGCAGCTCCTCCTCCACGCCCACCAGGAAGACATGGGGGAACTCCAGACCCTTGGAGGCGTGCAGGGTCATCAGGTGCACCTGGTCGTTGCCGCTGTCATCGTCCTGCCGCTCCAGGATGTCCTGCAGCGCCAGGTGACTGACCATCTCGGCCAGGCTCTCGCCCACCTTGTCGCCCTTGTGCAGATGGTCCAGCCACTGCACCAGCTCCAGGACATTCTCCCAGCGCCGTTCCGCCACCTTGTCGCTGGAGGCCTTTTCGTACAGCCAATCCTCGTACTGCAGCTCCTTGAGCAGGTCACGCACGGTCTCGACCGGGTGGTCGCGCTCCGCCCGCTGCTGGAACTGCCGGACCCAGCCGGCAAACTCGTGCAGGCGCTCCAGCGGCCGCGCCGAGAGGTGCTGCTCCAGTCCCAGTTCGTCGCAGGCGGCCAGCAGGCTGGCATCGCGCTCGGTGGCGTAGCTGCCTAGCCGCTCCAGGGTGCTGGCGCCGATCTCGCGCCGCGGGGTGTTGACGATGCGCAGGAAGGCGGCGTCGTCCTCCGGGTTGGCCAGCAGGCGCAGGTAGGCCATCACGTCCTTGATCTCGGCGCGGCTGAAGAACGAGGTGCCGCCGCTCAGGAAGTAGGGGATGTTGTGCTGGCGCAGGGCCGACTCGAACAGCTTGGCCTGGTGGTTGCCGCGATAGAGGATGGCGTAGTCGCCGTGGGCGGCGCCGGAGGTGAATTTGTGGTGGATGATCTCCGAAACCACCTTCTCCGCCTCGTGCAGCTCGTTCTTGCAGCTCATCACGCGGATCGGCTCGCCCGGGCCCAGGTCGCACCAGAGGCGTTTCTCGAACACGTGGGGGTTGTTGGCGATCAGGGTGTTGGCGGCCTTGAGGATGCGCCCCGAGGAGCGGTAGTTCTGCTCCAGCTTGACCACCTTGAGGCGTGGGAAATCCTCCTTCAGGCGGATCAGGTTCTCCGGCCGGGCGCCGCGCCAGGCGTAGATCGACTGGTCGTCGTCACCCACCACGGTGAGGGACTGGCGCACCCCCACCAGCTGGCGCACCAGTTCGTACTGGCTCAGGTTGGTGTCCTGGTACTCGTCCACCAGCAGGTGGCGGATGCGGTTCTGCCACTGCTCCAGGGTGTCGGGGGATTCACGGAACAGCCGCACCGGCAGTAGGATCAGGTCGTCGAAATCCACCGCGTTGAAGGCGCGCAGGGAGCGCTGGTAGTGGGCGTAGAGCAGCGCCGAGCGCTGGTCCAGGTCGCTCTCGGCGCGGGACAGGGCCTCCTCCGGACTGAACATGTCGTTCTTCCATTCGGAGATGCGCCACTGGTAGCTGGCGGCCACCTCGTCGTCCCCCGCGCCCTTGCGCAGCAGCTCCTTGAGCAGCCCCTCGGCGTCCTGGGCATCGAAGATGCTGAACCCGGACTTGAGTCCCAGCAGCTTGTGCTCGCGGCGGATGATGTTGAGTCCCAGGGTGTGGAAGGTGGAGATGCCGAGCCCCTTGGCGTTTTTTCCCCGCAGCAGGGCCGCGACCCGCTCCTTCATCTCCCGCGCCGCCTTGTTGGTGAAGGTGACGGCGGTGATGTGGCGCGGCTGCATGCCGACGGATTCGATCAGGTAGGCGATCTTGCGGGTGATCACCCGGGTCTTGCCCGAGCCGGCCCCGGCCAGCACCAGCAACGGGGAATCGATGTGTCGGGCAGCCTCTTGCTGGCTGGGGTTCAGATCGGACATCGCTAATTTAAGGGCTCTTGCAAGAATTACTTCCTATAGGGGTCGGCGTCAAATGGATAACTCCCCGCATTCGGTGCCACGGAACGGAGCTTTCGCGGCTCGTGAACAGAAAACAGGATAGAATCTGGTAATTTGGGTGCCACTATTCGGATGGGAGCGTCGGCAGGTCACTGGCGGTATTATGCGGAAAAGACGAGGAATAGACCAGATGGCGAAGAACAAAGATTACAGCGAGCGGCCACAACAGAGCCAACTCTCCCGCGAATCCTGGAAGGTGTTCCAGATCATGGCGGAGTTTGTCGAGGGCTTCGAACAGCTCTCGGGAATCTGGCCGGCGGTCAGCATCTTCGGTTCGGCGCGCGCCGGGCGGGAGAGCCCGGACTACAAGAAGGCGGAACAGATCGCCTACCTGTTGTCGGAGAGCGGCTTCGCGGTGGTCAGCGGCGGCGGTCCCGGCATCATGGAGGCGGCCAACAAGGGGGGGCACCGGGGGCGGGCGCCCAGCGTGGGGCTCAATATCGAACTGCCGAAGGAGCAACTGCCCAACGCCTACCAGGATATCTCCCTGCATTTCAAGCACTTCTTCTCGCGCAAGGTGATGTTTGTGAAATACGCCTCGGCCTACGTGGTGATGCCGGGCGGCTTCGGCACCCTGGACGAGTTTGCCGAGATCCTCACCCTGATCCAGACCGGCAAGACCCGGCGCATCCCCATCATCCTGGTCAATGCCGGGTTCTGGAGCGGCCTGCTGGAGTGGATGCGCAACACCCTGTGCGTCAGCGGCACCATTTCGGCCAGTGAACTGGATCTGGTGCAGATCTGCGAGGAGCCCCAGGAGGTGGTGGATGCCATTTTTGCCCACTATGAGTCGCGTGGCTTCGAGCCGTCGCTCTCAGAGCAGGAAATCCTCCTGGAACTGTAAGGCCATTTCCGGTCAAAATTGTACCTTTGTGCGGCGCATACGGGTGCGCTGCGGCGTTACTCCTCGCTTGTGTGGGCCAGCCACACCGCGCTCGTCGTGCCTTGCATCGCATCCCGTCTGCATCCGAACATTAGGTACAATTTTTCCCTGCAATGGCCTAATATGATTCCGCTTCCGGCCTGCGTTCGGCCGGATCGACGCGGTACAAGCAATTCGGAACGGGGTGACTAGACTTAAAACAGGGAACACCACCGACGGTTTGCCGTCCAAATTTTCATGGGCTTGGGTCGGCGTCATGCCGGGTGTTGGACCCGGGTCTCAGAAATCGAGGGCAGAATCTGCTACCTATTGGAGCAGGTTGCCCGGACACTAGGAATAGATAACAAGATGAAAAAAACATTGCTGGTCACACTGCTTCTGCTGATCACGCCGTATCAGCTACTGGCCGAGGAGTCGGCCCCGCAGCCCCAGTCGCCGGATCTGCCGCCCAAGGTGGAGAGCGGCGAGGTGCTGGAGCCGGAGGTGACCATTATCGAGAGCGACCGCGGCACCACCGAGGAGTACCGCATCAACGGCCGGCTCTATATGGTGAAGATCACCCCGATCACCGGACCGGCCTACTATCTGCTGGACAGCGATGGTGATGGGGAGCTGGATGTGCGTGAAGAGGCGCGTCCGGGCAACATCTCCATCCCGCAGTGGGTGCTGTTCAGCTGGTGACAGCCTGCTACGGATCGTTCCGGGGACTGTCGGCGCGGCTGGTGGGAACGCCTGTCATCAAACTGTAATGTTGCGGCTGTGTAATATTCACTCCCAGGCTGATAGCAATAACAGAAGGCAGAGTGAGCTGACATGGCGACAAAGATACTGGTCGTTGAAGATGAATCCGCGGTACGGGAGATGATCCAGTTCGTGCTTGAGCAGTCCGGTTACGACGTGATCGGCGCGGCGAGCGTGGACGAGGCGAAGGAGCGCATGGCGGCTGCGCCGCCGGATATGATCCTGATGGACTGGATGCTGCCGGGCATCAGCGGGGTGGAGTACACCCGGGAACTGAAGCAGGATCCTGTCACCCGCGATATCCCGATCATCATGCTCACCGCCCGCGGCGAGGAGGATGACAAGGTGCGCGGGCTGGAGTGCGGCGCCGAGGATTACGTCACCAAGCCGTTCTCTCCCAAGGAGTTGGCGGCCCGCATCAAGGTGATCCTGCGCCGGGTCGCCCCGCATGCCACCGAGGAGGCGGTGCAGGCGGGCGGGATGCGCCTGGATCCGGTCTCCTACCGGGTCACCCTGGGCGACCGGCCGATCGAGCTGGGACCCACCGAATTCAAGCTGCTGCACTTCTTCATGACCCATCAGGACAAGGTCTACAGCCGCTCCCGGCTGCTGGACAAGGTGTGGGGCACCAACGTGTATATAGAGGAACGCACGGTGGATGTGCATATCCGGCGCCTGCGCCAGGCCCTCGAGCCCTTTGAAATGGACGGTCTGATCCAGACGGTCCGCGGCGCAGGCTATCGATTCTCGGAGCAGGTTAGCACTCGATGAGCCTGGACCAGGCGTGGCGGAGTGAACTGGTTGGTGTCGGATTTATCACCCTCCTGCTCATCCCGCTCGGCCTGGGCATCGGTCACCTGGCTGTCCTCCTCTGGGGCGGCCTGAGCCTCTACCTCGCCTGGCACCTGTACCAGCTCTATCGCTTCACCCGCTGGCTCGGCAAACCCAAGAGTCACCCGCGCCCCCATCTGTTCGGTATCTGGCGTCCCTTGATGCAGCGGGTGGACGAACTCTCCGGCCGCGGCCAGAAACGCAAACGCAAGCTCAGCCGCATGCTCAGCGGGTTCCTCGAATCCACCGGGGCGCTGCCCGACGCCACCCTGGTACTGAACGATGAGGGGCGGATCGACTGGTGGAACAGCGTGGCGGCGGAATTCCTCGGTCTGGACCGGAAACGGGACAAGGGGGCGCTGATCGACGATCTGATCGCCGATCCGGTGTTCCTGAATTATCTGCACGCCGGCCACTACGGCCGGCCGCTGCAGATGCCGGCGCCGGTCAATGCCAATGTCAGCCTGGAAGTGCGTATCGTCCCCTATGGCAAGGGCAAACGCCTGCTGCAGGCGCGGGACATCACCCGGCTGCACCAGTTGGAGATCGTCCGCCGCGACTTTGTGGCCAACGTCTCCCACGAGATCCGCACCCCCCTGACCGTGGTGCACGGCTATGTGGAGACCATGCTGGAGAGCCGCGAGGCGTTTCTCGGACCCTGGAAACGGATCCTCGGCCAGATGCAGATCCAAACCCTGCGCATGCAGCGGATCGTCGAAGACCTGCTGCTGCTGTCGCGACTGGAGACCCAGCGCAGCAACGGGGGGCAGGGCGTGGTCGGGATCTACCCGATGCTGCGCGGGATAGTCGAGGGCGCGCACCACCTGAGCGGCGACCAGGGGCACCGGATCAGCCTGGAGGCCGACGAGCGGCTGCGCCTGGTGGGCAACTGCCATGAGCTGGAGAGCGCCTTCACCAATCTGGTCTATAACGCGGTTCGCTACACCCCGGAGGGTGGGGATATCCGTATCCGCTGGTGGTTGTCGGGCAACGGCCCCAGTTTCTCCGTCAGCGATAGTGGTATCGGCATCGCCCCCGAGCACATCCCGCGCCTAACCGAGCGCTTCTACCGGGTGGACGTGGGGCGCTCCCGGGAGAGCGGCGGCACCGGGCTTGGCCTGGCGATCGTCAAACACGTACTGAGCCGGCACGACGGCAAGCTGGTGGTGGAGAGCGAGCCGGGCAAGGGGAGCGTCTTCACCTGCCGGTTTCCGCATGCCCGGGTGGCTTCCTGAAGTTTGAAGGTAACTACTTGCCCCTACTCGTACCACGGAGACACAGAGAGCACAGAGAAATCATAAGATTCTCCCGTGGATTCCATCCTTAGGTCCGTAAACGGTACATCCCTGTACCACTCCTCCATCCTTAGGTCCGTAAACGGTACATCCCTGTACCACTCCTCCATCCTTAGGTCCGTAAACGGTACATCCCAGGATCGGGAGGGGCCGGGTGCACTGGCTGTCACCATGATTCGCTCCGCAAGTTTTTCGCTTTACCCATAGTGGGCCGGGCCACATCCGGACGTAGGATGGGTGGAGCGCCCCCATGAACTCTCTGCCGGCTCCGTCTTTGGCGCGCAACCCATCGCGCACCTGCACCCGCATCCGAAGATGGGTTACGGCGCGCCCGAGCACCGCGAACCGCCGTCGACAAGGGGGCCGCGCCTCCACCCATCCTACACGCTTCTCCATCCTCAGGACCGTAAATGGTGCATTCCAGGATCGAGAGAAGCTTATGCCCAATGATCCGCTACGCTACGTTGTTCAGTTTTATCTCTGTGTCCTCTGTGTCTCCGTGGTGCATTGGTGGGGCTTTAATGGACACTTCTGGTGAGTAGTTACATTTGAAGTTTGCAGAGGGAAGGCGTTGTCATAAATCTGTAACATTAAACCAAGATTCCTGTAACAAAAGATCCCGATAATCTCCTCCAGGTTGAAAACAGCAATTACCCAAATGACCTGGAGGTCACAGTGATCAACAATCGCATCATCCTGGCTGCCGCTTTGGCTGCCACCGCCGTCACCACCGCCCAAGCCGCTTCGCGCGACTACATCTCGATCGTCGGCTCGTCCACCGTTTACCCGTTCTCCACCGTGGTGGCCGAGACCTTCGGCAAGACCAGCGCCTACAAGACCCCCAAGGTCGAGTCCACCGGCTCCGGCGGCGGCCTCAAGCTGTTCTGTGCCGGTGTTGGCGTCGAGCATCCCGATATCACCAACGCGTCACGCCGGATCAAGAGTTCGGAAGTCGAGAATTGCGCCAAAAACGGCGTCACCGACATCGTCGAGGTGAAGGTCGGCTATGACGGTATCGTCATCGCCAACTCCAAGTCCGCCCCGCTGATGCACCTGACCCGCCGGGATGTGTTCCTGGCGCTGGCCAAGAAGGTGCCGAACGTGAATGGTGGTGGCGAGCTGATCGACAACCCCTATAAGACCTGGAAGGATGTCAATGCCAGCCTGCCGGACACCGCGATCGAAGTGCTGGGTCCGCCCCCCACCTCCGGCACCCGCGACGCCTTTGTGGAACTGGCCATGGAAGGCGGCTGTAAGACCTTCGACTTCATCAAGGCGATGAAGAAGCAGGACAAAAAGGCCTACAAGGGAATCTGCCACACCATCCGTGAGGATGGTGCCTATATCGAGGCGGGCGAGAACGACAACCTGATCGTGCAGAAGCTGGAGAGCAACCCCAAGGCGCTGGGCATCTTCGGCTTCAGCTTCCTCGACCAGAACGCCGACAAGGTGCAGGGCTCCATCGTCGACAAGATCGCCCCGACCTTCGAGGCCATCGCCGACGGCAGCTATCCGGTCTCGCGTCCGCTCTTCTTTTATGTGAAGAAGGCGCACGTCGGCAAGATCCCGGGTATCGAGGAGTACCTGGCTGAATTCACCAGCGACAAGGCCTGGGGTGACGAGGGCTATCTGGTGGACAAGGGCATGATCCCGATGCCGAAACAGGAGCGCAACCAGTTCGCCGCCGACGTCAAGGGGCTGAATCTGCTCAAGCTGACCAAGTAAGTCGATCGCTCATGCAAATCGTTGTGCATGCATGGCGCGACGTGCTGTAACAAGGCCCTCTCCCGGTTACCGGGAGAGGGCATTGCCGTTGATAAGCCGAGTCGTTGTTGCTGAAGTATTATGTCTAACACCCTACTCATTTTGATCCTGCTGGGCCTGATGGCGTTGGCCTACCGGTTGGGCATGCGCCGCTCCCAGCGGCTGGTGGGCGGTCCCGGCGGCGTGCGTGACCTCCACTCGCTGCCCTCCTACTACGGTTTCTTTACCGCCATCTGGTGCGGCTTGCCGGCGCTGCTGGTGCTGTTTCTCTGGGTCTCCCTGCAGTCGGGGGTGATCCGGGATCTGGTGATAGCGGATCTGCCGGAGGCGGTGCGCACACTGCCCCCCGCCCAGCTGGGCCTGGTGATCAACGATATCCAGAACCTGGCTCAGGGCAATATCGTCTCCGGCGAGGTGAGCCTGGAGATGGAGCGGGCGGCGGCCCATTACCAGCGCCTGCGGCAGACCAGTTTCGCCGCCTCGGTGGTGGTGGTGCTGAGCCTGGCGCTGCTCGGCCTGTCCGTCGGCTGGCGCCTGGTGTCGCCGAAGTTCCGCGCCCGTAACCGGGTCGAGTCGGTGATCAAGTGGCTGCTGGTGGGCTGCTCCACCATCGCCATCTTCACCACCCTGGGTATCGTCCTCTCGGTGCTGTTCGAGTCGATTCGCTTCTTCGAAATGGTGCCCATCGGCGAGTTCCTGTTCGGTCTGGATTGGAGTCCGCAGATGGCCATCCGCGAGGACCAGGTCGGGTCCTCGGGTGCCTTCGGCGTCATCCCCCTGTTTGCCGGCACCCTGCTGATCGCCCTGATTGCCATGCTGGTGGCGGTGCCGATCGGCCTGATGTCGGCAATCTATCTGTCCGAGTATGCCGGTGCCCGGTTCCGCGCCTGGGCCAAGCCGCTGCTGGAAATCCTGGCGGGTATTCCGACCGTGGTGTACGGCTTCTTCGCCGCACTCACCGTGGCCCCCTTCATCCGCGACAACGGCGCGCTGCTGGGCCTGGATGTCTCATCCGAGAGCGCCCTGGCGGCCGGTCTGGTGATGGGCATCATGATTATCCCGTTCATCTCGTCGCTCTCCGACGATGTGATCAACGCGGTGCCCCAGAGCATGCGTGACGCCTCCCTGGGGATCGGCGCCACCCATTCGGAAACCGTGCGCAAGGTGATCCTACCGGCGGCCCTGCCCGGGATTGTCGGCGGTATCCTGCTGGCGGTCTCCCGCGCCATCGGCGAGACCATGATCGTGGTGATGGCGGCGGGACTGTCGGCCAATCTGACCGCCAATCCACTGCAGAGCGTGACCACGGTAACGGTACAGATCGTCACCCTGCTGGTGGGCGATCAGGAGTTCGACAGTCCCAAGACCCTGGCCGCCTTCGCCCTGGGGTTACTGCTGTTCCTCATTACCCTGGTACTCAATGTGGTGGCCCTGCACGTGGTGAGAAAATATCGGGAAGCCTATGAATAAGCCTGCAGTCGATCAGACCCGCACCATTGACCGGGTCAATGCCACCCTCAAGCAGCGCTACAACCGGGAGCGCCGTTTTCGCCGCTTTGGTCTGGCCGCGGTGATCCTGGGCCTGCTGTTTGTCGCCCTGATGTTCCTGAATATCATCAGTCAAGGTTATAGCGCCTTTTATCAGACCCGTATCCTGCTGGATATCGAGTACCGCCAGGAGGTGATCGATCCGGCCGGGGAGCGCGATCCCGCCACGCTGTCGGCGGCCGATTACGCCGCCCTGGTCAAGTCCGCGTTGCGGGCCCTGTACCCGGATGTGAAGGGGCGTGGCGAGAAGCGCGAACTCTATGGCATGGTCAGCAGCGGGGCCGCCCTGGTGCTGCGGCAACGGGTGATGAGTGATCCTGAACTGATCGGTAGCCGCCAGGCGCTCTGGTTGCCGGCGGATGACGATATCGACATGCTGGTGAAGGGGCGTATCGACCGCAACGCGCCGGAGTCGGAGCGTCGTATCAAGAACCGGGTGCTCGCTTGGGTGGAGCAGCTGGAGGCCCGCGGGGCGATCGAAAAGCAGTTCAACCTCGGCTTCCTCACCGGCGGCGATTCACGCGAGCCGGAACTGGCCGGTATCGGCGGTGCCGTGATGGGCTCCCTCTACACCCTGATCGTCACCCTGCTGCTGTCGTTTCCCATCGGTGTGGCGACGGCGCTCTATCTGGAGGAGTTCGCCCCGCGCAACCGCTGGACCGACCTGGTGGAGGTCAATATCAACAATCTGGCGGCGGTGCCCTCCATCGTCTTTGGCCTGCTCGGCCTGGCGGTGTTCATCAACTTCTTCGGCCTGCCGCGCTCGGCCCCGCTGGTGGGCGGCATGGTGCTGACCCTGATGACCCTGCCGACCATCATTATCGCCAGCCGCGCGGCGCTGAAGGCGGTGCCGCCGTCGATCCGCGAGGCGGCCCTGGGTATTGGCGCCTCGCGCACCCAGACCGTGTTTCACCACGTCCTGCCGCTGGCCATGCCCGGCATGCTGACCGGCACCATCATCGGCATGGCCCAAGCCCTGGGCGAGACCGCGCCGCTGCTGATGATCGGCATGGTGGCCTTCATCGTGGATATTCCCGGCGGGCCCATGGATCCGGCCACGGTACTGCCGGTGCAAATCTTCCTCTGGGCCGACAGCCCGGAACGGGCCTTCATGGAGAAGACCTCGGCCGCCATCATGGTGCTGCTGGGCTTCCTGATCCTGATGAATGTGATTGCGGTCATTTTGCGCAAGCGCTTCGAACGCCGCTGGTAAGCGCTGCCGATACAGGGCGGATATTGAATTGACGAGCAGTAACAGAGCAGATAGCTGAATGCAGAACAGGAGTGACGAAATGTTGAGCATAACACCAGACACGGTAGCCTTGGGCGCAGCCCGAAAGGGTGTCATCACCGCCGGTTTCAGCCCGGTCGCGGACGACGCGCGGGCGATCAACGGCACGGTGGGTGACATCACCTCCGCCGACCCCCGGATGACCGCGCGCAATGTGAATGTCTACTACGGCGACAAGCTGGCGATCAACAATGTCAGCCTGGACATCGGCGTGAACGAGGTGATTGCCATGATCGGCCCGTCCGGCTGCGGCAAGTCGACCTTCCTGCGCTGCCTGAACCGGATGAACGACACCATCGACATCTGCCGCGTGGAGGGCGAGATCCGGCTGGATGATCAGGACATCTATGACAGCGGTCTGGACGTGGTGCCGTTGCGCGCCCAGGTGGGGATGGTGTTTCAGAAACCCAACCCGTTCCCCAAATCGATCTATGACAACGTGGCCTACGGGCCGCGTATCCATGGTCTGACCAGCAATAAAAATGACCTGGATGAGGTGGTCGAGCAGGCGCTGCTGAAGGCGGGGCTGTGGGATGAGGTGAAGGACCGCCTGGATGAGGTGGGTACCGGTCTGTCGGGAGGACAGCAGCAGCGGCTTTGCATCGCGCGCACCATCGCCGTGGCTCCGGAGGTGATCCTGATGGATGAGCCCTGTTCGGCCCTGGACCCGATCGCCACCGCCCGGATCGAGGAGCTGATCGATGAGCTGCGCGAGCAGTACACCATCGCCATCGTCACCCACTCCATGCAGCAGGCGGCGCGCGTCTCCCAGCGCACCGCCTATTTCCACCTCGGCGAGCTGGTCGAGGTGGGCAAGACCGATGACATCTTCACCACCCCCCGTCATCGCCTGACGGAGGACTACATAACCGGAAGGTTCGGATAAGGTATGAATGAAATGACCGACGGCCACATCGTCAGCAGCTACAACAAGGACCTCAATCACCTGCATCAGCTGGTGATCGAGATCAAGGATCTGGCCTGCAAGCAGGTACGGGAGGCGATTCAGTCACTGGAAGACGAGGACGTCGTTGCGGCCCAGCGCGTGATTGTCAGCGATCGTGAGATCGACGCCCTGGACATCAAGGCGGACGAGGAGATCCTGCGGCTGATCGCCAAACGTCAGCCGATGGCGCGGGATCTGCGGGAGATTATGACGATAGCCAAGATCGTCGGCGATCTGGAGCGCATCGGCGACCAGGCACGGCGCCTGGCACGCCTGACGATCCGCTTCTACGAGGGCGATGCGCCGCCGCCCAACCACCAGTTGCTGCAGGACCTGATCAGGATGGCGGCGTTCGTCAATGACATGGTGGGGGATGCGGTAATGGCCTTCGATGAGCTGGATCTCGATCGGGCACTGGATGTGATCCGGCGTGACGGTGTGGTCTCGGATGATTTCCGCTCGGCCCTGCGTCGCCTCTCCACCTTCATTATGGAGGATGCCCGCAGTGTCGGTCACATGGTGGATGTGGTACTGGGGCTGCGTGGCCTGGAGCGCATCGGCGGACACGCCAAGAATATCAGTCGCTATGTGGTGTTTCTGGTGAAGGGCAAGGACGTCCGTCACAAGGATCTGGAGGCGGTGGAGGCGGAGATCGCCGCGTCGCTGAGGTAAGGGCTCGCGCAAAAATAAGTTTCGGTATTCGGTCGCAACTGGACCCCGCTGGCGGCGTTACGCTTTTTGGCAAGGGAACGGCCATTGCCTGCAAAGCGTGCCTTGCCAGCGTGGCCCAGTTACGCCCTCGGTACTGCGAAATTA
>NZ_JANIOA010000031.1 GCF_025175675.1 Sedimenticola hydrogenitrophicus
CGAGTTTGGGCAGGCGCTGAAAATGGGGCCGGATTCGAGGAGATAAGCCATCGTGTGAGGCCGGCAAGGCAGGCCAATCACCCCGTGAGTAGTTACTCACCCGGAAGCTATTCACCCAATATCGGAAATAGCGCCAGAATCTGACAAAGTGGAATCAGCCACCAGCGGCGGTCTCGATCAGCTCCCGCGACGCCTTGGTCAGAATCTCGTTGCCCGCGCTGCCGATCAGCACGGTGTCCTCTATTTTGACCACTCCGGCGCGCTTGTCCAGCATGTGCATCTCGATCGCCAGCACGCAGTTGTCGGGAATGGTGGCGCGGTTGTTGGCAATCAGTACCGGCGGCTCGTTCACCTCGATGCCGACACCGTGGCCGATCAGCCGGCAGCGGCTGTCGCCGGTGAAGCGCAGGAACTGCTCCTGTACCCGCATCTCGGTCGCCTTCTGCAGCGCCAGGTCATACACCTGGTCGCAGCCCATGCCCGGGCGGATAGAATCGATCACGTAGTCGGAGATCTCCCGTAGATCGGCGTACAGCCCCTTCAGGCGCGGACTCGCCTTGCCGGCCACATAGGTGCGGGACTGATCGGCGTGGTAGCCGTTGACCATGCTGGGGATGTCCACCACCACGGCGTCGCCGTCATCGATGCTCCGGTTGGAGGGGCCGATGGGCAGGGCGGCACTGAGACCGACCCCGGTGACGGAGTAAACGATACCGGTAAAGTCTGCCAGGTTGGCGCCGGAGCTGATCGGGCCCATGCCCAGCGGCAGGTCGGGATGGCGCAGGAAGATGCCCCCCTCGTGCCCGGCCAGGCGGTGGCTGTTCTCGATAATGGCCGAGAGTTCCAGTTCGGAGATGCCGGGCCGCAGTCCCTGCTGGATCGCCTGCTGTCCCGCCTCCACCACCCGGCAGGCGCGGCGGATCTGTTCTATCTCGTAGGCACTCTTCACCGTCCGCTGCTGCAGGATCAGCGGCGAGACATCCTGCAGCTCGAAGCCCTGGAACAGCTTCTGGTAGACCAGGTAGTTGTTGGCCGGTAGCAGATCCAGTTCGATCCCCAGGCGCTTGTTCCAGAGGTACGAGAAGTACTCCTGGTAAATGAAGTCGAGACGCCGCTCCTCGCTGATTTGGGAGGCCTCGATCCCGGCGGTCTGCACGGCGTAGGGATAGCCGCTACGCACAAACAGCCGGTAGTCGTCGGGAAACACGGCCAGAAAGGCCGGCTGGGCGATGCCGGTGTAGTAGAAGATATCCCGTGAGTAGAAGAGCAGGGCGCCGCCCAGCCCCTGGTTGACCAGCTCGCGCTGGAAGATCCTGATGCGCTCCAGATGTCGGCTCATGGCAATCTCCTGTCGGCGAATGTCTCGGTAGGTCGCGGCGTCGCTGGCTGCGCCACCGACGGTTTCGTAATAAATATACCGATCGGTATGTTTTTGGCTGTCGCCGCTTCTGTAGCGCCTTTCATCGGTCAGGCCTGCAACTGTCGTAGATAGTGGTGCAGCTGGGATTTGGTCTGTTCGAGCACGCTCAGGTCCCGGGTGACGGCATAGAGGGCGGCGGCGCCGTTCAGGGAGATGAAGATGAAGTTGGCGATCTCGCGATGCTGCAGCCCGGCCCGGATCAGTCCGCCCGACTCCGCCTCCACCAGCCACTGCTGCAGCAGTTTGGAGAAGCGGATAAAGCCGCGCAGCATGTGCCGGCTCATCTCCGGCGACTGGCCGGAGAGTTCCACCAGGGCATTGAGGAAGAAACAGCCGCCCTCGAATATATCCCCGCCCAGGTAGTTCATCAGGTCGTTCTCGATCACCTTCTCGATGCGCCGCAACGGGTCGGCGATGTCGCTCACCCCGGCGAATACCACCCGGTGCCAGCGTTTTACCGCCTCGTCATACACGGCATACCAGACCGCCTCCTTGCTCTGGAAGTGGCCATACAGCCCCCCCTTGGTCAGGTGGGTCGCCTCCAGGATATTGTTGATGGAGGTGCTGTGATAACCCTTTAGCGAAAAAAGCTGCAGTGATTTCTCAATAATGAGCTGGTGTGTGCGTGCGCCTTTGGTTTCCATGTCCGGAAAAAATATACCGATCGGTATATTTACCATAGCCCAGAGTATGAAACCGGGTCAATCAGTTGTTGGGATATTCTCCCGGGACCCTTAGAATGCCCCTACGGCGCGGCTGTGGAAATGAACAGGCACGATGGATTATACAAGACGATTTGGCGGCATTGCCCGGCTCTACGGCGAGGCGGGGCTCGACAGGTTTGCGCAGGCCCACGTCTGCGTCGTGGGGATCGGCGGGGTTGGTTCCTGGGTGGCGGAGGCGCTGGCGCGTAGCGGGGTCGGAACCCTCACCCTGATCGACCTGGACAACGTGGCGGAATCCAACGTCAACCGCCAGATCCACGCCCTGGAGAGCCAGTTCGGCCGCCCCAAGGTGGATGCCATGGCCGGGCGTATCCGCGAGATCAATCCGCAGTGTACCCTCATCACCCGCGAGGAGTTTGTCGAGCCGGACAACCTGGAACGCCTGATCGGAGGCCAGTTTGATTACCTGGTGGACTGTATCGACGCCTACAAGACCAAGGCGGCCCTGATTGCCCACTGCCGCCGGCACAAGATCCGCATCATCACCGTGGGCGGCGCCGGTGGCCAGAGCGATCCGTTGAAGATCCGCCTGGCCGATCTCTCCAAGACCCAGCATGATCCGCTGCTGGCCAAGACCCGGAAACTGCTGCGCAAGAGCTATCGCTTTCCGAAAAACCCACAACGGCGCTTCGACATCTCCTGCGTCTACTCCGACGAGCAGCAGGTTTACCCGGACGGCCAGGGCGCGGTGTGCAGCGTGAAGCCGGAAGCGGGTAGCCCCGGTCACGGCCTGCACTGCGGCGGTTTTGGCTCGGCCATGACGGTGACGGCGACCTTCGCCATGGTGGCTGCCGCCCATGTGCTGAAAAAACTGTCGGCGGGGCGGCGGTCACTCCGTGGCGGGCATGAGGTCCCCGCGGCCGAGGCCAGCGAAGAGGTGGAGTGACCGGCCTGATTAAGGGCCCACGCAAGAATAATCTCGCAGTACCGAGGACGTTACCGGGTCGCGCCGGGAAGGCGCCGGCAGAATCTGTTGCCATCTGGCAACAGTGAGTCTGGTTGGATACCAGCACATTGATCCGTAGCGATTTTTCCTGTTGCCGGTCGGCGACAGCTTCCCGGGGCAACCCCCGTTACATTTCCTCGATAAATCTCTACGGTAAATCACCAGGGTAATCCCCCGGCTCAGCCGGGGGGGCGCGTTGGGTGTGACCTGGGCATGGGGTGAGCGTCTCTGGATGAGAGATGGCAAATGGACTCTCGCCAAGACGCCAAGCACGCAAAGATTAAAGCCAGGATTAACTACTCACGGGGTGATTGGCCTGCCTTGCCGGCGACGTGAACGGATTCACTAATGCCGCGGGGGCAGGGATGCCCAGGAGCGGCCTCACACGATGGCTTGTTTCCTCGAATCCGGCCTCTTTTTCAGCGCCTGTCCAAACTCGCTTCGCTCAGACAAGGGCAGGCTTGAATCTGAAAAAGAGGCCGGATTCGAGGCGCCATCGAGATCGACCAACAAGGCAGGCCAATCACTTACAGACCGGGTGAGTAGTTACAGGTAGGAATTGGTTTTACTTGGCGCGCTTGGCGTCTTGGCGAGAGTGATGATCCTTTACCGGTCCGGGACCGGAAAGGCACCGTGGGTACGGAAAGTTGTTCGGCCGCCTTGGGTGGCCCAGCTTTTGCGGCGCCCAACAAGCCCCCGGGTTTGCCGGTAGCTAAACTGGGCCGCGTCTATCCGGCGCTCTTGCAAGTGCGCCGGGCTGACTGATCAGACCGCCTTGGTTACCTGTTCCCGGGTGTAGAAACGGCCCGAGCGCAGGAAACCGGCCACCACGCCGGGTCGTGCCGAGGCCACGTGACCGGCTGCGTCATAGCGGCTTACCCACTCTTCCGGCAGGCTGTCCAGCATATGGATCGGCGCCGGGCTGCCGTCGGCGTAGCGGGAGATGACGCTGCGCCCCGACCGGGTGTCATGGAAGGCCGGGACAAAGCCCTGGCCACGGTTTTGGCGACTGACCCCGGGGCTACCCGCGTAGGCCCGGTTCTGTCCCGCCAGTGTCCGTTGACTCAACACGCCCTGCTGTTGGCTTGTCCGCTCTTGGGCCCGCGTTGCAGGGGCTGGCGGTTCCGTCATTTGTCCAGTTATCTGTTTCATTGTCACTGCTCCATTCCTACTTGCCAGAAACGGTGCATGACTCATGCCAATAAAATAAATAACCAACAAAAACAGTCGGATATAATTTTGGCCCGATGACGTGGGGTGGAAGGCTGTAACTATTTGTAAAGTTAGCTTAACAGTTCGTTGCACCAACTCGGGGTCGGCGACGTTGCGGGAAGCGGTATCGGGCGACCGGAATTCCTCGCGGCCGCGGTCCGGAGATCACTCGTAGGCGCTGGGTACCATGCACATGAATACCAGCGGGCTGTCGCCGGTGTTGCGATACTGGTGCACCTCGTGAGGCTTGACCAGCAGATAGTCGCCCTGGCGTATCGGGTGGGGGGTATCCCCCACCATGGCCACGCCGCTGCCCTCGAGTATGTAGTTCAGGTGCTCGCTTTCGTGGGCGTGGTGCGGAGTGTGCCCTCCCGGTTCCAGGGTGAAGACCCGGATGGAGAAGTTGGGGGCGCCGTCCGCCTTACCGATCGGCACCTGTTTGACCACCCCCTTGATGCCCTCCATGTTGACCGGAGTGGTTTCGCACGCGTTCAGTCGGGTGATCTTCATGGCTCGGATCCTGCGGTAGGCTTCGATAATCAGGCGTCCAGATCGGGGATCAACTCATCCTCGAGCTTGGCGATGGCGTCTTTCAACAGCAGCTTGCGCTTTTTCAGGCGTTTCAGTTGTAGCTCATTTTTGTAACCGCCCTCCGACAGGGCGGCGATGGCAACATCCAGATCCCGGTGCAGTTGCCGGATTTCGAACAGCCGGTTTCTCAACTCTTCGTGTTGCTCGTCAATGGAGATCATAGGCCGGTACTTAGTGGCTCAAACGGTATGTAAAGTTTAGTGGTCGCGGACCGTAGTGCAAACATTGTCGTTGCCTCGGCCCGCGACCGTTCGCGTTGCGTTACAGGGCCTTGATCCTGGCCAGTTGGTGCTCTAGCTTTTCCAGCGCGGCAATCTCGTCCGCCAGCTTGTCGCGCTCTTTCTGTACCACGGCGTCGGGGGCCTTATCAACAAACTTCGGATTGTTCAGTTTTCCCTCGATACGAGCGATATTCTCCTTCAGTTTGCCGATCTCCTTGTGCAGGCGGCCCAGTTCGGCCTCCTTGTCGATCAGTCCGGCCATCGGGATCAGCAGCTTCATGCCGCCCACCAGGGCCATGGCCGATTCCGGGGCCTCTTCGTCACTGCCCAGCAGGGTGGCCGATTCGAGCCGCGCCAGGAAGTCCAGGTAGTGGCGGTTGCGCGCCAGGCGCGCCCGGTCCTCCGCGTCCGCGTTTTGCAGCAGCACCGGCAGCGGCTTGCTGGGGGCGATGTTCATCTCGCCCTTGATCTTGCGGATGCCGAGGATGAACTGCATCACCCACTCCATCTCCGCTACCGCCGCCGGGTCCGTCAGGGCATCGTCCCGCACCGGGTACGGCTGGGTCATGATGGTCTCGCCGGATACCCCCGCCAGTGGGGCGACGCGCTGCCAGATCTCCTCGGTGATATAGGGCATGATCGGGTGGGCCAGGCGTAACAGGCTCTCCAGCACCGTGACCAGGGTGTGGCGGGTGCCGCGCCGGGCCGCCTCGCTACTGCTGTCGCCGGTCAGCACCGGCTTGGAGAGCTCCAGATACCAGTCGCAGTATTCGTTCCAGGTGAACTCGTAGATCGCCTTGGCGGCGTGATCAAAGCGGTAGCCATCGGTGGCCTCGGCCACCGTGCCGATGGTGGACTGCAGGCGGGCGAGGATCCAGCGGTCCGCCATGCTCAGTTCCAGCTCGCCCCCGGACTGGCCGCAGTCCTGTTGCTCGGTGTTCATCAGTACATAACGGGCGGCATTCCACAGCTTGTTGCAGAAGTTGCGGTAGCCCTCGATGCGTCCCATGTCGAACTTGATGTCGCGGCCGGTGGTGGCCTGGGAGGCGAAGGTGAAGCGCAGGGCGTCGGTGCCGAAGCTGGGGATGCCGTCCGGGAACTCCTTGCGTGTCGCCTGCTCGATCTTCCTCGCCAGTCTAGGCTGCATCATGCCGCTGGTGCGCTTGCCGACCAGGGCCTCCAGCTCGATGCCGTCGATCAGGTCGATCGGATCCAGCACGTTACCCTTGGACTTGGACATCTTGTCGCCGTGGCTGTCACGTACCAGGCCGTGCACATAGACCTCCTTGAACGGCACGTCACCCATGAACTTGATGCCCATCATGATCATGCGGGCGACCCAGAAGAAGATGATGTCGAAGCCGGTTACCAGCACGCTGGTGGGGTAGAAGGTCTGGACCCGCTCGGTCTGCGCCGGCCAGCCCAGGGTGGAGAAGGGCCACAGGGCGGAGCTGAACCAGGTGTCCAGCACATCCTCGTCCTGGGTCAGGGGGTACTCTTCGGCCAGCTGGTGCTTGGCGCGCACCTCGGCCTCGGAGCGGCCAACGTAGACATTGCCCTCGTTATCGTACCAGGCGGGGATGCGGTGTCCCCACCAGATCTGGCGGCTGATGCACCAGTCCTCGATGTTGCGCATCCATTCGTAATAGGTGTTCTTCCAGTTGTCCGGCACAAACTTGATGCTGCCGTTCTCCACCGCCTCGATGGCCGGCTTGGCCAGTGGCGCCACCTTGACGTACCACTGGTCGGTGAGGAAGGGCTCGATCACCGAGCCGGAGCGGTCGCCGCGCGGCACCATCAGCTTGTGGTCGTCGATCTTCTCCAGCAGCCCCTGGGACTGCAGGTCGGCGACCACGCGCTTGCGGGCCTCGAAGCGGTCCTGGCCGATATAGGCGGCCGGGATAATCTTCTCCTCCTCTTCTTCGTGATCGCGGATCGCCGCGTCGCTGGTGAAGATGTTGATCAGGCCGCCGTGGGGCTGCTCGGCGATCGCCTTTTCGTCCCGGTGCCTGAGCCAGACCTGGTAGTCGTTGAAGTCGTGCGCCGGGGTGATCTTGACGCACCCGGTACCGAACTCCGGGTCGACATAGTCGTCGGCGATGATGGGGATGCACCGCCCGGTCAGGGGCAGCTCCACGAACTCGCCCAGCAGGTGCTTGTAGCGCTCGTCACCGGGATGCACCGCCACCGCGCAGTCGCCCAGCATGGTCTCGGGGCGGGTGGTGGCCACCACCAGGTGACCCTGGCCGTTGCTCAGCGGGTAGCGCATGTGCCAGAGGAAGCCGTTCTCCTCCTCGGACAGCACCTCCAGGTCGGAGACGGCGGTGTGCAGTTTCGGGTCCCAGTTGACCAGTCGCTTGCCGCGATAGATCAACCCCTCCTCGAACAGCCGAACAAACACCTCCTTGACCGCGTCCGAGAGGCCCTCGTCCATGGTGAAGCGCTCGTTCTCCCAATCCAGCGAGGCGCCCATGCGCCGCAGCTGGTTGGTGATGGTGCCGCCGGACTGGGCCTTCCACTCCCACACCTTTTCGAGGAACCGCTCGCGGCCATAATCGTGCCGGGTCTTGCCCTCGGCGTTGATCAGCCGCTCCACCACCATCTGGGTGGCGATACCGGCATGGTCGGACCCGGCCTGCCACAAGGTCTTGTCACCCTTCATGCGGTGATAACGGGTCAGGGCGTCCATGATGGTGTCCTGGAAGGCGTGACCCATGTGCAGGCTGCCGGTGACATTGGGCGGCGGGATCATGATGCAGTAGGGTTGCTGGCTGTCGGCGGCAGCGGAAGGGGCGAAATAACCGCGCTCCTCCCAGGTCTGATACCAACGCTTTTCCAGGCTGTGGGGGTCGTAAGTCTTTTCCATGGATCGTCAGGCTGTCTTGGTTCGGGTTAATCGGCAGGGATGAAACGGGGCATTATAACGCAAGCCTACCGGTTGAATTGCATATTTATCCCCCCATTCCAGGAGAATTTTTCTTGAGCCCTTGCTGAATATTCTGGGCTGGGAGGCGTAGTAGCCGCAAATATACGCCAATGAACGCGAATCAGCCTGTTGGGGTTTACCGGCTCACCCCAACGACTACAAACCATGATGCCCATGGGTAGGATGCCGGTGAGGCACGAACCGCATCAAGCCTTACCTTGAATGATGCGGTTCGCAAGCTCACCAGCATCCTACATCGCCGGCAAGCACCTTAGCCTTGATGCACTCGCTATTTCCTCAGCTGGATAAACCGATCCATTTGCGTTCATTCCATCCTTAGGTCCGTAAACGGTGCATTGCATCCTCGGCTCCGTTTTCGGTACATGGCATCCTCGGCTCCGTAAACGGTACATCCGAGTACCACTCCTCCTTTACCACTCCTCTTGCACCACTCCTCGCGGCTGATTTTCATAAGGCAGCGACGTAAGAAAATCAGTTAAGATTGGGCGGACCGAAAGAAAAAGAGTCGTAGTGCGGTCAATTGCCATAAGAAACGTTAATGATCCAGGGGAGTAAGATGAACCGCAAACGGATAGTGACGCTGATTGTGCTGGTGCTGGCAATCGGCCTGTTTTTTATTTTCGATCTCGGGCAGTACCTCAATCTCGACTATTTGAAATCGCAGCAGGCGGCGCTGCAGGAGTACCGCCAGGCCCATCCCCTGCTGACCGCGGCGGTCGCGTTTGTGATCTATGTGCTGGTGACGGCGCTCTCCCTGCCGGGCGCTACGGTGATGACCCTGGGGGTGGGGGCCATCTTCGGGTTGTTCTGGGGCACCGTGCTGGTCTCCTTCGCCTCCACCCTGGGTGCGACCCTGGCGTTCCTCATCTCACGCTTCCTGTTGCGTGGCCTGGTGCAGAACCGCTTCGGCGACAAGTTGAAGGCGATCAATACGGGCATCGAGAAGGACGGGGCCTTCTACCTGTTCGGCCTGCGCCTGGTGCCGCTGTTCCCCTTTTTCGTCATCAACCTGGCGATGGGGCTCACCACCCTTAAGACCCTCACCTTCGCCAGGGTCAGCCAGCTGGGCATGCTGCTGGGCACCCTGGTCTATGTCAATGCCGGCACCCAGTTGGGCCAGCTCGAGTCGCTCTCCGGCATTTTGTCACCGGGCCTGATCTCCTCTTTTGTCTTGCTGGGGCTGTTTCCCCTCATCGCCCACAAGACGCTCGATGCCCTCAAGGCACGCAAGGCGCTCAAGGCCTACCCGAAACCCGCCCGGTTTGACCGTAACCTGGTGGTCATCGGCGCCGGCTCCGGCGGACTGGTGTCGGCCTATATCGCGGCGGCGGTCAAGGCCAAGGTGACCCTGATTGAAAAGCATAAAATGGGCGGCGACTGCCTGAATACCGGCTGTGTCCCCTCCAAGGCACTGATCCGCTCGGCCCGTTTTCTGGCCCAGACGCGACGCGCGGCGGAGTTCGGGTTCATATCGGCCAGCGCGGAGTTCGATTTTTCGCAGATCATGGAGCGGGTGCGGCGGGTGATCGAAACGGTGGAGCCCCATGACTCGGTGGAGCGCTACAGCGGATTGGGTGTGGAGGTGATCGAGGGGGAGGCGATGATCCGCTCCCCTTATGAGGTCGAGGTGAACGGACAGACCCTGACCACGCGGAATATTATCGTCGCCACCGGGGCACGCCCGTTTGTGCCACCGATCCCCGGTCTGGAGCGGATTGATTATCTCACCTCGGATAACCTCTGGGAGTTGCGTGAACTGCCCGGCCGGTTGCTGGTGCTGGGGGGCGGTCCGATCGGCTGTGAACTGGCCCAGTGCTTTGCCCGTTTTGGTTCCCGAGTGACCATTGTGGAGATGGCGCCGCGGCTGTTAATCCGTGAGGATGAAGATGTGGCGGCGCGGGTGACGGCGCAATTCCAGGCGGAAGGGATCAATGTCCTGGCAGGCCATACCGCCAAATCGTTTGAAACCGTGGATGGCCAGGGGGTCCTGACGGCCGAGTACCGGGGCGAAGCCGTCCCGATCCCCTTCGACCGGGTGCTGGTGGCGGTGGGCCGACTGGCCAATACCAGCGGCTTCGGCCTGGAGGCATTGGGGGTGCGCATCAGCGCACGCCGCACGGTGGAGGCCAACGAGTTCCTGCAGACCAATTTCCCCAACATCTATGTCTGCGGTGATGTCACCGGACCCTATCAGTTCACCCACGTCGCGGCCCACCAGGCCTGGTATGCCGCGGTCAACGCCCTGTTCGGCCTGTTTCGCAAGTTCAAGGTGGATTACTCGGTGATCCCCTTTGCCACCTTTACCGATCCGGAAGTGGCGCGGGTGGGGCTGAATGAGCTGGAGGCAAAAGAGCAGGGGGTCGCCTATGAGGTGACCAGCTACGGCCTGGATGACCTGGACCGGGCCATTGCCGATGGCGAGGCGCACGGTTTCGTCAAGGTGCTGACCGTACCGGGCAAGGACCGGATTCTGGGTGCCACTATCGTCGGGGAACACGCCGGCGACCTGATCGCCGAGTTTGTTACCGCCATGCGCTACCGTCTGGGACTGAACAAGATCCTCGGCACCATCCACATCTATCCCACCTGGACCGAGGCCAACAAATACGCCGCCGGCAACTGGAAGCGGGCCCATGCCCCGGAGCGGGTGCTGCGTTGGGTCGAACGATTCCACGCCTGGCGGCGCGGAGAGTGAGTGGGGGCAAAGCCGCTACCGGCCATCCCTGGACGTACCTACTCAGGGGGGGATTGGCCTACCTTGTTGGCCGATCTTGATGGCGCCTCGAATCCGGCCCCTTTTTCAGATTAAAGCCTGCCCTTGTTTGAGCGAAGCGAGTTTGGGCAGGCGCTGAAAAGGGGGCCGGATTCGGGAAACAAGCCATCGTGTGAGGCCGGCAAGGCAGGCCAATCACTTACAGACCGCGTGAGTAGTTACCCCTGGACAAAACAAAGGGTTGACAGTTTCCTGTCAACCCTTTGTTTTCTCACGTATTTGGTACTCCCTAGGGGACTCGAACCCCTGTTGCCGCCGTGAGAGGGCGGAGTCCTAGGCCACTAGACGAAGGGAGCAGTGCACTCGGGCGTGGCGTATTATACCCACAGTTTGTTTTGGCTCAAGCCGTAATGACCATTTTTTTTAGTTGCGTGATTCTGTACACTCTGGGCGCCGCAATCTTTTTGAAGTGCATAAGGAATATTTAACATAGCTACCCTGCAAATCATTCCCCGCCCCGAACACAACATCTCCAGGGCGAATATCAGCGAACATGCCACCAAGGTGCTCTATCGCCTGAAGGCGGCCGGCTTTCAATCCTATCTGGTCGGCGGTGGCGTGCGTGATCTGCTGCTGGGCCGTGAGCCCAAGGATTTCGACGTGGCTACCGATGCCACGCCGGAACAGGTCAAGGAGGTGTTTCGCAACTGCCGCCTGATCGGGCGCCGGTTCCGCCTCGCCCATGTTCACTTCGGCCGCGAGATCATCGAAGTCGCCACTTTCCGCAGCATGCAGGACGCCGCCGAACCGGGAGACCGGGAGACCGAAAACGGGATGCTGGTGCGGGACAACATCTACGGCACCATCGAAGAGGACGCCGTGCGGCGTGATTTCACCATCAATGCCCTCTATTACAATATAGAAGACTTCTCGGTGGTGGATTATGCCGGTGGCATTGAGGATTTGCGCGCGGGTGTGCTGCGGCTCCTGGGTGACCCCGAGACCCGCTACCGCGAGGATCCGGTGCGCATGCTGCGGGCCGTGCGGTTTGCCGCCAAGCTTGGGTTCATCATCAATCCGGCCTGTGAAAGGCCCCTGCTTGAACTGGGATCGCTGCTCCAGAGTGTGCCGGCGGCACGCCTGTTTGAGGAGGTGCTGAAGCTGTTCATGGCGGGCGTTGCGCTGCACAGCTTTGAAAAGCTGCGCCACTACGGGCTGTTTGGTGAGCTGTTCCCGGAGACCGAAGAGTGTCTGGCCCATGAGGATCATGAGTTTCCCATCACCTTTGTCACCCGGGGGATGCAGAATACCGACAGCCGGATCCGCGAGGGCAAGCCGGTAACCCCCGCCTTCCTGTTCGCGGTGCTACTGTGGGAGCCGGTGCGGCAGCTGGCGGAACACCTCCAGGAGGCCGGCGAGGCACCCCTGCCGGCGATCCAGCAGGCGGGCAATGATGTCCTCATGACCCAACTGGAGCGGGTGTCGATACCCAAACGGTTCAGTATCCCGATGCGGGAGATCTGGAACCTGCAGCACCGTTTCGAACAACGCGCGGGCAAGCGCCCCCATCGCCTGCTGACCCATCCCCGTTTTCGCGCCGCCTATGATTTTCTCCTGTTGCGTGCGGAAGCGGGCGAGGTCGATCAGGAGCTGGCAGACTGGTGGACCGCTTTCCAGGAGCAGGATGGCGAGGAGCGCAACCAGATGGTGCGCCAGGCGAACGGCAGTGGTGAGAAACCCCAGCGGCGCCGGCGCAGACGCAGACGCCCCTCCAAGCCGGCCGGCCAGGGCTAGCCCCGGACTATCCTCCCGGGACGATTCAGAGCAACGATGCAGGCGCATGCCGACAAACTCGTGATCAAGGCCTACATCGGGCTGGGCAGTAACCTGGCGGAACCGGTGGAGCAGATTCGAAAAGCCTGCGCGGCGCTGAAGCAGCTGCCGGAAAGCGTACTGCGGCAATGCTCCAGCCTCTATCTCAGTCCGCCCTTGGGACCGGCCGATCAGCCCGACTATATCAATGCCGTGGCGGCCCTCGATACCAGGCTCGCACCCCATCATTTGCTGGCCGAACTGCAGCGCATCGAGCAGGCCCAGGGGCGTACCCGCGGGGTGCGCTGGGGTGCCCGTACACTGGATCTGGATCTGCTGGTTTATGGCGACCTGATCATTAGCGACGCGGCGCTGAGCGTGCCCCATCCCGGTTTGCCTGAACGGGCGTTCGTACTCTATCCACTGCAGGAGATTGCGCCCATGCTGGAGCTACCGGGGCTGGGTCCACTGGCGACACTGGTGGCCAATTGCCCGCAGGATGGTCTGAAACGTTATGCCTGACACAGCCGCCACACCACCTGGCTACATCGTGGTGGAGGGACCCATCGGTGTCGGCAAGACCAGTCTGGTGAAGCGTCTGGCGCAGAGCTTTGCAGCCGAAACCCTGCTGGAAGCGGTGGAGGAGAACCCGTTCCTGGAGCGTTTCTACAACGATGGCAGGGAAGCCGCCTTTCCGACCCAGCTGTTTTTCCTGTTTCAGCGCAGCCGGCAACTGACCGGGTTGCGTCAGCAGGACCTGTTCCGGCGCGCCCTGGTGGCGGACTATATGCTGGAAAAAGACCGGCTGTTTGCCGCAATCAACCTGGATGCGCAGGAACTGGACCTGTATGAACAGGTTTACGAGCGACTCTCGATGGAGGCGCCCGCGCCGGATCTGGTGGTCTATCTCCAGGCGCCGGTCGAGGTGCTGCTGGCGCGGATTCAGAAGCGTGGCCGCCCCCAGGAGCGGCGCATGGAGGCCGCTTACCTGAAGCGGCTGAGCGACGCCTACACCGATTTCTTCTACCATTATGATAAGTCCCCCTTGTTGATTATTAATGCGGCCGAGATCAATCCCATCGAACGGGAGCGCGATTATCAGATGCTGCTGCAACGGATCTGCAGCGTGCGCAGCGGTAAACATTATTTCAATCCGGCACCACTCTTGTTGTAATATTGCGCTGCACAATGCGGGTTATCCGATTCCTGGGAGCCTGTCGGGCTTGACCGCGGTGGATAAGCGTTAAGTCCGACAGACTCCTGGCAACAGTGGAAAGAGAGAAAACGGGGTAAAAAAATCATGTCCCATGTGACAACCGCAACACTGATACAGATGAAACAACAGCATGAAAAGATTGCTGTTTTGACCAGTTACGATGCCAGCTTCACCAGCCTGATCGAAGACGCAGGCGTGGAGGTGATCCTGGTCGGTGATTCGCTCGGGATGGTGATTCAGGGGCAGGAGAGCACGCTGCCGGTGGATGTGGAGGAGATGGTCTATCACACCCAGTGCGTGGCCCGCGGCCGCCGCAAGGCGCTGTTGATCGCCGATATGCCGTTCATGAGCTACAGCTCGGCCGAGCAGGCATTGGGGACCGCCGGACGGCTGATGAAGGATGGCGGTGCCCACATGGTCAAGCTGGAAGGCGGCGCCACCCAACTGGAGACGGTGCGGCAGCTGACCGCCAACGGCATTCCGGTCTGCGCCCATCTGGGCCTGTTGCCCCAGTCGGTGCATAAACTGGGCGGTTACCGGGTGCAGGGACGGGACGACGAGTCCGCACAGATCATGAAAGAGGATGCCCTGGCGCTGGAGGCGGCCGGTGCCCAGATGCTGGTGCTGGAGTGTGTCCCCAGCGGCCTGGCGCGCGAGATCAGCGAAGCGCTGGTGATCCCGGTGATCGGTATCGGTGCCGGTCCGGACTGCGATGGTCAGGTGCTGGTGGTGTATGACATGCTCGGTATCACCCCGCGTCAGGCGCCCCGTTTCGTGAAGAATTTCCTGCAGGATGCGCACTCGATCGCCGAGGCGATCGGTGGTTATGTCAAGGCGGTCAAGGACGGTAGCTTCCCCGGTGAGGAGCACAGCTTTAAATGATTGTAACTACGCATGGGGTGATTGGTCTGCCTCGCCGGCCTCACATGATGGCTGGATCAAGATCGGCCAACAAGGCAGACCAATCACTCACCGACCGGGAGAGTAGTTCCAAATGATTACCGTCGAAACCGTTGCCGATCTGCGTCATACCATCGCCCGTTGGCGGGCGGCCGGCGAACGGGTGGCGCTGGTGCCCACCATGGGCAACCTGCATGAAGGTCATCTGGATCTGGTAAGGAAGGCGCGCTCGCTGGCGGATCGGGTGGTGGTCTCCATCTTCGTCAATCCGTTGCAGTTTGGCGAAGGCGAGGATTTCGCCGCTTATCCGCGTACCCTGCTCGATGACTCCGACAAGCTCAGCGCGGTGGCCGCCGACCTGCTGTTCACCCCGCCGGTGGACGAGGTGTACAGACGACCCCGGTCGGAGCAGACCCGGATCGAGGTTCCAGGTTTGTCCGGTCAGTTCTGCGGTGCCTCGCGTCCGGGACACTTTGTCGGTGTCGCCACCGTGGTCTGCAAGTTGTTCAACATGGTCCAGCCCGACCTGGCACTGTTCGGCGAAAAGGATTACCAGCAGTTGCTGGTGATCCGCCGGATGGTCGAGGACCTGGCGATCCCGGTGACCATCCATGGCCTGCCGACGGTGCGCGAGGTGGACGGCCTGGCGCGCAGCTCCCGGAACGGTTACCTGAGCGACGCGGAGCGCACTATTGCCCCCGTGCTCTACCGGCAACTGCAACAGACCGTGGCCGACATCAAACAGCGCAAGCACGATTTAGCCGCGCTGGAACGCCAGGCGCTGAGCCGGCTGGAGGCGGAAGGCTTCACGCCCGACTACTATGCCATTCGCCGCGCCGCCGATCTGGCCGAACCCGGTCCCGACGACAAATCCCTGGTGATCCTGGCGGCGGCCTATCTGGGCAAGGCACGGCTGATCGACAATATCCAGTTGGACCTCGAATAAAAGGCACTGACTTAAGCCCAGATGTAGATACCACCTCTCCCTTACCTCCGCCAATGGCCACTAGGCCAACAGCGGAGTTTCGTAGGATGCGGTGAGTAAAACGAACCGCATCAAGGCGGTGGCCGTTTCCAGCGGGGCTTGGTGCGGTTCGCCGGCTCACCGGCAGCCTACGTCAAGGTCAGGATGTAGATTGAGTGGGTTAGCGTTTTTTGTGTAACCCAACCGGCCTCCGCCGGGGTCGCGCGGTGCATGGCTCAAACTGAATCGTCCCCCGGCAGCGCCGGGGGATTGGCTCGGTGTATTAGCCCAGGCCGCCCATGCACAGGTACTTCACCTCGATGAACTCCTCCAGGCCGTAGCGCGAGCCCTCGCGGCCGATACCGGACTCCTTGACGCCGCCGAACGGCGCCACCGCAGTGGAGATGATTCCCTCGTTGATGCCGATCATGCCGCTCTCCAGGGCCTCCGCCACCCGCCAGACGCGGCCGATGTCGCGGGCATAGAAGTAGGCGGCCAGTCCGAACGGCGTGTCGTTGGCCAGTTCGATCGCCTCCTGCTCGGTTTTGAATCTGAACAGTGGGGCGACCGGTCCGAAGGTCTCTTCGCGGGCGATGCGCATGTTGCGGGTGACGTCGGCCAGGATGGTCGGCTGATAGAAGGTGCCCCCCAACTCATGCAGCTTGCCGCCGGTCATCAGCCGGGCACCCTTGGCCATGGCGTCGTCCACATGCCGCTGCACCTTGTCCACCGCCGCCTGGTTGATCAGCGGACCCTGCTGGGTATCGCTGGTCAGTGCCGGTCCGACCTGCAGTGCCTCGACCGCCTTGGCCAGCTTTTCGGCAAACTCATCATAGATGCTGTCCTGGATCAGGAAGCGATTGGTACAGACGCAGGTCTGGCCGCTGTTGCGGTATTTTGAGGCCAGCGCACCGGCCACGGCGGCGTCGATATCAGCGTCATCGAATACCAGGAAGGGCGCGTTGCCGCCCAATTCGAGTGATACCTTTTTAACCGTACCGGCGCACTGGGCCATGAGCAGTTTGCCGACCGCGGTGGAGCCGGTGAACGAGAGCTTGCGCACCAGCGGGTTGCCGGTCAGCTCGGCCCCCACCGCTGTCGCATCATCGGTGGGCAGGACGTTGAACACCCCCGGCGGTATCCCGGCCTCCTCGGCCAGTGCTGCCAAGGCCAGGGCGGAGAGCGGGGTGTCCGGTGCCGGTTTGATCACCACGGTGCAGCCGGCTGCCATGGCCGGCGCGCATTTGCGGGTGATCATGGCGTTGGGGAAATTCCACGGGGTGATTGCGGCCACCACGCCGATCGGCTGTTTGATCACCACAAAGCGCCGGTCGGCGGGGGCGGGGATCACATCGCCATAGACCCGCTTGGCCTCTTCGGCGAACCACTCGATAAAACTGGCCCCGTAGGCGATCTCGCCGCGACTTTCCGCCAGCGGCTTGCCCTGCTCCAGGCTGAGCAGTTGGGCCAGCGCCTCCTGGTTCTCCATGATCAGTTCGAACCAGCGCCGCAGCAGGCTGCTGCGCTCCTGGGCGGCGCGCTGGCGCCAGCCGCGGAAGGCCCGTTCCGCCAGCTCGATGGCACGCCGGGTCTCGACCCCGCCGAGCGCGGGCACCCGGGTGATTTCGCTGTGGTTCGCAGGATTGGTCACGGCGAAGGTGCGCCCGTCGTCGGCCGCCACCCATTCGCCGTTGATATAGGCTTGATTCTTCAGCAGATTGGAGATTGTCATCTGGTTATACCGCCCTGATTTCGTTGTGATAGTGGGTTCAACCTAAATTTACCTGATTACCCATCCAACTTAACAGTAGTCAGGAAAAATAGGCGCCGCGAATGAATGCGGATAAGTCTGTTGGGGTTCGTCCTTCACCCCAACCTACGCTACAGCGATGTGGGCGGGAGGGTGTGCTGCTCAGGCGAGCAGACTGGCGGCGGGATGATCGATTGCCGCGCGATAACGCTGCAGATAGTGCTGCGCGGTTTCGCTCGCGGGAAAACTGCGGGACATGCCCTGCAGGGCCAGTTTCTGCCACCAGATGGGTGGTTTGGCATGGAATGCGCTGACCCGGGCGATAACATCGGCCAGCTGTTCGGGGGTGGCCGGTTGATAGAGAAAACCGCTGGCGGCGCCATGCAGCAGGTTGGCCGGCGTGGCATCCGTCACGGTCTCCCGCATCGAGGGTGTGGCGTGGGCGATGGGCACCGTCCCGTAGGCCAGGCCACACTGCGCCTGGTATGCCGAGGGGTAGTGCCGGGCGGGCAACAGCAGACAGTCGCAGGCGGCGAGGATCCGGTGCCAGCCTGGCTCATCTGTCGCCAGCTGCAGGCTGAGCCGGCGTGGCCGCTGTCGGGCCAGTTCGAGCAGTGGTTCGAGCGCCGGTTCTGCCGCTCCGGCGGCGATCAGCAGGTGCAGCGGGAGGTCGGGATCGGCTGCCGCCAGCAGTGCGTGCAGTTGCCGCACCTCGGTATCGTCGGGGGCGGTTGCGAGATAACCGATCAGCAGATCCCGTTCGTCCAGCGGGAGTCCCAGGTCGGCCTGCAGGTGCTGCCGATTGAGGCGTTTCAGTTCGAACGACGAACTGTCGTACTGCTGATGAATATAGGGATCGGTGGCCGGGTTCCAGCGTCGGTAATCGACCCCGGAGGCGATGCCGCTCAGGCGACCGGCACGTTCCGCCAGCAGCCTCGCCAGGGGGTGCAGCGCGGGATCACTCAGGAGCGCCCCTCGATAACCGGCGCTGGGCAGTGCCAGTTCATCGGCCATCAGGATCGCCCCCTTTTCGAACGAGAGCCTGCCCGCCATCTCCAGGGCGCCCGATTTGAGCAGTTCGACCGGGAGCGCAAGCTGGCGAACCTGTTCTCCCGTAAAACTCCGGTGATCGGTGTCATGCAGGGTATAGAGTGTCGCCGGGCGACTCCATTCGTCGGCCAGCAGGGGGATGGCCAGTGCCGTCTGCCAGCCGTTACAGTGCAGCAGCTCCGGCTGCCAGTTGAGCCCCGCGCGGTTGACCGCCATCAGCGACACGACACGGCTGAACACGCCAGCGCGGATGGCGGATTCGGTAGCCGCCTGGGCCGACTCCTGCTGCGCGGATGGTGGCGGTTGATCGAACAGACCGGGAATATCCACCAGATACAGGCGGACGTTCTGCTCCAGCCGACGCTCCAGAATACGTGCCTCCCGTCCGCTCCCCGGCAGGCGGATCCTGGAGACCGGGAGCAACCCGTCAGCCTGCGACAGCAGTGCCGGATAGCCCGGCCTGATCAGCCGGATATCGTGCCCCATCGAACCGAGCGTGGCGGTCAGGGTGGTGGTGAACTCCGCCAGGTCATGGTTGCCACCGGGCGGGGGTATCGCATCCGAGGCGAACAGAATCCGCTGGGGTGTCATTGACGGGTCGCAGGTTGTGGCATTCAACAAGGGTGCTCTCCGGTCATTCGCGCAGAGTTTGGCAACGCGTCGCCGTTACCGGGCGATCGGGCGAAGCCTGTGGCCGGGTCAAAAAATTAACGGCTCTGAGTACAATGCTACTTAGTTAAGCTTAAAACTCCCGTCATTCCGGCGCAGGCCGGAATCCAGAGAAGCGACCACCATTGGTGGAAATGGATCCCGGCCTGCGCCGGAATGACGATCCACTTACTTTCACGGGAATAGACTGCCTAATTAAGTGCCATTCGGCTCTGAGTATATACATAATTCTTCAGTCGGGCGAATTTCCATCCTGATCAGGAATCAGGCCGTGTAGCGTGCGCAGCCAGGCGCGGGCGATATTCGCCCGGTTGTAGCCGCCGCCACCCAGGGCCAGGATGCGGCCGCCGCAGGTGGCCTGGGCGTAGTCGCGGACGCGTTTCGCCGTCTGGTAATGCACCTGGTCACTGAACTGCAGATGGGTGATCGGATCACCGGCCAGACTGTCGGCACCGCACTGCAGGATGATGAATTCAGGATGATGCCGTTCCATGACCCCGGCGATTTTCGGCCAGTGGCTGAAAAACAGCTCGTCCGTCGCGCCGGGCGGCAGGGGGATATTCAGTTTGGACCCGCGCGCCGCGCCGCTACCGCATTCGTTCTCACTGCCGGTACCCGGATAGAGGTAGCGGCCATCCTCATGCACATCGATAAACAGCAGATCGGGGTCCTGCTCAAAGGCATAAAAGACGCCGTCGGCATGGTGGGCGTCGATATCGATATAGAGTATCCGGCGGACCCGGTGCCGTTGGCGCAGCGCCTCAATGGCAATACCGCAGTCGTTGAATACGCAGAACCCGGCCGAGGAGGTGCGGCTGGCATGGTGCAGCCCGGCGATGGGCACGAACGCCTCCGCCGTATGACCCTGCATGATCTCGTTCACTGCATCCAGTACCGTGCCGACCACCACCAGGGCGGTTTCATATATTCCGGGGAATATGGGTGTATCCGGGTCCAGCATGCCCACGCCCAGCTCGGACAGCAGACGTACCCGGCGTACATATTCGGCGCTGTGGAACAGCCGTGCATCTTCGGCGGTTCCCTGGACCGGGGCCTTTATGCTGCAGCGCCCGACCAGGTCCGAGTGCTGGAAGGCCTGCCAGAAGGCGTTGAAGCGATCGGGCCCCAGCGGATGACCCTCGCCGAAGCCGTAGCGTGCAAGTGCGTCACCGGCATAGATATACATGGTGGCACGTTCGCAGGGCGGTGGATGAAGCAGCGGCCGAAGCGACGAGGTACGCGGGCTGGCGTGAAACCGTCGCCGGCCCGGTGCGCGGAATGCTGTCGCTGATCACAGGCATCGACGCATCGCTAGGAGAAGAGGCGGCCGAGCCAGGAGCGTTTTCTCTCCGCCGTGGGGGTGTGAACTTTGTGAGGATGCAACTGCATCGGGCGCTTGATGACCCCCTTGAGACACTGATTGCAGATTTCGTTATACAGGGCGCGCGACTCCTTCAGCAGCGCCTCTTTGTCCCGCACGAAGTAGTCGCTGACGCCGGAGTTGAAGGCGTCGACGATATCCTGGAATCCGGCGAAGGTCTCGGCTATGACGAACTGGGCCGACTCGTTCTTCAGGAACACCAGTTCATCGATCATCTCCCGTAGCGACTTCTCCTTCTGTTTGTCATGGTCCATCAGACCCTGTAGTTTTATTCTCAGGACATCGCTGAACTGTTTGAAGTGGGAGACTTTCTCGTCATCGGGAACCAGGATGGAGCGATCCACCACCACCTTCAGTTGGGCGATATTCTGGATCAGGTGATAGGTGGTGAGGTCGGAAATCAGGCCGCGCATCTTTTCCAGTTCTATTTCACGCTCCTTGGTCATAATGGCCCGGCTGTGTGACAGCAGGGTGGCATTGGAAAAGAGGATGGAATAGATCTTGATCCAGCTGGCCAGCTGGGTCGGACTCAGGGCGGTGGAGATGCTGAAGGCGGCACGCTCCAACTCGGCGAAGGGCTTGGTGGCCGCATTCTGCATTTGCCGGGTGGAAAGTTCGAACACCTCCTTCAGGCAGACCAGCTTCTCCAGGGCAATCTTGACCTTTGCCTCATGCTCCTCCGAGAGTTTGTCGGCGGTGGGGGCAATCTGTTTCAGGAATTCGTTGGTAAAGGCCAGTTCGGATTCGATCATCCGATGGCGGATGCGCATCTGCTCTTCGGCGCAGAGATATTCGTCGACAAAGGTGGCAGCCAGTTTCCGGAGTATGGCCGGTTCATCCCTGTTGATCTGTTCCAGCAGTTCGTCGAACATCTTGCGGGCCTTAGGCGACAGGTTCTCGGAACCTTTGTATTGCAGCACATAAGTGACCTGACTGGCGATTTCCGTGTAATCCTCATCCGCCAGCAGTTGATGCTTTTTGATGTACTTCATCAGGTTCATGAATGCCAGATGCAGCGAGACCTGGGTTGCCAGCGTGGGTTCGATGCCGCTCGACTTGTAGTGCCTGAACAGGTTGAACTCCGCCTGTTCCGATTCCGCCGTCGGGCTGTTCTCCTGGCCATGCACTTCCCCCCCCATCAACTGGACGATCTTCATCAGGTAGGGTTTGACCGAAAGATACTTGTAATTCGATCGCAGCTGGTTGTACAGGGTGTTGAACTGGGCATTGAGGATTGTGGCGTTTTTCAGCGGGAAATTGCTGTAGGGTTGCAGCAGATCAGAGATGGTTCGGCGACCTTTCTCGATGCGGATGAGGGCGTTCTTGTACTCATCCACCAGATCGTCGGAGAGTTTCTTGCTGTCGCCATGTTCCGGATTCTGGCGGATGGCGGTGAGGAAATCGTCCGGCATTTTCGACGCCAGAAAGACCTCGGTGGCCGCTTCGCCGAATTTTTTCCTGATCTGTTCGCCGATCTCGAAATAGTTGGCCTGGATGGATCGCTCGGGACTGGATCTGAGGATATCCTCCAGTTCGCTGATCAGAGCGGCCGCCAACTGCTCCTGCTTGACCGAGGAGGATGACAATTTACCCTTCGCGAGCAGCCGCCGATAAGTCGCCATATAGTCAGGGGCGCTCTTGACCTGATCGACCAGACGGATGAGCCCCAACACGTCCTGACGGTCGTATTTCTCCAGCAGTGCTGCTTGCTGCGCAGATAGTTCCATAGTTGTCCTGATCGGCTAATCGCCCACGGTGGTCACCTTTATACATAGGATAGCCAGATAGCGGCAATTCAAGGTTAAAATTTAACGTATTGGTTCGCAATATTCCCTGCCGTGCATGACCCATGCAGCGCCCGGACGCGTACGCTCCCCCCCGGTTATCCACCATGGCGACGGGTCGCTGATCAGGCCGATTCACCGGTTATAGTCACAGGGCGCCCCGTGGGCGCCGCCGGCGGGCACAGCCCGCCCTTCAGGGAGGGCCTGAAACCGGGGGTTACATTGGGTATTCAATAGTAAAAACAGTGATTTAACTAATGCAGTAGGGGGGAAGTAGATTCAACTAAAGCAATCCTCTGTGCGGCCGCTATGTTAACCATCTGGAGTTAAAACCAGGGGCCTTTCAGGCACGACTAGGCAAAGCACTTCAACCCATTGATCGGCGGTAAGTAATGGCAAATTTCATTGATTCTGTAGACAGTCGCACACAACTGGCGGGCACCAATCGGCTGGAGGTGCTGTTGTTCAGCCTGGGGCGCGATGCGGTCACTGGCAGAGAGGAGACTTTCGGAGTCAATGTCTTCAAGGTGCGGGAAGTGATGCATATACCGGAGATCACCCGGGCACCGGACATGCCTGCCTCGGTAGAGGGCATGGTGAGCCTGCGCGGTAACATGATCCCGATTATCAACCTGCCGAAATTCTGTGGCGTTAATTCCGAGGAGAAACCCAGCATCCTGATTGTGACCGAATACAACAAGAACGTGCAGGGCTTTCTGGTGCACTCGGTGGACAATATCGTGCGGCTCGCCTGGGAGGACGTGAAGGTCCCGCCCAATATGATGGCCCAGCGGCATGGCGGACTGGTCACGGCGGTGACCGAACTTTCCGACAAGCGCATCGTCATGATCATGGATGTGGAGATGGTATTGGCCAAGACCTCTGGCTTCGGTGAAGGTGAGGAGCTGTTTGAAGGCATCGAGAAGATCGCCCGGGACGACGTAACGGTGCTGTTTGCGGATGATTCCGCGGTGGCCCGGGATCAGATCGTCAGGACTCTGAACCATATCGGCGTCAAGCACCTGAGCGCGTCCAACGGCGCCGAGGCGTGGGAGAAGATCCAAGACCTGGCCGACCGGGCCACGGCCGCGGGCCGCAAGGTCAGTGACTACATACAGATCATTCTTACCGACGTGGAGATGCCGGAAATGGACGGCTATGTCCTGACCAAGAACATCAAGCAGGATCCTCGACTGGCGGATATCCCGGTCATTATGCACTCCTCGCTTTCCGCCGATGCCAACCAGGAGCTGGGGCGTGGCGTGGGTGCCGACGCCTATGTGCCGAAATTCGAGCCGGCCGAGCTGGCGGCCAAGCTGCAGGAAATTCTGAAATAGTCTTAACAGGATGATGGCGGCCGGATATCCGCCTGCGCATCGTTGCTGTTTTTGATCGAAACGACTCAGTGGGCGTTACGCCGATGCTGGATTTGCTACCCGACCATCTGCGCCTGTTCATAGCGATTGGTGGACTGCTGCTAGTGTTGTTGCTGGTTGGCAGTCTGGCACAGAAGTATGAGCAGTATATGGCCGCCAAGCGTCTTGCGGTTCAACGCCTGATGATCGGTATACGACAGATCGAGGAGGCGCTGGACAAGGCCCGCGGCGGTGGTCTTCCCAGCGGCATGGGCAAGCTGTTGCGTAACGAACTGCTCGCCCGCTACATCACGATTCGACAGATTTATTCCCGGCAATCCGGGATCAACCGGCAGGTCATGCAGGCGGAAGAGCTGGCCCGGAGCGAACCGGAGGGCGCCACCTCGGTCAATTCCGCCGCCATCACCTCGGTTGATTCGTTTAACCGCTATGTGATAGGCCTGAACGAGATTTACGGCCTGCTCAATGGTCAGACCCTGGGGCGCGTGTCGGCTTCGGAGCGAACCGCATTGCAACAGAAAATCATAGATTTTCAGCTCACGGCCGCCAGTCGCTATTTCACCGGGGTGGCATTGGAGTATGCCCGCAAGGGGGAGTGGCCGAATGCCACCCGCGCGGCGCGTGCATTGGACTCCTTTCTTGTCACCCGGCCCAGAGGTACCGCGTTGGCCACGCAGCTGCGGAATGAGTCCAGGGAGCTGCTGCTGGCGATCGGCGAGCAGCGTCTGCCGGGTAGTCAACCCGCAGCTTCGGCTGCGCGGCAGGATGCCTGAACGCTACTGCGCCGCCCCGCGCCGCCGCGGATTTTCCAGGGGCGCCCCTCGCTGACCCTTGCCAATCCTCCGTGTATAATCCTGAAATCCCCACCCGCGGGATGCGCAAAAAACATCGACACGACTTCACCCAGATCATGCGGAAGATGACAATGGACAATCGCAATATCAAATCCCTGCTTGCAGGTAACACAGCCATCGGCAGTGACGTGACCGTGCGCGGCTGGGTGCGCTCGCGGCGCGACTCCAAGGCCGGCATCTCCTTCGTCAATGTCTACGACGGCTCCTGTTTCGATGCCATCCAGGCGGTGGTGCCCAGCAGCTTGCCGAATTACACCGGCGAGGTGCTGAAGATCACCACCGGCTGCGCCGTCGAGATCAGCGGTGTGCTCAGCGAGTCGGCCGGCAAGGGACAGGCCCTGGAGATCCAGGCCACCGCCCTGTCCGTCGTCGGCTGGGTGGACGACCCCGATACCTACCCCGTGGCCAAGAAGCGCCACACCTTCGAGTACCTGCGCCAGGTGGCCCATTTGCGGCCCCGCACCAACGCCTTCGGCGCCATCTCCCGGGTGCGCACGACGCTGGCAAACGCCATCCATCGCTACTTCCATGAACGGGGATACCACTGGGTCAACACCCCCATTATCACCGCCAGTGACTGTGAGGGGGCGGGCGAGCTGTTTCGGGTCAGTACCCTGGATCTGAACAATCTGCCGAGAGGCGCGGGCGGCGCGGTCGATTTCGAGCGGGATTTCTTCGGCCGCGAGGCGTTTCTGACCGTCTCCGGCCAGCTCAATGCCGAGGCCTATGCCCTGGCGCTGAGCAAGGTCTACACCTTCGGCCCCACCTTCCGCGCGGAGAATTCCAATACCAGCCGGCACCTGGCCGAGTTCTGGATGGTGGAGCCGGAGGTCGCCTTCGCCGATCTGCACGACAACGCCCGGCTGGCCGAGGATTTCCTCAAATACATCTTCCAATCGGTGCTGGATGAACGCCAGGATGACATAGCCTTCTTCGCCCAACGCATCGATCCGCAGGCCATAGAACGGCTAGAGTCGGTGGTGCAGAGCGATTTTGAGTACATGGAGTATAGCGATGCCATCGACATCCTGTGCAGCAGCGGACAGGCATTTGAGTTCCCCCTCGAATGGGGACTGGATCTGCAGTCGGAACATGAGCAGTACCTGGCGGAGCGGCATGTCGGCCGGCCGGTGATCCTGATGAACTACCCGGCCGCCATCAAGGCGTTCTACATGCGCCTCAATGACGACGAGAAGACGGTGGCGGCCATGGATGTGCTGGTCCCGGGCATCGGCGAGATCATCGGCGGCAGTCAGCGCGAGGAGCGCCTGGAGGTGCTGGACCGGCGGATTGCCCAGCTTGGCATCCAGGGGGATATGGAGTGGTACCGGGATCTGCGCCGCTACGGCACCGTGCCCCATGCCGGTTTCGGCATGGGCTTCGAACGGGTGGTCAACTATGTGACCGGCATGGAGAACATCCGCGACGCCATCCCGTTTCCCCGGACACCCAAACATGCGCCATTCTAGCCGCTGGCGGCCTGAACCCGATGTCGTATACGAAGATGATGTGAGCTTCGTAGGGTGGCATGCGCTGTCGCTTATCCACCCTTGTACTTTATCAAATTGAAGTAGTACTAATGTTCGGTCTTGTCGGTTTTCTGCCCCTCCCGGGCGGCGATATCATTGGCCCATTGCTGCAGGAAGATCAGCAGGACCGTGTGCAGGACCGCGAGAATGACACCGATGCTCGCGGCGATGGCCAGGAGTGGGAACGGCAGCAGGCTGGCGAACAGCAGCGAGGCGACGAAGCAGCCCACGACCAGTTGACCGGATCGGAAGATATAACACCGCATTAACGGGCGGATCTGCAGCAGGTTGATGCGACGAACCCGCTCCCGCTCGCCCCGGCTGGCGTGCCTTTCGGGAACCTGGCGAGGCAGTGCAAAGGGCGAATAGTAGCGGGCGATAATCTGTATCAGTGAGCTGTCTGTCGGGTCCACATCCACGTCCTCGGGGATCGGTCTTGGTCTCTTTTTTTAACTATAGTTGCGATTTATCCGGGTTGGGCGCGGACGGCGATCGATCGACAGCTGGTTGCTCCAGATCAACCGCAAAGCGTCCACCTGGTTCCGGAAGCATGAAACTGCCCTGGAGGTCGCCGGGGCGAGCTGGCGCCACGCTCACTCCGTCATCCGCACCGGCGAAAACTCCGCCCGATCCGGCGCGCCGTCGGCATAGTGCCAGACCGGGCGTTCCCGGCCCGCTGACCGGGGGAGGGCTATCAGGGAGCAGGAGACGGTGGCGAAGCCGGTGGGCAGGTCCATGTTCATGGCGGCATGGGGATGGGCCAGTCGGGTATTCAGGCGGCCGGCGAGCAGCTGTATCCATTCGCCCCACGCCTGCTGTTCCGGTACCGGTGGCATGGCCGAGCGGAACAGGGGCAGCCAGAACTGGATGCGTGGATGGCTGGTGTCATCCAGCTCCCTGGAACAGAGCATGTGCAGTCCCGGCTCGATGGGAAAGGCCTCCAGACGATCGCTCTCCGCGGCGTCCCGGTTACGCAGCCAGTAACAGCGCCGCCGGTCGCCGACAAACAGGTTAAAGGCGCGATAGTTGCCGGGGTCGATCGACTGCAGTGCCTGCAACGCCTTTTTCGCCGTGGCATGCCGCAGCGCCTGCAGTACCAGATCGCCACGGCTCCTCTTTCCTTCCGCCGGCCCCAGGGTGCCCTCCCGGTTCATTACCGTGGCCACCACCCCCTCCCGGTTGATCCCCAACCAGGTGCCGCCCCCCAGGTGGTCCAGGCCGGCTATCACCCCCGGTTGCGCCGGCCAGTGGCGGCCGGGCGGGGCGGAGGGGCGATCGCGCATCTCGTCGCGATTGCCAGCGAGCAGCAGCGGCCAGCGCTGTTCGGGGCGAAACAGGATTACCAGGGTGCACATGTGGTCATTCCCATCGGGTATGGAACTAAGGACCCGCGCAAGAATAAGTTCCGGTATTTGGTCGCCCCTGGACCCCGCTGGCGGCGTTACGCTTTTTGGCAAGGAAACAGCTTTGTCCAAGGATGGACTTATGCCGCGGAGGCCATGGATGGCCGGGAGCGGCCATTGCCTGCAAAGCGTGCCTTGCCAGCGGGGTCCAGGAACGCCCTCGGTACTACGGAATTATTCTTGCGCGAGCCCTAAGTTGAAAGTATGGATAATAGCACCATGCATAACAACCCGCTGATTACCCCCATCCTGTCGCTGCTGCGAGACTCGCCCGCGGGTTTGAGCGAGCATGAACTGATCAAACGATTGCAGCGGCGGGATGCGGCCTTTGCCGGGAAGGGGACGGCAAAGGGGACTGATCTGGCGCTGTTCCGCAAACACTTCCTGGTGATGAATGCCCTCTACCAGTTACAGGGGCTGCTGCGGGAAGAGGGCCTGGTCCTGCGGATCGATCCGCTGTTGATTGTGCTGGTAGCCGGTGCGGAGCGTGACGGCCCTGCCGAGGGGGAGCTTGCCAGCGACGAGGCGCTGCGCCGTTATTACCTGGACTGGGACAATCTGCATCAGACCTCGGCGGCCGACGTGGCCGCCCTGCTACAGGGGTTCTGGGATCGCTACCACGCCGTCGACCGCCAGGCCGAGGCGTTGGCCCTGCTTGGACTGGCCGGGTGCGAGACGATCACCTGGGCAGGCATCCAGCGCCGATACCGGCAACTGATTACCCTGCACCACCCCGACAAGGGGGGCGAGCCGGGGCGCTTCATCGAGATCCGCGAGGCCTATGAACTGCTCAGGCGACTTCATGCGCGCGATTAGTTGACTCGCCGCGGCGCCAACCCCCCGACTCCGCAGCCGCCAGACGGTGGGTTACGGCGCGCGCGCAGTGCAATGCAAACGGCCACCCCTGAGCAGGGCGCGCCTAACCCACCCTACGAACGTGCTTTCTCCTAAATACCCATCTCCGTCTTGACCCGGCTGAACGCCGCGATGGCGAACTCCAGGTCTTCCGTGGTATGGGCCGCCGAGATCTGGGTGCGGATGCGCGCCCGGCCTTGCGGGACCACCGGGTAGGAGAAGGCCACCACGTAGATCCCCTGATCCAGCATGCGGCGGGCAAACTCCGCTGCCTTGGGTGCCTCGTAGAGCATGATCGGGACGATCGGGTGGCTGCCCGGCAACAGATCGAATCCGGCGCGTTCCAGGCCGTCGCGGAACAGGCGGGTGTTCTGCTGCAGCCGCTCGCGCAGTTCGCCGGACTCCTCCAGCAGGTCGAGGGCGGCGATGGCGCCGGCCACCACCGGCGGGGCCACGGTGTTGGAAAACAGGTAGGGACGGGAGCGCTGGCGCAGCAGTTCCACGATCTCGCGACGGCCGCTGGTATAGCCGCCGCTGGCGCCCCCCAGGGCCTTGCCCAGAGTACCGGTGGTGATATCCACCCGCTCCATGCAGCGGCAGTGCTCGTGACTGCCGCGCCCGCGCTCGCCGACAAAGCCGACGGCATGGCTGTCATCGAAATGCACCAGCGCCGGGTAGCGCTCCGCCAGGTCGCAGATCTTGTCCAGCTGGGCGTAGTAGCCGTCCATGGAGAAGACGCCGTCGGTGGTGATCAGCTTGAAGCGGGCACCATCGGCCTCCGCCCGGCGCAGCTGCCGCTCCAGATCTTCCATGTCGTTGTTCTTGTAGCGGTAGCGCCGGGCGCGGCAGAGCCGGACGCCGTCGATGATCGAGGCGTGGTTCAGCTCGTCGGAGATCACCGCATCCTCCTCGCCCAGCAGGGTCTCGAACAGGCCGCCGTTGGCGTCGAAGCAGGAGGGGTAGAGGATGGTCTCCTGCATGCCGAGGAAGCGGCTCAGCCGCTGTTCCAGGGTCTTGTGGATGGTCTGGGTGCCGCAGATGAAGCGCACCGAGGCGAGCCCGTAACCCCAGGTCTCCAGCCCCCGGGCGGCGGCCTCGCGGATCCTCGGGTGCTGGGCCAGGCCCAGGTAGTTGTTGGCGCACAGGTTGATGATCTCGGCGCCCTGCTCGACCGAGACATGGGCCCCCTGGGGTGAGGAGATGATCCGTTCGTCCTTGTACAGTCCGGCGGTGCGGATCGCGTCGAGCTGCTGCTGCAGATGTTGCTGAAATTGTCCGTACATGATGTCTCCTGCTCCTCCCGGTTTTGTAGGGTGGATAAGCCGGTAGGCGCATCCACCAATGCCGCGGTGGATGCGCTGTCGCTTATCCACTCTACAATCAGATCGATTGGGAAGGTGACCTACTGGTCTTCCCAGTTCAGTATCACCTTGCCCGACTGGCCTGACAGCATGGCGTCGAAGCCGGCCTGGAAATCCGTGTAGGGGTAGTGGTGGGTGATCACCGGAGAGATATCCAGTCCCGCCTCGATGAAAACAGACATCTTGTACCAGGTCTCGTACATCTCCCGGCCATACACCCCCTTGATGGTGAGCATGTTGAAGATCACCGTGTTCCAGTCGATTCGGGTCTCTTCACCGACGATCCCCAGCAGGGCGATCTTGCCGCCGTGGCACATGTGACTGATCATCTGGTTAAAGGCGTCGGCATTGCCGGACATCTCCAGCCCCACGTCGAAGCCCTCGCTCATGTTCAGCTCCTGTTTCACCTGCTCCAGGCTCTCGTGGCGCACATCCACCGTGCGGTCCGCTCCCAGCCGTTTCGCCAGTTCCAGGCGCCAGGGGTTGACGTCGGTAATCACCACGTGGCGGGCGCCGGCATGCTTGCAGACGGCCGCCGCCATGGCGCCGATCGGTCCGGCCCCGGTGATCAGCACATCCTCGCCCAGCAAGTCGAACTGCAGGGCGGTGTGCACCGCGTTGCCGAACGGGTCGAAGATGGCGGCCACGTCCAGATCGATGCCGGGGCGGTGTTCCCAGACATTGGACATGGGCAGGGCCAGGTACTCGGCGAAGGCGCCGGTGCGGTTGACCCCCACGCCGCTGGTGTGGGCGCACAGGTGGCGGCGGCCGGCCATGCAGTTGCGGCAGCGTCCGCACACCACATGGCCCTCGCCGGAGACGATCTCCCCCGGCTTGAAGTCATTGACATTGCTCCCCACCTCGACGATCTCGCCGACGAACTCGTGGCCTACCACCATGGGTACCGGGATGGTTTTTTGCGCCCAGCTGTCCCAGTTGTAGATATGGATATCGGTGCCGCAGATGGCGGTGCGCTTTATCCTGATTAGTACGTCATTGATCCCGACCTTGGGCAGGGGCACCTCCTGCAGCCAGATGCCGGGTTTTGCCTCTGCCTTGACCAACGCCTTCATCGTGTTCATGTGGATCCCGGAATCAAGTTCTATGATGAAATCAGTATAGCGCCCGGTTTGGTACGCGTTTCCACGCGGAGCGTGGGAACGAGGAAACCACGGATTCACACAGATAAACACGGATTCAGAACTCTGATCTCCTATCTGTGTGAATCTGTGTCTATCCGTGGTTCCTGTGACTCGTTCCCACGCTCCGAGACTGTGAAAGTATTCAGGCTGATCAACGCGGCAAAAAAATTGACCGCCTGAGAAGCCCGTAGTAAGGCGATCGCCATCTCGGGAAGGGTTTGGGTACCCCCCTTTTCGCGTCATTTGGCAATTCTTTCACAGTCTCAGAGCGTGGGAATGCATACCACGTTATAACAGCGTGGGCACAGAAGACGTGCCCACTCTACGAAGCTTGACCAGCGCTTTCATGGTGTTTATGTGTATTCACGAATCGAATTTCGTGAAAGTCAGTGTAGCGCCCGGTTTGGTACGCGTTTCCACGCGGAGCGTGGGAACGTGGAACTCCTCACGGCTAAAACAACGGACCCGGACAGAACGGTATTGCTCGCCAAACGGCGATGTTATCAAATTGTGATCATTGGGTGATGTCCGCGTCATTCGTTTTCCGCATAGTCTCCCCCATACTTGATTAAACACCGGCTCACCGATATGGGAATGATAATATGCTGATCAAAAGACCCGAGGCCATCAAACCTTCCGAGATCACCGACCAGGCCACCTACCTGGAGCGCCGCCGGTTCATCCGTGACAGCGGTCTGTTGGGGGTCGGTGTCGCAGCGACGCTGGCCGGTCTGCCCTGGGCGAAAAACTCCTGGGCCGAGGCGCCCGACCGCCGACCATTCCCCGAACTGCGCAAGAGCCCGTTCAGCATCGATGAGAAACTGACCGAATACGAGGACGCCACCAGTTACAACAACTTTTACGAATTCGGCACCGGCAAGAGCGACCCGAAGGAGAATGCTCAGTCCTTCGTCCCCCGGCCCTGGTCGGTGGTGGTGGACGGAGCTTGTGAAAAGCCCGGCAGCTATGACCTGGAGGACTTTCTGCGCCCCCATCCCCTGGAGGAGCGCATCTACCGGCTGCGCTGTGTCGAGGCCTGGTCGATGGTGATCCCCTGGGTGGGGTTCTCCCTGGGGGACGCGCTGAAGCGCTTCCAGCCTACCTCCAGGGCGAAGTATGTGGCCTTTTATACCCTGCACGATCCTGAGCGGATGCCCGGGCAGAAGCGCCAGGTACTCAAGTGGCCCTATCGCGAGGGGTTGCGCATGGACGAGGCGATGCATCCGCTGGCGATGCTGGCAGTCGGCATGTACGGTGCCGAATTGCCGAATCAAAACGGTGCGCCGCTGCGCCTGGTGGTACCCTGGAAGTACGGCTTCAAGAGCATCAAGTCGATCGTGCGTATCAGCTTCACCGAGGAGCAGCCGGTCTGTACCTGGAATCAGGTGCAGCCGAACGAGTATGGTTTCTACTCCAATGTGAACCCCAACGTGGATCACCTGCGCTGGAGCCAGAAGAAGGAGCGGCGCATCGGCAACTGGCTGAAGCAGGAGACCCTGATGTTCAACGGCTACGCCGAGCAGGTGGCGTCGCTCTACAGCGGCATGGATCTGAAGCAATATTTTTGATAGAGACCGGCTACTATGACGCGTGCACAGATCATCACCCGGCTGCTCAAGCCGGCCCTGTTTGTCCTGCTGCTGGTACCCCTGGCGCTGCTGACAGGGCGCGGCATCACGGACAATCTGGGGGCCAACCCGGTGGAGACCATCACCTACCAGACCGGCCTCTGGGCGTTGCGCCTGCTGCTGCTCACCCTGGCCATCACGCCGCTCTGCAAGGTAACTGGAATCAATGAGTTTGTGCGCCTGCGGCGCATGACCGGCCTCTACAGCTTTTTTTATGCCTTGCTCCATTTCGCCACCTACGCCGTGCTGGACCACAGTCTTGATTTGGCCGCGATCCTGGCGGATGTGGTCAAGCGTCCCTATGTGACGGTCGGATTCAGCGCCTTTGTGCTGCTGATTCCCCTGGCGGCCACCTCGCACAACCGGATCATCCGGCTGCTCGGTGGCAAGCGCTGGAAGCGGCTGCACCGGCTGGTCTATCTGTGCGGTCTCGGCGGGGTGCTGCACTACCTCTGGCTGGTGAAGGCGGATACCCTGTCGCCGCTGCTCTACCTGGCGCTGTTCCTGGGCCTGATGTTGTTCAGGATTCCACCTCGGACCCGGGCGAAACTGGGAGACCTGCTGCGGCGGCTCGTGCCGATCCAGCGCGCGCAGCGGCTGCTGAAGGAGGAGCGCTGATGGTAACTACTCATGGGGTGATTGGCCTACCTTGCCGGCCTCACGTGATGGCTGGGTCAAGATCGGCCAACAAGGCAGGCCAATCACTTACAGACCGGGGGAGTAAGTTACCGATGATGAAGATAAAGGCGTGGACCGGAGCCGGGCTGCTGGTGGCGACCCTGCTCGCGGGTATGGCGCTCGCGGGTACGGCACTGGCGGCCGACACCCTGCGGATCGCCAGTGGTGAACGACGGGTCAACCTGGTGGAGCTCTACACCTCCGAAGGCTGCAGCAGTTGTCCGCCGGCGGAGGCTTGGCTGAATGGGTTTCTCCAGGAGAAGGGGCTGTGGAGTCGGGTGATCCCGCTGGCCTTTCATGTGGACTACTGGGACTACATCGGCTGGAAAGATCGTTTCGCCGAGGCACGTTTTTCCGATCGCCAGTACCGCTATCAGCGGGAGGGCGGCATCCGCACCGTCTATACACCGGGGATGCTGCTGAACGGCAAGGAGTGGCGGCGCTGGTTGAACCAACGGCCGGCGGAGGCGGATGAGCGGGTGGGCTCGCTGTCACTGGAACTGGACGGGGATCGGATCAGGGCCCGCTTCGAAGCGCTGGGACAACCGCCCGGGGCCTTGCGCCTGCACCTGGCGGTCCTGGCCTTCGGCCTGACCAGCGAGGTGGCGGCCGGGGAGAACCGGGGCCGTGAACTGGCCCATGAGTTTGTCGTGGTCGGGCTGAATGCAAGCGACTCCGCGGATCTCAGCTGGCAGGCGTCACTGCCGGAGATTCGGCCGACCGGGGCCACTCGCCATGCCCTGGTCGCCTGGGTCAGCGAACCGGACAGCCAACGCCCGTTGCAGGCCACTGGTGGCTGGCTGCCAAAGAGCCCGGGGCGGTAGGAGACCATGCCGCGCCAGGGGAGGGGGCATTCGGGCAGGAGAGTATTCCCGTTCATTCCATCCTTAGGTCCGTAAACGGTGCATTGCATCCTCGGCTCCGTTATCGGTACATCCCTGTACCACTCCTCGCGGCCGACAACGCTGCCCGACCGTCCTGGGTCCACAGAAACTTTCGGTTGGTTTGTTATTAACCCGGTCATGGTAAAAATCGACCTGTAGGAGCGGCGCCTCGCAGCGATATCGGCCCGGGGGCGGTGGATGCGCAAGCTTATCCACCCTACAAGTACTAGCATTAACCATCAGTTTAGTGGGTGATTGAACCCGCCGGCGGGTGCCTATGGTATCATCTGCAACAAACCTGGATTGGGATGTTGTCATGCGTGATGCCGTAACTGCCGTACTAGTACATGGGGATGAGGTGTTTGTCATCAGACGCCAGGACTACCTGCGCGCCTTTCCCGGCTATTACGCCTTTCCCGGCGGCAAGGTGGACGAGGAGGATGCCGGTTTCAGTTACAGTCACCCGCACCTTGCCGGGTTTCGACCGGAACGCATCCGTGCCCTGATACGGGAACTGGACGAGGAATTGTCTTTCGACCTGGAACAGGCTCTCGAACAGGATCAAGTGGAGCGAATCGAGTTGATTGGGATCGCCGCCACTCCATCTTTCGAACCGGTGCGCTTCCACGCCCACTACTACAAGATTGTGCTACGCTCCAAGCCGACGTTTACGCCAGCCAGCGACGAGATTGCCTGGTCGGACTGGCTGCACCGCGAGGCGTTCCTGGAGCGCTACGAGACCGGCCAGGGGATGATGGTGGTGCCGATCATGCGCACCGCCCGGGCACTGGCCGAGGACATCACCACCAGCGTGATCGAGCCGTTCAGCCTCGACTACGATGAACAGCGCGAACTGGCCTACCTGGAGATGATCCGCGGTCTCGGTTACATACCCACCCGCTCCAACACCCTGCCGCCGGCCGAATATACCTATGCCCTGATCGTCGGTGACGGCGGGGCGCCGCGCTATCTGGTGGACCCGGCCCCGGCCTCGGACGAGGTGCTGGGACTGCTGTTCAATACCCTGGAGCGCTATCCGGTGGATGGCATCCTGATCACTCACCACCACCGGGATCATCATGAACGTTCACCCGAGATTGCCCGGCGCTTGGGGCTGCCGATGCTCATCTCGGTCAAAACCCGCGAGTACCTGCTGCAGCATAACGGTGCCGACTACCTGGACGGCATCGAGTTCGTACCCGTGGAGGAGGGGACCCGGCTGACCCGCTGGCTGGGGCGGGATGTGCACTGCTACGAACTGCCCGGACACGATGACGGCATGATCGGGCTGGCACCCACGGACATGTCCTGGTTCTTCGTGGCGGACCTGGTACAACCGCTGGCCACGGTGGTGATCCCCGAACCGGAAGGCAATATGCAGGACTACTTCGATACCCTGCAGCGCATTATCGACCTGCAGCCCCGGGCGATCGTCTCGTCCCATGGCATCCCGATCGGCGGTACCCATCTGCTGGAGAAGACCCTGCAGCATCGCCGGGAGCGGGAGGCGCAGATCCAGGCGCTGATGGAGCAGGGAGATGACCTGGATCGGATCGTCAAGAGTCTCTACCGTGGCATCAACCGGAAACTGATACCCTTGGCCGAGCAGAATGTGCGACAGCATCTGCGCAAGCTGGGACATCGGCTATAGGTAACTACTCACCCGGTCTGTAAGTGATTGGCCTGCCTTGCCGGCCTCACACGATGGCTTGCCTCCTCGAATCCGGCCCATTTTTCAGCGCCTGCCCAAACTCGCTTCGCTCAGACAAGGGCAGGCTTGAATCTGAAAAAAGGGTCGGATTCGAGGCGCCATCAAGATCGGCCAGCAAGGCAGGCCAATCATCCCGTGAGTAGTTATGGCTATTGGGACATACTTGATCACCCGTTGGCCAGGCCATATCGCGAAATTGTCAGCCGCGAGGAGTGGTACAGGGATGTACCGATAACGGAGCCGAGGATGCAATGCACCGTTTACGGACCTAAGGATGGAATGAACGCAAATGAATACGGATAGTCTTTTGGAGACTTTCGTGTCTTTCGCGGTTCAATAACGAATTTCAGGCCCGTTGGGGTTCCATCATAACTGGTCAGGCAGCCACTCCACACTCTCCCCATCCCCGATCTCCAGCAGTCGATGGGGCAGGCGGCAGGGCGCACCGTTGATCCAGGCCGGATACGCCGGTTCCCAATCATTCAGCAGTCCCCGGGCCTCCACCTGCGGGTGGTGCTTCGCCTGATCCAGGGTGGGGATGGTCTCAAAACAGCAGTCGACGTCACCCAGCAGATGTTGCCAGTGTTCCAGCGGCTGGGAGAGGAACAGCTCGCTCAGTTCGCCGATCAGCGCGGTCTGGGGCATGGTCTCCAACTGCCGGGGGATCCAGGCCGAACGATCCACCGCCTCGCAGAAAGCGCGCCAGAACTTGGCCTCCAGCGGTGCCAGGGCGAGGAACTGGTTGTCCGCCGTCTGGTAGATGTTGTAGCAGGCGGCACCGCCGTTCAGCAGCAACCGTTCCCGTTGCGTACCGGCCTTCTCTTCCGCTTCGCTCAATCCGAGATATTGCCAGGCCATGGCCGAATCGAACAGGCTGATGTCAATGAACGCCCCCTTGCCGCTGTTGGCCCGCCCCAACAGGGCCGACTGGATCGCCGTCACCGCCTGCATGGCCCCGGCATGATCCGCGAGCGGCGGAAAGATGATCATCGGCTGGTCGAGGGTGCCGGTGGCGCTCAGCGCACCGCTGGCCGCGCAATAGGTCAGGTCGTGTCCGGCGTGATCGCGGTAGGGGCCGTTCTGTCCGAACCCGGAGAGGGCGCAATGGACCAGTTGCGGATTCAGCAGTTCCAGCCGGGTGCGGTCAAAACCGAGACGGTCCATCACCCCGGGACGGAACGATTCCAACAATACATCGGCCTGTTTCAGCAACCGGCTCAGTTCGGCCTTGCCCTGATCCGATTTCAGATCCAGCCGGACCACCCGCTTGCCGCGATTCAGGTGCCGATAGAGCGCCGAAGGGGTGGCGTTGTCCGAGAGCATGAAGTTGCGCATCGGATCGCCGCGAGGCGGTTCCACCTTGATCACGTCGGCACCCAGGTCGGAGAGCATCCGGGTGGCGAACGGGCCGGGGATATACTGGGACAGATCCAGCACCCGATAGCCGGCGAGAAAGCTTTGGTTTTTCATTGCGCCATTTTGCCAGAAAAATAGTCAGCCTGTACTTTTATTGCAGTGCAATGAATATATCAACCCTACATTCGGTGTGAGACAAGAACCGCCGGATGCCATGATTCCACCCCTGCCTGGTTTTACCAGTGGGGAGTATTTCACCATGGTCCTTAATTCATGGTGGAGGGGCTGGCACCCGCCCCTCCGGACAAACATGTAATGCTCCCAACCACTGTAGGATGCCGGTGAGCTTGCGAACCGCATCACCCCAAAGGCCGGCGAACGATGCGGTTCGTGCCTCACCGGCATCCTGTCGGTTGTTTCTGTTTGGGCGGTGGCGGTCGCATCCGGGCCGCCACCTATCTGCCGTGGGAACAATTCGGCTCAGTCGTGAATGGCACTTAATTAGGCAGGCTATTCCCCTGAAAGCAAGTGGATCGTCATTCCGGCGCAGGCCGGAATCCAGAGAAGCGACCACCATTGGTGGATATGGATGCCATTCTTAGGTCCGTAAACGGTGCATCCCTGCACCACTCCTCCGGCCTGCGCCGGGATGACGGGAGTTTTACCCTTAACTAAGTAGTATTGGGCTCAGTCGTATTTCCGGATGTCGTCTATCACCTTGCCGTCGTTTGGCAGGCTATTGGGGGACATGCAGCGGGTTTCGCCGCGGACTTTGCAAATATCCCGGATACTCTCGGCGATCGCCTTGTCAAGTTCCGGCGATGGGCTCTCCGCTTCGTACTGCAGGGTGATCTGGTCGCTCTCATTGACCCAGTCGACCAGCAGGCGCGCCTTGCGGATCTGCGGGTGGCGCTTGATCACCCGATCCACCTGCTCCGGATGGATGAACATGCCCCGCACCTTGGCGGTCTGATCGGCGCGACCCATCCAGCCCTTGATGCGCCGGTTGGTGCGGCCACAGGGGCTGATTCCCGGCAGGATGGCCGAGAGATCGCCGGTGGCGAAGCGGATCAGCGGATAGTCCGGGTTGAGGCTGGTGACCACCACCTCGCCCACATCGCCATCGGCCACCGGTTCACCGGTGCCGGGACGGACGATCTCCACATAGACCCCCTCATCGATCACCAGACCCTCCATGGCCTCGGTTTCATAGGCAATGACGCCAAGATCGGCGGTGGCGTAGCACTGCAGGACCTGGATGCCCCGTTTGTTGAATCCCGCGCGTAATGGCGGCGGCAACGCCTCGCCCGAGACCAGCGCCTTCTTCAGGCTGCTGACGTCCGCCCCCATCTCATCCGCCTTTTCCAGGATGATCTTGAGAAACGAGGGGGTACCCACGTAGCCGTCCGGCCGCAGGTCGGCGATGGTCTGCACCTGCAGCTCTGTCTGGCCGACCCCGGCGGGGATTACCGTGCAACCCAGGGCGTGGGCGCCGCTGTCGAGCATGGCGCCGGCCGGAACGAAATGGTAGGAGAAGCAGTTATGCACCAACTCGCCGGTGCGGAATCCGGCGGCAAACAGGGCCCGCGCGAAACGCCAGGAGTCGTGCCGTTTCGAGCCCGGCTCGTAAATCGGACCCGGAGAGGCGAACAGATAGGCCAGGTTGGGTGACTTGATCGCCGCCATGCCGCCCAAAGGCCTGGTACTCTGCTGCAGCTCAATCAGCGATGACTTGCGGGTAAGCGGCAACCGGGCCACCGCTTCCGCTGAGGTGATTTCGGCCGGATCAAAATCGGCCAGGATCCGGCCATAGGCCGGGGCCTCGGCCTTGGCATGGTCGACCTGCGCGGCGACCGACTTGATCAGTGCCCGCTGCCGTGTCCGGGGATCCCGGGTTTCCAGTTCATCGTAATAGTTTGTCATGGTACTGCCTGCCTGGTGTGATTTTCCGATCAGGGCAAACGACCTTTGCATTTGCCGCGGGCTGCCTTGGGCGCTGTGGCGGGTATCCATGCCACATACCGCTAAGCGCTCGCGCAAGAATAAGTTCCTGTATTCGATCGCCCCTGGACCCCGCTGGCGGCGTTACGCTTTTTGCCAAGGGAACAGCCATTGCCTGCAAAGCGTGTCTTGCCAGCGGGGTCCAGGAACGCCCTCGGTACTACGGATTTATTCTTGCGCGAACCCTACAATTGTCTCCGATGGATTCCGTGGCGATCACGCGCCGCCACGCCGATATCGGCTATGCCAGCCAGCGCTTACGGCGGCGGTAGTTCTTGACGTCGCGGAAGCTCTTGCGACCCTCGCTGGAGAGGCCCAGATAGAACTCCTTGACATCCTCATTCTCGCCGAGCTCTTTGGCGTTGCCTTCCATGACCACGCGCCCGTTTTCCATGATGTAGCCATAGTCGGAATAACGCAGGGCGACATTGGTATTCTGTTCGGCCAGCAGGAAGCTGACCCCTTCGTTTTGATTCAATTTCTTGACGATCTCGAAGATCTCTTCCACCAGCTGGGGCGCCAGCCCCATGGAGGGTTCGTCCAGCAGAATCATCTCCGGTTGCGCCAGCATGGCGCGGCCGATGGCGCACATCTGTTGCTCGCCGCCGGAGGTGTAACCGGCCTGACTGCTGCGGCGTTCGCGCAGTCGGGGAAAATAGTTGTAGATCAGTTCCAGGCTCTGGGCGATCGCCTTGCGCCCGTCACGGCGGGTATAGGCGCCGGTGAGCAGATTCTCTTCAATGGTCAGGTGTTCGAAGCAGTGACGCCCCTCCATCACCTGAATGACGCCGCGTTTTACCAGGTCCGAAGGATTCAGGCTCTCGACCGCCTCCCCCTTGTAGAGGATGTTGCCCTTGGTGACATCCCCGCGTTCCGCGCCAAGCAGGTTGGATATCGCCTTGAGAGTGGTGGACTTGCCCGCACCGTTGGCACCGAGCAGGGCGACGATGCCACCTTTCGGCACCTCCAGGGAGACCCCCTTCAGCACCAGGATGACGTGATCGTAGATCACCTCGATGTTGTTGACCTCTAAAAAGGCAGTTGCTTTGTCAGTCATGCCGTGCCTGTTCAATCTCTGTGTGTGGGGAGATGTCCCCGCGGCCGTCACGGCCGCGGGGACCTCGTGCGGTGGAATTACGCCACCGCTAACCGCGATCAGTTACACGCACGCGGGGTGATGCCTTTCTCCTTGGCGTAGGCCGCCGCGGATTCCTTGTACATGGCGCCAAGCATCTCGTTGTTAGGCTCGATCCAGTCGCTGATCGCCTTCCACTGGGTACCATCCCACTGGGTCATCTTGGCGCGTCCCTTGCCCAGATGGTCGGCACAGCTCAGCTTGATCGGGTCGAACAGACCCTCGGCGCCGATCGCCTTCAGGCGTGCCTCGTCGATGTCGAGACGATCCAGGGCCCACTGTACCTGTTCACCGGTGACCGGTTTGTTGCCAAACTCGTTCATGGCGCCCTGCAGGGCCTCGGTAAGGATGACCGCACTCTGTACGCCCCGGTTGTAGGCCACCTCACCGATACCCGCCTCGGACTTGGCGGAACCCTTGCCGTTGGCGTAGAGCACCTGCTTGATCATCTTGTGCACATCGAAGTCAGCACCTACACCGTTGAACTGCAGGGATTTGTAACCCACCGCCGCGTCGCCGGCCGGCACCATGTCGGCATCGTTGCCTGACCACCAGACACCGATGAATTTCTCACGCGGAAAATTGACCGCCGCCGCCTCCTTGATGGCGGTGGCGTTCATCACGCCCCAGCCCCACATCAGGACATAGTCCGGACGCAGCTGCCGACCGATCTTCAGCCAGGTCGATTTCTGTTCCAGTCCGGGGTGCGGTACCGGGAACAGGGTGAGGTTGAAGCCATGCTGGGCAGCCAACGCTTCGAGGGTCTTGATCGGCTCCTTGCCATAGGCGGAGTCATGGTAGACCAGGGCGATCTTCTTGCCCTTCAGGTTGCCGTACCCGCCTTCCTGCTGGGAGATGTAGTTGATGGCAATATCCGCGCCACCCCAGTAAGTTGCCGGCGGTACGAAGACGTAAGGGAAGATGGTCCCATCGGAACCGTCAGCACGGCCGTAACCGGAAGTGATGAGCGGGATCTTGTCGGCCACCACGCGGTCCAGCAGGGCATAGGTGATACCGGTGGAGAGCGGCATCACCGCCGGCATCCCGGTGGGTCCGTTGCCCTTCAGCCGTTCATAACACTCCACGCCCTTGTCGGTGTTGTAGGCGGTGTCGCACTCTTCCAGATTGAGCTTGACGCCGTTGATGCCACCATCACGCTCGTTGAGCAGGTTGATGTAATCGGCGAAGCCATCAGCCCAGGGGATACCGCCCGGCGCATAGGGGCCGGTGCGATAGACCAGAGAACCGATGAACTGGCTCTCCGCGGCCATGACAGCCGGCGTGGATACCAGGCAGGCCATGCCTACGGCGGCAGCGATAATACCGGTTTTAACTTTTTTAATATTCACTCGTTGTTTCCTCCATCTGAACAATCACAAGTTATCCTGATCGGATTGTTGAACTTGCATGTCTAAAGACCCTTTATCAGTAAGGGAACGGCCAGAGCCGCAGTTTTTCCTTGGTAATCTGCCAGAGCCGGGCGAGACCATGCGGCTCGACAATCAGGAAAAAGATAATCAACGCACCGAATACCATCGCTTCGATGTGTGAAATGAGATCCACCGGGATATCGAGTCCGAACCAGTGGGGTGCATTGGAGAGGAAGATCGGCAACAGCACGATAAAGGCCGAACCCAGAAAGGCGCCCATGATGGAGCCGAGACCGCCAATGATGATCATAAACAGGATCTGGAACGAGCGGTTCACATCGAACGCCAGCGGCTCCACCGATCCGGTATGTACAAAGGCCCAGAGCGCGCCGGCAATCCCGCACAGGAAGGAACTATAGGCGAAAGCCTTCAGCTTGGTGGGCAACATCTTGATGCCGATGATCTCCGCGGCGATATCCATGTCGCGCACCGCCATCCACTCGCGACCGATGTTGGAACGCACCAGATTCTTGGTGATCAGGGCGAGCAGGGTGACGATGCTCAGGGCAAACAGGTACTTGGCCGTCACGGTGGCATGCGCCCCGGTCACCAGCACGTCGCCGATGGCGGTCATGGGCGGCGCGCTGATCACGCCGGAGGAGCTGTAGTTGGTGAACCAGCCGAACTTGTTGAACATCCAGATCAGGAAGAACTGGGACGCCAGGGTGGCCACCGCCAGATAGAAGCCCTTGATGCGCAGCGACGGGATACCGAACAGGATGCCGACGCCGGCGGTGATGGTGCCGGAGAACAGCAGCACCAACAGGATGTGCATGCCCGGGAACATGGTAGCCAGTTTGTAAGCGGCAAAGGCGCCGGTGGCCATGAAGCCGCCGGTACCGAGGCTCAGCTGTCCGGCGTAGCCGGTCAGCACGTTGAGGCCGATCGCGGCCAGCGCCAGGATCAGGAACGGCAACATGATGGTGCCCAGCCAGTAATCGCTCGAAACGGCGGGGATCACCAGGAAGGCGACGGCCAATATGGCCCATATGAACCAGCGATCCTGACGGATGGGCAGGATCGCCTGATCCGCCTTGTAGGATGCCTTGAACTCTCCAGCTTCACGGTAAAACATGCGTTACACCCTCTCGATGATCTTTTCGCCGAACAGCCCCTGTGGACGGAATACCAGGAAGGCCAGCGCCAGCATGTAGGCGAACCAGTCCTCGATGCCGCCGCCTATCATCGGCGCGATGAATACCTCCGCCAGCTTCTCGCCCGCGCCGATCAGCAGGCCGCCGATAATGGCACCCGGAATCGAGGTGAATCCGCCCAGGATCAGCACCGGCAGGGCCTTCAGGGCGATCAGTGCCAGGGAGAACTGCACCCCCAGTTTGCTGCCCCACATGATGCCGGCGACCAGCGCCACAATGCCTGCCACGGCCCAGACGATGACCCAGATATGTTTCAGCGGGATGCCGACGCTGAGGGCCGCCTGGTGATCATCGGCAACGGCACGCAGGGCGCGGCCGATGCGGGTGTACTGAAAGAACAGGGCCAGCACTATCACCAGTATGCCGGCGATGACGGCGGCGATCAGATCGAAATCATTAATCAGAATCAGGCCGCCGAAGTAGAAGTCCGGGTTCTGGGAAAAGCCGAGATCCAGGATTTTCACCTCGGAGCCCCAGATGGTCTGGCCGAAGCCGTCGAGGAAGTAGGCGATGCCGATGGTGGCCATGAACAGGATGATGTGTTCCTGATTGACCAGGGAACGCAGCACAACCCGCTCGATGGCCATGGCCAGCACCAGCATCACGATAAGGGTGGCGATGATGGCCAGCCACATCGGCAGCCCCATCTCGTTCAGGCCGACCAGGGTCAGGGCGGCGAACAGCACCATGGCGCCCTGGGCGAAGTTGAACACGCCGGAGGCCTTGAAAATCAGTACGAAGCCCAGCGCAACCAGTGAATACATGACACCGGACAACAGACCGCCGATGGCCACTTCGAAGAAGAAGGGCCACTCAAAGAAGATTTCCTCCGACAGCAAGCCGGCCGTCCAGGGGATGGCCACCATCAGCAGGAGTGAAGCAAGGATGATGTAGAAGACATCACGTTCGAGGCGCATTATTTCTCTCCAGAATTAGGCGATTGCCGGAAATGAATATTCCGGATTGCGTAGGATTTTTGTTTCCCTGCAAGGCGCCCCAGGCGAAGCATAGTCGGACTATGTGATGCCTGGGGCAACGCCGCAGGGGGACGAAAAGACCAGCAAGTTGGGATGTTCATTGACAGAAATCGCCTTAGTGTGGAACGCCAAGATAGGCATCGATCACGTCCTGGTTGTTGCGCACCACATCGGGTGTGCCATCGGCAAGTTGGCGGCCATAGTCGAGCACCACCACGCGATCGGAGATATCCATCACCACACCCATATCATGTTCGATCAATACGATGGTGGTACCGAACTCGTCATTGATGTCGAGCACAAAGCGCGACATATCCTCCTTCTCTTCCACGTTCATGCCGGCCATCGGTTCGTCCAGCAGCAGGATCTCGGGTTCGGCCGCCAGCGCCCGGCCCAGTTCCACCCGCTTCTGCATGCCGTAGGGGAGGCGGCCGACCGGGGTCTTGCGGATCGCCTGAATCTCCAGGAAGTCGATGATCTCTTCCACCTTCTTGCGATGTTCGATCTCTTCCTTTTGCGCCTTGCCCCAGTAAATGGCCTGCCAAAACATATTGGACTTCATCTTCAGGTTGCGCCCGGTCATAATGTTGTCCAGGGTGCTCATGCCCTTGAACAGGGCGATGTTCTGGAAGGTGCGGGCGATGCCGAACCCCGCCGCCTCATGTACCTTCATCTCCTTGCGTACCTCGCCCCGGAAGGTGATTTCACCCTCCTGCGGATGATAGACACCGTTGATCACGTTGAGCATCGAGCTCTTGCCGGCGCCGTTGGGCCCGATGATGGAGCGGATCTCGCCCTTGCGGACATTGAAACTGATGTTGTTCAGTACCCGCATGGCGCCGAACGAGAGCGAGATGCCCTTGAGGTCGAGGATCACTTCCCCAAACTTGCGTTCATACATAATTGACTCCTGATCCTCAGCTGACCGCTTTGACGGGGGTGAAGGTTTTGGTGTCGCGGACCTTGACGTCGGCGGTCAGAATGCCGCTGCGCCCATCCTCGAACTTCACCTGGGTCTCCACATGCTTTACGTCAACATCCGAGTAGAGGGCGTCCATCAGGGGGCCATAACGCTCGGCGATGAAGTTGCGGCGTACCTTGCGGGTACGGGTCAGCTCACCGTCATCGGGGTCCAGCTCCTTGTGCAGGATGAGGAAACGTTTTATCTGGGAATCGGCCAGCAGCGGGTCCTTGGAGAGATCCCTGTTCACCTGTTCCACGCACTCCTGGATCATGTCGTAGATCACATCCTGATTGGCCAGGTCGGTATAACCGGAGTAGGCGAGGTTGCGCCGCTCGGCCCAGTTGCCCACCGCCTCCAGGTCGATATTGATGAATACCGCCGCGTAGTCACGCGCATTGCCGAAGGCCACCACCTCCTTGATGAAGGAGAAGAACTTCAGTTTGTTCTCGATATACTTGGGCGCGAACAGGGTGCCGTCGTTGAGCTTGCCGACATCCTTGGCGCGGTCGATGATCTTCAGGTGGCCGTTCTCGGCGAAGTAGCCGGCGTCGCCGGTGTAGACCCAGCCATCCTCGGTCTTGGTCTTGGCGGTCGACTCGGGATTCTTGTAATAGGAGTGGAATACCCCGGGGCTGCGGTAGAGCACCTCGCCGCTGTCATCGATTCGGATCTCCACATCGATGGCCGGGGTACCGACCGTATCGGCGTAGACCTCGCCATCCGGCTGTACGCAGATGAACACCATGCCCTCGGTCTGGCCGTAGAGCTGCTTGATGTTGATGCCCAGTGAGCGATAGAAGTCGAAGATTTCCGGGCCGATCGCCTCGCCGGCGGTGTAGGCCAGCTTGATTCGGCCCAGCCCGAGCACGTCGCGCAACGGGCCGTAGACGAAGAAGTTGCCCAGCTTGTAGAGCAGCCGGTCCATGAAGCTGACCGGCTTGCCGTCCAGGATGCGGGTGCCGGTGCCCTTCGCATGCTCCATGAAATAGTGGAACAGGCGCTGTTTGATCTTGCTGGCGTCCTCCATGCGGATCATCACCTGGGTCAGCATGTTCTCGTAGACGCGTGGCGGGGCGAAATAGTAGGTGGGGCCGATCTCGCGCAGGTCGGTCATCACCGTGGCGCCGCTTTCGGGGCAGTTGATGGTGAAGCCGGCCACGTAGGACTGGGCGTAGGAGAACAGGTTGTCACCCACCCAGGCCATCGGCAGGTAGGCCAGTACCTCTTCATTCTCGGTCAACCCCTCGCGGATGATGCCGTTGCGCGCGGTGATGATGACATTGTCGTTGGTCAGCACCACGCCCTTGGGATTGCCGGTGGTGCCGGAGGTGTAGAGCATGATGCAGATGTCGCTGCCGCTGGTGGAACCGGCCATCTTCTCAAAGAAGCCGGGGTGCTCCAGGTCATAGGCGCGTCCCAGCTCCTGGGCCTTGTCGATGCTGGTGAGGAAGGGGTATTCGTAGTGGCGCAGGCCGCGCGGGTCGTCAAACAGGATATGCTCGATCTTCGGCGACTGCTCCCGGGCCTCCAGCAGCTTGTCCACCTGCTCCTGGTCCTCGACCACGGCAAAACGGACATCGGCGTTGTCCAGCACGAAGACCATCTCCTCGGCAACCGCATCCTGGTACAGCGGAATCGGGATGCCGCCCAGGCACTGGGCCGCCGCCATCGACCAGTAGAGGCGGGGGCGGTTGTCGCCGACGATCGCCAGTTTGTCGCCGGGCTGGAAACCCAGGGCGGCCAGTCCGCAGGCCAGCGCCCGGACTTCCTCGGCCACTTGCGACCAGCTCCATGACTGCCAGATGCCGAGATCCTTTTCACGCATTGCCACCTTGTTGCCGCGAACCCGGGCGTGGTTCAGCAGCAGCTTCGGAAAGGTATCGAGCGCTACGCTCTGTTGCCCTTCCGTTTGGTTTGGGGGTAATAACATTCCCTCAACTCCTCTCACGGTCAATAGTCCGGCGACTCTCGCGCCGGTAGATTTGTTATCTGCAACGCCCAACTCGGGCGTTAAATGGGCATCGGATCTTGCTGTAATTCGTTATTTTTATTTAACACAGTTTACGTGGACGTCAATTTATAATTATTTTCCGTTTACGTAAACGTAAACTTTATCCCACCCTAAATAAAAACTTTTGAATGGTCAATACGGTTCCGCTGTTTTTTATCGCCGCGGCTGGCCGCATTGCCCGTAATCGTAGGGTGGGTTACGGCGCGCATACGGTGCAATGCAAACGGCCGCCCCCTGTGCGGGGCGCGCCTAAACCACCCTACGGGAGCCGGGCAGGTGCCAAACCTTCAGCTGTCATTGCCAAGCCTAGGCATCAGTTTAGTGCGACATCAGTACCGGTGTGGTCATGTGGTCGAATATCTTCTGGGTGACGCCGCCCAGGATCAGCTCCCGAAAACGGTGATGACCGTAGGCGCCCATCACCAGGAGGTCGGCACGTTCGTCGGAGAGGCAGTTGAGGATCAGATTGCCCTCATCCACGCCCCGGGTGGTGAACTGATCGCTCTCCACCTTGATGCCGTGGCGGGCCAGGTGGGCAGCCGCCTGTTCCACAGAGACACTGGACGGTTGCTTGGTTTTTTTATTTGGATTGATGGCCACGACCTTGACCTTTTTTGCCTCCCGCATCAATGGGATAGCATCATTGAGCGCGCGCACGGATTCACGCCCGGTAGTCCAGGCAACGACCACCTTCTTACCCACGGTCTTGAAATCTCCGGCGTAGGGGATGATCAGCACCGGACGCCCGGTCTCCAGCACCAGATGCTCGGGCATATCTCCCGGCACAGTGCCTCCGGCGTTCTTTTCATCATACTGGCCAACGATGATCATGTCGGCCTGCTGGGCTTGCTGGATCACCTGATTGATCAGCTGATCCAGGTTGCTCGGCAGCTTCGCCGTCAGCCAGGTCAGCACGACATTGGCCTTCTCGGCCAGCTTGGCATATTTGCCCTGGAGCTGCTCACTCAGCGCCTCGTGGTTTTGATGGCGCTTGGCCATGTTCGGCTCAAAGCCCTTCAGGGTGGGATCGACCTGGGCAAACAGCGCGGTCAGCCCCGCCTCGTTTTGCCTGGCGAGCTGGATGGCAATTTTGACCCGCTTATCGCAGTACGGCGTATTGTCGATATGAACAAGTATGTCTTTCAGTGCCATGGAGCTCTCTCCCCCTCATGCGAATGGCTATGCTGGTCGCCGGTCACCGCGATTGATTGTAAATATATTCGCGGTAACGAAAATAATCTGAAAAGAGAATTACGTTTACGTAAACGTAACTCTGTAGCGAACACTAATTAAAAAATCACGGGTGGTCAACAAGTGAATTGGCCGGAATCATCTTTACTGCCGGATTTTCTGTTTTCGTCAGTGCTGCCGAGAGATATAGAGAGAGTGTAGACATCAGGCGTCCCGCAGTCGCCTGAGGTCGCGCGGGATCTGCTCGATCGCCATGACCGAACCACGGATTCACACGAATGGACGCAGATGGTTCACCGTGAACCTGCCGCCAGTGGCGTGGGCACAAAAAGCGTGCCCACCCTACCAAGCTGGAATGCACAGGTGGACTTGATGGCCAGGCCGTAGGTTGGGGTGAGGAACGAACCCCAACATCAGCGTGTAGGATGCAGTCCGACCCGGGCAGGCACGGGGGCCTTCCCCTACGATCGGGTCGCCCGTACGGTGTTCAACGTCCCCGTAGGGGCAACCCCCCGTGGTTGCCCGAAACCTCCGGTTGCACCAACCCAGGCAAGCACGGAGCCCGCCGCGGTCAACCCTCGACCCGGTTACGGCCCATTCGCTTGGCTTCATACAACTGGGCATCGGCCCGGGTGAGCAGGGTTTCACAGGTGTCGTTGACCTCGAATTCCGCCACGCCGACACTGATTGACAGCCGGAATTCGCTCTCCTCCTGGTTCAGGGTGGACTCTACGATCTGGCGTAACTTGTTCATCAGGCGCAGGGCGCTTTCCCTATCGCACTCCTGCAGCAGGATGACGAATTCATCGCCTCCCCAGCGGGCAATGACGTCGTTCTTGCGGATATGCTCACGCGCCAAAAGGGAGACCGAACGCAGGAACTGATCGCCGGCAAGGTGGCCGTCCCGGTCGTTCACCAACTTCAGGTTGTCCACATCGAACAGCGCCAGGGAGAGGCGGGTGGTGTGGCGGCCGACATTGTTCAGTACGTGGGCGAACAGGACGTCGAAGTACTGGCGGTTGAACAGGCCGGTGAGCTTGTCGGTACGGGCCATGGTCTCCAAACGCCCCTGGAAACGGTGCACGGTGAAGCCGCTGATCAGCAGCACCACCAGGGTGATGATCGCGCTGAACAGCAGGTTGAAGTAGAGGGCACGGCGTAACGGTTCCAGGGCCACGTCCTCCGGCTGCTCCACCAGCAGAAACCAGTCCAGTTCCGGGATATAGCGGTAGGAGAGCAGGATCGTGTCGTTCGCCCGCTCGTAGATCAGGAAACCGTCCTCTCCGTCCAACAGTTCCTGCGCCACGGAGGCGATACCCGGCGTCTTCAGGATATTGACGGTGTCGATCATCGACTCATCGTGATGGCTTTTGATGAACCCCTTGCGGTCGACAAAATAGATGTCGCGTTGATAGCTCTCGGTATACCGGTTGATCATCTCGGCCACGTTCACCACGTCCAGGCCCAGCCCGGTCACGCCGATAAAATTGCCCTCGAAGTCATGCAGTTTGTGGTTGACGAAGATGGTCAGGTGATTGCGGTTGGCTTCGTTGGCATCCACGTCCACCCGGTAATTGCCCGGATGGGACTCCATGCTGAAGAACCAGCTGTCCTTCGGCACGTTGGGGGAAACCGTCTTCAGAATCCCCTTGGTGTGGTAGTAGTGCCGGGTCTTGGTCGAAACCAGGAAGGTGGAGGCAACCTGGTATTTTTGCTGTATCTCGGTCAGGTAGCGGGTGATCTTGTCCAGATCCTTTTCGCCCTCTATCACCCAGTCCTTGAGGAAGGTGTCGTTGGCCATCAGCGAGGAGATGTAGATCGGTCTCAGCAGGCTGGTCTGGATTTCCGAGTAGATATTGTTGCTGGTCAGCGGCAGTTCATTGTTGATCAGCGCCGAGCGGATGGAGTTGCTGGAGACCAGGTAGTTGGCGATATTCACCACCACGAATCCTGCCACCAGGATCACACCCAGTATGGAGACCAGTTTCCAGCGTGAAGCGGTTCGAGGCATGGTTAAAAAGGCACGGCGTTCTTATTGTGGGAGATTGAACGTCAGATTAGACAGGAGTCGGCCGGAGGTGGCAAGGGCGGGGGTTGCAGAACGCTGGGGTCGGAGTCAATTCCTCGTTCCCATGCTCC
>NZ_JANIOA010000032.1 GCF_025175675.1 Sedimenticola hydrogenitrophicus
GTTCAAACTAATACAAAAGTAATCGAACGCTGCATTCTCATGACCACCGACCCTGGCGACCTTGTCCTCGATCCCACCTGCGGCTCCGGCACCACCGCCGCCGTTGCCGAACAATGGGGCCGCCGCTGGATTACGGTTGATACCTCCCGCGTTGCCCTGGCATTGGCACGCGCCCGTATTATGGGCGCACGCTATCCCTTCTACCTGCTGGCCGATTCCCGCGATGGCCAGCTCAAGGAAGCCGAGCTGACCCGCGGTGCACCCTCCAGCGCGCCAACCCGGGGCAATATCGCCCACGGTTTTGTCTATGAACGGGTGCCCCATATCACCCTCAAGTCGATTGCCAACAATGCCGAGATTGATGTGATCTGGGAAAAATACCAGGACCTCCTTGAATCTCTGCGTCAAAAACTGAATGACGAAGAGAATAAAAATTGGCAGGAGTGGGAAATTCCCCGCAGCGATGAAAAGCTCTCCATGGGTGGCAAGGTATTTCATGAAAAATGGTGGCAACAGCGTATCGCCCGCCAGTAGGAAATCGACGCCTCCATCGCCGCCATGGCCGATAGCGAATACCTCTACGACAAACCCTACCAGGATAAAAAGAAAGTCCGTGTCGCTGGACCCTTTACCGTGGAAAGCCTGTCACCCCACCGGGTATTGGGCGTGGATGAAAACGATGAGTTGATCGACGGTATTGGCGACGGCAAGGGTGATTACAGCGAGGAACGCGACTTCGTGCAGATGATCCTCGAAAACCTCAAAACCGCCGGGGTCCAGCAGGCCCACAAAACGGACAAGATCAACTTCATCGCGCTCACCCCCTGGCCCGGCGACTTGATCTGCGCCGAGGGCCGCTATTTCGAAGGAGGAGAGGAAACCGGCATCGAGAAACGCGCAGGCATCTTTATCGGCCCCGAATTCGGCACTGTCGCCCGTCCCGACCTGGTTTCCGCCGCCCGCGAAGCCGGTGATGCCGACTTCGACGTACTGGTCACCTGCGCCTTCAACTACGACGCACGCTCCTCCGACTTCGACAAGCTCGGACGCATCCCGGTACTCAAGGCCCGCATGAACGCCGACCTCCACATGGCCGACGACCTCAAAAACACCGGCAAGGGTAACCTGTTCGTCATCTTCGGCGAACCGGATATCGACATTCTGGAAGCCGAAGGCGGCCAGGTGCAGGTCAAGGTCAACGGTGTCGATGTATTTCACCCCAATACCGGTGAAGTCCGCTCCGATGGCGCCGAAGGCATTGCCTGCTGGTTTATCGACACAGACTACAACGAAGAATCCTTCTTCGTGCGCCACGCCTACTTCCTCGGTGCCAACGACCCCTACAAATCACTCAAGACCACGCTAAAAGCCGAAATCAACGCCGAAGCATGGGAAACCCTCAACAGCGACACTTCCCGTCCCTTCGATAAGCCCACATCGGGACGGATCGCAGTGAAGGTGATCAATCATTTGGGGGATGAAGTGATGAAGGTGTTTAGGATGGAGCAAAAATGAATTTCCGCATCGCTGATACCTTCACCGACAGCCTCGACAAACTCACCGGAGATGAACAGAAGGCTGTCAAGACCACGGCCTTCGACTTGCAGATCAATCCCGCTAATCCGGGTATGAGCTTCCACAAGCTGGACCAGGCACGGGACAAGAATTTCTGGTCGGTGCGGGTAAACAGCGATATCCGCCTGATTGTTCACAAGACGGCAGACAGCCTGCTGCTGTGTTATGTTGATCATCACGATAAGGCCTATCACTGGGCTGAAAGACGCAAGCTGGAAACCCATCCGAAAACTGGTGCCGCGCAGTTGGTGGTGATTCGCGAGACGGTTCAGGAAATCACAGTTCCCCTCTATGTGGGGGCCGAACAGGCCGCCATAACCAAACCGCGCCTGTTCGATAAAGTGGCTGAGGAAACCCTGCTCGGTTATGGAGTGCCCCAGGAATGGCTGGCTGATGTTCGGCTGGCTGACGAAGACAGCCTGCTGCAGTTGGCGGACCATCTGCCCAGCGAGGCGGCCGAAGCGCTGCTGGAACTGGCTACTGGTGGCACTCCGCTGATGCAGGAACCGCTGGCAGCGGGTGCCGACCCCTTCGCGCACCCCGATGCACAACGCCGTTTCCGGGTGATGACCAATATAGAGGAACTGGAGCGCGCTCTTGAGTTCCCGTGGGAGAAATGGACGATATTCCTGCACCCGGCGCAGCGCCAGTGGGTGGAACAGGATTATGGCGGTCCCGCTCGGGTGTCCGGTTCCGCTGGTACCGGCAAAACCATCGTTGCCTTGCATCGGGCGGTATTCCTTGCCCGCAACAATCCTGATGCAAGGATATTGCTTGCCACTTTCTCTGATACCTTGGCCAATGCGTTGCGCACTAAACTACGCCGCCTGATCAGTAATGAGCCGAGATTGGGAGAGCGTCTGGAGGTGCACGCCATGAATGCCCTGGGCGAGCGCCTTTATGATTTGCAGTTTGGCTCGCCGAAACTTGCCCCGCCGGCGTTGATCAAGCAGTTGCTTGCCGAGGCGGCGGACACCCATGAAAGTCGCAAGTTCAGTCAGCACTTTCTGTACACGGAATGGGACGAGGTGGTTGATGCCTGGCAGCTGGCAAGCTGGGAGGCCTACCGAGATGTACGCCGCCTGGGTCGAAAGACCCGTCTGCCGGAAGCTCAGCGTACCTCGCTCTGGTCTGTCTTTGAGTCTGTTCGTACCGAACTGAGTGCCCGTGGTCTGGTCACCCGGGCAACGATGTTCAATCAGCTGGCCGCGCAGATTGCGCAGCGCAAACACCCGGTTTTCGAGTTCGCAGTGATTGACGAGGCCCAGGATGTCAGTGTCGCCCAGTTGCGCTTTCTCGCCGCCCTGGGGGGCGACAGGCCCAACAGTCTGTTCTTTGCCGGTGATCTGGGACAGCGCATCTTTCAGCAGCCATTTTCCTGGAAGGCATTGGGGGTGGATATTCGCGGCCGGTCCCGCACATTACATATCAATTACCGTACCTCCCACCAGATCCGGCAGCAGGCTGACCGTCTGCTTGGGCCGGAGGTGTCCGATATTGATGGCAACACGGAGCAGCGGAGGGGGACTGTGTCGGTCTTTAACGGTCCGGCGCCGATGATTCAGGTGCTGGATGGGGAGCAGGCAGAGATCAACGCAGTGGCGGACTGGCTGGCGGAACGCCAGGGCGAAGGCATCATGCCTCACGAAATGGCTATCTTTGTTCGCTCAGGGGCAGAGATGGACCGGGCCCGCGATGCAGCCGATGGCGCCGGTATCTCCTTCAGGATTCTGGATGAGGGGTTGGAGACCGCCAATGGCCAGCTTTCTATCAGCACCATGCACCTGGCGAAGGGTCTGGAGTTCCGCGCCGTGGCGGTAATGGGCTGCGATGATGAAGTGATCCCCCTGCAAAGCCGCATCGAGACCGTTGCCGACGACAACGATTTGGAGGAAGTCTACAATACGGAGCGTCATCTGTTGTACGTTGCCTGTACCCGCGCACGGGATTATTTGCTGGTAACCAGTGCTGGACCGTCTTCGGAATTTCTGGACGATTTGCGGATCCAGTGAGGAACACCGCCTGTTGCAGCAGTGTTTCGCAGTTCGCGGCGGAGCCGCTGCTCTTGCCCAGACAGGCAGCCATGGCGGTCTGTACCAACGAATTACAACTCCATATCCCAGCTCTCGCTGATGATCTCGGTGCCGAACGGTTTCTCCTGCCAGGCGCGGCTGCAGCTGAACCCCGCCTTGGTGTAGAGCTTGCGCGCCTGGGTCAGGTCGGCGCAGGTCCACAGGGTGATCCTCCGGTAACCCGCCTGGCGGCAGAAATCGACGCACTGCTCGATCAGGCGTCGGCCAAGTTGCAGGCCGCGGAAGCGCGGCTCCACCAGTAGGGCGCGCAACCGCGCCGTGGTCTCATCCTCCTTGACGGCGAAGATACTGCCGGCGAACTGCCCGTCCACCTCCGCCACCCAGCCGCGTTCGCGTTGCGGGTCATAGTTGCTGGCGAAGGCCGAGAGTACCTCCAGCACGGTGCGTTCGAAACTCTGGTCCCAACCGTATTCCATGGCGTAGAGCACGGCGTGGCGGTTGATGACGGTGCCCAGATCGCCCAGTTTCAGCGGGCGGATCAGGCTCGCGTGCCGGACATCGGACTCCAGCAAATGACGGATGCGCTCCATGGCGGTGATCAGTTCATCCTGCTGATCTGGTGACAGCGACTTGAGCAAATGCTGCATGCTTTCCCGCGCCAACCCATCCAGCGACTTCAGTTGGGCCTGACCACGTGGTGTCAGGGTGAGCTGTTTGCGCCGCCGGTCGCCGGGGTCGGCGTCGCGCTGCAACAGCCCCCGCTCCAGCAGCTTGGCAAGTATCCGGCTCACATAACCCGGATCCATGCGCAGATACTCCGCCAGGGTGGTGGCGGTGGTGCGGCTGTCCCGGGCCACCTCGAACAGCACGCGGATCTCCGGCAGGCTGTACGGTTCACCGAGAAAACATTCGTCGAGTATGCCGATTTGGCGGGTATAGAACCGGTTGAAGACCCGGATCCGGTCGATTCTGTCTGCTGCCTGGTCGCTGCTCATCGCCTGATCTCTCTGCATGTGTACAGGTAATATGCAACCAATTAGTTGACATAGTCAAATAAAAATTCCCTGAATTCCCGGACACGTGAAAATGGGTCGGAGTCGATCTGTGCACCGGAGTACGGGGCATGGCGTCGTACCCGGATCGACTCAGACCCCGGTTGGCGTTGCCGATTCAGTTGAAACCGAGCCGATCGATCAGCGGGAAGCGAGCCGGCCGATCAGCGGGAAGCGGTATTCGTTTCCGGCCATCGCCTTGGCCAGACCCACGATACCCAGCAGCACCAGGGTCGAATGCACCGTGGTGAAATAGAGGATCAGCACCACCCAGGTGTTGGCGCTGCGGTAGCCCCCCAGCCAAAGGATCGCCAGGTTGGCGATCACCAGCAGAATGCCGCCGATGAGACTGGCGATAAAGGTCTGCTCCAGGTGACAGCGGGCCAGGGGCGGGGCGCTGTGGCGGTGTTTGAAATAGAGATAGGCGAGCCAGAGAAAACAGACGCCGGGCAGCAGCAACAGGTTGGCCAGGAACAGCGCCTGCGCCATGATCGCCAATTGCATCCCGGGTTGTTCGTCTGTTTCGTTCATGGCCTGAAACCCTGTTTCGTTATTCTGCTTGTCTAGAGTGTAGCTATCGACATGATACGGGCAACGGCTTCGGCCGTCCCCTATCCCGCGCCTGTTCAACCAGGGGGCCAACCGGGTGTCGGAGTCAGGTCGCCCATCCGACTCGGTATAAAGCCCCGACCTTGCACGAGCCCTTAGGCTTACTATTTATGTGGGAGCTGCTATATTGCCTTGCACAGTGACTCAGGAGGGAAGCCGTATGCCACAACTGTTATCACTTTCCCGGGCCGCGCGTCTCGCGGATGTCACGCGCGGCGAACTGCAGAAAAGAATCAGAAAAGAGCGGGTCAAGACCTTTGAAGGCGAGATCGCCGTCGAGGACCTGCTGGGCCTCTATCCCCATATCAACCTGGATGACGACCCGGTCCTGGAGCGGGTCCAACGCATCAAGAGCGAGGCGCGCCCCAAGACCCACTACAGCGACGGCTGGATGCCCGATCCGCAGGTCCTGATGCAGCGCCTGCACGAGTTTCAACACACCCTGGTACGGACCAAATCGGCCCTCAACACCTCCGAGGCCTTATTGGAAGAAGCCGTCAGCGATCTGCGAAACGCGCTGGAGAAACCGGAGGCGGTGTTGCGTGCGGCGATCAAGCAATGCATCGGCAAACTGGACGGCGCCAGGAGCCGACTGGACCGGGCAAGTGACGCCAAGGCGCGCCTGTTCGCCAAGGACGCCCTGTTGAAGATCGTTACCGCCAGCGTGCGACTGCAGCCGAGCGGCCATGAGTATTTTATCGAAGGCAACGACTCGATCCTGGAGGCGGGGCTCAAGGCCGGCCTCTATCTCGACTACGGCTGTACCAGCGGCAACTGTGGCGCCTGCAAGTGCAGGGTGGTTTCGGGCGCCGTGCGCCAACTGCGCCAGCACGACTATGTCCTGAGTGCCAAGGAGCAAGCCGAAGGCTATATCCTGGCCTGTTCCAACACCGCGATCTCCGACCTGGTAATCGAGGCCAGCGAGGCCACGGTCAGCGACCGGTTGCCCCATCAGGTGATTCGTGCCGGGGTGCGCAAGGTGGAACGGGAGAGCCCCGAACTGGCGGTGCTGCATGTGCAGACACCGCGTACCCAGTCGCTCCGCTTCAAGGCCGGACAGCGGGTCAGGGTGACCAGCGAAGAGGGCGTCAGTGACAGCCTCTACATCGCCAGTTGTCCCTGCGACGGCCGCAATCTGCTGTTCCTGGTCTTTTCCGGCATCGGTTCACCCCTGGAAGCAACGGTGTTCCAGGGTGGCCTGGCGGAACAGACCCTGCTGCTTGAAGGTCCGGATGGCGATTTCCTGCTGCATGAAGACTCCAGGCGCCCGGTACTGTTTGTCGCCAAAGGCGGCGGCCTGGCGCCGATCAAGAGCCTGGTGGAGCAGGCCATCACCATCGATGATGCCGAAGAAATCTCGCTGATCCTGGTGGGCGGAAACCCGCCCGGCTCCTCCCTGGTACGACTCTGCCGCTCCTGGAATGACGCCCTGGACAACTTCCAGTACCGCAGCACCGAGGCATCCATCCCGGCCGATCAACTGGCGGGCCAGATCATCCAGGCCGTGGAAGAGAATCCGCGCACCGAGATCTACCTTGCCGGCCCCGACGCGTGGCTGAACAGCCTGCTAAGGGCCGCGGCAGACCAGGGTGTGGACCCCGGTGAATGGTCTGTGGAGCGGGTGGGTTATTGATGGTTTTTCGGCCACAAAATTAAACGACAATCTGTAGCTACCATCCCGGCGCCATCCGCTGATGGCCTTGCGCATGCGGCACGACAGGCTATGATGGTGGCGCACGACAATAAACGGCGGTTAATCAAACGGTTATAACCACAAATTCAAAATGGGATTGAGCAGACATGGCGATATTGGATAATGAGAAGGAGGGTTTGTACAAGACGCTGCTGGAGTCGACCAAGGCCATCCCTTGGAAGCTCAACTGGGTCACCAAGGAGTTTGAGTATATCGGCCCACAGATTGAAAAACTGCTTGGATGGACACCCGAGAGCTGGGCGACCGCCCAGGAGTGGATCGACCGGATACATCCGGAGGACCGGGATGCGACGGCGAACCTGTGTATCTCCCAGTCAGAGCATGGTATCGACCACGAAGCGGACTACCGTGCGCTGACCGCGGACGGCGGTTATGTCTGGGTGCGTGATGTGGTGCACGTGCTACGCGAGAATGGCGTTACCACCGCGCTGGTTGGCTTCATTTTCGATATCTCCGAGCGCAAGAAGATGGAAGACGTGCTGCTGCGTCTGAACCGGCAACTGGAGGCGCTCTCTTTCCACGACGCGCTTACCGGCGTGGCCAACCGGCGTATGTACGACAAGACCATGGGGGCTGAGTGGGCTCGCGCGCATCGCAATCAGGAGCCCATGTCGCTGATTGTCATCGATATCGACCACTTCAAGGAATACAACGATCGCTATGGGCACGTGATGGGCGATGAGTGTCTGGTGGAGGTGGCCACGGCACTGAGGGGCGTGAGCTCGCGCTCCACGGACCTTCTGGCCCGTTACGGCGGCGAGGAGTTTGTTCTCATGCTGCCAAACACCGATCGCCATGCCGCGCTGGAGCTGGCGGAAAGGTGCCGTGCCGTGGTTGCGGAGCTGCGGATCCCGCATGCCGCCTCCGGTGCCAGTGACGTGATCACCATTAGTGCCGGTTTAAGCACCATCGTACCCTCTGCTAACACGCACCCCGCATCGGTGTTCGATACGGCGGATAAAATGCTCTACCAGGCCAAGCAGAAAGGGCGCAACTGCGTGGTGTATGCCGGGCCGCGAGAGGCGTCGGTCGATACCGGGCCGCGTTAGTCGGTTGGGGTTCGCCGGCGCACCGCAACGAGTTCACCCTTTCCCCACCCTGGCCTGATGAGGCCACGGTTCTATGTGTCCCCGATACGCCGCCGCCTCCGGAGGCCATGCCGCCCCTGAGCTATAATCTTGTTGTTACCTGTTGTGGGGTACGGAATGAAGGACATTCGTGGTAAGTCTACTTCTGAGGCAGGACGATGACGAATGAGACAACGGTAAGATCGCGAATCCTGGATATTGCCATCATGTTGGCAGAGGCCAAGACATGGGAAGCGGTGCGGCTGCAGGAGGTGGCGAGCCGGGCCTCGCTCTCCCTGGAGGATATCCGGGCCGAATTCAGGGAAAAAGATGAACTGATCGATGCCTGGTTTGAGCGTGCCGACCGCGCCATGTTGACCGACGCCGCGACGCTGGCCCATCGGCGGCTGGCGCGTCACCAGCGCATGCACCGGGCGATCATGACCTGGCTTGGCGCGCTGGCCGGGCATCGCCGGGTGACCCGCCAGATGGTCCTGGGCAAACTTGAACCCGGGCATCTGCATCTGCAGATTCCCGCGCTGATGCGTATCAGCCGTACCGTGCAGTGGATGCGCGAGGCAGCGGGGTACCAGGCCGTCTTTCCCCGGCGGGCGTTGGAGGAGACGGTGCATACCAGTATCTATCTCGCCACCTTCTCCCACTGGATGTTCGATGATTCGCCGCGCTCTCAGCGAACGCATCGGTTTCTCCATCGGCAGTTGAAGCGGACCAACCCGGTCTTTAGTTGTGGTGCGACCCTGAGCGGGGTACACGGGGCTGGCTACCACCCCTCGCACGGCGCGCGCCGAGCGGAAGTGCAAGGTGACCGGCCGATCCATTGAGTCCGGCTGGGGCGGTTTGCGGCCGCTCCCCGAGAGGCGATGGATACCCTGACCCACTCGCTGTTTGGCGCCCTGGTGGTGCGCGCCGCCGATGGCCGGAAATCGGCATGGGGCGGGATCGGTGCCCGACGGGCAACCCTGGGGGCCGCCGCCGCGGCCTTTCCCGATATCGATTACCTCACTTTCTGGATAGATCCGCTCAGCTTTCTCGCGGACTGGCACAGAGGTCCGACCCATTCGCTGCTGCTGGCGCCGCTGTGGGCCATTGCGCTTGGCTGGTCATGCGCCTGGTGGCTGCGTGACCGGGCCAACAGCCGTGGCTATATGGGCATCTGCCTGCTGGGGCTGCTCTCGCACATCGCTTCCGATCTTCTCACCAGCTATGGTACGCAGATCCTGGCGCCGTTGTCGGACTGGCGCACGGGGTTCGGGACCACCTTTGTCATCGACCCCTATTTCAGCGCGATCGTACTGGTGGGAGTGGTGGCTTCAATCGGTTTAGGCCGTTCGCTGGGTGCGCGTGCCGGCCTCGCGGTGCTGGCTCTCTATCTGGGTCTTCAGGTGTTGCTGCAGCAGCAGGCAAAGTCGATCGGAGAAACCTATGCCCGAGTCGAACGATTGGAGCAGGCGACCAGCCGTGCCGTGGCCCAGCCGCTGTCACCGTTCAACTGGTTGATTATCGTCAGCGAAGGGGAGCGCTATCATATCGCCCGGGTGAATCTTGCCGCTACGGGAGGTCAACCGCCAGGTGGCGCCTCGGGGTGGCTGGCGAGACTTTGGTCCGCCTACCAGGCGCCCCAGGCCCTGAATTGGGAGAGGCAAAACCGCTTTGGTGAGCCCGACCGGGTGCGGGAACTGGTTCGGCCCGTATGGCAATCGAGCGGGTTTGCCGCGTTTCGACGCTTCACCCGCTATCCCGCGCTGTACCGGATCGACCAGTTCGAAGGGGAGACCTGCGTCTGGTTCACCGATTTGCGTTATCGCCTGCCGGGGCTGATTCCGCCTTTTCGCTATGGAATGTGTGGCGCGGGCGGGATCGAACACTGGGGACTGTATCGGTTAAGGCGTTTTACCCTCGATGAGCGTCAGGCCCTGGAGAAACGCTGATGCATCCTGCCGCTTGCGCGCTAGTCCGTAGGTTGGGGTGAGGAACGAACCCCAACAGTGTAGCGGAAAGGAATTTAGTTGGGGTTCGCAGGCTCACCCCAACCTACGAACTCCAGGCTAACCGTTATATTTTACTGACGATCAGCGCGGCGTTCACCCCGCCAAAGCCGAAACCGTTACACAGGGCGTGTCGCGTGGTTTGGGGGCGGGCAACGTTGGGTACGAAATCCAGGTCCTGCATCGCCTCGTCGCTGGCTTCCAGATTCAGGGTCGGGGGCAGCAGGTCGTGCATCACCGCCAGGGCCGAGAAGATGCTTTCGATGCCGCCCGCGGCACCCAGCAGATGACCGGTGGCCGATTTGGTGGAGGAGACCGGGGTCGTCGGCAGACTATCGCCGAACACGCTACGCAGGGAGGCCACCTCGGCATTGTCCCCCACCGGGGTGGAGGTGGCGTGGGCATTCACGTAATTGATGTCGCCGGGTGCGAGTCCGGCCATCCTCAGGGCGGCGCGCATGGCGGCGGCCGCGCCGGAGCCGTCCTCCGGTCCGGAGGTGATGTGATAGGCATCGGCGCTGGTACCGTATCCACTGAGTAGGGCCAGCGGCGTGGCGCCGCGTGCCTGGGCGTGTTCCAGGGTTTCGATCACCATCAGGCCCGATCCTTCGCCCATGACAAAACCGTTGCGCGCCCGGTCGAACGGACGCGACGCCCTGGTCGGTGCCTCGCTTTCGGTGGAGAGGGCCTTGAGGGCATGGAAACCGGCCAGCGACAGCGGGTCGACGCACGCCTCGGCGCCCCCCACCAGGGCCACCTCCGCCTCGCCGCTGCGGAGTATGCGCATGCCGTCGCCAATGGCCTGGATACCCGCGGCACAGGCGGTCACGGGGCAGCCCAGGGGGCCTTTGAAGCCGTAGCGGATGGAGAGGTTGCCCGCGGCCATGTTGGCCAGGAAGGCCGGTACGGTAAACGGGGAGAGGCGCTTGTAGCCGCGCGTATCCAGGGTCTGCTGGGCCTGGGTGATGGTGGTGAAACCGCCGATGCCGGTGGCAATGATGGTGGCGGTCGCCTGCCGCTCGGCCTCGGTTTCGGGAAACCAGCCGGCCTGTTCCAGCGCCTGCTGGGCCGCCCCCAGGGCATAAATGGTGAACAGATCGAGCTTTTTGCGTTCTTTCTTCTCGATCAGCGGTTCGATGTCGAAGCCGGCTTCCGGGTCCTGCTCGATACCGGGTACCAGCCCCGCGATCTTGATCGGAAAATCTGTCGTATCAAAACGGTCTATCAGGCCAACGCCCGATTGGCCAGCGGTCAGGCGCTCCCATACCGGCTTGACGCCGCAACCCAGAGGGCTGATCATGCCCATCCCGGTGATGACGATCGGTGAACTCATGGTTTCTCCACAGCTTGAGTTAAGGGCTCGCGCAAAAATAAGTTTCGGTATTCGGTCGCAACTGGACCCCGCTGGCGGCGTTACGCTTTTTGGCAAGGGAACGGCCATTGCCTGCAAAGCGTGCCTTGCCAGCGTGGCCCAGTTACGCCCTCGGTACTGCGAAATTATTCTTGCGCGAACCCTGAGGATGAAACTCTAGCACCAGACAATATATGATCAAGATAATATTTTGCCCACGCGGGGTGGTGAGGGAATCTCATGTCTTATTCTGAAGATCACAAAGCAAAATCCAAGGACCGCATCCTGAAGTCCGCGACCGAACTGTTTTGCCGCTACGGTTTCGATAAGGTCTCCATCAGCCAGATCATGAAACTGGCAAAGCTGACCCATGGTGCTTTTTATGCCCATTTCGAATCGAAAGAGGCCCTCTACAACGCCTCGTTCCTGGAAACCCTCAAGGATAGCCGTGCTGCTCGACTGGTCAAGGGACCGTTGTCGCTCAAGCACTTAACGGCCCTGGTTACCAGTTACTGGAACTTGCAGGAACTGAAGGAAAAAAGCAAGCCCGGCCCGGAAACGATCCTGTTTAACGAGATCGGCAACGAAAATGCCGAAGTCAAGAAACTGTTCGAAACTTCATACCACAACCTGAAAAAGATGCTGGAAACCCGCATCATGGCCTTGAGCCGGCTCAAGAAGCTGCCCTTCGAACCGGATCGCGACACCATTGCCGAAAAATCCCGGGCCATCCTTGCATCGCTGGTGGGCGCAGTCGCCATCGCCAAGAGCATTCCCCACGAAGAGGAGCGGCGCGGCATCCTGGAGGCCACGCAAAAGCAGATCCTGATCATGCTCGGCGTGAATGAGAGCGAGCTGGACAGTGTGCTGGGTTCAGTGGCGCCGGATGTCTGGCAGCGTTGAGGCGCATAGATACCGATGTAGGGCCGGCCGCCACCGGCGGATGATCGGTGGTGATGCCCCACCACAAGGCGCAGGCTCCCAGCCGCTGAATCCATTACTACAATCAGTATCATGGCGCACGCGAACCTGACCCTGGATCTACGCAGCTACAGCAGTGAAACCCATGCCCATCAGCATGATTATCACCAGCTGGTGCTGCCCGTGACCGGCCGTCTTTCGATGCGGGTCGGCGGGCAGGAGGGGGCGGTCTCCGCACAACGGATCGCCGTGATCGCCGCCGGGCGGGAGCATGGTTTTGCCGCTACCGATCTGAACTGTTTTGTGGTGGCTGATGTGCCTGAAGCCCTGGCACCCGAACTGGCACGCTTGCCGGCTTTTATTCCGCTCGATAAAACCCTGTCGCAATATGTCGCCTTTCTGCACCTGAAACTCCAGCAAGGCCCGGGTAACCGGACCAGTGAGCGGCAGATGCTGTTGCTGTTGATCCAGCTGTTGCAGGAGCGTTACGGCGATGCCTTGCGGCTGGATCGCCGTATTGAGGCGGCCCGTGCCTATCTCGACCAGTATTCCGACCGACCCACCTCTCTCACCCGGCTTGCGGCAGTGGCCAATCTCAGTACCCGCCAGCTCAGTGAACTGTTTCGGCGCCAGCTCGGTATGACCCCACAGCAGTATCTGCTGGAGAAGCGCATGCAGCGGGCGTGGCAGCTGCTGGAAGCCGATGAACTGGACATCCAGCAGATCGCCGAGCGGGTGGGGTACGGCAGCCTGTCCGCCTTCAGCGACCGCTTCCGCAAGCACTTCGGCCACTCGCCACGCTATTTTCGCCGGATCGGCAAATAATCCCACCACAGCGGCAAAGACCCGTGTTGCGCGGGCGCATAGACTCCCAATCACCAATATCGGTTGATTCCGGGAGGGGGTATGTCCCCGCAGCATCGCGCCACCCTGATCGGCTCCGGCGCCATATTCCTCTGGGGCGCCCTGGCCCTGCTGACCCGCCTGACGGAGGGGCGCATACCGCCGTTTCAGATGATGGCGATGACCTTCTCATTGGCGTTCCTGCTGATGCTGGGCCGCTGGTGCCGCCAGGGCCATCTGGGGTTGCGCCACCTGCGCCAGCCGCCACTGGCCTGGCTGCTCGGTGTCGCTGGCTATTTCGGTTATCACTTCTGCTATTTTCTCGCCATGCGCCTCGCACCCGCGGTTGAGGTGAGCCTGCTGGCCTATCTCTGGCCCCTGCTGATTGTGCTGCTCGCCGCACTCCTGCCCGGAGAGCGGTTCAAGCCACACTATCTCGCCGGCGCCCTGCTGGCGCTTGCCGGTTGCTGGCTGCTGATTGGCAGCGGCGGGACAGGATTCAATCTGGCCTACCTAACCGGCTATCTCCTGGCGTTGGCCTGCGCCCTGATCTGGTCAGGCTACTCGGTCTTCAGCCGTCTGGTGAGGCAGGTATCCAGCGATGCCGTCGGCTGGTTCTGCGCGGCGACCGCTGTGCTCGCGCTGCTGTTCCATCTGGCGTGGGAAACGACCGTCTGGCCGCAGGGTGGCGGTCAGTGGATCGGGCTGGTGGGATTGGGCCTGGGGCCGGTGGGGATCGCCTTCTTCGCCTGGGATCATGGCATCAAGCACGGCAATCTGCAGCTGCTCGGGGTGCTGGCCTATGCCGCGCCGCTGATCTCCACGCTGCTGTTGGTGATCGCCGGGGAGGCCTCGCCGAGCTGGACGCTGCTGCTGGCCTGCCTGGCCATCGTGGCCGGCTCGCTGATGGCCGGTCTCCGCCGCAGCCGCCCGGTTGCGGGCTAGAAGGAGATTGCGATCGCCAGCATCACGTCATCGAAGCTCGATCCGCCAACAGCCGGCACCGCGTAGGCGAGTTGGCTCTCCCGCTGCTCCAGGTCGAATATCCGCTGGTTGAGCGCCGCAACGCTCACCTCCAGCGAGTTTCCATCGTTCACCGGATCGCCGAACCCCCCGACTGAGCCGGCGTTCTCCCGCCGATACCGGGCCAACTGCTCGTCCACCACGGCTCCCGCCGCCGCCATCGAGAAGTCCTCGCCCTTGCTGGTCGCCTCCTGCGCCATACGAATGAACAGGTCGGTACCGCGTAGCGCCACTTCGGTGTTGAACAGCACCAGCCCATTGTCCAGAGAGCGGTCATCGAAGACGAGATAACCGAACGCCCCCGCTTCCAGGGTCTCCTCAATCACCGGTACGGCTGCACTGGCTATGGCGGCCTCGGCAAAATCGGGAGTCCGCGGCTCGGTCAGATCGTCCAGCTGGCGCTCCTGACTGTATTTGTCCTGGATATGGCGGTTGAGTGCGTGGAGTGACTGTTCGAGTACCTCGCCATTGAAGACCTGGGGCCCCAGCCAGCCATCTCCTGTCGCTTCGGCCAGTACCGGACTGTTCGGGGTGCTCAATGCGGCCGCGGTAAAGACAACACCGAATAGGACTCGATAGGCACTCGAAGTCGGTTGTATGTTCACGGCAGTCTCCTTGTTCGATAGTTTGTTCTGGTGATTGAATACTAGACTAAAACAGTGGGAATTAGGCGATGCTGATCGATTGCAGGGTAATCCGGGGCGAATGGCCCCGCCAGTGTCGCGGTGTGACCGTCGCTTTTGCGCCCGATCATCCGTTCCACATCGGCTTGTCACACTCCCGCAATTATGATGTCATGCCGCCCAGATACCCGTGACACAGGGTCACGCTTTTCGGACGGAGAACCATGGGCAGCGCTTACGTGATCGGCCACATCACCATCAGGGACAAAGCCAAGTGGGCGCAGTACCGCGATCGGGTACCGGCGACGCTGGAACCCTGGGGGGCGGAACTGGTGTTGCGCGGCCACCTGGCGGCGGTGCTGGGCGGCAGTCACGCCCATACCGATACGGTGGTGATCCGGTTTCCCGATCTGGAAGCAGTGAACGGCTGGCACGCTTCAGACGCTTACCAGGCACTTATTCCGCTGCGGCAGCAGGCCGCCGAGGTGGATCTGCTGGCCTGCGAGGGATAACCGGCGGGCGCGGGTGCCGGGCGCTTCGCCGGTCCGTACCTCATAGCGGCGGGTTCTCTTTATTGTGGACCTGCCGGGCGGGGTGGTTCCAGATAATAGCCCGACGGGATCGCTTGCAGCCGCGCGGTGTCGCGTAGGTAAAGGTAGACCCAGGCCGGCCGATAGGCACCGTCCGGCAGCAGTATTGGCCGGATCTCCCGCCGGTATTCGTGTGGTTGCGGCGACGCCACATCGCAAGCCTCGTACAGATCCAACCGCTTCAGCAGGGTCAGCGGATCGCGCATGGCGTAGAGTTCGCCGTGCACCCATTCGTCGGTTCGGTCGGATACGACGGCGCCCGGATAATCCTGCACGGCATAGAGCCGGCCCTGCAACCGGCCGGGCGAGACGAAGCTGCTCTGGCCGAGCAGGACCTGGTGCATCGGATGCCCGGCATCCCTGAGCAGGGTGCCGTAGACAAACAGCAGCTTAGTCGTCATGCCGATCGCTCTTCTTCTTTTTCTTGACCCGGAGGGCGTTCTTGGAGTTTTTCACCAGGTCCTCGATGATCGGCGCCAGCAACACCTCCATGGCGAAGGTCATCTTGGTGCCGGGTATCACCAGGGTGTTGCGGCGCGAGATGAAGGAGTTTTCGATCATGTGCTTCATGTAGACCAGATCGATATTGTACTTCTTGATGATGCGCTTCTTCACCCGGATCACCACCAGACTCTCATCGGCCGTCGGCACCTCCCTGGAGATGAACGGGTTGGAGGTGTCCACCGTGGGGATGCGCTGAAAATTGATGTCGGTGTGAGAGAACTGCGGGGTGATGTGCTCCACGTAGTCATCCATGCGGCGCTTGATCGCCTCGACAATGGATTCGGTGTCGTAGCCGCGGGTCTCGTTGTCGCGCTGGATCTTCTGTATCCACTCCAGATTGATGATCGGCACCACCCCGATCAGCAGGTCCACATACGGGCGCACCTCCGGCATGCCGCCGTGGAGTCCCTCATAGAGCAGCAGGTCGGTCTTATCCTTGGTCTCCACCCAGGGGGTGAAGGTGCCCGGTTTCATATCCCACTGCAGGGCCTCCTCCTCGTTATGCAGGTATTGACGGATCTTGCCCTGGCCAGTCTCCTTGTAGGTCTTGAACAGCAGCGCCAGCTCGTCCAGCAGATTCGCCTCGGGGCTGAAATGACTCAGGTTGCGTCCCTGCTGCTTGGCCAGCTTGGTGGCCTTTTTCATGTCGCTGCGGGTGTAGCGGTGGTAGGAGTCGCCCTCGATCATCAGCGACTGGATACCTTCACGATAGAAGATATGGCCAAAGGCGTCCCGTGCGGTACTGGTGCCGGCACCGGACGAGCCGGTCACGGCGACTATCGGAAATTCTCTCTTACCCATGGATGGTGGACTCTCGGCAATTCTGAACGACGAATGGACCGATTTTTGCACACTTTCGACTGGATTGCCCGGTCATTTGAAGGTTGAAGGTAACTACTCACCCGGTCTGTAAGTGATTGGCCTGCCTTGTTGGCCGATTTTGATGGCGCCTCGAATCCGGTCCCTTTTTCAGATTCAAGCCTGCCCTTGTTTGAGCGAAGCGAGTTTTGTCCACGGATGGACTTATGCCGCGGAGGCCATGAGGAGTGGTACAGGGATGTACCGTTTACGGAGCCGAGGATGCAATGGCCGGGAGCGGCTTGGGCAGGCGCTGAAAATGGGGCCGGATTCGAGGAGATAAGCCATCGTGTGAGGCCGGCAAGGTAGGCCAATTAGCCCGTGAGCAGTTACGGTTGAAGTTTGAAGGGCGAAGTTTGCAATTTTCAAAAAAAAGGGGGGGCAACGCCCCCCTCCACAACCACTGCCGGTCCGGTTGGTCATCGAAGGCGCCTACCCACTGTTGCGTTTCAGCGCACGCTTGTGGGTGGGTAGGCGTACCTCGACACCGGAAACTGCCTGACACTCAGTTCATGCGGACCTTTTTCATCCGTACGATCTGGTAGGGGCGGCTGATGTAGCTCAGCGGTACGCTCCAGACATGGACCAGTCGGGTGAACGGGAACAGCAGGAACACGCTCATGCCGAAGAACATGTGCAGCTTGAAGATGAAGTTCACATCCTGGATCAGGGCAGGGTTCACGCTCAGGGTGGCCACGCTCTTCACCCACTCGGTGAGGGCGATCATGGTGCTGGCATCGCCATGGGCGGCGTGCTCAAAGGAGACTACCGTGGTGCTCAGGCCCAGGGCAACGGTGGCCAGCAGCCAGCCGATGATGAAGGTGTCACGCTTGCGGCTGACCGCACGCACCCGCGGCTCGTTCAGGCGGCGCAACAGCAGCATGATGGCACCGATCAGACAGAGGCTGCCGAAGATCAGCCCCGCATAGATGGCGATGTACTGGTGGGTGGCATCGGAGATGCCCGCCGCCAGGAACCAGCTGTGCGGGGTCAGCATGCCGACCAGGTGGCCGAAGAACACCGCCAGGATGCCCACGTGGAACAGGTTGCTGGCAAGCCGCATGTTCTTGCCGCTCAACAGCTGACTGGAATCGGCCTTCCAGGTGTACTGTTCACGATCGAAACGGAGCCAGCTTCCCAGCAGGAAGATGGTACCGGCGAGGTAGGGGTAGGCCCCAAAAAAGAAGTTATTCAGTGTCATTCAAAACGCTCCTCAGGCTGCTTGGGCCAGATGTCCACGGTTTTCAACAATGCGAAGAATCCGCGCGTAGGGGCTCTCGGCCTTTTCCAGATTGTCGCCAATCACCTTCAATACCTTGGCGGCGTCGCCCAGGAAGACCCGCGCCTGCAGGTCGTCCAGGGTGGAGACATACTCCAGGATCAGCGGCAGGAAGTCGGGGATCTCCTTGCTCTCGACCTCCAGGCCGCTGGCCTTGTAGTACTCGGACAGGTCGATCAGCGCCGGACCGCGACCCCGGTCATCACCGAACAGGTGATGGGTGAGGTGCAGGTCGTGCTCCGGAACCATGTCGAAGGTCTGGACATATTTGCTCTGCAGACCGGTCAGGTCGTGCATGTTTATCCAGGAGATCAGATGGAGCAGATCTTCCTTCTCCTGTGGGCCAATGGCGTCATCCTGGTGGATGGCGTCGATGATCCCGGACAGGTTTTCCATCAGTTCGTCATCCGGATAATCGAGCAGCCGGGCCATGATGTTGTAGATAAGCATCGTGATAATCTCCCGTTAAACGGTATCTTTTTTCCGCGGTTGCTGAATGCCCTGAGGGGTATAGGTGCGCTTGCGTGGCGCGGGGAACAGGGTGAACCCTTCGCCGCTACCACTGCCCTGAGAGCTGACGTTGCCGGCACTGAAACCGTTCTGCCCCTGGAAGGCGTAGGGATCTTCCTGCGCCAGCGCCTCGTTGGCGGTGGGGATCACGAAGCGGTCGTTGTAGTTGGCGATACCGAGCATCTGGTACATCTCGTCGGACTGCGCCTCGGTCAGACCGGCGGCTTCCAGGGCGGCGAGGTTGGTGGTGCCGTCCACGCTCTTGGAACGCTGGTTGCTGCGCATCGCCAGCAGACGGTTCAGGGCGCTGACGATCGGCTTCTCGTCGCCGGCGGTGAGCAGGTTGGCGAGATACTGTACCGGGAAGCGCAGTGCTTCGGCCTTGGGGATCACGCCGTCGGCCTCGGTCGGCAGGGTGCCCTGGTCGATCTGGCTCTGTACCGGCGACAGCGGCGGCACGTACCACATCATCGGCAGGGTGCGATATTCCGGATGCAGCGGGAAGGCGATCTTCCACTCGATGGCCATCTTATAGACCGGCGAACGCTTGGCCGCTTCCAGCCAGGTGTCAGGGATTCCCTGCTCCTGGGCCTGACGGATCACTTCCGGATCGTTCGGATCGAGGAAGATATCCATCTGCGATTTGTACAGATCCTTTTCGCCGGCCACGGCGGCGGCATCGCTGATCTTGTCGGCGTCATACAGCACCACGCCCATGTAACGGATACGCCCGACACAGGATTCCGCGCAGGCGGTCGGCATGCCCGACTCGATACGCGGATAGCAGAGGATACACTTCTCGGACTTGCCGGATTCCCAGTTGAAGTAGATCTTCTTGTACGGGCAGGCGCTGACGCACATGCGCCAGCCGCGGCAGCGGTCCTGATCGATCAGCACGGCACCGTCCTCGTCACGCTTGTAGATCGCGCCGGACGGGCAGCTCGCCACGCAGGCCGGATTCAGACAGTGGTTACACAGTCTCGGCAGATACATGTGGAAGGTCTTTTCGAACTCCTTGTAGATCTGCTTCTGGATACCCTTGAAGTTCTGATCCACCGAGCGCTTATCGAACTCGCCGGCCAGGTCGTCTTCCCAGTTCGGACCCCAGTGGATCTTCTCCATCCGCTCGCCGGTGATCTGGGAGAGCGGACGGGCGGTCGGCGCCGCCTCGGAGAGGGGCTTGTTCTGCAGCTTGGGGTAGTCGTAGTCGAACGGCTCGTAGTAGTCGTCGATCTCCGGCATGTCGGGGTTGGCGAAGATGTTCAGCAGCTTGCTGATGCGGCCGCCGGCCTTCAGCTCCAGCTGGCCGTTCTCTTTCTTCCAGCCGCCTTTCCACTTCTCCTGGTTCTCCCACTCCTTGGGGAAGCCGATGCCGGGCTTGGATTCGACGTTGTTGAACCAGGCGTACTCGACACCCTTACGGTTGGTCCAGATGTTCTTGCAGGTCACAGAACAGGTGTGGCAACCGATGCACTTGTCCAGGTTCAGGACCATTGCGATTTGTGCACGTATATTCATCATTTATTCCTCAATATTCTTTCCACCGGGTGCAGGGTGTCGCCACCCTGCACGTTGCGATTCACAGACTCAGTTGTTGATTCCCTCGGGATTCAGTTGAGCCTCGCGTTCCGGTGTCAGATCACCTTCCATCCAGTTCACGTCGGCATCTTCGATCTTGTGCACGATGACGTTCTCGTCGCGCTGGCTGCCCACGGTCCCGTAGTAGTTGAAGGCGTAGGAGAGTTGTGCGTAACCGCCGATCATGTTGGTCGGCTTCATGATTACCTTGGTCACACTGTTGAGAATGCCGCCGCGTTTACCGGTGGTGTTGGAACCCGGTACGTTGACGTTCTTCTCCTGGGCGTGATACATGATCGCCATGCCCTTGGGTACGCGCTGGCTGACCACGACGCGGGCCACGGTGGCGCCGTTGGCATTGACCGCCTCGACCCAGTCGTTGTCCCGGATGCCGATGCTCCTGGCCTCGTCCTCGTTCAGCCAGAAGTAGGGGCCGCCGCGGAACAGCGTCAGCATGCGCAGGTTGTCCTGGTAGGAGGAGTGGATACCCCACTTGGAGTGCGGGGTGATCCAGTTCAGGGTCAGGGTCTTCTTGCCTTCCAGCTTCTTCGCCAGCTCTTTCGGCAGGTTCTTGTGCGCACCCAGGTCCTGTGGCGGACGGAAGCAGCAGAGACCTTCGCCGAAGTCCAGCATCCACTCGTGATCGAGATAGAACGAGGCACGTCCGGTCAGGGTACGGAACGGGATGTGCTCATGGATGTTGGTGTAACAGGCGTTGTAGCTCACCTCTTCGGACTCGATGCCGGACCAGGTCGGCGCGGTAATGATCTTGCGCGGCTGGGCGACGATGTCGTGATAGCGGATCTTCTCCTCGTGACGGCCTTCATAGAGATGTTTGTGGCTGATGCCGGTCTTCTTGGAGAGGGCGGACCAGGATTTGTGGGCCACCTCGCCGTTGGTCTCCGGCGCCATGTGCAGCACCGTGTCACACACCTGCACATCCTCCAGCAGTGACGGACGGCCCTTGGAGATACCCTCCTCGGTGATCACCCCGTTCAGCTCCTTCAGCTGATCGATTTCCATATCGGTGTTCCAGTCGATACCCTTGATGTTGTTGCCCAGCTTGTTCATCAGCGGGCCGACCGAGGTGTACTTCTTGTAGGTGTTGGGATAATCGCGCTCGACCACCTTGAACAGCGGGGCGGTCTTGCCCGGGATCAGATCACACTCGCCGCGTTTCCAGTCCTTGACCTCGCCATAGGGCTGGGCCAGGGCCTGCGGGGAGTCGTGCTGCATCGGCAGGGCGACCACGTCCTTTACGGTGCCCAGGTGCTTCTCGGCGATCTCGGAGAACTTCTTGGCGATCTTCATGAAGATCTGCCAGTCCGACTTGGACTCGAATGCCGGATCGACCGCCTTGCCCAGCGGATGCACGAACGGGTGCATGTCGGTGGTATTCAGGTCGGCCTTCTCGTACCAGGTGGCGGTCGGCAGGATGATGTCCGAGTAGGCACCGGTGGAGTTGAGGCGGAAGTTGATGTCCACCATCAGATCCAGCTTGCCGACCGGCGCCTTCTCGCGCCACTTGATCTCCTTGCAGCTGGCGCCTTCGGTGCCCTCCTGCATCACGCCGTTCTGCGCGCCCAGCAGGTGCTTGAGGAAGTATTCGTGGCCCTTGGCGGAACAGCCGATCAGGTTGGCGCGCCAGACGAACAGGTTGCGCGGATGGTTCTCCTCGGCATCGATATCCTCGATCGAGAAGGCCATGTCGCCGCTCTTCAACTGCTCTGCCATATATTTGGACACGCCGGCCTCGTCGGTGGCGCCGGCCGCTTCCGCTGCCTTGACGATGTCCAACGGGTTCTTGTTGAAGTGCGGCGATGAGGGCAGCCAGCCGAGACGCTGGGAGACGACGTTGTAATCACCGATCTGGTAACCGCGATACTTGGCGGTGGCGGTGGAGCCGAGAATGTTGTCGGCCTCGACCTTCTCATAGCGCCACTGGTCGGTATGGAAATACCAGTAGGTGGTGCTGTTCATGTGACGCGGCGGACGGTGCCAGTCGAGGGCGAACGCGATCGGAGCCCAGCCGGCCTGCGGACGCAGTTTCTCCTGACCCACATAGTGCGCCCAGCCGCCACCGGACTGACCCACGCAGCCGCAGATGTGCAGTATGTTCATGATACTGCGGTAGCCCAGGTCGTTGTGGTACCAGTGGTTGATGGCGGCACCCATGATGACCATGGATTTACCCCGGGTCTTGGAGGCGTTCTCGGCGAACTCGCGGCCGGTGCGGATCAGGTCGGCGGTCTTGATGCCGGTGACCTTGGAGCCCCAGGCCGGGGTGTAGGGTACGGTCGCGTCCTCGTAGGAGGTGGCCAGGTTGTCGCCCAGGCCGCGGTCGATACCGTACTGGGAGACCATCAGGTCGAACACGGAGGTGACGAACACTTCCTCACCGGAGGCCAGCTTCAGCTTGCGCACCGGGATGTTGCGCAGCAGGGTGTCATCCTCGCCTTCGGTGAAGTGGGGGAAGGCCACGCTGACCACGTCGTCACGGCTGTTGATGCAGGTGAGCTCGGCCTCAATGTCCGCCTGATCGGCGGCGTTCTTCGGCAACAGGTTCCATTTGCCTTCCTCGCCCCAGCGGAATCCGACCGAGCCGTTGGGCACCACATAGGCCTTGCTGACCTCGTCATAGACCACCGTCTTCCACTCGGGATTGTTGGACTCGCCCATGTTGTTGTCGAAATCGGTGGCGCGCAGGAAACGACCGGAGACATAACGGTCGCCGTCCTTGCGCAACATCACCTGCATCGGCATGTCGGTATAGGTGCGCACATACTCGCTGAAGTAGGGGTCCTGCTTCTTGATGTGGAATTCGTTCAGCGCCACATGGCCCATGGCCATGAAGGCGGCGGAGTCGGTGCCCTGTTTTACCGGCATCCAGAGATCGGCGAACTTGACGAACTCGGCGTAGTCCGGGGCCATGGAGACCACCTTGGTACCGTTGTAACGGGACTCGATGGCGAAGTGGGCGTCCGGAGTCCGGGTCATCGGCAGGTTGGCGCCGCAGATGATGATGTACTTGGAGTTGTACCAGTCGGCCGCTTCCGGCACGTCGGTCTGCTCGCCCCACACCTGGGGAGAGGCGGCGGGGAGATCGCAGTACCAGTCATAGAAGGAGCCGCAGGCGCCGCCGATCAGCGACAGATAGCGGGAGCCGGCCGCGTAGCTGATCATGGACATGGCGGGGATGGGCGAGAAACCGTAGATGCGGTCCGGGCCCCACTTCTTGATGGTGTAGACGTTGGCCGCGGCGATGATCTCGGTCAGCTCTTCCCAGTTGGAACGGACGAAGCCACCCAGGCCACGCACGGCGGTGTAGCTCTTGCGTTTGGCGGGGTCCTGCTGGATCGCTTCCCAGGCTTCCACCGGGTCCTTGCCGCTCTTGCGCTCGTTGCGGTAGAGATCGATCAGACGGCCACGCACCAGCGGATACTTGATGCGGTGCGGGCTGTACAGATACCAGGAGAAGGAGGCACCGCGCTGACAGCCACGGGGTTCGTGGTTGGGCAGGTCGGGACGGGTCTCCGGGTAATCGGTCTGCTGCATCTCATAGGCAACCAGACCATTCTTGACAAAGATTTTCCATGAACAACCACCGGTACAGTTCACGCCATGGGTGGAGCGGACCACCTTGTCGTGGCGCCAGCGGTTGCGATAGGTATCTTCCCACTGACGATCCTCGTTAGTCACTATACCGTGGCCCTTGGAGAAGGTCCCCTGGACCTTCTTGAAAAACCGCAGGCGGTCAAGAAAGTGGCTCATTGTGTATCTCCTCTAAGCATGTTTTTCACAACGTGCTATTAAACAAAACAGTGTTAAGTTGGAGCAGGCCCTGGTTGGGGGGTAAGTATCCGCATGAGCAAAGCACGTGTGGATAAGCGGGCCTGCTCCAGACCCTTTTAACTCGGGTGATCAGCCGCCGGATCAGGGGTTGTCGTACTCCCGTTTCGGGCCCAGGTAGTACCACCAGTTGATGACCAGGCAGACCAGGTAGAAGATGGCGAAGCCATACAGGGCGTACTCGGGGGTGGCGGCCTTGATCTGCTCACCAAACAACTGCGGGATCAGGAAGGCGCCGTAGGCGGCGACCGCCGAAGTCCAACCCAGTACGGGTCCGGTCTGTTCCTTGTTGAACACCATGGCGATGGTGCGGAAGGTGGAACCGTTACCGATGCCGGTGGCGGCAAACAGGATCAAAAACAGCACCAGGAAGGGAATGAAGAAATCTTCCGGGGTGGCCGAGGCATAGGCGGCCTGCAGGTAGTAGGCGACGCCAAAGGCGCTGCCAATCATTACAATGGATACCCACTGGGTCACCTTGGCTCCGCCCATCTTATCGGCAATCCAGCCGCCGACGGGACGCAAAAGGGCGCCGATAAAGGGTCCCATCCAGGCGTACATCAGCGCGGAGGGACCGTTGGCATTGACCGTGTCATGGGTCAGCACGCCATTCACCATCAGATGCTGATAACCGAATACCACCTTGATCGCCAGGGCGAAACCGGCGGAGTAGCCGATGAAACTGCCGAAGGTCATGGTGTAGATGACACTCATGATCCAGGTGTGCTTGTTGCTGAAGATCTTGAACTGACGCTGCAGATTCGGCTTGATGTCGCCGGGGATCAGCTTCATCAACATCACGGTACCGAACAGGATACCGGCGATCACCGGCCACTTGACCCAGCCCGGCGCACCCAGTCCGGTCGGTGCCGGCAGGATGATATAGAGACCGATGGCGGCGGTGAGGAAACCGATCAGCAGCATGCCGGTAATCTTGCCCATGGCGCCCAACGGAGAGCCGATGTGCGGAGAGACATGCTCGGTACGGATGTTGTGCATGCCGAACCAGCCGGCAAAGGCAAGCGGGATCAGCAGCAACAGCCAGACATAACCGCCGTTGTGGATATAGCTCTCGGTACCGGCCGGAATCTTGCCGATCAGGGTGCCGGAGGTGTTCTCCAGGATCATCGGTTCACCGCCGAAGATACCGAAGGTCATCACCAGCGGGATCAGGATCTGCATGGTGGTGACGCCGAAGTTACCCAAGCCCGCGTTCAGACCCAGCGCCAGACCCTGCTGGCGTTTGGGAAAGAAGAAGCTGATGTTGGACATGGAGGAGGCGAAGTTGCCGCCGCCGAAGCCGGAGAGGAAGGCCAGGGCCTGGAAGATCCACAGCGGGGTGTCCTTGTCCTGCAAGGCGATGCCGGCACCGATGGCCGGTAGCATCAACAAGGCCGTGGTAAAGAAGATGGTGTTACGGCCACCGGCGATACGGATGAAGAAGCTGCTGGGTATGCGCAGCGTGGCACCGGTCAGGCCGGCGATGGCGGCCAGGGTGAACAGCTCCGATTTGGCGAACGGGAAGCCGAGGTTGAGCATCTGCACGGTGATGATGCCCCAGTACAGCCAGACGGCGAAGCCGCACAGCAGGCTGGGGATCGAGATCCAGAGGTTGCGGTTGGCAACCCGCTTGCCCTCCGACTCCCAGAACTGGGAGTCTTCCACATCCCATTTTTGTAAATCAGCCATAATTGCCTCTCTATATTTGATTGTTACTGCTTCAATCGTGGTGTTTTTTCACTCTTGTCACTACTCAAGCGTATCCACAGCGGCCGCCTTCAGCTGACGCATGCGTATGTCGTCCGCCTCCAGCCTCGCGCGTTGTTTCGATTCGGAATACCTGGCGAACAGCTCTTCCAGCAGGTGCGCCTGTTCAACCGCGGCCTTGGCGGCGGCGTACTCTTCCGGGCATTCGTGGGATTTCACATACTCATCCACCGCATGTCCCTTGGCGATCTCCATGTCCTGTTCCTGATGCTCCCTGGCGAAGGTGTAATGCATCCAAATTAGGGAGACGCAGGTGGCGCCGTAGAGCAGCATGAAGACGGTGGAGTTGACCCCGGTGATATCCTTCATGGCGCCGAACATGATGGGTAGCAGGAAGCCGCCCATACCGCCGGCCAGGCCGACGATGCCGGAGATGACGCCGATGTTCTCGGGATACTCGTCGGAGAGAAACTTGAACACCGACGCCTTGCCGAAGCCCCAGGCGATACCGACGATGAACAGCAGGCTGGTGAACACCCAGACGTTCAGGCCGAGATCGTAGGTGACCGGGCCGTTGAGGGTCTTGATGGTGACCGCGGTCTGCGGATAGGACATGATGAACAGGCAGACCCAGGAGATCCACATCACCCACCAGGTCACCTTGTAGGCGCCGTACTTGTCGGAGAACCAGCCGCCGAGGGCGCGGATCACCCCGGAGGGGAGCACGAAAATGGCGGCCAGCAGGGCGGCGGTGGTCAGATCGAACCCATACTCGTTAATGTAATACTTGGTCATCCACAGGGAGAGGCCGACGAAGCCGCCGAAGACCAGGGAGTAGTACTGGCAGTATTTCCATACTCTGGGGTCTTTCAGCGCGGCCAGCTGCTCTTTTATGGTGATGGTTTTGGAGACCTTGTGGTCGGGGTCCTCGTAAGTGAACATCCAGAACAGGATCACCACCACGCCCATGGCGACGGCGTAGACCTTGGGTACCATGGTCCAGCCGTAGGCGACCACCAGGGAGGGGGCGACGAACTTGGTCAGCGCCGCGCCGGCGTTGCCGGCGCCGAAGATACCCATGGCGAAGCCCTGCTTCTCCTTGGTGAACCAGCGGGCGGTGTAGGCGATACCCACCGAGAAGGAGGCGCCGGCGACACCGACAAACAGGCCCAGCACCAGGAATTGCCAATACTGAGTGGCGTTGCCGATGAACCAGAGCGGGAGGATCGTGGCGCACATCAGGATGAAGTAGACGATGCGGCCGCCGAACCGGTCGGTGAGCATGCCCACCGGCAGACGCACCAGGGAACCGGTCAGAATGGGCGTGGCGATCAGCAGGCCGAATTGGGTGTCGTTCAGGGTGAGCAGCTGTTTGATCGGGATGCCGATGATGGAGAACATTACCCAGACCGCGAAGCAGGCGGTAAAGGCGATGGTATTCATGCTCAGTACGGATATTGCTTTTCTTTGCTGACTTGCCATGTTCTCAATACCTGTAACTACTAAAGTTATCTGGGGAAAACAGTCCACTCCGCGGAGTGTGGGTGCAGTCTATACCCATAAAATAGTTGTGGAAGTGGGGGTAAACGTCGTCCCGTCGCTGGGAATACCACCAAAGTGGTAGAGGGGTATGGACTAGAAGTCCATGTAAATAAAGGGAAAAATAACCCCCCGACGGGTGGTGGTCGGAGGGATACAAACCCTGCGGAGTTTAAGGTGGTACTGCTAAAGACCTTGCCTCTACCACCCCTGCTCAGGATAAGATCCCCGCATGGCACCACGCTTCAAAAATTCCATAGTCCTGCGCATGGGGCTCTCCATGGGATCCATCATCCTGCTCGGTTTTCTGACCATGCTGGGGTCGATCATCATCGAGGAGAAGACCCAGGGTCACGCGGCGGCAGTCAATCAGGCCGGCAGCCTGCGCATGCAGTCCTATCGCATCGCCACCCGGCTGGTCTACCAGTCCGGTATCGATACCGAGACCTACTGGAAGCTGACCAACCAACTGGTCCAGGAGTTCGAGGAGCGGCTGCGCAGCCCCCGCCTGATCGGTATTATGCCATCCGATCCAAATCATCGATTGACCAAGGCCTACAACCGGATCAACCAACAGTGGCACCGCAAGATCAAACCGGTGCTGACGGTGTACGTGGGCCTGATGGCGCCGGACAAGAGCCGGCTAATTCCCGATTACGAGGCGGACGATCCCCTGTTCGTCGCCACCCAGCAGAACATACGCAAGCGCTATGTCTCCATCGTCGACCGTTTTGTCGACGATATCGATAACCTGGTCCGGCTGCTGGAAGAGGGGACCGAGTCCAACATCCAGTGGTTGCGGATCATTCAGCTCAACTCCCTGTTTCTGACCCTGGCGGCGGTGTTCTACACCATGTTTCTGGTGCAGGCGGCGGTGTTGCCGCCGTTGCGTGACCTGCTGCGTTTTGCCCAGCATGCGCGGCGCGGTGATTTCACGGTGCGGGTCAAACACGAGCAGGGTGACGAGCTGGGCCAGCTGGGTAGCGCCTTCAACGGCATGGCGGACGACCTGTCCAAGATGTATGCCGATCTGGAGAAACGGGTGCGGGAAAAGACCGTCGATCTGGAACGCAGCAACCGCTCGCTGGAGCTGCTGTACAAGACCACCCGCCGCCTCAGCGACACCCATATATCACCACAGATGTACGAAGAGCTGCTCAAGGATATCGAAAAGGTGGTCGGTTTCGGGCCGGGTAATATCTGTCTGGCCAAATCGATGGGCGGCGAGGTGTTCACCCTGGCATCCAGCAACCTGTCGGGGGCGACCGTCTGCAACAAGGAGGAGTGCCTGGCCTGCATGAACCAGCAGGGGACCCAGATCAAGGAGTGGCGTGAGTCCGACCTGACGGCGCGGCGGGTGTTGTCGATCCCGATTCGGGATCAGGATGAGCAGCATGGTATCCTGTTCATCGCCATCCCCGAGGGCACCCTGCTCAAGGTGTGGCAGAAGCAGCTGCTGGAGGCGGTGGCGGATCACATCGGCGCGGCCATCGGCGTGGCCTATCGCACCACCTACAACCGGCGGCTGGCGCTCTACGAGGAGCGGGGGGTGATCGCCCGTGAGCTGCATGACTCCCTGGCCCAGTCGCTCTCCTATCTGAAGATCCAGGTGAGTCGCCTGGACATGGCGTTGAAGCAGTCCCGTGACGAACAGACCATCCAGGGCGTGGTGCAGGAGATTCGCGAGGGCCTGAGCAGTGCTTACCGGCAGCTGCGCGAGCTGCTGACCACCTTCCGCCTGAAGGTGGATGGCCGGGGCCTGCGCCAGGCGCTGGAGGATACGGTTGATGAGTTCAATGGCCGCGGCGATATCGATATCCGGCTCGATTGCAATCTGCAGGGGCTGCAGCTGAGTGAGAACCAGGAGATCCATGTGCTGCAGGTGATACGCGAGGCGCTCTCCAACGTGATCAGCCACTCCGGCGCCACGGCGGCACAGGTGACTTTGACGGGCGGGGAGGATGAGCCGATCCGGGTGAGCGTGGTGGATGACGGCCATGGTATCCCGGACTCACCCGAGCGCTCCCGCCATTACGGCCTGGCGATTATGGACGAACGTGTTCGCAGCCTGGACGGAACGCTGACCATCGAGCCGTTGCCGGAGCATGGCACCCGGGTGGTATTCGAATTCATGGCCTCAAAGAAGGGCCATGAGGCACTAGAAAGTCAGCCAGGGTCGGATAGCGTTTATATAGCCGCGAATGAACGCGAATAAACACAAATGGGAGTATTACACAATTGTTCTGAATTCGCGGCGGAGGACAAACGTGTAATGCTCCCAGTAGGATGCTGGTGAGCTTGCGAACCGCATCATTCGCGGTACGGCTTGATGCGGGTCATGCCTCCACCGGAATCCTGCCAGGGGCATTGTGGTATGTAGGCGTAAGCATTGGATTTCAAATGGTTTATTCGCGTTAATTTGCGTTTATTCCATCCTTAGGTCCGTAAGCGGTGCATCCTTGCACCACTCTTCGCGGCTGAATTTTTTCAGATGATGGTTGAGTTAGATGGGTAACCAGGTAGAGTTATGAATAAGGCGATGCCGATTTCAATCATGATTATTGACGATCATCCGCTGTTCCGCAAAGGGCTGGCGGATCTGATCGGTATGGACCCGGAGCTGTGTCTGGTGGCCGAGGCCTCGTCGGGGGAGGAGGGGCTGGCCCGGGCGCTGGAACTTAAACCGGAGCTGATTCTGCTCGACCTCAACATGAAGGGGATGGATGGTCTGCAGACCCTAAAGGCGCTGAAGCAGACCGATCTGGAGAGCTATGTGGTGATGCTGACCGTCTCCAACAGCGAGAGTGATGTCACGGCGGCACTGCGTCTGGGGGCCGATGGCTATCTGTTGAAGGACATGGAGCCGGAGAATGTCCTGGAGCAGATCCAGATCGCCGCCTCCGGCCGGCTGGCGATCACCGACAGCCTGACCGAACTGCTGGCCCGGGCGCTGCGCGAGGATGCCCGGCCCCGCTCCCCCAGCGAGGCGGGCCTGACCCCGCGGGAAGAGGAGATCCTGGACCTGATCGCCACCGGCATGAGCAACAAGCAGATCGCCCGGGAACTGGATATCGCCGAGGGCACCATCAAGGTGCACGTCAAACACCTGTTGAAAAAACTCAATCTGCGCACCCGGCTGGAAGCGGCGGTCTGGTGTACCAAGAACAGCCCGGCGGGGTGAAGAAGTTTGAAGTTTGAAGGGTGAACTGACGCAATTCTGATTTTGGTCTTCAGATCGTAGGATGCGGTGAGTGAAGCGAACCGCATCAGGACACTGGCGCCGTTTTCAGTGGGGGTTGGTGCGGTTCGCAAGCTCACCGGCACTCTACATCTGAAAGGGAGTGACCCGCCCGACGTTTGGCACTGAACCGGTACTGGGAGTAAAACGGCTCGTCAATGCCGAGCGCCCACATTCAGGATTGCTTCGTGAAGGGTAAAATCGTGCATTTCTTTTCTTTCATACTTCAAACTTCACCCTTCAAACTTTCCAGACAGGCCTCCACCATCGCCCGGGCGGCATTCGATATTGAACGGTTGGTGTGGGTCACCGCCCCCAGGGTGCGGCTCAGCCGCGGTTCCGCGATATCCAGCACCTTCAGATCGGGGTCATGGGTCATGCTCTCCGGCAGCAGGCTCCAGCCGAGGCCGATGGAGACCATCATCTTCAGGGTCTCGAAATAGTTGGTGGCCATGCCGACCTTCAGACTGAGCCCGAGCGGCCGCAAGGCCCGTTCCAGGATGCCCCGGGTGTAGGTGCCCTCGGCCACCAGCACCGCCTGATACTCGACCAGGTCAGCCAATGAAACCAGCGGCCGGGCGGCCAGGGGATGCTCTTTCGCTACCACGAAGAGCAGCGGATCGTGCCAGATGGGCTGGGTGGTCAGGTTGGTGATCGGCTCCGTGGGCAGGGTGACGATGGCCAGCTCCAGATCGCCCTGCAGCACCGCACCACAGGCCGTCTCCGAATCCATGAAGCGGATATCCAGCTGGACTTCGGGGTAGCGCCGGCTGTAGCGTTTGAGCGCCGGCGGCAGGCGCCGCAGGCCGATATGATGGCTGGTGCCCATGATCAGCCGGCCGCCCACCTCGCCGGCGAGATTGGCAATGCTGCGACGGATGTCCTCCAGCTCGTAGATCATCCGCCGGGCCCGGGGCAGCAACTGCCGGCCCGCCTCGGTCAGGCTGATCTTGCGGCTGATGCGGTCGAACAGGCGGGTGTTCAGCTCTGATTCCAGGGAGGCCACCCGTTTGCTGACGGCCGGCTGTGTCAGGTGCAATTGTTCAGCAGCGTGGGAAAAGGAGGTGCTCTCCGCCACCGCCAGAAAGGCCTTTAACGCATTAATATCCATCATAGTATCCTGCGGGTTGTGTTCGCAGGGGTCGGAGTCAAGCCGCGCAATCATTGGAGAAATGGCGCCAGTTATTGGCGGCTTGACTCCGACCCCGATCCATAAAAACTTCATTTCAACCGCTAAGGACGCAAAGAGCGCGAAGGAAAACAACGGCTTGTATTCTCCAGAACCTCGACCTGCGGGTTGGACCGAAAATGAAGATAAGCCATTGTATCTCTTTGCGTACTTGGCGTTCTTCGCGGTTGGATCGAGTCCGTTGGGGTTCGCAGGCTCACCCCAACCTACGGGCTCCAGCCCCGGCCTAAAGAATAATATATTCCTTTAAAGAATTATAAACATAAAAAAGATGAATTTGTTTTATATTTAATCGGGGTTTATCCTTTCGGTTCCATTCACAGGTGGCAGAACGATGAGCGCAAAAACACTCTACGACAAGATTTGGCAGGAGCATGTGGTGCGGACCGACGCGGACGGTACCACGCTCCTTTATATAGACCGGCAGCTGGTGCATGAGGTGACCTCGCCCCAGGCCTTCGAGGGCCTGCGGCTGGCCGGGCGCAAGCCCTGGCGCACCAGTGCCACCATCGCAACCCCCGACCACAACGTGCCGACCCTGGGCCGGGCCCAGGGTATTGAAGATCCGATCGCCCGTCTCCAGGTGGAGACCCTGGATCGCAACTGCGAGGAGTTCGGTATCACCGAATTCGGCATGTCCGATGTACGTCAGGGCGTGGTGCATGTGATGGGCGCGGAGCAGGCGCTGATCCTGCCCGGCATGACCGTGGTCTGCGGTGACTCCCACACCGCCACCCACGGCGCCTTCGGCGCCCTGGCGTTCGGTATCGGCACCTCCGAGGTGGAGCATGTGCTGGCGACCCAGACCCTGATCCAGAAGAAATCCAAGTCGATGCTGGTGAGCGTCGACGGCCAGGTCGGTCCCGGCGTCACCGCCAAGGATATCGTACTCAAGATCATCGGTGTCCTGGGCACCGCCGGCGGCACCGGCTACGTGATCGAATTCGGTGGCGAGGCGATCCGCGCCCTGAGCATGGAAGGGCGACTGACGGTCTGCAATATGGCCATCGAGGCGGGCGCCCGCGCCGGCTTCGTGGCGGTGGATGACACCACCCTCGACTACCTCAAGGGCCGCCCCTATGCGCCGAAGGGCGAGCAGTGGGCGCAGGCCGAGGCCGCCTGGCGCGGACTGCAATCCGATGCGGGGGCGGAATTCGACGCCGTGGTGCGTATCGATGCCGCGGCAATACAGCCCCAGGTGACCTGGGGTACCTCGCCGGAGATGGTGCTGCCGGTGGACGGCATCGTGCCCGATCCGGACCAGGAAAAAGATCCCACCAAGGCCGACGGCATGCGCCGCGCCTTGCAGTACATGGGGCTGGAAGCCGGCACCCCGCTGGTGGAGATCCGCCCGGACCATGTGTTTATCGGCTCCTGCACCAACGGCCGCATCGAGGACCTGCGGGCCGCGGCCGAGGTGGCCAGGGGCCGCAAGGTGGCGCCCAATATCGTGCAGGCGCTGGTGGTCCCGGGCACCGGCCTGGTCAAGCAGCAGGCGGAAGCCGAGGGCCTGGACAAGATCTTCATCGAGGCCGGTTTTGAATGGCGCGAGCCCGGCTGTTCCATGTGCCTGGCGATGAATGCCGACCGGCTCAAGCCGGGTGAGCGCTGCGCCTCCACCTCGAACCGCAACTTCGAGGGGCGCCAGGGGCAGGGCGGACGCACCCACCTGGTGAGTCCGGCCATGGCGGCCGCGGCAGCCGTGATGGGCCATTTTGTTGATGTGAGGGGGCTCTGATGGAAGCTTTTAATATTTTTACCGGTGTGGTGGCCCCGCTGGACCGCTCCAATGTGGATACCGACGCCATCATTCCCAAGCAGTTTCTCAAATCGATCAAGCGTACCGGCTTCGGCCCCTATCTGTTCGACGAGTGGCGCTACCTGGATCACGGCGAGCCCGATATGGACTGCACTCATCGGCCGTTGAATGTATCTTTCGTGCTCAATGACGCCCGTTACGCCGGCGCCCAGGTGCTGTTGGCACGGGACAACTTCGGCTGCGGCTCGTCCCGGGAGCACGCCCCCTGGGCGCTGGCCGATTACGGCTTCAGGGTGATCCTGGCACCCAGCTTCGCCGATATCTTTTTCAACAACTGCTTCAAGAACGGTATCCTGCCGATCCGCCTGAGCGCCAGCCAGATCGACGGCCTGTTCGCCAAGGCGACCGGGGACGAAGCGCTGAGGATTACCGTGGACCTGCAGGCCCAGACCCTGACCATGTCCGATGGTGAGGAAATCGGCTTCGAGGTGGACGAGTTCCGCAAGCAGTGCCTGCTGGAGGGACTGGACGATATCGGTCTGACCCTGCGCCACAGCGACGAGATCGCCGCCTTCGAGCAGCAGCGGCGGTCAAAGGCGCCATGGATCTTTGGCGACGGCTGATCAAGGCGACTAACCATGACGGGGTCGGAGTCGGTAATTCGGCTCCGACCCGAATGCTACATTACTTAAGGCGAATTGCAGGATTTTTGCCATCCCGGCGCAGGCCGGGATCCAGGCTGCTGAATGGTGGCGGTATTTCTGGATTCCGGCCTGCGCCGGAATGACGATGGTTCATGGCGTAAGTAAGTGCCATTCGGCGCCCCCTGTTAATAGAAAAACTTTCGACAAGGTTGAACAACAATGAGCAAAAACATTCTGGTACTGCCGGGTGACGGCATCGGTCAGGAGATCGTCGCCGAGGCGGTCAAGGTGCTGGCCTGCCTGCGTGACGATTACGGACTGGATATCGACATGGATGAGGCGCTGATCGGCGGTGCCGCTTACGATGCGGCGGGTCATCCGTTGCCCGAGGCGACCCTGAACCTGGCGAAAGAGGCCGACGCGGTGCTGCTGGGCGCGGTGGGCGGGCCCAAGTGGGAGCCGCTGGACATCTCGGTGCGTCCGGAGAAGGGGTTGCTGGGAATCCGCAAGGAGCTGGGGCTGTTCGCCAACCTGCGTCCCGCCATCCTCTATCCGCAACTGGCGGATGCCTCCACCCTGCGCCCGGAAGTGGTCTTCGGCCTGGATATCATGATCGTGCGCGAGCTGACCGGCGGTATCTACTTCGGCCAGCCGCGCGGGGTACGGGTGCTGGAGAACGGCGAGAAGGAGGGCTTCAACACCCTGGTCTACCGTGAGTCCGAGGTGGACCGTATCGTCCGCGTGGCCATGGACATCGCCATGAAGCGCAACAAGCGGGTCTGCTCGGTGGACAAGGCCAATGTGCTGGAGTGTACCGAGATGTGGCGCGAGGTGGCGATCAGGGTCGGCGCCGACTATCCCGAGGTGGAGCTGTCCCACATGTACGTGGACAATGCGGCCATGCAGCTGGTGCGGGCGCCGAAACAGTTCGATGTAATGGTGACGACCAACATGTTTGGCGATATCCTCTCCGATTGCGCCTCCATGCTGACCGGTTCCATCGGCATGCTCCCCTCCGCCTCGCTGGACGAGCACGGCAAGGGCATGTACGAGCCGATCCACGGCTCGGCGCCGGACATCGCCGGGCAGGGTGTGGCCAATCCGCTGGCGACCATCCTCTCGGTGGCCATGATGCTGCGCTACTCGCTGGACGAGGACGCCATGGCGGAGCGGGTCGAGCGGGCGGTGAACGCGACCCTGGATCAGGGATTGCGCACCCCGGATATCTACTCCGAGGGTACGCAGAAGGTGGGTACCGAGGCGATGGGCGACGCGGTGGTAGCCGCATTGCGTGAAGGCTAGCTGACACGCGGTTTATCATGCCAAGGGGTCGGAGTCAGGCCGCCCCTGCCGGTTGGTCTTGCCTGCCGGATCGCGCGGCCTGACTCCGACCCCTCCCCAGGACGGGTTGGCGTGCGGTTATTGACGATTTTTGTATCTCATATATAGGTGAAAGCAATGAAACGGGTAGGTTTTGTCGGCTGGCGTGGCATGGTGGGCTCGGTCCTGATGGAGCGGATGCTTGCGGAAAAAGACTTCGATCTGATCGACGAGCCGGTCTTCTTCACCACTTCGCAGGTGGGACAGGAGGGGCCCGACATCGGCAAGCCGATACCCGCGCTCAAGGATGCCACCCGCATCGATGAACTGAAGGCGATGGATGCCATCGTCTCCTGTCAAGGCGGTGACTACACCAAGCAGGTGTACAAGGACCTGCGCGGCGCCGGTTGGGACGGTTACTGGATCGATGCCGCCTCCGCCCTGCGCATGGAGCAGAACAGCGTGATTATCCTCGATCCGATCAATATGGACGTGATCCAGGGCGCCCTGGCCTCCGGGGTGAAGGACTTCATCGGCGGCAACTGCACCGTCAGCCTGATGCTGATGGCCCTGGGCGGTCTGTTCAACCGGGATCAGGTGGAGTGGGCGACGGCCATGACCTACCAGGCGGCCTCCGGCGCCGGCGCCAAGAACATGCGCGAGCTGCTGAGCCAGATGGGCGCGGCGCATGCCTCGGTAGCGGGATTGCTGGCCGATCCGGCCTCGGCCATTCTGGACATCGATCGGGACGTGGCGACCGCCATGCGCAGCGAGGCGTTTCCCACCGACAACTTCGGGGTGCCGCTGGCCGGCAGCCTGATCCCCTGGATCGATACCCAGTTGCCCAACGGTCAGAGCCGCGAAGAGTGGAAGGGCGGGGCCGAGACCAACAAGATCCTCGGGCGTGAGGCCAACCCGGTGCCGATCGACGGACTCTGTGTGCGCATCGGCGCCATGCGTTGCCATAGCCAGGCTCTGACCATCAAGTTAAGGCAGAAGCTGCCGATGGATGAGATCGAGGGTATGCTGGCGGAGGCCAATGACTGGGTCAAGGTGATCCCGAACGACCGGGAGCGCACCGTCCGCGAGCTGACTCCGGCCGTGGTGACCGGGACCCTGGACGTACCGGTGGGTCGTCTGCGGAAACTGGCCATGGGTGAGGACTACCTCTCGGCATTCACAGTGGGGGATCAGTTACTCTGGGGGGCGGCGGAACCGCTGCGCCGCATGTTGCGCATCCTGCTCCAGGACTGAACGGTAAACGGTAACAGACCGGGAGTTGGCCCAGCGGCATCGACAGGCCGCTGGGTCAGCTCCCTTTTTGTTGTGGCGGGTCTAGTACTGCTTCAATTTGATAAGGTACATTTGTAGGGTGGATAAGCCAGTAGGCGCATCCACCAATGTTCACGGGATGATTGGCCTGCCTTGCCGGCCTCACACGATGGCTTGCCTCCTCGAATCCGGCCCCTTTTTCACTGCCAGCCCCAACTCGCTTCGCTCAAACAAGGGCAGGTTTGAATTTGGAAAAGGGGCCGAATTCGAGGCGCCACCAAGATCGGCCAACAAGGCAGGCCAATCACTTGCAGGCCGGGTGAATAGTTACCTAACATGTTGAATTTTAATTTATATATTTGATACAGTTTGGCCCGGTTCCCGGTTCCCGGTTAACTTTATTTGTGGGTGAGTGTTGATGACGGATGAAAAAATGGATATCGCGGTCGTGGGCGCGACCGGGATCGTGGGCGAGACGATGCTCACGATTCTGGAGGAGCGCCGGTTTCCCGTGGGCAAGGTCCACGCACTGGCCAGTCAGCGCTCAGTCGGTAAGCGGGTTCCGTTCGGGAAGAAGCATCTGGTGGTGCGGGATCTGACCGGGTTCGATTTCACCCAGGTCAGGATCGCCCTGTTTACTGCCGGCGCGGCGGTCTCCGCCGAATTTGTCCCGAAAGCGGTGGAAGCGGGTTGTATCTGCATCGATAATACTTCACAGTTCCGTTATGAATCCGATATTCCCCTAGTGGTGCCGGAGGTCAATCCGGAACGGATCGCCGATTACCGGCAGCGCGGTATCATCGCCAATCCAAACTGTTCTACAATCCAGCTGATGGTGGCCCTGAAGCCGATACATGCCGCGGTAGGTATCGAGCGCATCAATGTCTGTACCTACCAGTCCGTTTCCGGTGCCGGGCGCCGGGCGATCGAAGAGCTGGCGGGACAGACGGCGCGACTGCTCAATGGTCAGTCGATAAAGCCGCAAGTCTTTGCCAAGCAGATCGCCTTCAATGTGCTGCCCCAGATCGACGAATCCATGGAAAACGGCTATACCCGTGAAGAGATGAAGATGGTGTGGGAGACGCGCAAGATTCTGGGTGACGAATCGCTACGGGTCAATCCAACGGCGGTGCGGGTGCCGGTGTTTTTCGGTCACGCCGCCGCGGTACATATCGAAACCGGGGAGAAGATCAGTGCGCAGGCGGCGCGGGACCTGCTGCTGAATTCACCCGGTATTGAGCTGCTGGATGAGTCGAGCGATGGCGGATACCCCACTCCGGTGACGGATTCCGTCGGGCACGACGGCGTCTTTGTCGGACGTGTTCGTGAAGATATTTCGCATCCGCGTGGGCTCAATTTGTGGATTGTGTCTGATAATGTGAGAAAGGGTGCGGCACTTAACACTATTCAGATTGCTGAAATTTTGGAAAAAGACTATTTGTAAGCTATAGTTAGGCCACAATTATTAAGTGTATTCTATGATTTGGGTATTTGCCGGGTTAAGCTGCCCGATATTTCGCGGCAGCGGGGATGGAAGGGGGAGACATGGTTCGTAAATTATCCTTGGCTATTGCCTTGGTGATGGGGATATCACCGCTCAGCGGCTACGCGGTCGGACTGGGGGATATCCACCTCAACTCCGCATTGAATCAGTATTTTGATGCGGAGATCGACCTGTTGTCGGTCGATCAGGATGAGATCGTCGATATCAAGGTGAATCTGGCCAGTCCAGAGGCGTTTCGCCGCTCCGGAGTAGATCGTCCGTTCATCCTCAGCAAGCTGCGCTTCACGGCAGAGGAGACGGCGGACGGCAAGAGCGTCATCCGCGTCTCCAGTCGCGATCCGATCCGCGAACCTTTTCTCAATTTTCTCATTGAGGTGAACTGGCCGAAAGGCAGACTGTTGCGGGAGTATACCGTTCTGCTGGATCCGCCGGTCACCCTGGAACGCCGCCCTGCAGCGGTGCAGCCGCCGCCGATGCAGCGGGCTCCGGAAAGTCGGATGGCCCCGGCCCCGCGGGCACCCGCCGGCCGCTCGGCCGTTGCCCCCTCCGATGTCACCTGGGCCGGTAGTCCCGCAGTCGACGAATATGGCCCGACTCAACGCAACGATACCCTGTGGGGTATTGCCAGCCAGGTGCGGACCGAAGGCGCCAGCATGGTGCAGATGATGATCGCCCTGCAGCGCGCCAACCCACAGGCGTTCATCAATCAGAATATCAACAACCTCAAGGTGGGGCAGGTCCTGCGTATTCCCAAGGCCGATGAGGTACGGGAGCTGAGTCGACGTGAGGCGTCGATCGCCTATCGTGAGCAATTGCAGGATTGGCAGGCCGACAGCCAGCCCAGCGAAATGGTCGTGGAAGGCGGTGCTGCCGATCAGCCGATGGGCATGGAACAGCCGGCCGAGGCCGCACCCGCAGCCGAGCTGAAGATCGCCTCCGCACGACCCAGTGGGGAGGGGGAGGCCGGCGCCAATGGAGACGCTGGTGAAGGCGCTGCCGAGGGAGCCGGGCTGGACCAGCTGAAACAGGACCTGATCGCCTCCGAGGAGGCCAAGGAGGCGGCGCTGCAGGAGGCTGAGGCGGTGCGTTCCCGGGTGGAGGACCTGGAGTCCCAGCTTGAAGACCTGCAGCGTCTGCTGAGTCTGAAAAACGAACAATTGTCACGGCTGCAGGCCGGGGTCGCGGGGAGTACCGACACCCCTGAAGAGCCCCCCGTGGTCAGTGAAAGCGCGGACGGCGCAGCCGATGGCGCACCGGTGATGGCCGAGCCGGAGCCGGAGAGCGCGGCACCTGCCGAGGGTGAGGTGGCGGAAGCCGATCAGCCGCCGGTCATGGAAGAGGAGCCAGCCGACACGGTCGTACCCGGAGGCGCTCCGCTTGCCGGCGGGGATGAGCCCTCTCCGGTGATGGAAGAGGAGACCCCGGAACCAGAGGTGACCAGTCAGGCGCCTGTGACCGAGCCGCAACCGCAACCGGAACCGGCGACACAGCCGGCCCCCTCGCCGACACCCGCCGAGCCCGCCGAGGAAGACGGACTGCTGGCGATGATCGGCCAGGATACCACCCTGCTGGGTGTGGCGGTGGCCGGTATCGTGGTCCTGCTGGCACTGCTCTGGGTGGCTATCAGCCGCCGCCGTTCCCATAGTGCGGACTTCCAGGAGAGTATCCTGATCAGTACCATCGATGAGAGCGACTCCGAGCAGGTGATGGATGAGATCGGCCAGGAATCGACATCGCATTCGACCGAGGAGACCTCATTCCTGAGCGACTTCTCGCCCAGCGATATCGATGCCTTGCAGGATGAGACCGGTGAGGTGGACCCGCTGGCGGAGGCGGACGTCTATATCGCCTACGGACGCTACCAGCAGGCGGAGGAGCTGATTCGTCAGGCGATGGACAAGTTCCCGGAGCGGACGGAACTGAAGTACAAGCTGTTCGAGATCCTCTATGCGACCAAGGATAAGGACGCCTTTGTCGCCCTGGCCGAAAGCGCATCGGCGGAAGGTCTGGATCAAAGGGATCCGGCAGCCTGGGGCAAAGTGATCGTCATGGGAGCCCAATTGGCCGCCGGTCACGCCCTGTTTGAGGGGGCTGCACACTCATCTCCGGACGATGACGAATTGAGTTCGCTGGAGGATGAGCTCGGCCTGGATAACGAACTCGATTTGGACCTGGACTCCACCTCGGTCGATCTGGCGGACCGGGAGGACGAGCTGGAGTCTGTTGCTGCCCTGAATCTGGATGAAAGTTCCGAATTCTCAACCCTGGATGACCTGGCCGATCTGAGTATGGACAGCGAACTGCTCAAGGCCAATCTGGATGAAATCAGCACGGATCTGGGCTTCGAGCCGGAAGGCGAGGAGCTGACACCGGCCGTGGAGGAGGATGCGGAGATACTCTCCCTCGACGAAGGCGAAGAGGACCTCTCCCTGGATGCCGATACCGATCTCAATCTGGTGGCGGACAGTGACACGGTGGATGAGCATACCGCGGATGGCGATCTGACCCTGAGCGACCTGGATATGGAAGGCTTGCTGGACGAGGAGAGTGCCTTCGCCATCGAGGATCCGCTGGAGAGCGCGGAAATGGATGACCTGCGGCTGGATGCCGAGTCGGAGGCCGAGCAACTGGGTGACGCGGTACTCGATTTCAGCGACTCGCTGTCGCTGGAAGGGACCGATTCGCAGATGTACGATTCGCTCGAGCTGGGCCCGGAGGATGACGAGAAGCCCCTGGAGCTGGATGAGTCCTTTTCCCTGGATGATCTGGACCAGGAGGACGAAGGCGATGTTCAGCTTGAGGGAGAAGCGGGCGACCTCACCGATGAGATCAATACCAAGCTGGACCTGGCCCGCGCCTATGTCGATATGGAGGACGCCGATGGCGCCCGAAGTATCCTCGACGAGGTGGTCAAAGAGGGCAACGAAGGGCAGCAGGCAGAGGCGCGGAAGCTGCTGGATCAGCTCTCCTGACAGCTTTCAGTAGTAACAGACGGAAGGCGCACCCCGGTGCGCCTTCCGCTGTTTTGGCTTCCGGATCAACCTGAATTCCTGGATTCAACCGCGAAGAACGTAAAGTGCGCATAGAGATACAATGGCTTGTCTTCATGTTCGGTCCAGCCCGGTAGATGGAGGGTCGAGAGAATTCAAGTCGTTGTTTTACTTTGTGTTCTTAGCGGATAGGATGAAGTTTTTAGGATCAATCCTTCCATGACCATCAGGAGCAGAGGCTGAATGCGTTTGGCGATGGGTATCGAGTACGACGGCTCCGCATTTCACGGGTGGCAGTTACAAAAATCCGGTGTGCGCACGGTGCAGCTGCTGCTGGAGGCGGCGCTGGGGAAGGTGGCGGCCCATCCGGTGCGTACCCATTGTGCCGGCAGGACCGATACCGGGGTACATGGCGAGGGGCAGGTGATCCATTTTGATACGCCTGCGCTGCGCCCGCTACGGGGTTGGCTGCTGGGGACCAACGTCAACCTGCCCGATGATGTGAATGTCAACTGGGTGCGCGAAGTGCCGGAGTCGTTCCATGCGCGGTTTTCCGCCATCAGCCGCAGTTACCGCTACGTCATACTGAATCGCCCCACCCGGTCGGCCATCTGGCGCCATCGCGCGGTGTGGATCCACCAGACGCTGGATGAGCAACGCATGCAGGCGGCGGCCACGTACCTGATGGGCACCCACGACTTCTCCTCCTATCGGGCGGTCGGCTGTCAGGCCAAGAGTCCGGTCAGAACCATCAGCCGGCTGGCGGTGCGTCGGGAGGATGACCGGGTGGTGATCGAGGTGACGGCCAATGCCTTTCTGCATCACATGGTGCGCAATATCGCCGGCGTGCTGATCAGCATCGGCAAGGGCGAACAGCCGGTGACCTGGTGTCGGGATGTGCTGGAGTTCAGGGATCGCACCCTGGGCGGTGTCACCGCCCCGCCGGAGGGGCTCTATCTGGTTCATGTGGGTTATCCCGATGAATTCGTTGCGCCTGCTGCTGTGGCTATTCAGGAGTGACGGTGGGACTGGAAAGGGCAACTTTTTTCACTGCTTTCCGCCCGGATGCGGGGTAAAATCTTCCGCAATCAGGCACTATCCTGTATCGTTATCTGTTCTATGAGAACCCGGGTCAAAATTTGTGGTATTACGCGTCCTGAAGATGCCATGGCCGCAGTCAGGGCCGGTGCGGATGCCATCGGTCTGGTCTTCTATCCGCCCAGCCCACGCGCGGTAACGGTGTCCCGGGCGGCGCAGATCATCCGCGAGCTGCCTCCCTTTGTCACCACCGTCGGACTGTTTGTGAATGCCACTGCCGAAGCGGTGGCGGGGGTGCTGGAGAGCGTACCGCTGGATCTGTTGCAGTTTCATGGAGATGAGACCGCGGCGGCCTGCGAAGGCCATGGCCGCCCTTATATCAAGGCCCTGCGGATGCGTCCGGAAGTGGATCTGCCCGCCCTGGACAGGCAGTATCGGAGCGCGGCGGGCCTGTTGCTCGACAGCTATCAGCCGGGCAAGCCCGGTGGTACGGGTGCCACCTTCGATTGGGCGCGGATACCCGAGCCGATGCGGGCCCGGATCATTCTGGCGGGCGGTCTGACCCCGGACAATGTCGCGGCCGCCATTGAACGGATCGGCCCCTATGCCGTCGACGTGAGTGGTGGCGTGGAGCAGGAGAAAGGTATCAAGGATGAAGAGAAAATCAGGGCATTCATGCGAGGAGTAGAGCGTGCCAACCGAACAACCGATTGATTTCACCCACATGCCGGACGCCCGCGGGCATTTTGGCCCCTATGGCGGCCTGTTCGTCTCCGAGACGCTGATGGAGCCGCTGCAGGAGCTGCGTGATGCCTATGAAAAATACCTGCAGGACGCCGACTTCCTGGCCGAGCTGGACGCCGATCTGGCCAACTACGTGGGACGGCCCTCGCCGGTCTATTTTGCCGAGCGGCTGAGCCGCGAGAACGGCGGGGCGCGGATCTACCTGAAACGCGAGGATCTCAACCATACCGGCGCGCACAAGGTGAACAACACCATCGGTCAGGCGCTGCTGGCCAAGCGCATGGGCAAGCGCCGCATCATCGCCGAGACCGGCGCCGGTCAGCATGGCGTGGCCACCGCCACGGTCGCCGCCCGGCTGGGACTGGAGTGCGTGGTCTACATGGGGGAGGTGGATATCGCCCGCCAGGAGGCCAACGTCTACCGCATGAAGCTGCTGGGTGCCCGGGTCGAGTCGGTGTCATCCGGCTCCAAGACCCTCAAGGACGCACTGAACGAGGCGATGCGTGACTGGGTGACCCATATCGACAACACCTTCTACATCATCGGCACGGTCGCCGGTCCCCACCCCTATCCCGCCATGGTGCGGGATTTCCAGGCCGTGATCGGCCGGGAGGCCCGGGTGCAGATGCAGCAGCAGACCGGCGCGCTCCCCGATGCCTTGGTCGCCTGCGTCGGCGGCGGCTCCAATGCCATCGGCCTGTTCCACCCCTTCCTGAATGATGCGTCGGTCGCCATGTATGGCGTCGAGGCCGCCGGTGACGGGCTCGATTCGGGGCGCCACGCCGCACCGCTGTGTGCCGGTAGCCCCGGTGTGCTGCACGGCAACCGCACCTATCTGATGGAGGATCCGAACGGCCAGATCATCGAGACCCACTCCATTTCGGCCGGACTGGACTACCCGGGGGTCGGCCCCGAACACGCCTGGCTGAAGGACGTGGGACGCGTCAGCTACGTGGCCATCACCGACGATGAGGCGCTGACCGCATTCCATACCTTGACCCGGGTCGAGGGGATTATTCCGGCGCTGGAGTCGAGCCATGCCATCGCCTATGCCCTGAAGCTGGCCCGGGAGATGGGTGAGCAACAGACCATTCTGGTCAATCTCTCCGGCCGGGGTGACAAGGACATGCACACCGTGGCGGCACGGGATGGATTAAAGATATGAGCAGGATCAGCGATCGTTTCAAACAGCTTGAAGAGCGGGGGCGGGTGGCGCTGATTCCATTCGTGACCGCGGGCGATCCCGGACCTGCTGTGACGGTGCCGCTGATGCACGCCATGGTGGAGGCCGGTGCCGATATTATCGAACTGGGGGTGCCGTTTTCCGATCCGATGGCGGACGGGCCGGTGATCCAGCGTGCCAGTGAGCGCGCCCTGGAACAGGGTGTCTGCCTGCGGGATGTGCTGGGCATGGTGCGGAAATTCCGCGAACGCGATGAGGCCACGCCGGTGGTGCTGATGGGCTATCTCAATCCCATCGAAGTGATGGGCTACGAGGCGTTTGCCCTGGCCGCCGCCGAGGCCGGTGTCGACGGCGTGCTGACGGTGGACTTGCCGCCGGAAGAGGCGGACGATCTGCTCTCTTCCCTGCGGCCGCGGGATATCGATCCGATCTTCCTGATGGCGCCGACCACCACGGATGAGCGCATGCAGCACATCTGCGATACCGCCAGTGGATTTGTCTATTATGTGTCGGTGAAAGGGATCACCGGTGCCGGCCATCTGGCGGTGGGCGATGTCGCCGCCAAGACCGCGCAGATCCGCAAACACACCCGCCTGCCGGTAGGCGTCGGTTTTGGCATCAAGGACGCCAACACCGCCCAGGCCGTGGCCCAGGTGGCGGATGCGGTGATCGTCGGCAGCGTCCTGGTGCAACGGATCGAGGAGCTGCGCGAAACACCGGATGAGATCGCCCCGGCCATCGCCATGATCCTCTCCTCCATGCGCCAGGCGATTGATTTGATATGATGCCGACGGCTGCCGACACGGGCAGCCGTCCGCCAGGATTAAAGAGAAAAAACGGGATTTAACCATGAGTTGGTTTGAAAAATTGATGCCGAGCCGTATCCGCACGGAAGGCGGCAACAAGCGGGGCGTTCCGGAGGGGCTCTGGACCAAGTGCCCCGGTTGTGGGGCAGTCCTCTATCGCGCCGAGATGGAGCGCAACCTGGATGTCTGCCCCAAGTGCAGCCACCATAACCGGATCGGTGCGCGCAAGCGCCTGGCGGCATTCCTCGATGCGGATTCCGGGCGGGAACTGGCCGCCGATCTGTCGCCCACCGATCCGCTCAAGTTCAAGGACAGTAAAAAGTACAAGGATCGCATCACCCAGGCGCAGAAGTCGTCGGGGGAGAAGGATGCGCTGATCGTCATGCAGGGCACCCTGAAGGGGCTGAACGTGGTTTCGGCGGCCTTTGAGTTCAGCTTCATGGGCGGTTCCATGGGCTCCGTGGTGGGTGAAAAATTCGTCCGGGGGGTGAACGTGTGCCTGGAGCAGCGCATCCCCTTCATCTGTTTCTCGGCCAGTGGCGGCGCGCGTATGCAGGAGTCGCTGTTCTCCCTGATGCAGATGGCCAAAACCAGTGCCGCACTGCAGAAGATGCGCCAACAGGGCGTCCCCTATGTCTCGGTGATGACCGACCCCACTACCGGCGGCGTCTCCGCCAGCTTCGCCATGCTGGGCGATCTGAATGTGGCCGAGCCCAACGCCCTCATCGGCTTCGCCGGTCCCCGGGTGATTGAACAGACCGTACGCGAAACCCTGCCCGAGGGGTTCCAGCGCAGCGAGTTCCTGCTGGAGCACGGCACCCTGGATATGATCATCGATCGGCGCGAGATGCGCGACAAGCTGGCCGACCTGCTGAGTATCCTGACCCATCAGCCCAAACCGGCCGCCGCGGGCGGAGTCGAAATCCCTGTTATTACGGAGGAGTAGACGGCGCGGATTTAGCAGCACCGTAGGCTGTGGTTGGCAAGTACATCGGGTTACATCGGGGTCGGAGTCAAATTTGATCAAGGAAATGTGGCAGATCATACTACAATGTCCATCAAATTTGACTCCGACCCCTGCCATGCCTGTACCACTCCTCACCAGTCCACGGTGGATACGCTGTCGCTTATCCACCCAACCTATACTCCGATCCCAATCGGTCTAGAGACAGACACCCCTATGCGTTTCCTGATTACCCATCAAACTCAGCTGTGTTGAGGAAAATATTAGCCGCAAATGAACACGAATAATGTCATTTCGTAAACATCTTATCCGCTGGTTTGGGGAGTACCGATCATTTTCGGGCATGAGTCGGTCCCGATTAAATCCTAAGCGGTTGGTTATCTTTATCACTATTTGCGTGTATTCTCGTTCATTCCATCCTTAGGTCCGTAAACGGTGCATCCTTGCACCACTCCTCGCGGCTTAAATAAACGGTATTCGACCATGGCTGAGTATTGTGGGTAATCAGGATGCGTTTTGACAACCTCGATGACTGGCTGAACTGGCAGAGCACGCTGTACCCGAGAGAGATCGAGCTTGGTCTGGCGCGGGTCAACGCGGTCTGGCGGCGACTCCACCCGGCGCCGCTCGGCTGCAAGGTGATCACGGTGGCCGGGACCAACGGCAAGGGCTCCTGTGTCGCCTTTCTGGAGACGATGCTGCGCGCCGCCGGCTATCGCGTCGGGTGCTACACCTCGCCCCATCTGGTGCGTTATAACGAGCGCATCGTGATCGATGGCGAGCCGCAAGCCGACCGGGTTATCTGTGAGGCGTTTGAGCGCGTCGACCGGGCGCGTGGCGACACCCTGCTGACCTATTTTGAATTCGGCACCCTGGCGGCGCTGGATCTGTTTGCCGCCGCCGCACTGGATGTGGTGGTGCTTGAGGTGGGCCTGGGGGGACGGCTGGACGCGGTCAATATCATCGATCCCGATGTCGCCCTGATCACCACCGTGGATATCGATCACACCGACTGGCTGGGCCAGACCCGGGAGCAGATCGGGCGGGAGAAGGCCGGTATCATGCGCCCGGGCCGGCCGGTGGTCTATGCCGGCAGCGACATGCCGGCCTCGATCGGGGCGGCGGCGGAGCGGCTGGGCGCCCGGCTGCTGCGGGCCGGCGAGGATTACCAGTGGCGCCGCCAGGAGCAGGGGTGGGAGTGGCTGCAGGCGGAACACCCGCGACATTCGCTGCCGCTGCCCAATATGCGCGGCGCCTTCCAGTTGCAGAACGCCGCGGCCGCGCTGATGGCGCTGGAACTGTTGCGCGACGAACTGCCGCTGGATCAGCGCGCGGTACGCTTCGGACTGCAGGAGGCGCAACTGCCGGGACGTTTCCAGGTGCTCGGCCGCGATCCCCAGGTGATCCTGGACGTGGCCCATAATGCCCAGGCGGCGCGGGCGCTGTCGGATAATCTCGGCGACATGTTCTGTCACGGCCGGACCCTCGCCGTATTCTCCATGCTGGCGGACAAGGCGATCGATCAGGTGGTGAAGATCATGGCCCCGCGGATCGATGCGTGGTATCTGTTTCAGATCGACGCCGGCCGCGCAGCACCCATCGCGCAGCTGGAACAGGTACTCGGGGAGCAGGGGATCGAGGCGTCCCGGCGGCACCGCTTCGACGATGTCGCCGCCGCCTTTGCGGCCGCCCGCGCCGCTGCCGGGGAGGGGGATCGGATCGTGGTATTCGGCTCATTCTATGCGGTCTGCGACGTGGCGAAGCTGGCTGAGCACTGGGGGTGACCAGGAAATCTTATTTCAATCGCCAAATACGCAAAGAAAACGAGTAAAAACAACTACTAGAATTATCTTTGGCCTTCGCCTGCCGGGTTGGTCCGGACATGCAGGCAAGCCATTGTATCTGTTTGCGTACCTTGCTGTTGAATCGAGGTATTTAGCAGTGGTGGATGCGCCTACCGGCTTATCCACCCTACGAAACTTGGCGAGAGCAAAGACCTGTACATCGGCGCAGGCCGCACTGGAGGCGACATTTCGCCAGACGGGTCTGGAATGGCGGCGGCAACCATCCCTATAATGGGGGCAACCTCGAAATCGGCAAAAAGGTGTACGACGTGGATGAAGGATTGAAAAAAAGGTTGGTCGGGGCGACGGTGCTGGTGTCGCTGGTGGTGATCTTCGTGCCGATGCTGCTGGAGGACGAGCCGGTGATCGAGACCGGCATCTACAAGACCAATATCCCACCCAAGCCCGAGCGCGACTTCTCCTCCCGGGTGATCCCTTCCGAGGGTGAGCAGCTTGCCATCCCGCCGGCCTCGCACCGACCGCAGATCGTGCCGCTGAAGCCGCCGCCGACCCCGACGGTAGCGGAGAAAACCGCGCCTTCCGCCCCGGCCGATAGCCCCGAACAGGCGGAAACCCAGTCGCCGGCCGTTGCGCCGCCGGCTGTTGAGCCACCGGTCGCCGAGCCGCCCGTCGTTGAGCCGCGGGTCGGCCTGACCGCCTGGGTGATTCAGGTCGGCAGCTTCTCCAGCCGGGAGAATGCCGAGAAGCTGGTGCAGCAGATCCGCGAGATGAAATACGCCGCGTTCATGGAACAGGCGGATGTGGACGGCAAGACCGTCTATCGGGTCAAGGTCGGGCCGGAGGTCGATCGTAAACTGGCCGACAAGATGCTGGTCAGTCTGAACAAGGACCTCAAGCCGTTGAATCTAAAGGGCACGGTGAGATCCTATCCCTGAGTTGAATGGCACTTATTTAAGGCGAATTACAGGATTTT
>NZ_JANIOA010000033.1 GCF_025175675.1 Sedimenticola hydrogenitrophicus
AGGCGCGCATAGTCGTTCTATGTAAGTCTTGCCGTAACGCCGAAGGCGGACGAAAAGACCAGCAAGATGTGACCTTTATTTCTTGACAGGCCCTAAGAATCGTCATACGCGAATACAAGCTGTTGTAATTTGATAACTTTCCAAACTTCGTAAGTGTCGACGACATGGCATTGCCCATTTAGGACCTCCCTTCTCCCCTGAGGAGAAGCGCAGGATGAGGCCATATTTTTGAAAGAAAACTCGTAACTACTCACCCGGTCTGTAAGTGATTGTCCTGCCTTGTTGGCCGATCTTGGTGGCGCCTCGAATCCGGCCCCTTTTTCAGATTCAGGCCTGCCCTTGTTTGAGCGAAGCGAGTTTTGTCCAGGGATGGACTTATGCCGCGGAGCCCAAGAGGAGTGGTACAGGGATGTACCGTTTACGGAGCCGAGGATGCAATGGCCGGGAGCGGCTTGGGCAGGCGCTGAAAATGGGGCCGGATTCGAGGAGGCAAGCGATCGTGTGAGGCCGGCAAGGTAGGCCAATCACCCCGTGAGTAGTTACGAAAACTCTATACTTTATTCTTTCAAAAAAAGCAGAATCCAAGACTTGGCCTCGGTCGCCTGCTATGCCGCAGCGGGCAGGTATGCGAAGTGGTTACAGTGTAACCACCCCATGTCTCGGATCGGCTTAGACCGTCCGCTCAGATAACGCCGCAAATCTTCACGTGCTCGACGGCCTTCCTGGTCAGTCGCGGGAATACGCAGAAGACGCTCGCTGCGCCAGACGCGGACAATCCTCACCCGCTGGGGATCGCGCCGGTACACAATGCGAAATGGCGGTTGGATGAGTTCTCGCAGAAAGGGCTGATCGAATTCTGGCACCACCCAGTCCAGGTCGGGATGGTCGACTAGAGTCTGGCCGCACAGGAAGACCTCCGCCACCGGCCTCGCCCCGACATCAGGCACCCCTTGCTCGGCATACCAGGCTCGCACCACCTGAAGATCACGGCGTACGGATTCAGCAAAACTGATGGCCACTGTGGATTTGTAGCGACTAAAGGCCGAGCCTCGCCATGGCCTCGTCGAGGGATACCTCGCGCCCCGCCTCCAGGTCCGCCAGCCCTGCAATCACTGCGCGCATGAAGGCCTGCTCTTCGTCGGCTTTCTCGTAATCAGTGACCGACTGTAGCACGGCAACACCTCGGCCCCGGCTGGCCAGCAATACGGGGCGGTGAGCCTCTGTGGTGTGCTTTACCACCCGTCCCGGGTTCACCTTCAGGTCCGTCAAGGGAACCAAATCCTCGGAAAATTTGATAGTCATGATTGCCTCCACAAATACCTGTAATAGATATCCAAAATAGCACCTGTTACATGGCCTTTAAATCAGTCGCTTAATGCAGCATGGGGTTGGGGATCAGGCATCGTGCGAAGTGATGCCTCGGCGCAAAACAGGATTAAGGAAGAAAACGTCCCGCACGAGGCGGGGAGCTGTCGTTTATTACGACTCGGCTTCCTGTAACCACCCCTTATCGTGCGTCCTGTGCAGCTATTTTTTATCGTACGTGATATATTTCGTGCATTGGCGCATGGCGACTCTTTATTTATCACGCACGATAACTTTTTATTGCCGCCAGCTGATCAAGGTGCTATTTTTTACCGTACGATATCTTTATTGAGAGTGCAGCCATGGCGCAGGATGACATCACTTACGGAACGGTCCAGACCGCCAAGGAACTCGGCCGCCTGGTGCGTACCCATCGCAAGCAGCGGCACCTGACGCTGGAAACGGTCTCCGGCCTCGGCAATTTGAGCACACGTTTTCTGTCGGAGTTCGAGCGCGGCAAGGAGACGGCGGAGATTGGCAAGGTCCTGAAGGCGCTGCGCACGCTGGGTCTGGAGGTGATTATCCAACCGCGCGGCCAAGCGGGCGCCCGGAGCGGTCCCGGCAAGGTCGGTGGGGGCATCTCATGAGCGATCCTGATGTGTTGAATGTTTGGTATGAGCAACATTTGGTTGGTGTCCTCCAGCGCAACCTAGTCGGAGCCGTGGGTTTTCACTACGATCCCGACTGGATCGCGGGCGGCGGCTTTACGGTCTCCCGTTCCCTGCCGCTGGCAGCCCGGGAATTCATTCCTGAAGAAGGCAGCGCCCAGCGCTGGTTTGCCAATCTGTTGCCCGAGGGAGGGGTGCGCGAGCACATCGTCCGCGACCTCAAATTGCCGAATACCGATTTCGACCTCCTGCGCGCCATCGGTGGTGAGTGCGCCGGCGCGCTTTCGATCCTGCCCGTTGACAGGCAGCCATCGAAGCAGCGGCACTATCATGCACTTACGGATAAGGAACTGGCGGACCTGGCTGCGCGGCGGGGGCAGAGCTATGCGTCCTGGCCGGCGGACGAGCGCCCGCGGCTGTCGCTCGCCGGCGCCCAGGACAAGTGCCCGGTGTTCCTACGCGACGATCGCTATTACCTGCCCCAGGGCGAAGCGCCCTCCAGCCACATCCTCAAGTTCGAGCTGGCCAACTACCGCAATCTGCCCGCCTACGAGACCTTCACCACCCAACTGGCTGCGGCCATCGGTTTGCCGGTAGTGGACATCACCCTGCGGTCGATTGGACAGACCCGCTATGCGCAGATCACCCGCTATGACCGCGTATGGGATGAACACGGCGAGGTGCAGCGGCTGCATCAGGAGGATTTTTGTCAGGCCCTGGGTTACGGGCACGAAAGGAAATACCAGGAACACGGCGGGCCATCCTTCGCCCAGTGTTACCGTCTGGTGCAAGAAGTTTCCAGCGAGCCGGCCATCGACACGCAACACCTGCTGCGCTGGCAGATTTTCAATGTGCTGGCGGGCAACTCGGACGGCCACGCCAAAAACCTCTCTCTGCTGCATCTGCCTGATGACACGACGCGTCTGGCGCCGTTCTATGATCTGGTGTGTACCCGTGCCATTGCGCGCATCGACTATCATCTCGCCTTCGATGTGGGTGGTGAGCGCAATCCCAGTGTGATCACACCCGCCCACTGGAAGGCGCTTGCCCAGGCATGCGACGTGCGGCCGCAATTCATGGATAATCTGGTGCGTGAGACCGCAGCGGGTTTGCTGGAGAAGCTCGGGACGGTTCGGGTGGTATTTGAATCTCGTTACGGCGCCTACCCGGCGCTGCAACGCATCGAAAAGGTGGTCTCCACACAGTGCCGGCGTAGCGAGTAGTGGTAGGAGTTACAGTGATTAAGTGAATACGGTAACCACCATACCCCCCATCATTATGCGCCTTGAGGATTGACCTACAGCAGCCGTAGCGGAGAATTGGGATCCGCTGTAATGTCGGAGGTTCGAACCTTTTTCGACAACGCATAAACAAAAAGCCCACCCTTTGGGTGAGCTTTCCGTTTATATGGCGCGCCCGGAAGGATTCGAACCTCCGACCACCTGGTTCGTAGCCAGGTACTCTATCCAACTGAGCTACGGGCGCTTAACTTTGGAGCGCGAATTCTGAAGATTTCTTGCTCCGTTGTCAACTAAATAGCTGACGATGATAATGGCGGAGAGCGAGGGATTCGAACCCTCGATACGCTATTAACGTATACGCCCTTAGCAGGGGCGCGCCTTCAGCCGCTCGGCCAGCTCTCCTGATTCATTTCACGCATTTAATGGTCCTGCGGACCATGCGGGGCGCGTGTTATTCGGTGCCACGCACCACCCCCTACGATGCCGTCCCGATAGAGCAGAACAGCCAGGGCGATACCCTGTCTCGAAAGAGGCGGTATTCTAACCCATTTTTTTTCGTATTGCTTCTATGAATTTCACTTTAAAAACGGTTTTTGAAGGGCCGTTTTTTTGCCCTGTCCGGCCGGATGGCTCAGCCAGGGACACACGCTTTTGTATGAAGGCAACGGGGCCTGAACGGCCCCGTACGGGTAAACGCTTTACTCGTCGTCCACTATATCCTGGTCAGTCTGCTGCTCACGCTTGATGCGCTCGTAAATTTCTTCACGATGCACCGTTACATCACGTGGGGCATTGACACCGATACGGACCTGATTACCTTTGACGCCCAGTACCGTTACGGTCACTTCGTCGCCAATCATCAGAGTCTCACCTACGCGGCGTGTCAAGATCAACATCGTCCAATCTCCCTGTTAAATTTCCAACTGTGACGTCTCGAACACCAACCCTGCCGAGGACTCCATCCTCCGGAAAGTGCACAGAAACGCCGCCAACCAAGCACTTGCGCCACAGGAGATGTGGTGAAAGAGCGATGGAATTCTACCAGCTAACCCATTGAGAAATAAAGGGAATTAAAGGTATATACTGCCGTGTGAATACCTTTCCACTGATAGAGGGAACCGACTCGTCCATATAGGTAGACTCTAGCCTATCTTTGCCGGTTCTGCCGCCAGGTCAAACGCCTCGTGCAGGGCACGGACCCCCAGTTCCAGATACTTCTCGTCGACCACCACCGAGATCTTGATTTCGGAGGTGGAGATCATGCGGATATTGATCCCCTCCTTGGACAGGGCGGCGAACATGGAGCTGGCGATACCGGCGTGTGAGCGCATGCCCACGCCCACCAGGGAGATCTTGACGATGGTGTTATCACCGCTCACCTCCCGCGCACCCAGCTCCTTTGCCACCCCGTTCAGAATGGACACGGCCTTGTCGTAATCGTTGCGATGCACGGTAAAGGTGAAGTCGGTGGTCCCGTCCTGGCCGATGTTCTGGATGATCATGTCCACTTCGATATTGGCATCGGAGATGGGGCCCAGAATCTGGTAGGCCACGCCGGGCTGATCCGGGACCCCCAGGATGGTGAGTTTCGCCTCATCGCGGTTGAACGCGATACCTGAAATTTTTGCGTCTTCCATACCCTTGTCCTCAAAGGTGATCAGGGTTCCCTCGCCCTCTTCGAAACTCGAGAGTACGCGCAGGGGTACATTGTATTTGCCAGCAAATTCGACCGCCCGGATCTGCAGCACCTTGGATCCGAGGCTGGCCATCTCCAGCATCTCTTCAAATGATATCTTGCTCATGCGGCGCGCCTTCGGCTCCACCCGCGGATCGGTGGTGTAGACCCCGTCCACATCGGTGAAGATCTGGCACTCGTCGGCCTTCAGCGCCGCCGCCAGGGCCACCGCCGTGGTATCCGAACCGCCGCGGCCGAGGGTGGTGATGCTGCCCTGCTCGTCGATGCCCTGGAACCCGGCCACCACCACCACGCAACCGGCGTCGAGGTCGGCCTTGACCTTGATATCATCGATATCCTGGATACGTGCCTTGCTGTGGGCGCTGTCGGTGAGGATATGCACCTGGCCGCCGGTGTAGGATTTCGCCGGGCAACCGATCTTGTGCAGGGCCATGGAGAGCAACGCGATGGTCACCTGCTCGCCGGTCGACACCAGGACGTCCATCTCCCGCGCGGAGGGGTGTTCCTCGATCGCCTTGGCCAGCGCGATCAGCCGGTTGGTCTCGCCGGACATGGCGGAGACCACCACCACGACCTGGTCGCCATGGTTTCGTGCCGCCGCGACCTTTGCGGCCACCGCCTGTATCCGCTCGATGCTGCCGACCGATGTGCCACCGTATTTCTGTACGATAAGGGCCATTGATTCTGCTACTCGCTTTCCAGTTACATGATCTCGCCCGGCGCAAGGCCGGGCGTCCGAAGGGGGCTAATTAAACAATAAAATATGCGCGGTTTCCACGGTTTCGTAAGCGGCTGCCGTCTACTGCCCCAGCGCCTCACGCACCCAGCCCTCGACCGAGGCCAGGGCGCCGGGCAGGGCCGCCGGGTCGCTGCCGCCGGCCTGGGCCATGTCGGGCCGGCCACCGCCCTTGCCGCCCACCTGTTCGGCGACGAATTTCACCAGCTCGCCCGCCTTCAGGGTCGGGATCTGGTCCTTGGTGACGCCGGCCACCAGGCTGACCTTGTCGCCACTGACTGCCGCCAGCAGGATCACCGCGCTGCCCAGCTTGTTTTTCAGCTGGTCCAGGGTGTCGCGCAGGTCCTTGGGATCGACCCCGTCGAGCTTGGCGGCCAGTACCTTGACGCCCGCCACTTCGACGGCGCTGCCGGCCAGGTCGCTGCCGGCCGCGCTGGCCAGCTTGCTCTTCAGCTGCTCCAGCTCTTTCTCCAGGCGCCGGCTGCGTTCCACCAGTTGGGTCACCTTGTCCGCCACATCGTCGCGGCCGGATTTGACCAGGTCGGCGATCCGTTGCAGCCGGTTCTCGTCCGCCTCCACCCATTGCAGGGCGGCGGCGCCGGTCACCGCCTCGATGCGCCGCACGCCGGAGGCGATGCCGGTTTCCGAGACAATCTTGAACAGGCCGATGTCGCCCACCGCCTTGACGTGGGTGCCGCCACACAGCTCGGTGGAGAAGTCGCCCATGCGCAAGACCCGCACGTTGTCGCCGTACTTCTCACCGAACAGCGCCATCGCGCCGCTCGCCTTGGCATCCTCCAGGGACATGATGCGGGTCTGCACGGTGTGGTTCTCGCGGATCTGCTCGTTGACCATGCGCTCGATCTCCTGGAGCTGCTCACGGCTGACCGGCTCGAAGTGGGAGAAGTCGAAGCGCAGGCGCTCGGCATTGACCAGCGAGCCCTTCTGTTGGACATGCTCGCCCAGCACCCGCTGCAGCGCGGCGTGCATCAGGTGGGTGGCGGAGTGGTTGAGCGCGGTGGCGGCGCGCTTGCCGGCGTCGACCCGGGCCAGCACCTCGCTGCCGACCTGGAGCGAGGCGCCCTGGAAACGGCCACTGTGGACAAACACGTCGCCACCCTGCTTGCGGGTGTCGGTGACGATGAAGCGGGTGTCGCCACACTCCAGGACCCCCGCATCACCCACCTGACCGCCTGACTCGGCATAGAACGGGGTGCGGTCCAGCACCACTAGCCCCGCCTCGCCATCCCCCAGGGTGTCGACCGATTGGCCGTCCTGGAACAGGGCGATGATGGTCGCCTTGCTCTCCAGCCGCTCATAGCCGGTAAACTCGGTGGCGCCGTCGAGATTGATCTCCACCTTCTGGGCGCCGCCGAACTGGCTGGCGGCACGCGCCCGTTCCCGCTGCGCCTGCATCGCCAGCTCGAAACCGGGCATATCCAGGGTCAGATCCCGCTCGCGGGCGATATCCGCGGTCAGGTCGGTGGGGAAGCCGTAGGTATCGTAGAGCTTGAACACGGTCTCGCCCGGGATCTCCTTGCCGGCCAGTGATTCGATGGTCTGATCGAGGATCTTCATCCCCTGTTCCAGGGTCTCGGCAAAGCGCTCCTCTTCCAGGCGCAGCACCCGCCGCACCTGATCGGCCGCCTTGGGCAGCTCGGGATAGGCCGCGCCCATCTCCTGGCTCAGCGGCTCCACCAGCTTGTGGAAGAAGGGCTGTTTCATGCCCAGCATGTAACCGTGGCGAATGGCGCGGCGGATGATACGGCGCAGGACGTAGCCGCGCCCCTCGTTGGAGGGCAGCACGCCGTCGACGATAAGGAAGGCGCAGGAGCGGATGTGATCGGCAACCACCCGCAGGGACTTCTCTTCCAGGTTGCCGCAGCCGGTGGCCTCGGCGGCGGCCTTGATCAGGTGCTGGAACAGGTCGATTTCGTAGTTGCTGTGCACATGCTGCAGCACCGCCGCCAGCCGCTCCAGGCCCATGCCGGTATCCACCGAGGGTCGCGGCAGCGGGGTCATCTCGCCGGACTGGTCGCGGTTGAACTGCATGAACACCAGATTCCAGATCTCGATATAGCGGTCGCCGTCCTCTTCCGGGGAGCCGGGAGGTCCGCCCCACACCTCCGGGCCGTGGTCGTAGAAGATCTCCGAACAGGGCCCGCAGGGGCCGGTATCGCCCATGGACCAGAAGTTGTCCTTGGCGCCGCAACGGGAGAAGCGGCCCGGGTCGACCTTCATCTCCTTGAGCCAGATATCCTCGGCCTCCTGGTCCTCCTCGAACACCGTTACCCAGAGCTTCTCTTCCGGCAGGCCCAGCACCTCGGTGAGGAACTCCCAGGCGTACTGAATCGCCTCGCGCTTGAAGTAGTCGCCGAAGCTGAAGTTGCCCAGCATCTCGAAAAAGGTGTGATGCCGCGCGGTGTAGCCGACATTTTCCAGGTCGTTGTGTTTGCCGCCGGCGCGCACGCAGCGCTGGGAAGTGGTGGCGCGCACATAGTCGCGCTTCTCCCGTCCCAGGAAGGTGTCCTTGAACTGCACCATGCCGGCATTGGTAAACAGCAGCGTGGGGTCGTCATGGGGCACCAGCGAGCTGCTGGGAACCTCCGTATGTCCCTTCTCGATAAAGAAGTTCAGGAAGGCGGTGCGTAATTCGGCGCTGGTCTTCATACAGGCTAGACTTTGTGATTGAACGAAATGGTGGATATTAGGCAGAACGACGGGCGTTGTCACCTGCAATTCTACGGAAATCGCCCGGGGAGAACAAATGGCCCCGGCCGCCGCCAGGCCACCCGATGAAGTGCCTGCCCGCCGAAACCCGCGACTTGGACATCCGCCCGATCCGCCGTAAGATGTGCGGCCCTTTCAGCAGACCCCGGTAGCAGAAGATGCAGATCAGCAACGACAAGGTAGTGACCATCGAATACACCATGACCGACCAGCTGGGCAATCTGCTGGACACCTCGGACAACGGTGAGACCGTTTCCTTCATCCACGGTCGGGGGACGGTATTCCCCGCCCTGGAGGAGGCGCTGGATGGCCGGTCCATCGGCGAGCGGTTGCAGCTCACCCTGACCCCGGAGCAGGCTTACGGCGCCACCGACGAGCGCCTGGTCAAGGTGATCCCGCGGGACAAGTTCAAGCTCGAGGGGGAGATCGCCGTCGGACGCCGCTTCAAGACCCTCCGCGACGACACCGAGGTGGTGGTCACCGTGGTCAAGGTGGACGACGAGAGCGTGGTGGTGGACGCCAATCCGCCGCTGGCCGGCGTTACCATCCAGATGGACGTGGTGATCGTCGAGGTGCGCGACGCCATCGCCGAGGAGCTGGCCAGCGGCCAGGTCCAGGACATGGACGAGATCTACGAGAAGGAGCAGAAGAAGAGCGTCATCGTCGAGCTGAAGTAGCTGACACCTCCGGTAAAGCCGCGGCTTCCACAAGCGCCCCTCCCGCCGCTAATGGCTCGCGCAAGAACAAGTTCCGGTATTCGGTCGCCCGTGGGCACAGTCATCGATGTACGACCCTGCCCGGTCGGCGGGCATCGCCCTGCCTATGGGTAGGGTTTTGCACTAACGTCAGGAAGTGGAGACGCAGGCCACATCCTCGAATAACCGGCCGGATAGTAGTCGACTACGGCGCGAAGCCGGTGTCCGGGTTATTCCACAGGAAGTCGCGAATCAGTTCGCTGGGGAAACCGCGGTATTCGAGAAAACGGGCGCGCCTGGCCTGCTCCTTGAAATCGGCCGGCGGGGAGTCGCCAAATTTGCGGCGGCAGCAGGCACGCATCTGATCCCGCCACTCGTCGTCCCGGGGATCGGTCTGGGGATCGATCAGGGTGGATGCCACACCCCGCTCCTGCAGCTCCTGTCTGATCCTGACGGGTCCGAATCCCTTCTGTTTACGGCTGCTGACATACTGCTCGACGAAACGGGCGTCGCTCAGGTACCCCTGCAGCTCCAGCCCGTCCAGCACCCGCTCCAGCAATGCCGAGGTTTCACATCGGGACTGCAGCTTCCTGCGCAGTTCAACCCGGCTGTGCTCCCGGATCGCGAGCAGGCGGAGGGCCGCCTGCTCCAGCTCCGCCCGCGCCCGATCCACCCGGGCCTGCTCCATGCTCTCGGGCACCTCAGACCTCGATGCCGGCCTCGGCCTCATCCGACTTCACCTCGGGTTTGGGGAAGGCCTGCGCGCGGATCTGATCCTCCAGGTGCTGGGCGATATCCCGGTTCTCCTTGAGGAAATTGCGCACATTGTCCTTGCCCTGGCCGATACGGTCACCGTTGTAGCTGTACCAGGCGCCGGATTTCTCCACCAGCCCGTACTGCACACCCAGATCGATCAGCTCGCCCTCGCGGGAGATACCCTCGCCATAAAGAATCTCGAAGTTGACCTGTTTGAAGGGCGGAGCCACCTTGTTCTTCACCACCTTGACCTTGGTCTCGTTGCCGATCACCTCGTCGCCCTTCTTGATGGCGCCGGTACGACGGATATCCAGGCGCACCGAGGAGTAGAACTTGAGGGCGTTACCACCGGTGGTGGTCTCCGGGTTGCCGAACATCACGCCGATCTTCATGCGGATCTGGTTGATGAAGATGACCACGCAGTTGGAACGCTTGATATTGGCCGTCAGTTTGCGCAACGCCTGGGACATCAGGCGCGCCTGCAGGCCGACGTGGATGTCGCCCATGTCGCCCTCGATCTCCGCCTTGGGGGTCAGTGCCGCCACCGAATCGACCACCACCACGTCCACCGCGCCGGAGCGCACCAGCATGTCGGTAATCTCCAGCGCCTGCTCGCCGGTATCGGGCTGGGAGACCAGCAGCTCATCCACGTTGACCCCCAGCTTCTCGGCATACTGGGGATCCAGGGCGTGCTCGGCATCGACAAAGGCCGCCGTGCCGCCCAGTTTCTGGGCCTCCGCCACCACATGCAGGGTGAGGGTGGTCTTGCCCGAGGATTCCGGACCGTAGATCTCGATCACCCGCCCCTTGGGCACACCCCCGACCCCGAGCGCGATATCCAGATTGATCGATCCGGTGGAGATCACCTCGATGTTTTTGAGCGCCGTACCGTCACCCATGCGCATCACCGCACCCTTGCCGAACTGTTTCTCGATCTGACTCAGTGCGGCACCCAAAGCCTTCTTGCGATTTTCGTCCATTGCTTCCCCCGGTTTGACTGTAGGCGACATCCCGCCACCCATTAAGTTCTACTGATGTTCTCCATTATTACACAGCGGCAGGCTCAAGTCATGAGTCCGTTCAGAATTTATTACTCCATCAGCCGGGACCCCCCGGCGGGAATTACAGGTACAATCGGTCCGGTGTATCTTTTCGCCTTTCGCCACTAACTCAGGAATCCGTGCATGTTATCAGGAGAGACCGCCGGCATCGCCAACTATCCGTTACGCAACCAGCTGGCCAGCGAAGTCCACGCCCGCCCCTATGAACAGCTGACCGCCCCGGTGCAGGCGAGCCATCTGGCGATCCTCTCGGACGAGAGCCTGCTGCCGCAAGAGCGGGAGATGATCGCGGCGCTGTGCGAGCGCTTCCGGGTGGCGCCGCCATCCCCCTCCGCACGCCACCACAGCGCCGACTTGGGGGTGTTCCGGTTGAAGTGGGAGCGCCACAGCGAATTCTCCAGCTACACCTTTTTTCACAACGCCCCGTTTGAGCAGCCGTTTCAGGAGACCGCCATCAACCGGGTGCCGACCGACTGGCTGGCGCAGTTGCCGGGTAAACTCCTGACCGCGACCCACCTGGCCCTGGCCCCCCAAACCTACCCCAACCAGGAGATCGAGGAGCTGGCCACCCTGTTCGCCAGCAACACGGTGACCGGATCGCTGGTGGCCGGCGGGGCTGCCCGGGTCTGGACCGACTTCCATATCCATGCCGACTGCTTCAGCCGCTTCCTGATCCAGGACAATCACCTGCGCAGCCGCCAGGCCGGGCGCCTGCTGCAGCGCCTGTGCGAGCTGGAGCAGTACCGTCTGCTGGCCCTGCTCGCCTTCCCGCTGGCCCAGCAGTACGGTCAGCAGCTCGGCCAGCTGGACCAGGCGCTGACCAGTCTGACCGGCGAGATCGTCGACATCGACAACCTGGAGGACGAACACCACGCGCTGGACCAATTGACCGGACTGGCCGCGCAGGTGGAACAGATCGCCTCCAGCACCAGCTACCGCTTCAGCGCCGCCGACGCCTATGACGACATTATCCAGCAGCGCCTGGCCGAGTTGCGCGAGGAGCGCATCCAGGGGGTGCAGATGCTGCACGAGTTCATGCAGCGGCGGCTGGCGCCGGCCATGCACACCTGCCGCTCGGTGGACCAGCGCATCCAGGCCCTGGCCACCCGGGTGGCCCGCGCCTCCAACCTGCTGCGTACCCGGGTCGATGTGAGCATGGAGGGACAGACCAAGGACCTGCTCCGCTCCATGGACCGGCGCGCCCATCTGCAGCTGCGCATGCAGGAGACAGTGGAGGGGCTCTCGGTGGTGGTGCTCAGCTACTACCTGCTGGGCCTGGTGGGCTATGGCCTGAAGGGGCTCAAGTCGGCCGGTATCGGCATCAATGTCGAACTGGGTACCGGCCTCGCCATCCCGCTGGTGGTGGCCGCGGTGTTCTTCGGGGTGCGGCGGCTGAAGCGGCTGGCGGGGCATACGGAGGGGTGATTCACTCCGGTGCGATCGGAGTCAAGCCATTGATGCGGTTCGTGTTACTCACCGCATCCTACGATGGTGGGGCCGCACCGGGGTTCTGTCCTTGCCGGGCGGCGGGATTCGGACACAGATCGTAGGATGCCGGTGAGCCTGCGAACCGCATCATGCGCGAACAAGTTGGTAGGCGCGTCAACCGTAACCTGCAATCCGGACAGGGTGCGCGTATTACAATAGAGCCAGCGCCCCCTGTAGCGCCACCACCACCGCCTGCCGACGCACCGCCTCCCGGTCGCCGGAAAAATGGTGACAGACGGCGACCGCCGCCTCGCCCCGGCGCTGCCAGGCAAACCAGACAGTGCCCACCGGCTTCTCCGGGGTACTGCCCCCGGGGCCGGCGATACCGCTAACCGAGAGCGCCAGTTCGGCGCGGCTGTGAGCCAGGGCGCCGGCCGCCATCTCCCGCACCACCGGCTCGCTGACGGCACCGTGGGCCGCCAGGGTCTCTGCCCGCACCCCCAGCATCTCCTGCTTGGCCGGGTTGCTGTAGGTAACGAAGCCGCGCTCGAACCAGTCGCTGCTGCCGGCGATATCGGTCAGTACCTTGGCGATCCAGCCGCCGGTACAGGACTCGGCGGCGGCCAGTTTCAGCTTCCTGTCCAGCAGCCGGGCGGCCAGTTCACGGGCCGGTTGTTCCAGTTCATTATTCATAGCGGACAGTATCTGGGTTCACCCGGGCCGGCGCAAGCCACACAACACCCGCCGGCGTCCCTTTTGCCAGATCGGGCCTGACCGTCCGGCCGATTTCGGCTACACTGTGCGGCCCTGAAGCATCAACCCGGAAGCTGCTATGCAAATCCTCTGTGAACACAAGGCCTCGCCGGCCAAGCTGGAGATCCTCGGCGTCTTCGAGTGGCCCATCTGGGAGAAGGAGATCTCCGAGTTTCCCTGGCAATATGAGCGCACCGAGGTCTGCTACTTCCTGCGCGGCCAGGTGGAGGTGACCCCCGACGGCGGCCAGCCAGAGAGCTTCGGCCGCGGCGATCTGGTCACCTTTCCGGCCGGCCTCTCCTGCACCTGGAAGATCCTCAAGCCGGTCGAGAAACACTACAGCTTTGAATAAACCCATACCCGACAAACTGGACAACGACCACCGCACAGCGCCATGAACCACACCGCCAGCCCCGCCCACACCCCAATGATGCAGCAGTACCTGCGCATCAAGGCAGACTACCCGGACATGCTGGTGTTCTATCGCATGGGGGATTTCTATGAACTCTTCTATGGCGACGCGGAGCGGGCCGCGCGGCTGCTCAACATCACCCTGACAAAACGCGGCCAGTCGGCAGGCCAGCCGATCCCCATGGCCGGCATCCCCTACCACGCCGCCGAGGGCTATCTGGCCAAGCTGGTCAAACAGGGCGAGTCGGTGGCGATCTGCGAGCAGGTGGGCGATCCGGCCACCAGCAAGGGGCCGGTGGAGCGCAAGGTACAACGCATCGTCACCCCCGGCACCGTGACCGACGACGCCCTGCTCGAGGAGCGGCGCGACAACCTGCTGGCGGCCCTTTTCGAACAGGGCGACCACTTCGGTCTCGCCATCCTCGATCTGAGCAGCGGCCGCTTCGTGGTGCAGCAGTTGCGGGGGGCCGAGGCGCTGGCCGGCGAACTGGAGCGGCTGCGTCCGGCGGAGCTGCTGCTGATGGAGGATTATGCCCTGCCCGGAGGGATCAGCGCCCCAGGCGGCACCAAGCACGGCACCACCACCCGCCCAGCCTGGCACTTCGACCGGGAGAGCGCGGAACGGCTGCTGACCCGCCAGTTCGGCACCCGCGACCTGGGCGGCTTCGGCTGCGCCGACCTGCCGCTGGCCATCGGCGCCGCCGGCTGCCTGCTGCAGTACGTGAAGGACACCCAGCAGAGCGCCCTGCCCCACCTGCGCGGGCTCTCGGTGGAGCGGCGCGAGGAGGCGATCATCATCGACGCCGCCACCCGCCGCAACCTGGAGCTGGACCACAGCCTCAGCGGCCAGAACCAGCACACCCTGGCGGGCATCCTCGATCGCACCACCACCCCCATGGGCAGTCGCCTGCTGCGGCGCTGGATCAACCGCCCGCTACGCGACATCGGCCAGGTGCGGGAGCGCCACGACGCCATCGGCCTGCTGTTGCAACAGCAGGCGTTTCCCGCCCTGCGCGAGTGCCTGCAGGGCATCGGCGATATCGAACGTATTCTCGCCCGGGTGGCGCTGAAGAGCGCACGGCCGCGCGACCTGGCGACCCTGCGCGACTCACTGGCCCAGCTGCCGGCCCTGCAATCCCTGTTGGCCAGTCTGGACGCCCCGCTGCTGCGGTGGCTGGCCGGCGAGTGCGGCACCCATCCCGACACCGTCGGGCTGTTGCAGCGCGCCGTCATCGAGCAGCCGCCGATGCTGATCCGCGACGGCGGGGTGCTGGCCGAAGGTTACGACGGGGAACTGGACGAGCTGCGCGATCTGTCCCAGAACGCCGACCAGTTCCTGCTCGACCTGGAGAGCCGGGAGCGGGCACGCACCGGCATCGCCAACCTGAAAGTGAGCTACAACCGGGTGCACGGCTACTACATCGAGATCAACCGCAGCAAGTCCGAGGAGGTCCCCGACGACTATGTGCGCCGCCAGACCCTCAAGGGCAGCGAGCGCTTCATCACTCCGGAGCTGAAGAAGTTCGAGGACCGGGTACTGTCGGCGCGGGAGCGCGCCCTGGCGCGGGAGAAGCTGCTCTACGAGGCGCTGCTGGAGACCCTGCAGGCGGTCATTGCCCCGCTGCAGCAGTGCGCCGCCGCGCTGGCGGCGCTGGATGTGCTCGGCAACTTCGCGGAACGGGCCGAGAGCCTGCGGCTCACTCCGCCACAGTTGGACGAGACCCCCGGCATCCGCATCGAGGAGGGCCGCCACCCGGTGGTGGAGCAGGTGAGCGACGCCCCCTTTGTCGCCAACAGCGTCGACTTCGACGAGCAGCGGCGCATCCTCATCATCACCGGCCCCAACATGGGCGGCAAGTCCACCTACATGCGCCAGACCGCGCTGATCGTGCTGCTCGCCTACGCCGGCAGCTTCGTGCCCGCGGCGGCGGCGCGCATCGGCCCGGTGGACCGCATCTTCTCGCGCATCGGCGCCTCCGACGACCTGGCTGGCGGCCGCTCCACCTTCATGGTGGAGATGGAGGAGACCGCCAACATCCTGCACAACGCCAGCGAGCAGAGCCTGGTGCTGATGGACGAGATCGGCCGCGGCACCAGTACCTTCGACGGCCTCTCCCTGGCCTGGGCCTGCGCCGTGGAGCTGGCCACCCGGATCCGCGCCTTCACCCTGTTCGCCACCCACTATTTCGAGCTCACCACCCTGCCGGAGGAGTACCCGGGGATCGCCAACGTGCACCTGGACGCGGTAGAGCACGGCGACTCCATCGTCTTCCTGCACGCGGTACGGGAGGGCCCGGCCAACCAGAGTTACGGCCTGCAGGTGGCGGCCCTGGCCGGAGTCCCGCGCCCCATCATCAAACGCGCCGGGCAGCGGCTGCGGGAACTGGAACTGGCGGCGCAGCGCCACACCGACCAGCACACCAGCCAGCTCTCCCTGTTCGCCCCGGAGTCCGAGCCGGCGCCTCCTGCACCCGCCCTGGTGGCGCTGCAGCAGCTTGATCCCGACGAGCTAACCCCCCGGGAGGCGCTGGAGGCCCTCTACCGGCTGAAATCGCTGTGTGATTGAGGCGCGTCGCGACAGCATTATTGATGGGGGGTGCACCTACCGGTGGTTGTGGGCTGCACCGGCTACTGGACGAAGGAGATCTCCGCCCGATACTCGCCCACTTCCACCACATCCCCCTCGTGCAGCTGCACGCCGCCCTTGGAGTCGATCTCCTTGTCATTGATGCGCGGAAAGCTGGAACCGCCGATGTGCAGCAGGTAGAAGCCCTGGGGGCGGCGTGCGATCACCGCCACGTTCTCCCCGGGCTTGCCGATGGTGTAGAGTGAGCGGTCGATCTTCTCCTGATGCCCCTTGTTCGGCCCGCGCATGAAGTGCAGGGTGGCGCTCTTGGGCTGGAGTTTTCTGACTGGCCGGGTCTGACCGGCACGGGCAGCGGCAACCGCCTGGGGCTGGAGCACCACCGTCTTGTCCAGGTCCTCGTCCGCGGCCCCCTCGGGCACGTCGTCCAGCATATCCAGCAGAAAACTGCCAATTACCAACTGGTCCCCCGGTTTCAGCACATGCTTGGTGACGGCGCGCCCATTCAGCTGGGTGCCATTGGTGCTGCCCAGATCCTCGATATAGAGGTCGGTGTAGATGCGGCGGATGGTGGCATGGTGTCGGCTTACCGACGGATCATTAAGCTGCAGATCGGACTCCGCGTCCCTCCCGATGGTAACTATCTGCTTATCGATCGGAACCTCATCCACCAGCGCATCATCTTTCTTAATAACCAGCTTTTCCATCGTTACTCCAGACCATGAATGTAGGGCCTTATTCACCTTAAGATTGTGGGCACACCAGTGCCAGTGACACATTGTCCAGACCGCCATTATCCAGCGCGGTTTGCAGCAGGCGACCGGCGGCCTGCTCGATATCGCCATCCACTTCCAGCAGGATGCCCAGCATGTCCCGATTCGACACCATGTTGCTGAGCCCGTCCGAGCAGATCAGGTAGAGATCGTCCGCCTCCACCGCCGCGCTGGCGACGTCCACCTCGACCGTCTCCTGGATGCCCAGTCCACGCAGCAGAATATTACCCTTGACCCCGGCGTCCAGCGCCTCCTCGATGGAGTCGAACATCCCTTCATCCACCAGTGCCTGGACCATGGAATGATCCCGGGTCAACTGCTCCAGCCGGCCGTTGCGCAGGCGGTAGAGCCGGGAGTCGCCGACATGCCCGTAGTGCACCCGCTGATCGCAAAACAGGGCCATCACCACCGTAGTGGCCATCCCTTCGTAGGCCGGCTCGGACTGCACGGCGGAGCGGATCGCCTCATTGGCCACCTCCATCGCCGCGCGGATGTGCCGCTCCGACGGTTCCGCACATTCACCAGTATAGAGTGGCAACAGCTCGGCGGTAATGGTTTCGACCGCCAGTTGACTGGCCACCTCGCCGGCATTGTACCCCCCCATGCCATCGGCCAGGACCACCAGGCCGTGCTCCTCGAGCACCGCCACGTTATCCTCGTTAATCTCCCGAACCCATCCCTTGTCGGAACGGGTGACGGCGCTGATGGACATTAGATTCATAATTTGTAAGCTGATCCTGACACGGCCCGCAACCGATAACGCTCATAGCGTAATAATGTCTTTCCATGACCATGGCCCTTCCTGACCGGGGTATCGGCGGCCTTTCCGTTCCCCTTGAATGTTCTTCCACTATGGCGAAAGAATCTGTAAACGACAGCACATTTCCGCAACCCGGAAAATCCAGCTTCGATGATCCGGCACGGTTGACACACCCTGCCCCCCCGTCATGCCGGATCCAGGTGTCCGCCGGGCTTCACCGATAGACTTCTAGGGCTTCAAGCGCCGTATTTTACCCAGAACTTCGTACAGCCGCTCGGCCGAAACATAGCCCGGCAGCATATCCCCGTTCTCCAGCACGATGACCGGCGCACCGGAGATACCCATACGTCCACCCAACCGCCAATGGTCTCCGACCGGATTGACACAGCTCGCCGCTTCCACCGCTTCACCGGCCATCGCCTCGCGCAGTGCCCGAGTCCGGTCCGGGGAGCACCAGACGGCCGCCGCCTTGTCGAAGGAACTGCTCTCCAGCCCGGCCCGGGGGTAGAACAGATAGCGCACCCGGATCCCCCGGCGGGTGTATTGCTCGATCTCCTGGTGCAGCTTGCGGCTGTAGGCGCTGTCGATATCGGTGAACACGGTGACGCTGTAGCGGGCCGGTCCCGCGGGCTCGAAGATCAGCATGTTCTGCTCACCAATCGCATCGACGGCCGCCACGGTCACTTCGTTGAGACGGGGATTGGTGAGGTTTTTTTGCTGCTCCAGGTCGATGATCTCACCCTCGATCAGGTAGCGGCCGTCCCCGGTCACATAGACCAGCCGCGCCCCCACCACCACTTCAAAAAGACCGGGTATCGGTGTGGGACGGATGCTGTCGGGCAGGACATCCGGCAGCAGCAGGGCCAGGCTCTGGCGCACCTGGGCAATCTGCCGATCGCCGGACGGGGCGGCCCCCGGCGCGGTCGAGATGGACAACAGCAGCCACGGGACCAGCCAGCGGAACAGGCGCGTGCAGCAGACCATGTCAGTCGCGGAAATTGATGTACTTGAGGGGCAGGTCGAATTCGGCCTCCCTGAACAGAGCGATCACCTGCTGCAGATCGTCCCGGTTCTTGCCGGTCACCCGCACTTGGTCGCCCTGGATCTGCGCCTGCACCTTGAGTTTGGCGCCCTTGATCAACTTCACCATCTTGCGCGCCGTGTCGGCTTCGATGCCCTGCCTGATCAGCACCTTCTGGGTGGCGGCATTTAGCGTGGTTTCGGGGTCCCCGATATCCATGCAGGCGAGATCCACCTTCCGCTTGACCATCTTCTGGCGCAGGATATCCAGCATCTGCTGCAGCTGAAACTCCTGCTGGCCCTTCAGGGTGACCTCGGTGTCATTCAGCTCGAAGCTGCACTTGGTTCCCTTGAAATCGAAGCGGGTGGACACTTCGCGTTTGGCCTGGTCGACGGCGTTGCGGACCTCCTGGATATCCACTTCGGAGACGATATCAAATGATGGCACGGGGCCACTCCTCTGTTAGGTTGCTCGGGCCATAAAGGCTACCACACTCAGGCCCTCGGGTGATGCTGCTGGTGCATGCTCTTCAGGCGCTCCCGCGCCACATGGGTATAGATCTGGGTAGTGGAGAGATCGCTGTGTCCCAGCAGCATCTGCACCACCCGCAGGTCGGCCCCATGATTCAGCAAGTGGGTGGCGAAGGCGTGGCGCAAGGTGTGGGGCGAGAGGTGTTTATGGATCCCGGCCGCCGCGGCGTGTTTCTTGATCCGGTACCAGAACGCCTGCCGGGTCATGGCGGCACCGCGCCGGGTGGGGAACACGTCATCGCTGAGCCGCTCGCCGAGCAGATCGTAACGCGCCGTGCGGATGAAACGGGTAAGCCACTCCATCGCCTCGTCGCCCAGGGGCACCAGGCGCTCCTTGCCCCCCTTGCCCATTACCCGGACCAGCCCCTGGTTCAGACCGAGCTGGGCAAAGCGCAGTTCGACCAGTTCCGACACCCGCAGGCCGGTGGCGTACAGCAGCTCCAGCATGGCCCGGTCCCGCAGCCCTTCCGGGTCCTCCGTCTCCGGCGCCTCCAGCAGCGCCTCCACCTCCTGTTCGGTGAGTGACTTGGGCAGGGGGCGTCCCAGCCGGGGCGCGTCGATCCGGGTCGACGGGTCCACCCGGACCCAACCCTCGCGCAGGGCATGCTGATAGAACTGGCGCAGACAGGAGAGCAGGCGCGCCGAGGAGCGCGCCTTGGTTCCGGCCCGTGCCCGGGCCGCCAGATACTCCAGCAGATCCTCCCGGTGTGCCGCCAGCAGGGTGGCGCCCCGCTCCCGGCTCAACCATTCGGCCAGTTTGGCCAGATCCGACTGATAGGCGGCCAGGGTATTGCGGCTGAGTCCCCGCTCCATCCACAGCGCATCGGCAAACCGCTCGATGATCGCGTCATCCGCCGCTTCTGACATAACCTACCACCCGGCATAACCCTCTGATTATTCAAACCACAATTGACTACCCCCAACAAAGCCGGGGCTTATTCCGTGAGCGCTCCAAAGTCGCCACCACACCATGAGCCGTCCAGAACGACCGAACAACCTTCCGAACCCACGGCTCTTTCCCGGTCCCGAATCGTTAGAATTTATCCTCTCGCAAAGACGCCAAGTACGCCAAGAAAAACCGATGCCTTGCTTTAAACTTTGCGTTCTTGGCGTCTTGGCGAGAGTTCTTCTGCCATCTTTCTTTCATTCAGCGGCGCTTGACCGACGCACAGGTCAAACCTGATGAGTCCCCCGGCGCAGCCGGAGGATTGGCCTGGTGGTTTACAATGCCGCGGTTATCGGCCGTGGCCACATCATACACCGCGCGGCAGGTGGCCGCCGCACCAGGCATTGCACCCCACCGGGCGAATAGGGGATCATAGGCCGCACATTCAACAGCCACCAAAGCAGCGCATGAGATTTCACGGACCGGCCCCCGATAACAGCACCCCCCCCTGCACCGGTATCCTGATCACCAACCTGGGCACGCCCGACTCACCCGCGGTGGCCGACGTCAGAAGCTATCTGCAGGAGTTCCTCAGCGACCCCCGGGTGGTGGAGGTTCCGCGCCCGCTCTGGTGGCTGGTATTGCACGGGTTCATCCTGCGAATCCGCCCGAAACGCTCGGCTGCGGCCTACCGCAAGGTCTGGACCGAGCAGGGCTCCCCCCTGCTCACCTTCTCGCGGTCGATAGCCGCCGCGCTGCAGCAGACCCTCGATCAATGCCTCGACGCTCCGACCAAGGTGGTACTGGCGATGCGCTACGGTTCCCCGTCCATTGCCGAGGGGCTGGAGAGCCTGCGTCAAGCCAACGCACGGCGCATCCTGGTACTGCCGCTCTATCCGCAATACTCCGCCACCACCACCGCCTCCACCTTCGACGAGATCAGTCGAGTGCTGCGGGGCTGGCGCTGGCTGCCCGAACTCCGCTTCATCAACCACTATCATGACGACCCCGGCTACATCGACGCCCTGGCCGGGAGCGTGCGGGCGTTTTCCCAGGCACATGGCGACTGCGACCGACTGCTACTGTCGTTCCACGGCCTGCCCCAGTCCTACACCGACCAGGGCGACCCCTACGCCGAGGAGTGCAGCGCCACCGCCGAACGCCTGGCCACCACGCTGGACCTACCCGCGGAACGCTGGGCCATTACCTTCCAGTCGCGGGTCGGCCGCCAGCCTTGGCTCCAGCCCTATACCGACCAGACCCTGAAACAGTGGGGCAGCGAGGGGATCAAGCGGGTCCATGTGCTCTGCCCCGGGTTTCCGGCCGACTGCCTGGAGACCCTGGAGGAGATCGGCGAGGAGAACCGTGAGTACTTCCTGTCAGCCGGTGGTGAGGAGTATCACTACATTCCCGCACTGAACGACAGCCCCGCCCACATCGACTTCCTGGCCGACCTCGTGCGCCGCCACCACTGGCGTAACCGCTAGCCCGATCCCGGCAGATTATTGGTAGCCGGGCTTATCCTAATCATCAGCAGAATTGATGGCAAAAGATTAAAGGTCACCTGGGGTTAGCCGCTATCCGTTAACCAACAAGAATCAGGTAACCGCCATGAAGCCGAGCATTCTGCGTACGCTGTTCATTGCCTATATGGGATTTGGTCTGGCCATGGGGCTGCTGTTTCCCCTGTATGCGCAGTTCTTTGTGGAATGGAAACCCGGCATGCAGCTCTGGTTCAACATCGGCTGCATCATTGCCGGCCTCTCCATCGGCATCGCCAACTACTGGGTCTGCAAACAGGTGCTGCTGCGCCGCTTGAGACGCATCTCCGAGGTGGCCCAGGCGATCAGCAACAACGACATCAGCCAGCAGTGCACCCTGGTCAGTCATGACCTGATCGGCGAGATCATCCACAGCTTCAACCAGATGGCGGCCAATCTGCGGGACATGATCGGACGGATAGGGCAGTCCACCCATAACCTGGATGAGAATATCCAGCAGCTGGCCGAGATCGCCGACCGGGAGAGCGACAAGGCGGCCCGGCAGCAGGCGGAGAGCCGCCAGGCAGTGCAGGCCATAGAGGGTATCAGCGACGGGATCCACCAGGTCACCGAGATGGCAACTGAAGCGGCCGGCGCCTCCGGCCAGGCGGATCAGTTCGCCCGCGAGGGGGCCTTGATCGCCACCGAGGCGATCGGCTCCATCTCCGGGCTGATCGGTGACATGAACAAGGCTGGTGATGTGATCGGTCAACTGGATGAGAAAAGCGCCAGCATCGGCATGGTGATGGATGTCATCCGCAACATCGCCGAACAAACCAACCTGCTGGCGTTGAATGCCGCCATCGAGGCGGCCCGGGCGGGCGAGCAGGGGCGTGGCTTCGCCGTGGTGGCCGACGAGGTACGCACCCTTGCGACCCGCACCCAGGAGTCCACCGAAGAGATCGAGAAGATCATCGGTCAGTTGCAGTCCGGTTCCCGTTCGGCCGTAACCATGATGGACAACGCGCGGAGTCGGGGGATGCAGACCGAGGAGCACTTCGAGCGGGCAGCGGAACTGCTGGCGGAGATCGCCGGCGCCATCGCCTCGGTGACACGGATCAGCAACGGCCTGTCCGGCGCCACCGCTTCCCAGAATGCCCTGGTCGACACGCTAAAGGCGCACATGGGGCGTATCGACGAATCCGTCCAGGACACCACCCAGGGCGCCGTAATGGTTGCCGAATCCAGCAACAACCTGAGCCATCAGGCCCACGAACTGCGTCACATGCTGGAGCAGTTCCGACACTGATCAGCCGGATGCAGGGGCAGGCCCCCGTGCCTGCCCGGGCCGCGCACCAAACCGCCCCAAGGGCAACCACGGGGGGTTACCCCACGGGTTGTCTTGAAACAGGGTGGCCTCCGCGCCATAGGGGCAGGCCCCCGTGCCTGCCCAAATCGACCACCAAACTGCCCCAAGGGTAACCACGGGGGGTTGTCCCTACGGGTTGTCTTGAAACAGGGTGGCCTCCGCGGCATAAATCCATCCCTGGACAAAAAAAGCCCGGCGGTTAGCCGGGCTTTTTTTGTCGGAGGCAGTCGTTATTTCAACTTGCCGATGCCCAACATCTTGAGGATGTACTTCTCGTAAATCGGTTCCGTGGTCCCCTTCTTCATCTTGCGGATGAAGTACTTCTCGAAGGCGATCTTGGCCATGTGCACCCATTTGCCCTTCTTGAACCAGGCGACGTTGCGCGGCGGGATCTGCGGCAGGGCCACGAAGGCGGCACCGGTATCCCCCATGTCGGCCAGACAGATGGCGTTCCAGGTGGCGTTGGTGGAGAGTTCGCGTCCGGCGATATCGTCGGCAATATTGTGCACGATAGCGGTGACCATGGACTCGATCATATAACCGGTCTTGGGCGCACCGGTCGGCACCGCCGTCGCCTCGACCGGGGGAATGGCGATGCAGACCCCGGCGGAGAAGATATTCGGGAAGGTCGGGTTGCGCTGATGGCTGTCGACAAAGACGAAACCGCGCGGATTGCACAGCCCCTCTACATTGGCGACCGCATCCACCCCCTTGAAGGCCGGCAGCATCATCGAATATTTGAAATCCAGCTCGTGATTCTTGATCAGGTGACCGCTGTCATCGTACTGCTCGACATGCATCTTGCCCGCTTCCACCTTGGTCACCTTGGCGTTGGTGATCCAGTTGATGTGGTGGGCACGCAGATCGGACTCCAGGAAGCCCTTGGAATCGCCCACACCGCCCAGCCCCAGATGGCCGATATAGGGCTCGGAGGTCACATAGGTCATGGGTACCTTGTCGCGGATCTTGCGCTTGCGCAGATCGGCATCCATGATGAAGGCGAACTCGTAGGCGGGTCCGAAACAGCTGGCAAAGGGCATGGCGCCGATGACCACGTGTCCGGGATTTTCGAGCAACTGCTGATAGGCATCGTAGGCGCCCAGGGCGTGATCCACGGTACAGATCGACTGGGTATTGCCGATCGCCGGACCAGCGCCTTCCACCTCTTCGAAAAACAGCTTCGGGCCGGTGGCGATGACCAGGTAGTCGTAGCTGACCACTTCGCCATCTTCCATTTCGAGCGTATTGCCTTGCGCATCGATCTTGCTACAGCGTTTGGCGATAAAGCTGATGCCTTTGCGTTCCAGGTGAGGACGTATGTCAAATGTGACGCTGGCCCGGTCGCGCCAGCCCACCGCCACCCAGGGATTGGAGGGGGTGAACTGAAACTCCTCCCGTTCGTTGACTACCGTGACCTGGTGCCCCTTGCCCAGGGCCTCTTTCAATTCATAGGCACAGGGCATGCCCCCGGTACCTGCCCCTAATACAACGATATGAGCCATTCTCTCTTCCTCCCAACGAACGTCGCTGTTAACAATGCTCCCCACCCGCCTCCGCGATCTGTCGGTCAAGCCCGACAGACTGCAAACCGGCACTCGAACCTCACGGGTCCACTCCTGGACCCCGGTGGCAAGCCCTTCTCTAATAATAAATAGTCATCCTGACATCCCGCGATGCCGTGACCCATACCGCGCAAGGTTTCCCTACGCGACGGGTGATGCCCCTTGCTTTCCGGCTCTGCTCAGGTAATCAAACAGGGTCTGAAAGCGAATCTTGTCGGGCTTGTCGAACACCGGGTCGGCGTGACTGGGTGACTGATCAATGATCCCGGCCCAATCCTGCTCCTCCAGCATTTCATCCAACAGCGGGAATGCCTCCTGCTCCTCAAGATCGATGTGCTGACGTTGCAGGGCAATAAATTCACGTCCCTGCACCTCCAGCTCGTCCCGCGGCATCACCCCGCCCTGGTAGATATTCTCCAGGGAGTTGCGGAAGGTTCGGGTCAGCTGCGCCAGCTCCTGATGCTGCTGTATCAGGCGATCCATAAGATCCGCCCGATCAGCCACCCGGGATTTGGCCGCGCTGAACATCACATTCTCCAACGGATGGTGTCCCTGGTCGGCGTAGGCCTCCATGTATTCCAACAGTTCGATCTTAAGGTCAAAATCCGACTCGCGACCCGCCAGAAAATGATCAAGCTGAGACGTCAGCAGATCAAGAATCTTTTCCAAATTCCTATGATCTTTTTGTAGTTTTTCCAGTAGATAATGCATGGGATGCCTCCATATAACAAGCCAAGAATCGAGTGATTCGGGTATAAGTAATTCTTTGTAGGACCTGGAAAGAAATAACTGCGAGGTATTGCGCCGGATTTTCGTTTGCCTTCAAGGCACGGCAAGGCGCGCATAGTCGTTCTATGGAAGTCTTGCCGTAACGCCGAAGGCGGACGAAAAGACCAGCAAGACGTCGTAGTTATTTATTGACAGGCCCTCACTACCCGTAAAATCTGTTTCGGTTCCCCGGAAGCGAAGTGTCCTCGGGGACATTCAGGGCTGACAGGCTGCTCATCGGAGCCTGCGGGATAGTTACATCCTACCCCATCCCGGTCCCGCGCACCTCACCCGAATGGGGGTGCAGCAACCGGTCGGCCGAACCGCCCATCGCCACAGACAAAACCATATCCCGATCATACGATCTGTATTCACCGACACCAAGTCCCGTGTTCATTTCCGCCGGTACCCACGCGGCGGATCCTGCCCGCCGAATCCAGCGACCCGATCCAACGCCCCCCGGCCAAGTTGTTACTATTGGTAACGGCTGGTACTCTTGGCGGATGCAAAAGCACCCGGACCCAATCAGGCTGCGAGAGAGTGCACTGTTACTGGCGCTCTTCGCCCTGTTTCTTTTCGCTTCCCCCCTGACAATCTGGTGGGCCTCCGACCATGCCCACTGGCTGATGCCCTACGCGCTGTGGCTGTTTGTCATCCTGCTGGGAGCCTGGTTACGTCGACGATACCCACACCATGACCTATGACCTGGAGATCCTGTTCGGGGCCAGTCTGTTCTACCTGCTGCTGCTCTTCTTCGTCGCCTATGTAACCGACAGCGGGTTGGTGCCCGACCGCTGGACCGACAATGCACCGGTCTATGTCCTCTCGCTCGGGGTCTACGCCACCTCCTGGACCTACTACGGCAGCGTCGGCTTCGCCCAGAGCGAGGGCTATCAGTTCCTCACCGTCTACCTGGGAATAACCATCGCCTTCATCCTCAGTCCGGTTTTGCTGCAGCCGCTGTTGCGGCTGACCCGGGACTACCAGCTCACCTCGCTGGCCGATCTGCTCGCCTTCCGCTACCGCAGCCAACTGGGTGGCGTCCTGGTGACCCTGTTCATGCTGCTCGGCTCGCTGCCCTACATCGCCCTGCAGATCCGCGCCGTCACCACCTCCATCCAGGTGCTGACCCATGACGAAATCCCGCAGCTGCTGGCGTTGGGCTTCTGCGGCATGCTGACCCTGTTCTCGATCCTGTTCGGCGCCCGGCACATCTCCCCCCGGGAGAAACACCGCGGCCTGGTGGCCGCCATCGCCTTCGAGTCCCTGGTCAAGATCATCGCCATGCTGATGGTGGGATTCTTTGCCGTCTTCGGCGTATTCTCCGGCCCGGAATCACTCAACCAGTACCTCACCGAGCATCCCGAGGCGCTGCGCAATCTCTACGAACCGGTGCGCGAGGGCCCCTGGACCACCCTGCTGTTCCTCTCCTTCTGCGCCGCCTTCCTGCTGCCGCGGCAGTTCCACATGACCTTCACCGAAAACCTGTCGATGCGCTCCCTGGCGACGGCGAGCTGGGCGTTTCCGCTGTTCCTGCTGCTGCTCAATCTCTCCATCCCGCCGATCCTGTGGGCGGGCGAGTATCTGCAGCTGGAGATGGACGCCGACTATTATGTGCTCGGCATCACCCTGAGCAAGGGCCCGACCTGGCTGCCGATCCTGGCCTTTATCGGCGGCGTCTCGGCTGCCAGCGCCATGGTGATCGTCTGCACCCTGGCGCTCTCCTCCATGTGCCTGAACCATCTGTTGCTGCCGGCCAGTTACCCGGACCCCAAGGTGGATATCTATCGCTGGCTGTTGTGGGGCCGGCGCCTGCTGATCGGGCTGATCATCTTCGCCGGTTACATCTTCTACGAGGTGCTGGAACACAATCAGGGGCTGGTGCAACTGGGGCTGATCTCGTTCGTCGCGGTCGCCCAGTTCCTGCCCGGCATCATCGGCCTGCTCTACTGGCGCCGCGCCACCCGCGAGGGGTTTATCGTCGGGCTGCTCGGCGGCATCGCCATCTGGATCATCACCCTGCTGCTGCCGCTGCTGGAAAAATCGGGCTTTATCAGCACCGGCATCGACGTGCCCGCCATGCGCGATCTCTCCGGGCTGGATCAGTGGGAGTTCTCCACCTTCTGGTCCCTCGCCTGCAACGGCCTGCTGTTCGTGATCGTCTCCCTGTTGACCCGCCAGTCACCCGAGGAGGAGGAGACCGCATTCGCCTGTCGCAGCGAGGTGGCGCCGATGGCGCCGCTGGCCGGCACCCTGACCGCCGCCTCGCCCACCCAGTTCGCCGAGGGCCTGGCGGTGATGCTGGGACAGGAGGCCGCGGAAATGGAGGTCAACCAGGCGCTGGAGGATCTGCAGCTGGATCGCGGCGAAACCCGGCCGCGCGAGCTGAAGCGGTTGCGCCAGCGGATCGAGCGCAACCTATCTGGCCTGGTGGGGCCGGCGATGGCCCATATGATTATCAATCAGCAGCTCAAGGTCGATGCCGAAGCCAAGACCGCGCTGGCCGACTCCATCCGGCACATGGAGGAACGGATGGAGCAGTCCCGCAGCAAGCTGAAGGGCCTGACCGCCGATCTGGACGCCCTGCGCCGCTACCACCGGCAGATCCTGCTCGACCTGCCCCTGGGGGTCTGCGCGGTCGATCCGGAACACACCGTGATCACCTGGAACCTGGCCCTGGAGGTGATGAGCGGGGTACCCAGTAACGAGGCCACCGGGCGCAAACTCTCCACCCTCACCCAGCCCTGGGGCGAGCTGCTGGCCGGTTTCGCCCTGGCCCAGGATGAGCATATCCACCACATGGAGGTGCCGATCAGCAACCGCCCGCACTGGTTCAACCTACACAAGGCGGCCATTCTCGATCCCGATCTGCCACGCTATCAGACCGGCCCGCGCAGCGGCCTGGTGCTGCTGCTGGAGGATCTCACCGATCTTGAGACCCTGGAGGCGGAGCTGGCCCACAGCGACCGGCTCGCCTCCATCGGCAAGCTGGCGGCCGGCGTGGCCCACGAGATCGGCAACCCGGTCTCCGGGATCGCCTCGCTGGCCCAGAACCTGCTGGAGGAGCGCGACGAACAGACCACTCAGGAGAGTATCGAGGCGATCCTGCAGCAGACCCGCCGGATCAGCAGCATCGTCCACTCGCTGATGAACTACAGCCGCAGCGGGCGCATCGGCCTCAATTTCGAGACCTTCAACCTGAAGGAGATCATGGCGGAGGCGATCCAGCTGGTGGGCCTGACCCGTGCCGGCAAACACGTAGCCTTCAGCAACGGCTGTCCCGAGGGCCTGAGCATGAAGGGGGATCGCCAGCGGCTGGCCCAGGTGATGGTCAACCTGCTGACCAACGCCTGCGACGCCTCGAAACCGGGCGACCGGGTGGAGATCTTCGCCTTCGCCTCCGACACCCAGCTGCAGATCGAGGTGATGGATCAGGGGGAAGGGATACCGGAAGAGGTGCAGGGCGAGATCTTCGAGCCCTTCTTCACCACCAAGGACGCCGGCAAGGGTACCGGACTGGGTCTGCCCATGGTGGGCAAGATCATCGATGAACATAATGGCACAATAGAGATCGACTCGGCGCCGGGAATCGGCACCCGGGTCATCATCCAGCTGCCCCAACACATGGACCCCAAACGTCATGAGTCAGATATTGGTTATTGAGGATGAATCAGTCATCCGTAGCGCCGTCGATCGTCTCCTGACCCGCCGCGGCTACACCGTGACCACGGCCGAGTCGGTGGAGGAGGCGGAGCAGAAATTCGACCTGAAGAGCTTCAATCTGATCCTCACCGATGTGCGGCTGCCCGGCGTACCCGGCACCGAGGTGATCAGGCGCGCCCCGGGCGTGCCGGTGCTGATCATGACCAGTTACGCCAGCGTACGCTCGGCGGTGGACTCCATGAAGCAGGGCGCCATCGACTATATCGCCAAACCGTTCGACCATGACGAACTGGTGATGCTGATCGAGCGCACCCTGAAGCAGGAGAAGCTGGAGCGCAAGACCGAGGTGCTGAAATCGGACCTGGACAAGACCTATCCGGTCGACGGCATGGTGGGGAAATGCCCGGCCATGCAGGAGGTGTGCCGGCGCATCACCAAGGTCGCCCCCACCGACTCCACGGTGCTGATCCTCGGCGAATCCGGCACCGGCAAGGAGCTGGTGGCCCGCGCCCTGCACGAACAGAGCCTGCGCAAGGATGCACCGATCGTTACCGTCAACTGTGCCGCCATCCCCGAAACCCTGATCGAATCGGAGCTGTTCGGCCATGAAAAGGGCGCCTTCACCGGCGCTGACTCGGCCCGCACCGGGCTGATCGAGGCGGCCGAGGGCGGCACCCTGTTTCTCGATGAGATCGGCGAACTGCCCCTCGCCGCCCAGGCCCGGCTGTTGCGGGTGCTGCAGAACGGCGAGATCCGCCGGGTCGGTTCGGAGCAGTCGCGGCTGGTGGACGTGCGGCTGATCGCCGCCACCCATAGGGACCTGAAGCGGCGGGTCCAGGATAGCGAATTCCGCAGCGATCTCTATTTCCGCCTGCGGGTCGTGGAACTCAACCTGCCGCCCCTGCGGGAGCGGGGCCAGGACCTGGTGGAGCTGGCCGTGTTCCTGCTGGAGAAGACCCGCAAGCAACTCAACCGTGCCCCCATGACCCTCGGTCAGGCGGCCATCGACACCATCACCACCTACGGCTGGCCGGGCAATGTGCGGGAACTGGAGAACGCCCTGGAGCGGGCGGTGATCCTGTGCGAGGAGGATGTCATCACCCCGGACCTGCTGGCGATCGAAAGCAACCACTCCGCCGCCAGCCCGCCAGCCAGCCTGAATCCGGGGAGCGGCGACCTGACCCTGGAAGAGTATTTCCGCCAGTTTGTTCTGGAGAATCAGGAGCAGCTGACCGAAACCGAACTGGCCAAGCGCCTCGGCATCAGCCGCAAGGCGCTGTGGGAACGGCGTCAGCGCTTCGGCATTCCCCGAAGCAGGAAGGGGGCCGGCTGAGCGGCCCTGTTACCGAACCACACGGAGTTGTCACCTTTGGTAACAGCCAAGGGGTAACAGACGCGCCATGAAGCTCGCCAAGCCATTGAGCCTAATAGCTTTATTAAACGGCACAATTCTCGCATAATAGCGGCAGCTTTCGCCTATCGGCCATAGGTCGGCGGCCAAGACAGATACAGATAACAGAACAATTAAAACCATTTGAATTTCACTACTGAGGGGGAATACGACCAATGGACGCAAAGGTTGTCTGGTTGTTTGTATTCGTTGCGCTTTACTGGTCATACTGCATCTTCTGGGGCATCAAGGGCGCGCTGTCGGCAAAGACCGCCAGCGACTATTTCGTCGCCGGCCGGCAGATCTCGCTCTGGGTGTTCATCCTCGCCGCCACCGCCACCTCGTTTTCCGGCTGGACCTTCATGGGACACCCCGGCCTCATCTACCGGGACGGCTTCCAGTACGCCTACGCCTCCTTCTACGCCATCACCATCCCCTTCACCGGGGTGCTGTTTCTCAAGCGCCAGTGGATGCTCGGCAAGCGCTTCGGCTTCATCACCCCGGGCGAGATGCTGGCCTACTACTTCCGCTCCGACACGATCCGCATCCTGGTGGTGCTGGTGGCGCTGATCTTCTCGGTGCCCTACCTCGGTATCCAGCTGCGCGCCTCCGGCTTCCTGTTCAATGTCCTCACCGATGACATGCTGAGCACCAATGTCGGCATGTGGCTACTCTCCATCGTGGTGATCATCTATGTCGCCTCCGGCGGCCTGCGCGCCGTGGCCTATGTCGACTCGGCCCAGGCGATCCTGCTCGGCGGCGGTATTGCCGTGATCGGCATCATCGCCATGAACGAGGTCGGCGGCTTCGAACGCCTCAACCAGGGCATCGCCGCCCTGACCCAGATCGACCCGAGCACCGGCAAGGCGATGTTCGGCGACACCACGCCGGACGGCTACAGCGCCTATATCGCCATCCCCGGGGTAATCCAGTTCGGCGCCGGCCTCGGCAGCGACAGCGCGCCCATCGGCGGCGCCTGGACCGGGGTGATGATACTGACCTACATGTTCGGCCTGATGGGCATCCAGTCGGCCCCGGCCTTCTCCATGTGGGCCTTCGGCAACAAGAGCCCGGAACCCTTCGCCCCGCAGCAGGTGTGGGCCTCCTCCCTGGTGATCGGCTTCATCCTCATGTTCTTCACCGCCATCCAGGGCATCGGCGCCCACTTCCTCGGTGCCGACACCGAATTCATGGCGCGCTTCCCCGAACTGGTCAACAACGTCATGGGCACCGGCCTGGGCGGCATCGACCTGCTGCTGTCCGAGGGCAAGGGCGACATGCTGGTGCCGCAGCTGGTCTACCTGATGTCCGAGACAGCGCCCTGGCTGGTGGGGCTGTTGTCGGTCTGCGCTCTGGCCGCCATGCAGTCGACCGGCGCCGCCTACATGTCCACCGCCGGCGGCATGCTCACCCGCGACCTGCTGAAACGCTTCGTCATCCCCAACGCCAGCCATGCCCAGCAGAAGCTGTACGGCCGCCTGGGCGTGATCCTGATCGTCATCGCCGCGCTGATGGTCGCCTCCACCTCCACCGACGCCCTGGTGCTGCTCGGCGGACTGGCGGTGGCTTACGGATTCCAGATGTGGCCGGCGCTGATCGCCGTCTGCTGGTGGCCCTACCTGACCCGACAGGGGGTCACCGTGGGGCTGATCGCCGGACTGGTCGCGGTCACCCTGACCGAGAGCATCGGCGCCGAGTACATGCCCTGGGGCCGCTGGCCCATGACCCTGCACTCCGCGTTCTGGGGCATCCTGTTCAATCTCGGCCTCGCCATCGGCGTCTCCGCCCTGACCCAGAACGGCAGCGAGCGCGAACACCGCATGATATTCCACAACTTTCTGCGTGATCACGCCTCCCTCTCCCCCGAGAAGCGTGGCCTGATCCCGGCGGCCTGGATTCTCACCCTGGTCTGGTTCTTCTTCGGTATCGGACCCGGCGCGGTGATCGGCAACTGGATATTCGGTGATCCCACCAATGCCGGGACCTGGACCTTCGGCATACCCTCGATCTGGGCCTGGCAGTTGCTCTGGTGGGTACTGGGCGTGGCCATGATGTGGTTTCTCGCCTACCGGATGGAACTCTCCACCGTGCCGCACAAGGAGGTGGTGGCGCTGCATGAGGATATCGGCGACATCCAGTTGGACCTGGACAAACCGGGTTGAGATTGCACCTTTGGACAATGGATAGCCGATACTCGTTATTGTTATTTTCGTGTATTCGGGTGCATTCGTGGCGCGGGTGACTTGCCAGGTCACGGGGTTGAATCGTCGCTACCGCTCCTGATCGTATAGACCGGGAACGCCCGATCAGGACCAAGAGCTGAATCAGACCATGAATCCGATGTTTTATCTCTGGGTCGCAGTGCTGTCAGTGATGCTGTTCTTCCCGGTCAGCAACCTCATCTGGGTAGTCAGCGTGCGTCGGTTGCGACGCAGACTGGGCCGGGAGCTGGCTGCCGAAGAGCTCAACGGACAGAAGAACCGGGCACGTTTTATCAGTCTCATTCTGGTGACCCTGTTCTCCTGGTTTTTCAATTTGTCGGTCAGCGGGGCCGCGCATGGGTGATGCGTACTACCGGATGCTGGTGCGGGTGGCCGTCGTCCTCACCGCCGCCTGGATCGGCTGGACGTTCTATGACAGCGGCCCCGGCGAGTCGACGGTGACCGGCCGGGAGCTGGCGGCAGCCGACCGCTACCTGGAGGATGGCGAGTTTGAACAGGCGCTGGGCATCTTCAGCCAGGTCCATGCGCGGCAACCGGACAACCTCGGGGCGTTGCGGGGCAAGGCACAGGCACTGATGCGCATCGGCATACGCCGGGCGGCCGAGGCGGACCGGCTGGACCCGACGACGCAGCAGCCGGAGATCGCCAGACTGCGGCAGGAGTCGACACAACTGTTGCGGCAGGCCCTGGGGTATTACGACGAAGCGATCGGACGGGAACTGACGGCGGGCGTCAACGAAGGAAACCGGCGTGCCATGGCGGTGGCCCTGGCCAATCGCGGTATCCTCAAGGATCAGCTGGGGGAGTATCGCGGCGCCCTGGCCGATTACCGGGAGGGGCTGCGCCTGGAGCCCGGGCTGGCGGACGGGCCGGGATTTCTCACCCGGTTCCTGCGCAATCAGCCGCAACCGCCGCCCAGCATCGCCGACCGCGCCCGCTATCTCGCCGCGCAGCTGGCGAAACCGGAAGCGGAGCGGCTGATGCGGATACCGGAGCAGGACCACCGGCAGCGTGCCTACCGGCTGGATTAGCCGCGGCTGGGCCACTGCTACAGTAATTTGAGGATATCGACAAACAGAACACGCACGAAAAACAGCAGGGCGATCGCACCGAACAGCAGATGGCCGATATCGTTCTCGCCATCGTCATTGCGATGGGTGAGGGCGTGCCAGGCAATCACGGCGGTAACCAGCAGAAAGATCCAATCGATCAATTGAGCGCCTTCATCGGCAGCAGTTGGCAAGGGAAAATAGCAGTTTTTCTTCCTGAGCTACAGCACAAAACAGAACCCGGACATTTTATATCGTCAACGACAGCAACAGCAACGAATGACACAGCAGAGCGAAACCGTTACAACCGAGCAGATACTTGCCGCCACCCGCACCTTTCGGGATGTCCCGCTGGAGACCCTGCGGGAGCTGGTGGCCTGTGCCAACCGGCGCGTCCTGCCCGGTGGCGTGGCCCTGTTCCGTCCCGGCGAACCGTACCGGAAAGAGATCTATATCCTGCTCGACGGCAATATCGTGATGCACCGCCCCAGCGGCCGCCAGGACACCGTGCTGCCCGGCGATCTGATCGGACTGGCCAACTACCTGGACAAGAACGACTACACCACCAAGACCGTCGCCACCAACCAGTCGGAGATCCTGGCGGTCCCCGAGGAGCGTTTCAAGGCCCTCGAGGAGACGCACCCGGAACTGTTCAACGTGCTCAACCGGGTGATCGCCACCAAGCTCCGGGAGCGCAGCCCGGATCGCTCCATCTCCACCGGGGTGCTGGCGCAGCCGGTCACCCGGGTGATGCGCACCCCGGTCGCCTCCTGCACCCCGGAGACCACGCTACGGGAGGCCTTCAGCATCATGAAGGCACGCAAGATCGGCAGCCTGGTGGTGACCGATGACCAGGGCCGGCTGCGCGGCGTGCTCACCTACGCCGGGCTGGCCGAGGCGGTGATGCTCAAGAGCGCGGACCCGGATGACCAGGTGCTGAAGATGACCCCGGACACCCCGCGGGTGATCGACCCCGACACCGCCCTGTGGGAAGCCGAAGAGATCATGAAACGGCATACCGCAAAGTACCTGATCGTGCTGGAGGAGCAATACCCGATCGGCATGGTCTCCCAGACCGATATCCTGCGCATCCTCATCTCGCGGCCGAGCACCCTGACCAACCGCTTCCGTGAGGCCGACAGCATCAAGGAACTGGCGGAGCTGACGCCGCGACTGGTGGATGCGGCCATCGACATCCAGGAGACCAATCATCGCCCCAGCAGCGCGGTCCGGCTGCTCAGCGAATACCACCTGATCGCCCAGCGACGGGCGGTGGAGCTGACACTGCGCTGGATGGAGACCAAGGACCTGGGCAAGGCGCCGGTCGGCTTCAGCGTGCTGATCATGGGTTCCGGCGGTCGTCTGGAGATGCTGCTCAATCCGGACCAGGACAACGGCATCATTATCGAGGACACACCAATCAGCGAGAACAAGGAAGTGAAGGAGTGGTTCGACCATTTCTGCAACCGGCTGAATCTGAACCTGGACCGGATCGGCTATCCGCTCTGCCCCGGCGCCATCATGGCGCGCAATCCGCTCTACTGCAAAACCCTGTCGAAGTGGAAACAGCAGATCAGCCATATCGCCGACCAGCCCACTGCAAAGGCGGCGCGCTGGTCCAACGTGGTGTTCGATTTCGACACCCTGTACGGCGACGATAGCCTGACCACAGAGCTGCGCCGTCACGCCCTTGCCGAGCTGAAGGAGAAACCGCGACTGCTGAAAATGATGTCCGACGACGACGCCGAGGGAAAACCCGCTATCGGTTTCTTCAATCGATTGGTTACCATGAAGGACGAACAGGGCGAGTATATCGATATCAAGCGCAACGGCCTGCGCATCATCGCCGACGCCGCACGCATCTTCTCGCTGCAGAACGGCATCGCGGCACAGAACACCACCGACCGGCTGAATGCACTGATGCGGGTCGGCAAACTCTCCACCGATTTCAAGGACTCGGTACAGGAGGCCTTCGAGGAACTGCTGGATCTGCTGCTGACCCACCAGATCCGGCAGGCCAAAACAGACAGGGAAGTGAACAAGCTGATCAATCCGGAACGCCTCTCCCCACAGTCACGCAGCACCCTGCGCATGGCCATGCGGGCGGTCAAACGGTTTCAGGAGCAACTGCAGGACGAATACGCAACGGACATATTCTGAGAGAGGAGTGGCAGAGACTTCCCGACAGCCAGATTTGGCGACATCATTCCGCTCCGGCCCAAGGGCCGGAATAACAACTATAAATTACGCATGGTTTGAGTCGGGTCGGGTAGCAGCTGCAAACAAAATATGGCAAGTGAACAACTCGGCGAGTTATTCGGGAGAATACATGCTGGATTCCGGCGCACCCTGAGCAAGGGGGCGCTGCTGGCCGATCCCGGGATGCTGGCGCTGCACCGGCGCCTGCTGTCGATCGATCCGAAACGGCTGGTCACCCGGCCACTGGCGGAGACCCGGTTTGTGGTGGTGGATACCGAGACCACCGGGCTGCAGGCCTACGCCGGTGACGAGATCTGTTCCATCGCCCTGATCGAGATGCAGGGCCTGGAACTGACCGGCAGGGAATTCAATACATTGATTTTTCCGGGGCGCAAGATTCCGGCCGAATCGACCCGCATCCACCGGCTGACCGACGCGGATGTGAAGGACGCTCCTCTGATCGAGGAGGTGATGCTGGAGATCGTGGATTTCATCGGCGAGAGCGTGCTGGTGGGACACCATGTGGGATTCGACATTCGCTTTCTGAACAAGATTCTGCAGCGGGAGCTGCTGTGTCATTTGAAACATCCATGGCTGGATACCATGCTACTCTATCTGGTCCATACCGGCCGGGTTGGACACTATACACTGGAAGAGGTGGCCGACTACGCCAGGGTGGAGGTACAGGGAAGACACACGGCGCGGGGTGACGCCATCACCGCCGCCGAGGTGTTCAGGCGAATCGCCGCGGTATTGACGGAATACAACAATCCGGTCGACCGGCTGATTCAACGGCAATACGAATTGGGACATTTTTAATATTTCAGATAAGCGGATGATCCGCGAATCATCACCAGCAGTTGAGCAGTGCAACTACACTAAATCAGAGAAACCGACCGAGCTTTCGGTCCATGTAATTTAAAGAGAAGGAGACACGCCATGTCCGAAGAGAAAATCTATCCGGTAAGTGCTGAGACAGCCGCGCAAGCCCACATCGATGCAGCCAGATATCAGGAGCTGTATCAGCGCTCAGTAGAAGACCCGGATGGTTTCTGGGGCGACGCCGCTGAAGAGTTTCTCACCTGGTTCCGCAAGTGGGACAAAGTAAGCGAGTGGGATTTCAATGAAGCTGAGATCAAATGGTTTCAGGGCGGCAAGCTGAACGTCTCCTACAACTGCCTGGATCGCCACCTGGAAACCCGAGGCGACCAGACCGCCTTCATCTGGGAGAGCGACAATCCCGCCGAGGACAAAAAAATCACCTACCGCGAACTGCATACCGAGGTCTGCAAGTTCGCCAATGTGCTGAAAAGCCGCGGCGTCAAGAAGGGTGACCGGGTCTGTATCTACATGCCGATGGTCCTGGAAGCGGCGGTGGCCATGCTGGCGTGTACCCGTATCGGCGCGGTGCACTCCATCGTCTTCGGCGGTTTCTCGCCCGACGCCCTCTCCAGCCGCATCCTGGACTCCGACTGCCAGACCCTGATCACCGCCGACGAATCGGTGCGCGGCGGCAAGCACGTCCCGCTCAAGAGCAATGCCGATATCGCCCTGGAAGATTGCCCCAACGTGCACACCTGCGTGGTGGTCAAGCGTACCGGCGGCAACATTGCCTGGACCGAAGGCCGCGATATCTACTATCACGACGCCATGGCCGACGCCTCCGCCGAGTGCGAGCCGGAGCCGATGGATGCGGAAGATCCGCTGTTCATCCTCTACACCTCGGGCTCCACCGGACAACCCAAGGGCGTGCTGCACACCACCGGCGGCTACCTGCTGTTCGCCGCCATGACCCACAAATACACCTTCGATTACAAAGAGGGCGAGATCTACTGGTGTACCGCGGACGTCGGCTGGGTCACCGGCCACACCTATATCGTCTATGGCCCGCTGGCCAACGGCGCCATCAGCCTGATGTTCGAGGGCATCCCCACCTATCCGGATGCCGGCCGCTTCTGGGCGGTGTGCGAGAAACACAAGGTCAACACCTTCTACACCGCACCCACCGCCATCCGTGCCCTGATGCGGGTAGGCGAGGAACCGGTGAAAAAACACGACCTCTCCTCGCTGCGCCTGCTCGGCACCGTGGGCGAGCCGATCAATCCGGAGGCCTGGGAGTGGTACTACCGCGTGGTCGGCGGTGAGCGCTGCCCGATTGTCGACACCTGGTGGCAGACCGAGACCGGCGGCCATCTGATCACCCCGCTGCCCGGCGCCACCGACCTGAAACCCGGCTCCGCCTCCAAGCCGTTCTTCGGCGTGGTGCCCGCCATCGTGGACGCCACCACCGGCGAGACGCTGGAAGGCGAGTGCGAAGGCGCGCTGGTCCTGACCCGCCCCTGGCCCGGCATGATGCGTTCCGTTTACGGCGATCACCAGCGCTTCAAGGACACCTACTTCACCCAGTATCCCGGCAGCTATTTCACCGGTGACGGCGCGCGCCGCGACAAGGACGGCTATTACTGGATCACCGGGCGTATCGACGACGTGCTGAACGTCTCCGGCCACCGTCTCGGTACCGCCGAGATCGAGTCGGCCCTGGTGCTGCACGAGAAGGTGGCCGAGGCCGCGGTGGTGGGCTATCCCCACGAAATCACCGGCCAGGGCATTTATGCCTACGTCACACCCATGGCCGGCGTCGAACCGACCGATGAGTTGAAGGCCGAGCTGGTCAAGCTGGTGCGTGACGAGATCGGGCCGATCGCCAAGGTCAACCTGATCCAGTGGGCGCATGGCCTGCCCAAGACCCGCTCCGGCAAGATCATGCGCCGCATCCTGCGCAAGGTGGCCTGCAACGAGATCGACTCCCTGGGTGACACCTCCACCCTGGCAGATCCCGGCGTGGTGGATGACCTGATCGAGAATCGCGCCAACAAGTAACCGCGGCCTCTGTCAGCCAGCAAGGGCGGTCCCGGCCACGGGCCGCCCTTTTTTGTGGTTTTCTCACCACGACAGCCCCACCTGCAAACAGCCGTGAAACCGTAGGGGCAACCCCCCGCGGTTGCCCTTCTGTTCACCGTGCCATCGACCCGGGCAGGCACGGGAAATCAAGAGGGGTCGGAGTCAAATGGGCTCAAGACTGTTCGGTCAGGCCAACCTCTCTACCCCCATTTGACTCCGACCCCTGTGCCGCTCGCCTGTCAACCGTCATCGCATCGACCCTGCAAACAGGACTCACCACGGCAGCAGACACGCCCCCCGCCAACGCCTATACTTTTGACTATAAATTGCAGAGAGAGCGCCTTGGACGGCCGCGGCAAATGCCTAGAGGCCCGATAGTCAGGGCATCCGTATCAGGGGGAATCGGTTTGACGGATCGGCAGGACGAAGTAAAGATCAATATCTCCACCTACCAGTGGTCGATACGCTTCTTTTCCACCATCAGGCGTCTGTTGAGCGTCAATATCAAGATGCATCACGACCGCGGGCAGGTGGCCGAGGGCGAGATCTTCCTGTTCAACCATTTCGCCCGCTTCGAGACCTTTATCCCCCAGTACCTGATTTACCAGGAAACCGGAGTCTATTGCCGCTCCATCGCCGCCGCGGAGTTTTTCACCGGCGACGACACCCTGAGCAACTACCTGCGCAACGTCGGTGCCGTGCCCCACAATCATCCGCGCCTGATCCCCTACCTGGCCGAGGAGATCCTGCGCGGCCACAAGGTAGTCATTTTCCCCGAGGGGGGCATGGTCAAGGACCGACGGGTGCAGGATAAACGGGGCGGTTACAGCATCTATTCGCGCACTGCCCTGGAACGCAGAAAACACCACACCGGCGCCGCAGTGCTGTCGCTGGCAGTGGATATCCTCAAGCAGTCGATCCTGCACGCCTTCGAACAGGACAACCAGCCGCTGATCAATCACTGGATGGATCGGCTGGAACTGGCCACGCCGCAGGCGCTGTTGGCGGCCGCGGAGCGGCCCTCCACCATCGTTCCGGCCAATATCACCTTCTACCCGATGCGCGTCAGCGACAACCTCCTGCACAGCGTATTCGAACTGGTCAATCGCGGCATCAGCCGCCGCCTCTCGGAAGAGTTGTTGATCGAGGGCAATATCCTGTTGAAGAACACGGATATGGATATCCACCTGGGCGATATCCTCTACACCCGCAAGTACTGGAGTTGGTGGGTGCGACCGATCGTCAGGCAACTGGCACCACAGCTGAAATCACTGGACGAACTGTTGACCCGGCAGGCGCCGCCGGGCGATTTCAAGCGCCGCCTGTTCAGTAACCGGCTGCGCAGGAACGCTCTGCGCCTGCGCAACGACTACATGAAGGCGATCTACAGCCAGGTGACCATCAACCTGAGCCACCTCGCCGCGCTGATCATCTATCAGCTGCTGGAGAAGGGGCAGCAGGCAATCGACCGGGACCTGTTCCACCGCATGCTCTACCTGGCCGTCAAGGCGACACAGAAGCTGCCGCGCATCAACTTGCAGCGCAGTCTCCGCGATGCCGCCAGTTATGGTGAGCTGATGCTCGGTCGTTGCGCCGGGCTTGACCAGTTCTTTCGCACCGCGGCACAGCTGGAACTGATCGAGCACGAGGGCGACCACTACCTGTTCATGCCCAAGCTGTGCAAGGAGCATGAATTTGATGAGATCCGGCTGGAGAACATGGTCGAGGTCTACGCCAACGAGGCGCGTCCGGTCGTCGGCCTGAACGAGCTGATCGACGACATCATCAACCGGGCTGCTGCCACTACCCCGAAAGAGCTTGCCGCCCATCTGTTTGATGACGAACGGGTCGCCTATCGCTGGGACAAGGCCAGTTTCTCCAAGCCACGGCATCAGGAGCTGAACAGTAAGGAGACGGCCACCCGGAGTGCCGAGCCGTTCCTGATTCTGCCGGAACAACCCAACCGCCTGGGTATTGTGCTGGTGCACGGTTTTCTCGCCTCGCCGTCCGAGGTGAAACAGTTCGCCGATAAATTGGGGCACCTGGGATATGCGGTCATCGGCCCACGGCTGAAGGGACACGGCACTTCGCCCTGGGATCTGCGCGAGCGCGGCTGGAAGGAGTGGCTGGCATCGGTCCAGCGGGCCTGCCACATCATGCGACAGCACTGCGAGGATATCTGTCTGATCGGCTTCTCCACCGGGGGTGCCCTGTCACTGCTGCAGGCGGCCGAGCAGCCGGACGGGCTGGCCGGCGTGGTGGCCATCTCCGCGCCGATCAAGTTTCGCAACAAGAATATGATTTTCGTGCCCCTGGTGCATCACGCCAACCGGCTGGTGAGCTGGCTGCGCGCCTATGAGGGGATCATGCCGTTCCGCCCCAACGACACGGAACACCCCGACATCAATTACACCAGCATGCCGGTACACGCCCTGTTCGAGTTGCGTCTGATGGTCACTCAGCTGGTGAAACGTCTGCCGGACGTACACTGCCCGGCCCTGATCATTCAGGGTGACGAGGATCCGGTGGTGGTGCCGGAGAGTGCCAACCGGGTCTATGAAAAGATCAGCAGCAAGCTGAAACGCCTCGAGTTTGTGCACTCCCAGCGGCACGGCATCCTGAATGAGAATATCGATAATACCCAGGGGATCATCATTCAGTATCTGAAGGCCCTGGAAGAGAACCTGACCACCCCCATGCAACAGGCGGTACTGCCGGCGATTGAGCCGCCGCTGCCGATCTGATGTAATGAGCCACTTCCGGTTGGATCATTTACCTATAGGGGTCGGAGTCGAATGGTACTTACTTAAGTCAAGAACTTAAGTCAAGAATCACCGTCATCCCGGCGCAGGCCGGGATCCAGACTGCTTAATGGTGGCGGTATTCCTGGATTCCGGCCTGCGCCGGAATGACGAAAATCCTGCGATTCGCTTTAAGTTAAGTGCCATTTGACTCCGACCCCTGTCTTGAAATTAAAAAAATGGATTCCGCACATGCTTAAAATCGGTGTTTTTGTCGACGCGGAAAACGTCAAATTCAATGGCGGTTATCAGTTGCGTTATGACATTCTGCGACGCTTTGCGGCGCGCGATAACGGCACCCTGCTGCGCCTCAACACCTATCTCGCCTTCGACCAGGAGCGTGCCCGGGAGGATGGCGAATACGCGAAGAAATCCTACATCTACCAGCAGATGGTGCGGGATTACGGCTGGAAGATCATCGTCAAGCACGTCAAGCGCTATACCGACGAGGAAGGCAACATCACCACCAAGGCCAACGCCGACCTGGACCTGGCGGTGGACGCCATGTTGCAGGCGGAGAACCTGGACCTGATCCTGCTGGTCACCGGCGACGGCGACTTTCTCCAGGTGGTCACCGCGCTGCAGAATCGCGGCTGCCGGGTGGAACTGCTGGGTTTCAAGAACGTCTCCAAGCAGCTGCAGCGCCAGGCCGACGCCTTCTATCGCGGTTACCTGATCCCGGATCTGCTGCCGTTCTCCTACGAGCCGCGCAACGAGTGGGGCAAGCCCGGCTCCTGTGTGCGCGGGGTCTGTACCAAATGGTTCCAGGACAAGGGCTACGGCTTCCTGCGCTTTATCCGCGACATCTCGCCCAATCTCTGGATCACCGATCCGCGCGATCCCCACTCGCCCTACGAAAGCGTCTTCTGCCACATCAACGAACTGGCCGACGAGGTGACCCCGGATCTGCTGATGCACCGGGAGACCATTGTCGAGTTCTATCTCAAGGAGAGCGACGTGGATGAAGGCCTGATCGCCACCAATGTGCGGCTGGTCTACGCGCCCAGCTGATTCCGGCTACTCGTGCAGGGTGGTGCGATAGCGCCGCTGCTCCCCCGGCAGGCGCTCGATCACCCCGGAGCGCAGCCGGAACGCCCCCCGGCGCTGGTCCTCGAAGTAGTATTTGAGGGTCTCGGAGACCACCTGGAAGGCCAGCTCGTCCCAGGGGATCTCCCGCTCCTCGAACAGCCGCACCTCCAGGCTCTCGTGGCCCGGCGAGAAATCGAGATCCAGCAACGGCCCACGGAACAGCATGTAGACCTGCGAGATATGGGGCAGGCTGAACAGCGTATAGAGCTGTTCCACCGCCACCCGGGCGTTGGCCTCTTCCAGGGTCTCGCGCAATGCCCCCTGCTGGGTCGATTCACCATTCTCCAGGAATCCGGCCGGCAGGGTCCAGTAGCCCTTCCGCGGCTCGATGGCACGGCGGCAGAGCAGCACCCGGCCCTCCCACTCGGGAATGCAGCCGGTCACCACATTGGGGTTCTGGTAATGGATATATCCGCAACTGGAGCAGACGTGGCGCTCCCGGCTGTCGCCCTCCGGTACCTTGATTTCAATGTCGCTGCCGCACTGGCTGCAGTAATTCATGCTGTTGCCCGTCGTCTCAATGGAGTCATGCTTAAATAGTATAAATGAACCCTGACAATACAATGACCGGCCGCCCCTGACAAACGGGTGCCATGGCAGTGAAACCGGTGTAGTCTTGTAGCGCGGATCATCCGCCCAGGGCAGCGTCCTGGTAGCGGTTTTAACTGCATTTCACGTGATTAGGCGTGTATTCAAGGCGATATGAACGGCCTCTGAACTCAGCGGCGCCTGGCGGATAGCAGGCTATATTCTAACCTGTTTCTCAGTTCAACCGGATTGACCGATAGCAGATATGAAAATCATCATCATCCGACATGCCATCGCCGAAGACCGCGCCGTCTTCGCCGAACACAACACCGACGACAACCTCCGCCCACTGACCGACAAGGGCATCAAGCGCATGGAACAGTCGCGACAGGGACTGAAGCGGTTGGAACCGGAAGCGGACTATATCTTCAGCAGCACCCTGACGCGGGCGGTGCAGACCGCCGATCTGATTGCCGAATACTATCCCGAGGCGATCCGCAAGGCGATTCCCCAGCTCAATCCGGGCTCGGACCCGGCCAAGCTGACCAGCCTGCTCGCCGAACTGCCGACCCAGAGCACGATTCTCCTGATCGGCCACGAACCGGACCTGTCGGAACTCATCTCCTGGCATACCAACGGCTCCCATTTCAACTTCCTGCAGCTCAAGAAAGGTGCCGCCTGCCTGCTGCAGTTCAAGGGCGCACCCAAGCCGGCCTCGGCGGAGATGATCTGGCTGCTGCCGCCCCGGCAGCTGCGCAGCCTGGGGCAGGAACCGTGCCCCTGACCCCACCGTTCCTGCAAAACACCCACAATCCCGTAGCGGCAACCCCCCGTGGTTGCCCGGGCGGGCGCCGCCAAAACCACGGTTTCAATCGATCCGGCCCGGTGGTAGCATGCCGGTCCCGTTTGTCATAAAGCGCCTGAGCCATGCTGCGTTATATTGCCAACATCGCCAACCTCTCGGATACCGTCGCGGCGGTGGATCTCGGCTCCAACAGCTTTCACATGATCGTGGCCAAGGTGGACAACGGCAATTTCCAGGTAGTGGACCGGCTGCGCGAGATGGTGCGCCTCGGCGCCGGCCTGCAGGAGAACAAGGAACTCTCGCCGGAGACCGAGGCGTGCGCTCTGGACTGCCTGAAACGCTTCGGCCAACGCCTGAAATCCCTCCCCCACGGCAGCGTCCGCGCCGTCGGCACCAGCGCCCTGCGCCAGGTGCGCAACTCCACCCGTTTCCTGGCCGAGGCCGAGGCGGTGCTGGGACACCCGATCGAGATCATCGCCGGCCGCGAGGAGGCGCGCCTGGTCTACCTCGGTGTGGCCCACGGATTGGCGGCCGGCAACGAGCGCCGCCTGGTGATCGACATCGGCGGCGGCAGCACCGAGCTGATCGTCGGCGACGGCTTCCAGTCACGGCGCACCGAGAGCATCCACATGGGCTGTGTCAACATGACCCGCTGGCACTTCAGCGACGGCCACCTCAGCGCCGAGGCGATGCGCTCGGCGGAACTGAACGGCGCGCTGGAGATGCTGCCGGTCAAGCACGAGTACCGCAGCGCCGGTTGGGAGGTGGCAGTCGGCGCCTCCGGCACCATCCGCGCCATCCACAAGGTGGTGCAGGCGGCGGGTTGGACCGGCGAGCAGGAGGGCATCACCTACCAGGCGCTGAAGAAACTGCGCAACGCGCTGATCGACGCCGGCCATGTGGACAAGATCCAGCTGGAGGGACTCAGCAGCGAACGCCGGGCGGTATTCGCCGGCGGCGTGGCGGTGCTGCGCGCGGTGTTCAAGGCGCTGAACATCGAGCAGCTCAAGGTCTCCGACAAGGCGCTGCGCGAGGGCCTGCTGTACGAGATGCTGGGCCGCACCCAGTACGAGGACGTGCGCGAGAGCACCGTGCGCGCCCTGTGCCGCCGTTACGACGTGGACGTGGAGCACGCCAGCCAAGTGGAGGCCACCGCCCGTGCCCTGTTCGACCAGGCGGCCGACGCCTGGCAACTGCGCGAGGGCGAGTACATCGACATGCTCTGCTGGGCCACCCGCCTGCACGAGATCGGCCTGACGGTTTCCCACAGCCAGTTCCACAAGCATGGTGCCTACCTGATCGCCAACTCCGATATGCAGGGGTTCTCGCGCCAGGAGCAGCGGGTGCTCTCGGCCCTGATCCGCGGCCACCGGCGCAAATTCCCCTTCGACGTGTTCACCGAACTGCCCCAGGATATCTCCCTGGCCGCCCTGCGCCTCTGCATCCTGCTGCGCCTGTCGGTATTGCTGCACCGGGCGCGCTCCGCCGCCACCCAGGTGAAGGTGGCGATCGAGGTGGCCGAAAGCCGCCTGCAACTGACCTTCCCCGAGCACTGGCTCACCACCCACACCCTGCCCCATGCCGAACTGGAGCAGGAGGCCAGACAGCTGGCCGGTCGTGGCTTCGAGCTGCGGTTCAGCTGATTAGAAAAACACCCACAACCCCGTAGAGGCAACCCCCCGTGGTTGCCCCAATGTTCACCGTGCCAGCGACCCGGGCAGGCACAGGGGCCTGCCCCTACGCACCTTTCCAAAAACACCCACAACCCCGTAGGGGCAACCCCCCGTGGTTGCCCTGATGATCCCGGTCCCGCCACCAAAGAAAAATTTGAAATCCCATCGGCGAGAACGCACACTGGAACCGGTCACCGGTTAACGATAAAAACAGAGGACCTCTGGCGCGATGGAAATACTGCTGTTGCTACTGCTGCCGCTCATTGCCTGGGCCATCATCATCTACAACAAACTGGTGCGGGACAAGAACCGGGTACTGGCGGCCTGGAGCGATATCGACGTGCAGCTGAAACGGCGTCACGACCTGATCCCCAAACTGGTGGATGCGGTACAGGCCTACGCCCGCTACGAGCAGTCCACCCTGGACCACATCACCCACCTGCGCAGCGCCGCCTCGGCCACCGCCGCGCCGGCGGAACGGGGCCGGCTGGAGAGCGGCCTCAATGAACAGGTGCGTTCCCTGCTGCTGCTGGCCGAGGCCTACCCCGACCTGAAGGCCGGCGCGCAGTATCTGGACCTGCTGGAACAGCTCAGCGACGTGGAGAACCACATCCAGTACGCGCGCCGCTATTACAACGGCGCGGTGCGCAACCTGAACGTGCGCATCGACTCCTTTCCCGATCTGCTGATCGCCCACACCTTCCGCTTCCACCCCGCCGCCTTCTTCGAGCTGGAGAGTGCGGTGGAGGTCGATCCACCGGAGATACGTTAGTGCCGAACCCTTTCAGACCCGTCACCCTGCTGTTGTTGCTGCTCCTCTCCACCCCCGGTATCGCCCAGGAACGCATCCTCGACTACTTCAGCGACATCCAGGTGCAGCGCGACGGCAGCATGCTGGTGGAGGAGACCATCGAGGTACGGGCCGAAGGCAACAAGATCCGCCGCGGTATCTTTCGCGACTTTCCCACCGACTACAAAGACCGCCTCGGCAACCGCTACCGGGTCGGATTCGAACTGCTGGAGGTGCGCCGCGACGGCCGCAGCGAACCCTACCGCACCGAGGCCCAGGACAACGGCATCCGCATCTATGCCGGCAGCCAGAACGTCTACCTGAAACCGGGCGTTTATCGCTATACCCTGCGCTACCGCACCAGCCGTCAGCTCGGCTTCTTCGCCGAGCATGACGAGCTCTACTGGAACGTCACCGGCAACGGCTGGGACTTCCCCATCGAGCGCGCCGGCGCCCGGGTCACCCTGCCACCCGAGGTTCCCACCGGTGCGATCCGGGTCGAGGGTTACACCGGCGCCCAGGGCGCCCGGGGGCAACAGTACAGCGCCCGGGTGGACGAGGACGGCAAGGCGCTGTTCGAAACCACCGCCCCGCTGCCGGTCCACCACGGGCTGACCCTGGTCACCAGTTGGCCCAAGGGCCATGTCACGGAACCGGACCGGCAGCAGCGCATCAGCTGGTTCCTGACCGACAACCGGGGCTTTCTGATCGCCGGCGGCGGCCTGCTGCTACTGCTGGCCTACTTCACGGCCATCTGGTACCGGGTGGGCCGCGACCCGGAACTGGGCGTGATCATCCCACTCTACACCCCGCCCAAGGACTACTCCCCCGCCGCCATGCGCTTTATTCAGAAGATGGGCTACGACCACCAGACCTTCGGCGCGGCCGTGGTCAACATGGCGGTCAGCGGTTATCTCAAAATCAAGGAGGACAAGGCGGGCAAGTTCACCCTGGAGAAGACCGGCAAGTCGCCCACCCTGGCCCCCGGCGAGGGTGCCATCGCCAGCGCCCTGTTCGGTGGCCGCGACCACAAGATCAAGCTGCACCAAACCAATCACCGGAAAATCGCCAAGGCGCTGGAGGCGCACAAGGCGTCACTGAAGCGGGATTATGAAAAACGCTACTTCGTCCGCAACAGCGGCTTTATCGTACCGGGCCTGCTGATCACTCTGGCCCTGCTCGGGGTCGGCCTATGGCATGTCGGCTCGGAAGAGAAACTGATGCTGGGCGGCTTCATGATGGTCTGGCTCTCCATCTGGAGCATCGCCGTGTTCAAGATGGTGGTCGGCATCTATCGGGCCTGGCGCGATGCGCTCGGCAGCGGCGTCGGCAGCTACGCCAAGGCGATCGGCGTCACCCTGTTCGCCCTGCCTTTCCTGGCCGGCGAGGTGTTCGGCATCGGCATGCTCACCTTCGCCATCTCACTCCCCTTCACCCTGATGCTGCTGCTCGCTATCGCCATCAATGTGGCGTTCTACGAGTGGCTCAAGGCGCCGACCCTGGCCGGCCAGCAACTGCTGCAGAAGGTCAAGGGCTTCAAGCAGTATCTCGGGGTGGCCGAACAGGACGAACTGAACTACAAGCACCCGGTGGAGAAGACCCCGGCGCTGTTCGAGGCCTACCTTCCCTACGCCCTGGCACTGGGGGTCGAACAGCAGTGGGCGGAACGCTTCACCCAGGTGCTGGCCGGCGCCGGACAGGATGGCCACGCCTACCACCCCACCTGGTACAGCGGCCGGAGCTGGAACAGCCGCAACCTCAGCGGCTTCACCAGCGCCGTGGGCAGCGCCATGGGCTCGGCCATCTCCTCCTCTTCCAGCGCACCGGGTTCCTCCTCCGGCAGCGGCGGTGGCGGCTCCTCCGGTGGTGGTGGCGGTGGTGGTGGCGGCGGCGGCTGGTAGCCGTCTGCGCAGAAAGCACGCCTGTTCAATCGTAGGGGCAGGCCCCCGTGCCTGCCCGAGGCTGGAAACAGCCCGGTAGAAACTATGAAGCCCGGTAGGGTGGGCACGTTTTTTGTGCCCACGCCTATAAAACTGCAACCAGATCAAATATGGATCGTGGAAAATTGATCTGTCAACTTTTATCTGTTTTCTTAAAAGTGCCTCGGAATAATCGCTATGGAATTAGAGCTTCATCGGCAAAGAAGAAATCTTATTGGCCTTTCATTAGCACTTGTCGTTTTTGAGCTTGCGGGAGGTAAGATCAAAGAAATCTCGTTTATGGGTGGAGGTGTTTCTCTGGACGATCCAAAAGCTCTCGTTACTTTGAGCTATCTCGCGCTAGCGTATTTGCTTTGGCGTTACTGGCTTTAT
>NZ_JANIOA010000034.1 GCF_025175675.1 Sedimenticola hydrogenitrophicus
ACGGCTATTGGAAGCCACACTTAGCGTGTAGGATGGGTGGAGGCGCGCACCCTTGTTGACGGCTGTTCGCGGTGGTTGGGTGCGCCGTAACCCATCTTCGGATGCGGATGCAGGTATGCGATGGGTTGCGCGCCGGAGTGGGAGCCGGCGGAGAGTTCAGGGGGGCGCTCCACCCATCCTACGCCCGGATGCAGTCCGGCCCGCTTATGGGTAAGGGCTATTGCCGTTGCGTCTCCGCCTGCTCCAGCTTCGCCGCTTCCGCCGCCTGCGCCTTGCGCTCCTGTTTTTTCTGCTCCACCAGCTCGATGTACTGCTTCGGGGTGAGGGTGGCGGCCCGCTCCGGGGACTCCTTCGGGGCGTAGTAGGCGTAGATGATGACGCCGATCAGCACCGCCACTATCAGAAGAAAGGGCTTCTGCTTCATTTTTTCCTCCGAGCCGACCACACCAGATGGGCTGACTATAACACGCGGTTCATTCCCTCAGGGTGATAATGGGCCAGCCGCGCTCGCGGGCATGCCGCGCCAGGGTTTCATCGGGATCGACCGCCACCGGGTGTTCCACCCGTTGCAGCAGGGGCAGGTCGTTGTGCGAGTCGCTGTAGAAGCTGCTTCCGGCCAGGTCCAGCCGATGCCGCCCCAGCCACTGATTCAGCCGGGTCACCTTGCCCTCCCGGAAACAGGGGGTCCCGGCCACGTTACCGGTATAGCGGCCGTCGACCATCTCCGGTTCGGTGGCGATCAGGTGTTCAACGCCGAAGGCGGCGGCGATGGGCGCGGTCACGAAGGCATTGGTGGCGGTGATGATCAGCAGGGTATCCCCGGCGGCCCGGTGCCGCTCCACCAGCGCCCGGGCGGCGGGCAGCAGGATGGGTTCGATCTTCTCCTGCATGAAGGCCTGGTGCCACTGTTGCAACTGGGCCGGGGAGTGCTCGCTCAACGGTTTGAGGGAGAAGCGCAGAAACTCGAAGATATCCAGCCGTCCCTCTGTGTATTCCTGGTAGAAGCGGTCGTTCTCGCGCTCGTACCAGTCGCCATCCACAATACCCTGTTCCGCCAGGAAGACGCCCCAGAGGTGATCCGAATCGCCGTTGAGCAGGGTGTTGTCGAGATCGAATATGGCTAATGGCAAGGTGGTGGCTCCGCTAAGAATGAGTCGCGCATTTTACCCCGGAAAGCGGCAGCGGAATCAATCCCTGCCCGGCCGGGAGAGAAAAACTGGCGGTTGCGGCCCTGCTGCCGCTCCCTGGTGGTTGCCGGAGTGTGGTGGAGTGTGGAACAATCAACTCAGTTTATTGATTCTTAAACAGGTTTTCCTTTGATTGATTCAGAAGGGTATAGACCTAACGTCGGCATTATACTGTGCAATAATCAGCGGCAACTTTTCTGGGGCAGACGGATAGGGCAGGATGCCTGGCAGTTCCCTCAGGGCGGTATCAACGAAGGCGAGACAGCCGAACAGGCGATGTTTCGCGAACTCGAGGAGGAGGTGGGGCTGCGTCGGCACCAGGTGGAGATCGTGGGTGTGACGACCGGCTGGCTCAAATACCGGTTACCGAAACGGTTTCTGCGCCACCACTGCAAACCGCTCTGCATCGGTCAGAAACAGCTCTGGTATCTGCTGCGGGTGCTGTGTGAAGAGACGGATTTCTGTCTGGATCACGCGCCCAAACCGGAATTTGACAGCTGGCGTTGGGTAAAATATTGGCATCCTCTGCGTGAGGTCGTCTATTTCAAGCGCAAGGTCTATGTGCAGGCACTTGAGGAACTGGCACCCCTGCTGTTTCCTGAAGGTGCGCCCGCGCGCGCGCAGACCAACTTCCTGCGCCAGAACAGGCGATGACTGATGATGCTTGAAGTGCTCCACCGGATTGTGCAGGAGGTCAACGCGGCGCCGGACCTGGGGGAGGCGCTGCGGCTGATCGTGCAGCGGGTGAGGCTGGCGATCAAGACCGACGTCTGTTCGGTCTATCTGACCGATTTCGATCGCCGTGAGCATGTGCTGCTGGCCACCGAGGGTCTGCGTCAGGAGGCGGTCGGCAAGGTCAGGCTGCCGATGCACCGCGGTCTGGTCGGCCTGGTCTGTGAGCGGGCCGAGCCGGTCAATCTGGACGACGCCACGGGTCATCCCCGCTATCTCTTTATCCATTCCACGGGTGAAACCGAATACCGGGGGTTTCTCGGTGTGCCCATTATCCAGAACCGCAAGGTGCTGGGGGTGCTGGTGGTGCGCCAGGTGGAGTCGCGCAAATTCGGCGATGACGAAGTCACCTTCCTGTTCACCCTGGCGGCACAGCTGGCCGGCGCGATCACCCACGCCCGGGCCAGCGGCGAACTGACCCAGCTGCAGCCTACCCGCAGTCCGCTGAACCGCTATCTCAGTGGCCAGCCAAGTGCGCCCGGGGTGGCCACCGGCAGCGCCGTGGTGGCCTATCAGCTGGCGGATCTTGACGCAGTGCCGGATCGGACCACCAGCAACGCCCCCGCCGAGGTGGCCGCATTCAGGGAGGCGGTCGCCCTGACCCGGCAGGAGTTGCAACTGCTCAAGGTGCGGCTCTCGACCGAGCTGCCGGTGGAGGAGCAGGCGCTGTTCGATGCGCTGCTGCTGATGCTGGAGAGCGACACCCTGGTCAGCCAGACGGTGGAGCGCATCGAGCAGGGGCAGTGGGCGCAGAGTGCGCTGCGCAGTACCATCGAAACCCACGCCCGGGTGTTCGACAACATGGATGACATCTACCTGCGGGAGCGCGCCTCGGACATCCGTGATCTCGGCCGGCGTGTCCTGACCCATCTGCAGATGGATAAACCCCGGGAGATCACGTACCCGAAAAAAACCATCCTGGTGGGGGATGATATCAGTGCCGTGCAGCTGGCCGAGGTGCCGGCGGAACGGCTGGCCGGTATCGTCTCCGCCAAGGGCTCCAGCTCCTCCCATGTGGCCATCCTGGCGCGTGCCATGGGGGTTCCCGCGGTGATGGGTGTGACCGATCTGCCGGTGGGGCGGCTGGAAGGGCTGGATATCATCATCGACGGCTACCGTGGGCGGGTCTATGTCTCGCCCGATCCGTCGGTCAGCGACGAGTATTCCCGCCTGGCCCGGGAGGATTCCGAGATCTCCAGGGAGCTGGAGGCGATGAAGGGGCTGAAGGCGGAGACCACGGACGGGGTCGTACTCCCGCTCCATCTCAATACCGGCCTGATATCGGATGTGATGACCGTGGGGCTGGAGGAGTCCGAAGGGGTCGGCCTGCACCGCACCGAGCTGCTCTATATCGTGCGTGACCGTTTCCCCGGCGAGGAGGTCCAGTTCGAGAGCTATCAGCAGCTGCTGGCCGCGTTTGCCCCGCGCCCGGTGATCCTGCGCACCCTGGATATCGGCGGCGACAAGCCGCTGCCCTACTTCCCGTTTGCCGAATCGAACCCGTTCCTCGGCTGGCGCGGGGTGCGCATCTCGCTGGATCATCCGGAGATCTTCATGACCCAGATCCGCGCCATGATGCGGGCCAATATCGGCCTGAATAATCTGCGCATCATGTTGCCGATGATCAGCAAGGTCTCGGAAGTGGATGAGCTGCAGATGTTGATCCGGCGAGCCCACGATGAGCTGCTGGAAGAGGGTCGTGGGGTGGTGATGCCGCCGATCGGGGTGATGATCGAGGTGCCGGCGGCGGTCTACCAGATTGGCGAGATCGCACGCCGGGTCGATTTTCTCTCCGTGGGCACCAACGACCTGACCCAGTATCTGCTGGCGGTGGATCGCAACAACCCCCGCGTCGCCGCCATTTTTGACGACATGCATCCGGCGGTGTTGCAGGCGCTGGTGCAGATTGTCGAGGGGGCGGCCCTCTATCGCCGTCCGGTCAGCGTCTGTGGCGAACTGGCGGGCAATCCCCTGGCCGCGGTGTTGCTGCTCGGCATGGGCGTGGACAGCATCAGCATGAGCGCCGGCAGCCTGCTGAAGATCCGCTGGGTGATCCGCAGCTACAGCCGGGCCCGGGCCAAGAGCCTGCTGCAGGCGGCGCTGCGTATGACCGACGCCCGCCAGGTGCGTGAGCTAATGGAAAAATCCCTCGACGAGATGGGCCTGGGCGGATTGATCCGGCCGGGCAAATAACCACCCGGGACTCCCGGGAGCCCTCCGGCGCGAATACCGTTCAGGCGCGGTGCCCCGGCCAATCGGCCCGGGGGCGGGCCTCCTACCGGACCAACTCCAATCCACGGACGACCCACCTGTAGGAGCGGCGCCTTGCCGCGATATCGGCCCGGGGGCGGGCCTCCTACAGGATTAACTCCAATCCACGGATAATCCCACCAGTGGGAGAGATGTAGGATGGGTGGAGGAGGAACGACGTAACCCATCAAACAGACAAGGACGCCTCGCACATATCGCCCCGTGCGCATCGTAACCCACCATTTGGCGGTCAGGAATCGGTGGGTTACGCGGCGCCCGGGACGTTGCTGCGGTCGGGAAGAGTCGTGGTGGTGCGCCGCTAACCCACCCTACTCGGCTACGAACTACCGCCAAACGGCGGAGTTACCGGTACTGCCGCAGGTACCACCACTCGAACAACCGTTTCAGCCAGTGAAACGCGCGCAGCTGCGGCAGGGTGATGTTGAAATTCGGGGTGCGCGCCACCAGGCTGCCGCTGGTCTGGCTGTCGACGATGCAGAACAGCTCCACCTTGAAGGTCCGCGCCGGTTGTCCTCCCTTGAGCTCCGTCAGCAGATTGGCCGCCGCGGCCTCCGCCTGCAGGTCGGCCATGTGCGCCTGTTTCGGCATCCACTCGGGGCCGGGATAGCTGCCGGAATCGCCGGCCACGTAGACCCGCTCCATGCCGATCACCCGACACTGGGCATCCGCCTGGATCAGGCCGCCTGGGGAGCGCGGCAGGTCGGTGTTGTCGAACCACTGGTTGCCGGTCATGCCGGGCATGAACAGGATCAGGTCGGCGTCGAATGCTCCCCCCTCGGTGATCACCTGGCGGTCGGTGAACTGTTTCATCTTGTGGCCCAGGTGGGTGTCGATGCCGCGTTTCTTCATCTCCCGCAGCAGGCCGCGCACCGCCTTGGGTCCGAGGCGTTGGCCGGGCTGCGCCGCCGGGCTGAAGAAGACCAGCTTAAACCGCTCCCGGCGGCCCTCGCGGCGCAGCTGCCGGTCGATACCGAAGAGGAATTCGAACATGGGCCCGCCGCGCATGGCCGAGGGCTCCTTCGGGTTGCCGGCGAAGCCGACCGCGATGGTGCCACCCGGCAACGCCCGCAACCGGTCGCGGATCTCGATGGCCGCCGGGATCCCCTCGCAGGGGGTGATGGCGTGTTCGATGCCGGGCAGCTTCTTGATGAAACGTCCGCCGGAGCAGATGATCAGGCCGTCGTTTTCGATCGCGCCACGGTCGGTCAACAGGGTGCGGCCCCCGGCTTCGATCCCGCTGGCCGAGCCCTGGTGGAAATTAACCCGCATGCGCCGGAAGAAGTTGCCCAGGTCGATGCGCAGATCCTCGGGCCGGCGCAGCCCGGAAGGGATCCAGATGGTGCCGGGCAGATAGGTGAACTCGGGGGCCGGCGCCACCAGGGTGATCTCGGCGGCCGGATCGGCGGCGCGCAGTTTCTGCACGGCGGTCAGGGCGGCGAAGCCGGCCCCGACAAGGGTGATTCTGTTCATCGCTATACCTCGGGGATCTTGTTATTGGCCGGGGGTGGCCCCGGTCGCTTTGGTGCCATTATATCGGTTTTGAGCGGGTCGTCTCCCTGGCATTGACAGCAGATGTAGGGTGATGAGTGGTACAGGGATATACCGTTTTCGGGCATAAACCGGTAGGCGCATCCACCAATGTCACTGGGTGGATAACCCCGTAGGGGCAGTTTCAGTTTTCGTTGATCTCTCGCCAAGACGCCAAGAACGCAAAGAAAACAAGGGTACGCCCTGCCTTTGCGTGCTTTGCGCCTCTGCGAGAATAATATTTCTGATTATTCATCCGGTTCGGCCATGGTTTGCAGCCTCATAGGGTGGATAAGCCGGTGGGCGCATCCACCAATGCCACTGGGTGGCAGTGTGCAGCCACGGTTGATTTCATCGGCAACGACTCCATATTGGGGCCATGGCTTTGACCGTGGGTATGGTATCTATCCGGGCAGTTGATCCGGGGGTGCGGTTTCCACTATTGTGCGTCTGCTACCCCGATCGACTACCCGGATTTACAGGCAACCGATGAAAAACTGGCAGGAGAGACAATTTTCACGGCCGCAGGCCGCCCGCCAGGGTGCGGCATAGGGATGTGCCGCATGAATGCGCTCGACATCAGCGACCTGCGCAAGGTCTACAAAAACGGCTTTGAGGCCCTGAAGGGGATAGACGTCAGCGTTGCGGAGGGCGACTTCTTCGCCCTGCTGGGGCCGAACGGGGCCGGCAAGTCCACCGCCATCGGCATTATCAGTTCCCTGGTCAACAAGAGCTCCGGTCGGGTGGAGGTGTTCGGCCACGATCTGGACCGTGATCCCGAAGGGGTCAAGTCCTGTATCGGCCTGGTACCGCAGGAGTTCAACTTCAATATGTGGGAGCCGATCGGCGAGATCGTGGTCAATCAGGCCGGCTTCTACGGCATCCCCCGCAAGGAGGCGTGGCAGCGCGCCGAGGAGAGCCTGCGCCAGCTGGACCTGTGGGACAAGCGCCTGCAGATGTCGCGCACCCTGTCGGGCGGCATGAAGCGCCGGCTGATGATCGCCCGGGCCCTGGTGCACCGGCCGAAACTGCTGATCCTGGATGAGCCGACCGCCGGGGTGGATATCGAGATCCGCCGCTCCATGTGGGAGTTCATGAGCGAGCTGAACCGCCAGGGGACCACCATTATCCTCACCACCCATTATCTGGAGGAGGCGGAGAGCCTCTGTCGCAACATCGCCATCATCAATCAGGGGCGTATCGTGGAGCACTCGCGCATGGACCAGCTGCTGCACCAGCTGCACACCGAGACCTTCGTGCTGAACCTGCGCGACCGCATCACGGAACTGCCGCAGCTGCAGGGGTTTGAACTGAAACGGCTGGATGAGCAGCGGGTCGAGGTGGCGGTGAGCAGCGGCCAGAGTATCAATCAGCTGTTTGAACAGCTCTCCTCCCAGGGGCTCGGAGTCACCTCGCTGCGCAACAAGCAGAACCGCCTGGAACAGCTGTTCATGAACATGGTGGAGAGCGCGCGTAACGGGGCGCTCCAATGACCCGTTACAGCCGCTATTGGACCGCCTTTCGGACCATCTTTACCAAGGAGCTGCTGCGTTTTACCCGGATCTGGCTGCAGACCATCCTGCCGCCGGTGATCACCACGGTGCTCTATTACATCATCTTCGGCAACCTGATCGGCTCGCGCATCGGCGAGATGGACGGTTTCCGCTATATCGACTTCATCGTGCCCGGGCTGATCCTGATGGCGGTGATCACCAACTCCTACTCCAACGTGGTCTCCTCCTTCTTCAGCAGCAAGTTCCAGCGCCATGTGGAGGAGCTGATCATCTCGCCGGTGCCCAACTGGGTGATCCTCGGCGGTTACGTGGCCGGTGGCGTGGCCCGCGGGGTGATGGTGGGGATTGCGGTCACCGCCGTGTCGCTGTTCTTCACCGATATCCAGGTGCAGAGCTATGGCTGGACCCTGGCGGTGTTCACCCTCACCGCGATCCTGTTCTCCCTGGCCGGCTTCATCAACGCGGTGTATGCCAACAGTTTCGACGACATCTCCATCATCCCCACCTTCATCCTCACCCCGCTGACCTATCTGGGCGGCGTCTTCTACTCCATCAACATGCTGCCCCCGATCTGGCAGCAAATCTCCCTGGCCAATCCCATACTCTATATGGTCAACGCCTTCCGCTATGGCCTGCTCGGGGTGTCGGATATCTCCATGGGGGTGGCCCTCGGCATCGTGTTCCTGTTTATCATTGCGCTCACCGGCTTCAGCCTCTATCTGCTCAACCGGGGCATCGGCATCAAGAGTTAGGAGTCTGTCGGGCTTGACGGCAGCAGCAGGCTGAATTCCACCGCGGAGTGCGCATCCAGGGTACGTGCCTCGGCATGCCCGCCGTGAAACTCACTGATCAGCCGTACCAGATAGAGTCCCAGGCCCATGTGGGGTTCGCTGGCGCCGGTTTTACGTATGGAAACCATGGAGGCAAACAGCTCCCGCTCCATCCCCTCGGGGAGGGGCGGGCCGATGTTGCGGACGCTCAGCCGCACCAGGCGCCGCTCGGTTTTTTTCAATATCAGCCGGATGGCGCTGCCGGGTTGATGGAAATCGACCGCATTGCTGATCAATTTATCCAGCGCCTGGCTGATCAGATCGGGGGCGCCGCGGATGATTACCGGTGCGTTGCAGCGGTCGAGTTCGAAAGTGACATCCGGAAAGGCGCTTCGATACCCCTCCAGGGCCATCTCCAGCAGGGCGCCGAGATCGAACGGCGCCAGTTCCGTCTGCAGCAGCTGCTGTTCCAGCCGGGTCGCTTCACGCATGCGGTGCAGGATCAGCCCGAGCCGCTCGATCCCCTCCTGGGCGCGCAGCAGATAGCGTTCCCGGTCGCCCTCCGCCGGGTCGCTCTGGAGGTTTTCCAGGGAAGAGCGGACGATGGTCAGCGGGGTTCTGAACTCATGGGCAAGCCGCGAGGCCATCGCCTCCAGGTAACGGTTGTACTCCGCGAGCCGATTCAGCACACCCGAGAAGCTGCGGCTCAGATCACCGATTTCATCGGCCGATTGATCCGCTGACAGGGTGCCCTGAATCCTGCCGTCACTGGTAACCGCCGTTTCAATGCGCTGGTTGAGCCGGCGGATACGGGTGGTCAGCAGACTGGCAAAACCGAGAATGGCGAGCCCAACGAACAGAAACAGCAGCAGGGTGGTACCGGTGATCTGTTCCAGTGCCTGATTCTGCAGGCTCAGTATCCGGTTGGTGGTCTGTTCCACCAGCACGGCCCCGGCCACACCGGCGGATGACTGGATCGGCCAGGCGGCGGAGAGGATGACCGCGCGCCCATCCGGCGTGTTCCTGCGTCGCGACTGTGGTTGGCCGGTCAGGGCGGCGTCGATCTCACGGCCCTGCAGGCGGGCGCTGCGGGTGAAGTCATCCTGGAAGTGCTCGCTGGGCTGATCCAGGATCAGGCGCATCAACGGCTGCAGCGGGGAGAAGCGCACCGGTTCATCGGCTTCGGTCACCGCCTCCGGGGGCTGCAGGCGCCCGCGCCGGGCCAACACCAGGCGCTGGTTGTTGACCACCCAGATACGGGCATTCTCGTGTTCCAGGCCGCCGATCAGGCGACCGATCTCCGGGTCCGGCCGCACCAGGCGGCCCAGTCGGGTGGGCTGGCCGTCGCCGGTGGAGCTGACCAGACGACGCGCCAGCGGTTGGGCCGGATCGTCCAGGTCCGCCACGGTGATGGCGATGCGCTCCCCCAGCAGGTAGCGGGGAATGCGCATTTCCAGGGTGTAGCCGCGCTCCGAGGTCTGCCACTCGCCCTGGATCCGGTCCTCGCGGCCGATCGGTTCGGCGCTGCTGCCGGCGGGGGCCGGCAGCCGGCGGGCGGTGACCCAGCCGGGGGCGGTCGAGGCCATACGGTAACGGCTGACCCCGCCGTCCGCGGCGCCCAGGGTGATGTCGACATAATCGCCCTGGTCCAGCCGGACGCTGCCCGGTGGGTGGTGCAGCACCTGCTGGTCATTCACCCGGAGCAACAGATAGAGGTGACCGGCGTCCTCGCCCAGGATGCTTTCGAACAGCCACTCCCCCTCGGCCGGATAACGCTGCAGGTTGCCCAGATAGGGCAGCCAATCCTCGGTGTAGCCATCCAGCTGGATCGGCTGCTCCAGCCGGTTGACATACTGCAGGGGGGTGCCCGCGTCGGCAGTTTCGCCATCCCGGGTGGAGTTGATAATGGCGGGACTGTTGTGGAGGATGGCGGCTACCGCCTGGGCCGTGCCCAGCAGCATGGTCTCCTGGGTCTGACGCAGAAACCGTTCGGTCTCCTGGATATAGCGATACCCGGCCCAGGGAATGGCCAGCAGGGAGAGGGAGACCAGCAGCAGCTTGAAGCGGATGCTCTGGAAGAAACCGCGCCTGGGGGTCATTCCGGAACGGGCGATGCGGTGCTGTTCCAGCGATAGCCGATGCCGTAGACGGTCTCGATGGCGTCGAAGTGGTGGTCACACTCCTCGAACTTGCGCCGGATGCGTTTGATGTGGGTGCTGATGCTGGTGGCGTCCACCAGGATGTTGGCAGCATCCATCAGCTGATCCCGGCTGCGCACGTGGCCGGGGCGCTGGCTGAGCGCGTGCACGAACCAGAACTCGGTCAGGGTCAGGTCGATCGGGGTGCCCCGCCAGCTCACCTGCAGCCGGTCCAGATCCAGTCTCAGCTCGCCGCGCAATAGCACCTTCTCCTCCCGGACCGGCTGCTGCAGCGCCTCCATGCGCCGGAACAGGGCCGAGATGCGCGCCGCCAGATGGGCCAGGCTGATCTCCTTGGTGAGGTAGTCGTCGGCGCCCAGGCGCAGGCCGGAGACAGTGTCCAGCTCACTGTCCCGGGCGGTGAGAAAGATGATCGGCAGGGTGGTGGAGCGGGCGCGCAGCTCACGACACAGGGTAAAGCCCCCCTCCATCTCGTCATTCAGGCCGATATCCAGGATCGCCAGGTCGGGCAGGCGCTGGCGGAAGGCGTCATTGGCCTCCTGGCGCGTGGCGTAACCCTTCACCTCGTAGCCGTGGCGGCGCAGCAGGTCGGCGTAGTTTTCCCGGATGGCGGGTTCGTCTTCAACAATGGCAATCAGTTTCTTCATGGTGTCCGGGGATGGCTTTTGCCGCTCACTCTACACCATATCCGGGCCGCTAATAAGTGGGTGCCTTCGCTACAGCTGTCGCTGCTCCCGCAGCGGAATCACCGGGGCCGGCTGACGATCCTGGTGGAAGCAGTGGTTGAGCAGGAAGTCGACGATCGCATCCGGCTGATTGAGATTCAGTACCGGGATGTGACAGGGTGGGGTGGCGAGGCGGTCATCCGTGGCGATGGCGATGATATCGGGGTCGTCCGGGTAGAGCAGCCGTTTGCCGAGACTGGGACGGTGCAGCTCGATCTTCGGAATATGCTCCTTTTTGAACCCCTCCACCAGGACCAAATCCAGGGTGGTGGGGTCCAGGGCCTTGAGCAGTTCGGCAAGGGTCGGCTCATCGGTTAGCCGTTCCGGCAGTTCGGTGATCAGGGCGATGCGGTTACGCGACGCCACTAGCATCTGTTCCGCCCCCGCCTTGCGCAGCCGGTAGCTGTCCTTCTCCCGGTGGTCGATTTCGAACCGGTGATGGGCGTGCTTGATGGCGCCGATGCGCAGCCCCTGGCGTTTCAACAGCGGCAGCAGTCGGGTCAGCAGGGTGGTTTTCCCGGTGCCACTGAAGGCGCTGAAACCTATGAGCGGGAGCGGGAATTCAATCATACGTATTCTCTCCTGGCCGGTTTTCGCGGCGCCGTTCGATGGTTCGGCGGATGACCGCTTCTAACCATAAGAGCAATAACAGTGCCAATGGGTTTACCTGGGGTGGTTCGATTATTGCCTTGCATTCCCGCGGACCGATTGGAAGAAAATCCACAAAAGGGGCGGTTTGTCAGAGTGGATGGGCCTGTTTGGCCGGGGTGAGGAGGGGAAAGAGGGGGCTACGGCCCGCTACAAGGTCAATTTGTCTTGGTGCGCCAGCTGGCAATTGCGTCAAAATGTCCCATACTTCGTGAGCGCTACACGGATTTTTTGCAGTCGTTCAGGGTGAAACCTGACTGGCTCCCGGGATCGATATGGGCTGATCGGTCATCCGTATGCAATAGAACGATGAGATGTCGAGGAGTCCGTCGGGCTTGACCGATCGTAGCGAGGGAAAGCCGGTTTGAGCCAGATTTTTCGATCTTTCGAGGCGAATAGTGGACCTATTTAACGAGAAAGATCGGGAAATATGGCCAAATCCGGCTTTTCCGCAGTAGATCAGCGTTAAGTCTGACGGACTCCTAGAGGACGCCCTGTTTTTTCTTATTCGATTATCAGAATCCAAAGGTAAGGTGGTGAAGGTGGGAGAGCATGTCATGGATACCCTCGAGGTGGAATCAAGTACCCGCATGACCTCGGTATTGATTGTGGATGATGAGCCCGGGATACGCAGTTTCCTGCAGCGTGGCTTGCAGAAGTATTTTGGCCTGGTGGAGACCGCGGAGAGCGCCACCGCCGCCGAAATACTGCATGAGCGCTGTTATTTTGATCTGATCATTGCCGACATCCGCTTGCCGGGGCGTACCGGCGTCGAATGGGTGACCGAGTTGCGTGAGCAGGGGGCCGCAACCGGCGTGATCTTCATGACCGCCTACGCCGACCTGGAGACCGCCATCGCCGCGCTCCGCGCCGGCGCGGAGGATTTCATTATGAAGCCTTTTCGTATGGAGCAGATGATGGCCTCGGTGCAGCGCTACATGGATCGCCAGAAGATGCAGCGGGAGAATTTTGTGCTGCGTCGCCAGGTGGATCACCTGTTTGACAAGTCGGGCATGGTGGGGGAGTGCGAACTGATCCGTAATCTCTGCCAGGTGATCAAGCGGGTGGCACCCATGCCGTCCACGGTACTGATCGAGGGCGAGTCCGGGACCGGCAAGGAACTGGCGGCCCGGGCCATCCACGAGTGGAGCGGCCGCCCCGGCAGTTTTGTGCCGGTGAATTGCGGGGCTATATCGGCGGAGTTGCTGGAGAGTGAGCTGTTCGGCCATATCAAGGGGGCCTTCACCGGGGCCCACCAGGCGCGCGAGGGGCTGTTCACTTACGCCAACGAGGGGACCCTGTTTCTGGATGAGATCGGCGAGATGCCGCTCTCCATGCAGGCGCATCTGTTGCGGGTGTTGGAAGAGCGCACGGTACGCCCGGTTGGTTCCAACAAGGAGGTGCCGGTGGCGGTGCGGATCATCGCGGCCACCAACCGCGATCTGAGTGAGCTGGTGCATAGCGGGGCGTTTCGTGAGGATCTCTTCTACCGGTTGAATGTGCTCTCGATCCGCATGCCGTCGCTACGGGAACGATTGGGAGATATTCCGGTGCTGACGGACCATTTCAGCCGCTCCCTGGCGGCTGAGCTGGGCGTCGAACCGCCGGTGTTTTCGCCCACCGACCTGGCCTGCCTGGGCAGCTACGACTGGCCGGGCAATGTGCGCGAGCTGAAAAATGTGATCGAGCGCTGCCTGCTGCTCAACAGTAGTCCGAGCCAGTGTCTGGGCAAATCACTGGCCGGCGGTGAAGCGGTCGCCGCGGCGGACGCCGTCGGCGATCTGCAGCTGGAGAGCGTGGAGAAGCGGCATATCCTGCGGGTGCTGGAGAGCGAGGGGGGCAACAAATCCGCTGCTGCCCGGCTGCTGGGCATCTCCCGCAAGACCCTGGAGCGGAAAATCCAGGTCTGGGGGATGGTGGGGTAGAGCGCCTTTATTTTTCCCGAAATCAGGGATCAGATGGGAATGGCACTTAATTAGGTAGTCTATTCCCGTGAAAGTAAGTAGATCGTCATCCCGGCGCAGGCCGGGATCCATATCCACCAATGGTGGTCGCTTCTCTGGATTCCGGCCTGCGCCGGAATGACGGGAGTTTTAAGCTTAACTAAGTAGCATTCGGATCAGATGGGGAAACCGAATCTGTTTTTAAAAGTGATCGGGCGGATCCAGGGGACGCTGCGTTACAAGCTGCTGACCCTGGTGCTGTTCCCGATCGTGCTGATTATGCCGATTGCGCTGGCGCTGGCCATCTACTGGGGGGCCAGCACCACCTACGCTCAGCTTTATCTCAAGGTGAACACGGACCTTTCGGTCTCCCATGATATTTTTCGCCGCATCCGCGAGGATTATCTGGCCCGGTTGGGACGCCTGACCGAATCCTACAGCTTTCGCACCGCCCTGGAGGCGCAACAGCTCGATGCGGTCCAGACCCAGCTGGCGGCACTGAAACGGTCGGCGGGATTTACCTACCTGCGTCTGCTGGATCGTCAGGGCAACCTGTATGGGCGTCCGGCGGACGGCGCGGTGCCGGCAAAGTCGTCCCCGTCCCTGGTGGCGGCGCTGCGTGGCGAGCCCCGGGTGGCGGTGGAGATTTTCGACCAGGCCGAGCTGGAACGGATATCCCCTGCGCTGGCACGGCAGAACCGGCTGCCGCTGATCGACACCGACAAGGCCCGGCCCACGCGCAGAAACACCGAAGACCGGGCGATGATGATCCGCGCGCTACACCCGGTGGAGGATACGCAGGGCCGGCTGGTGGCGGTGGTGGAGGGGGCGGTCTCCCTGAACGGGAATTTCGCCTTTGTCGATACCATTCGTGACCTGGTGTATGGGCCCGGGAGCCTGCCGGAGGGGAGCATCGGCACGGTGACCGTGTTTATCGATGATGTGCGCATCACTACCAATGTGCCGCTGCGTCCGGGAGAGCGGGCACTGGGTACCCGGGTCTCCAACGAGGTGCGTAGCCAGGTGCTGGACCGGGGTGAGGCGTGGATCGACAGCGCCTTCGTGGTCAACGACTGGTATCTCTCGGCCTATGAGCCGATCGAGGACGTGCACGGCCAACGGGTCGGCATGCTCTATGCCGGTTTTCTGGAGGAACCGTTCAGAACGGCGCTGTGGCGGGCGCTGGGAATGCTGGTGCTGCTGTTTCTGCTGCTGATGGGGATCTCCTCGCTGCTGGCGGTGGTGGGGGCCAAGTCGATATTCAAGCCGCTGGAGAAGATGAGCCAAGTGGTCCGGGCCACCCGCGCGGGGGGTGCGCGGCGGGTCGGTGCGCTCGCCTCGCGCGACGAGATCGGCGAGCTGGCGCGCGAGTTCGATGCGATGCTGGACCTGCTGGCGGAGCGCAGCCGGCAGATCCAGGCCTGGGCCGATCAGCTGGAACACAAGGTCGAAGAGCGAACCGCCGAACTGCAGAGCAAGAACCAGGACCTGCAACGCACCATCCGCGCCCTGCGGGAGACGCGCCAGCAGCTGGTGGTGGCGGAGAAGCTGGCGGCGCTGGGGGAGCTCACCGCCGGGGTGGCCCACGAGATCAACAACCCGGCCGCGGTGATGCTCGGCAATCTGGATCTGATCACAGCCGAGCTCGGACCGGCCATCAAACCGGTGGAGCAGGAGATCCGCCTGGTGATGGAGCAGATCTACCGGATCAAGGATATCGTCAACAATCTGCTGCAGTATGCGCGGCCCGATGAGTATGCGGGTTACCTGACCCAGGTGGACGTCAACGGCGTGGTCGAGCACACCCTGGCACTGGTCAGGCACCTGCGCAAGCAGCGGGAGTTCGTCATCAACCTGTCGTTGCAGGCGACAGGAAGCGTGGAGATCAACGAACAGGAGCTGCAGCAGGTCATTGTCAATCTGGTGGTGAATGCGGTCCATGCCCTTCCCGCCGGGGGCGGCGAGATCGAGATCAGCACCCGCGACTGGAAGGGGCAGGGGGTGGTCATCCGGGTCCGGGACAACGGCATGGGGATGGATGACGAGGCGATCGGCCGGGTCTTCAATCCTTTTTTCAGCACCAAGCGCACGGGCGAGGGCAGCGGCCTCGGCCTCTCGGTCAGTTATGGCCTGATCCGGCGCTACGGCGGCAATATCACCGTCACATCGAAACCCGGGGAGGGCGCCTGCTTCTCCGTCTGGCTGTTGAGCGAGCCGGTCATGGCGACGGATGAAGAGACCATCGAGGAGCAGTTGCATGCCCTGCTCTAGGAGCCGGGCGAATCAATGCCGCGATAAGAGGCATCGCTTACCCCACCCTTCGACCCCTCTCAAACAACGCTGAGCGGCTGCGGAAAGCCCGGAGAATCGGGCTCAAATTGGCGTTAAGCTATAGTTTTTATGTAACTGCTCACGGGGTAAGGATGTAGGGTGGATAAGCCGGTAGGCGCATCCGCCAATGCTCACGGGGTGATTGTCCTGCCTTGCCGGCCTCACGTGATGGCTTGTCTCCTCGAATCCGGCCCCATTTTCAGCGCCTGCCCAAACTCGCTTCGCTCAAACAAGGGCAGGCTTGAATCTGAGAATGGGGCCGGATTCGAGGTGCCATCAAGATCGGCCAACAAGGCAGGCCAATCACGTACAGACCGGGTGAGTAGTTACGTTTTTATAGGATATTCGCCGTAATCCTCCCGTGGAGGGTAGGCGCGGGGTGGGGTGCCGGGATATGATTCCGGCAGCGGATACCACGAAACCGATTGAACAAGGGTGGCGTAATGGCAGATGAGCACGGTTTATTCATTGAGCAAGAGCTCGAGAAGCTGGACAAGCAGCGTCGGGAGATACTGGATCAGCACACCCGGTTGCTGGAAAAGAATGCCTATCTGATCCAGTGGGGGCTGGTGGTCTCCGCCATGCTGGCCGATGGCACTATCACGGTGGATGAGTGGAGTACCCGCTGTTTCCAGTACCTTGAAGGAGATCGTCTGGGCATCGCGTTGAAGGGGCTCAACGCTCCCGAATAACGCTGCTTTCCTGCCCGGCCGGTCTACTCATCCCCCCAGACCAGATCACCGGCACCCTCCAGATCGTAGCCGTTCAATATATCCGCCATGGCCTGGCAAGGCTGGGATTTCAGCCGCGCCAGGAGATCCTGAAACAGCCGCCTGAACCAGATTGCCCGGGGCAGTGCCAGATCGAATGAAACCCAGCCGAAGGGGATGAATTCCATGCCATATTCGGTTGCGGTGGCCCGGGTGCCGGGTGCGATATCGGCCCGCTGCATGGCAATCGCGGCGGCGGCTTGCCGCTCGGACAGCGCGGTAAGCGCCCCGTTCAACTGATCCTTGTTGATCCCGTAGTGACTCAACAGCTCCAGCAGGAAACGCTGCGCCCCCGACCCGGTCTGGCGCAGCACCCAACGGTGTCCGGGATTGAACAGCTGTTGCGGGTTATCGAGCCGCTCGGCAATCTCCCGACGCATCACCAGTCCCTGTTCCCGTTTGAAGGCGCGGATCAGCACCCACTGGCGGTGCTGCGAGTACTGGCTCAGCAGTGCCGGATGGCGCACGTGACTCTCCGCCTCCGGTCCCCAGTGAATGCCGCTGGCGTCGACCCGGTTGGCCTGCAGCAGATCCAGCCCCAGCCGGGTGCTGGTGGGCGTATAGCTGATCAGGGCGTGAGCCCCCGTCTCCCGGGCGAACTCCTGGATCAGGTAGTAGAGCAGGGGGTCCTCGCCGCCGGAAATCACCAGGCGGTCGCTGAGCAGGCCGCCATGGGTGGAGTCCAGCATCCAGCGGTCCACCAGTTCGCGCGGAAACATCCATTTGCCGGTAATCTTGGTGGCGGGGATACCGCCTTCATTGATCAGCGAGTAGATCTTTTTCTCATTCAGGTGCAGGTACTCGGCCACCTGTTTGACACTCATGAATGCATCGTTGTGGGGTGACGTCAAGGCAGCCATCAATGAATTCCCTGTCTCCATGGGGTGAATGCTTCGAGATCAGGCAAATTTCGTACCGCACTGCCCGGCACCACCCGGGGCGATTGTCTGGGAGTCTGTCGGACCTAATGCTGATTTACTGCGGAAAATCGGGATTGGGCCAGATTTTCGGCTCTTTTTCATTAAATGGGTCCACAAGTCCATCCTTGGGCCCGTAAACGGTGCATTCCCGCACCACTTCTCCCCTGTAAATATCGGTCTCAAACCGGCTTTCCCTCGCTACGATCGGTCGAGCTCGACAGACTCCTGGCGGCGGTCTGTTGCCCGTTTCCGCCCCATTCACGGAAAACCGTGTTGGGCAATTGGGCCGATTTGTACCAGTTGCCGGGGAGTGTTCGGACAAATTGCCACATTTCCGCCCGATTCTGACAGCGGATTGCCCGTTCAACGAAACTCCTCTGCCACCCGGCTCCCGTTTAATGTCCGCAACACAACAGGCAACCGGCGCAAGTCAGGATGACTGCCTCACCAGGGAAGGTGCGCTGGACCATTGGGCCTGTCAATAAATAACTACTACGTCTTGCTGGTCTTTTCGTCCGCCTTCGGCGTTACGGCAAGACTTGCATAGAACGACTATGCGCGCCTTGCCGTGCCTTGAAGGCAAACGCCCCATCAGTTTAAAGAAAGCTCGGCGCAATCCGTAACAGTGATTTCTTTCCAGGCCCTAACAGGAGCAAGCGATGAACCGAAGTGTACTTTTTTCCCTGCTGGCCGGCGTGATGCTGTCCGGCAACGCCCACGCCTATCAGTCGCCGGGATGGGCCGTGGACGGGGGCCTGGAGCAGTGGCGGGGTGGCGACGTGGCGGGTAGCGAAAACCGCTACCCGGGGGAGTGGCAGGGGGGCGGGGTCGGAGCGGTTGCCGGTGCGCTGCTGGCCGGGCCGCCAGGCTTTATCGTCGGTGCCGTTGGCGGTGCGCTGGCGGGACGCAGTGCGGGACTGGAATCCGACCTGCACAGCGCGCGGCAGGAGCTGGCACGACTGGAGCGGCTGCACCAGGCTGAGGCCGGTCGCCAGCGCCAGCTCGAGGAACGGCTGGCATCGGCGGAGTGGCGAGGCAGGCAGCAACTGCAGGCCATCGCCGGTGGCTTTGTCTATCGTCTCTATTTCCGCACCGGGCAGAGTGTAATAGAAGCGGATGATCGACTCGCCCTGGAACGGCTGGTGGTGGCGTTGCAGACCCTCGCCGGGCTGAACATCGAGGTGCACGCCTATGCGGACCGTCGCGGAAGCGAAGAGGGCAACCGGGCACTCAGCCAGGCGCGCGCCCAGGCGGTGGTGGAACAGCTGCTCCGGCATGGCCTGGAGAGCGGACGTATTGTCCATCAGGCGCACGGGGAAGCCGCGGCCCGCTATCCCGCCGCCGACCGGGAGGGGCTGGGTTATGACCGCCAGGTGGTGATCCGCTTCCGCGACGGTGCGGCGTCATGAACCGCCGCATTCAACCCTTGAGCGAACAGTTTATCTACTGTTCCCCGGAGGCGATGAGCCGGGAACTGTACCGACTGTGCCCGGTCCCCGGGCCGGTTATGACCAACACGGGTAACTACTCACCCGGTCTGTATGCGATTGGCCTGCCTTGTTGGCCTCACACGATGGCTTATCTCCTCGAATCCAGCTCCTTTTTCAGCGCCTGCCCAAACTCGCGGCGCTCAAACAAGGGCAGGCTTGAATTTGAAAACGGGGCCGGATTCGAGGCGCCATCAAGATCGGCCAACAAGGCAGGCCAATCACCCCGTGAGAAGTTACCATCACGGAAAAAGAACCCAGGGGGAGCGTCATGACAAGGCAAAAAACGATTAATTATCTGGGGCGGGATATGTGGTTCACCTCCCTGGCCTCGCTGCTGGCGGGTGTCGTCACGGCGCTGCTGCTGGGGCTGCTGGTGTTTATCTTCATCACCCCGGTGGAGGCGGCGGAGTCTCTCGTCGAAGCGCCATCGGCACCGCTCGGCCCGGACCAGGTGCGCCGCGGCAGTCTGCTGCTCAGGCTGGCCAGTGGCGGGGTGGCGGTGGATGCGCCGCTGCTGCATACCGATGTGCAGATGCAGGTCGGCGGCATGCTGGCGCGGGTGACGGTGCGCCAGCGCTTCCACAATCCCGGGACCGAATGGGTGGAGGGCACCTATGTGTTTCCCCTGCCCGAGGATGCGGCGGTCGACCGGATGCGCCTGCGCATCGGCGAGCGCCTGATCGAGGGCGAGATCCAGGAGAAGGAGGCGGCCCGGAAAACCTACGAGGCGGCCAAACGGTCGGGCCGCAAGGCCAGCCTGCTGAGCCAGGAGCGACCCAATATCTTTACCACCGTCGTGGCCAATATCGCGCCCGGTGAAATCGTGCAGGTGGAGATCGAGTATCAGCAGACGGTCGCCTACCGGCAGGGCGAGTTCCGGCTGCGCTTCCCGTTGGTGGTGGCGCCCCGCTATATTCCGGGTGAGGCGGTCGAGGCGGCCGAGGTGACGGCGTTTCAAGGCAGTGGTTGGGCCAGTGACACCGCGGCGGTGCCCGACGCCTCGCGGATCACGCCGCCGGTGGTGGATCCGCGGGAAGGCCCGGTCAACCCGGTGAGCATCGGCATCCGCCTCGATGCCGGCATGCCGCTGTCACGCCTGGAGAGTGTCTACCACCCGATGCGGATCGAGAGCGATGCCCAGGCTATCCATCACCTGACCCTGCAGGCCGCGGAGGTGCCGGCGGACCGCGATTTTGAACTGCTCTGGGTGCCCGAGCCCGGCGATGCCCCGCGGGCGGCCCTGTTCAGTGAATCCTGGCAGGGCGACGAGTATGCGTTGCTGATGCTGATGCCGCCGGACCGGGTGAACTCCGCGGCACCCCGCATACCGCGGGAGGTGATCTATGTGATCGATACCTCGGGTTCGATGCACGGCGACTCCATCATCCAGGCCCGCGCCGCCCTCCAGCTGGCCCTGCAGCGGCTCGATCCGGCCGACCGGTTCAATGTGATCCAGTTCAATCACCGCACCGCGGCGCTGTTTCCCGGCGCGGTGGCTGCCGACCCCGGCAACCTGCGGCTCGCCCGGCAGTATGTCGAGGGCCTGACGGCCGATGGCGGGACCGAGATGTTGCCGGCCCTGCAACTGGCGCTGGGACAGCAGGCCGCGGGCCCTAAGCAGGGGGTGTTGCGGCAGATTGTTTTTCTCACCGACGGCAGCGTGGGCAACGAGCAGGCGCTGTTCGGCCTGATTCACCGGCAGCTCGGCGACAGCCGGCTGTTCACGGTGGGGATCGGCTCGGCACCGAACAGCTTCTTCATGACCCGGGCGGCCCAATTCGGCCGCGGGACCTTCACCTATATCGGCAAGGTGGCGGAGGTGGCTGAAAAGATGGCGGCCCTGTTTGCCCGCCTGGAAACCCCGCGCCTGACCGACATCGAGATCCGCTGGCCGCAAGATCAGCCGGTGGAGATGTGGCCGGCGCGGATACCCGATCTCTATCAGGGGGAGCCGGTCCTCGTGGTGCTGAAAATGGCGGCGCTGAAGATGGCGGCGCCGAAGATGGCTGGGGCCGAGCCGCGTCTGGAGCTGGCCGGCGATGCCGGCGGCACCCCCTGGCGGCAGCAGGCGACCCTGCGGGGCGGCGCGGCCCGCGCCGGGGTGCATCAGCTCTGGGCACGTCGCAAGATCGCCGATCTGATGGACCGGATGGCCCAGGGCGAGGCCGAGGCCGGGATACGCCAGGCGGTCCTGGATGTGGCGCTGCCGCATCGGCTGGTCAGCCGCTACACCAGTCTGGTGGCCGTGGACAAGACGCCGTCCAGGCCGGCTGACCAGGGGCTGAGCAGCAAGGCGCTGCCGACCGATCTGCCCCAGGGCTGGAGCGCGGCCAAGGTGTTCGGCAGTCTGCCGCAGACCGCAACGGCGTCGGAGTGGAATCTGCTGCTGGGCACGCTGCTGCTGATCGGCGGCCTGCTGATCTCCCGTTGGTCCACCCTCCGGGCCGGCTTGGCGCCCTGCATGGATAACGCCAGCGCCGATAACGCCAGCGCCGGCGGGAGGCGGGTATGAAGTGGTGCCGGGTTGAATCCGGGGTCCGCCTGCGTCGGCTGCTGGCGGCGCTGTTGATCCTGGGCGGCAGTTGGCAGGTCGCCGCCGGCGGCTATATCCAGGCCAAGGCGTGGCTGGCCCAGTATCTGCTGCAGTCGGCCTGGCAGACCACCCGGGCGGGCGGCGAGCGGATACGCCCCTGGCCCTGGGCCGATACCTGGTCGCTGGCCCGGCTGCGGGTGCCGCGGCTGGCGGTCGATCAGGTGGTGCTGTCCGGCGCCAGCGGTCGCACCCTGGCCTTCGGTCCGGGTCATCTCCCGGGCACCGCCCTTCCCGGGCAGGCGGGGAACAGCGTGATCAGCGGGCATCGGGATACCCATTTCCGCTTTCTCCGCGATCTGCGGCCGGGCGACCGCCTGGAGCTGACTCCGGCGAATGGCGAAGGGCTGATGTATGCGGTCGTGAGCGCCGAAGTGCATGACCAGTCCGATCTCTGGCTGCTCGAACAGGGGCAGACCCTGCTGACGCTGATCACCTGTTACCCCTTTGATGCCCTGACCCCGGGCGGGCCGGAACGCTTTGTTATCCGTGCCATCCCGGTGCTGGGCGGCGGGGCGATTCCGCCGCCTCCGGCTGCCGCCACATCGACCGGTGGGCGCAGGGTCTATCTCTAAGGGCTCACGCAAAAATAAGTTTCGGTATTCGGTCGCAAATGGACCCCGCTGGCAGCGTTACGCTTTTTGCCAAGGGAACGGCCATTGCCTGCAAAGCATGCCTTGCCAGCGTGGCGCCCAGAGTAACCCGGCGACGCCCTCGGTACTGCGAAATTATTCATGCGCGAGCCCTACGGGCCTGGACGGGATGGCCGCCAGGGGCTCAGTCATGCCGCAGCGGTTTGGACTCCGGATGGGTATCGATAAAATGTTTCAGCGCGTTTTGCAGCGCTTCCGCGTGAGCCAGGTTGTTGTTCTCCCGGGCGTGTTGAATATCATCCAGTATCATGCGTTTGATGACCACGGTCCCTTCCGGCAGATGGACCAGGTACTGGGCCATTTCGAGGGCAACAATTTCGGGGACATGTTCATGCTCGGCAATAGCCATGATCTCGTTCTCATCCAGTTCACACAGGCCGAGGCAATCTTCAAGGGTCAACATGGTTCGATCCCTCCGATGGAATTTTCTCTCATCTATTACTATGGCAAAGGATAGCGGTCATTGGGTTGATCCAAATCACCGGATACGGCGATGTCCGGCGATCAGCCACCAGTGGCGTTCATGTGTCTGAACAGCACCGGCCGGCTGGTGAGATCAAAGTCGTGACCTTTGGGTTTGATCTTCATGGATTCGTGTATCGCGGCGCGTAACGGCGCATCATCCAGCGGATGGGCACGCAGTACCCGACGCAGATCCATGGAGTGTTCCTGCCCCAGGCAGAGCAGCAGGCGGCCTTCGGCCGTCATGCGCACCCGGTTGCAGCTGTCGCAGAAGTTGTGGCTGTGGGGCGAGATGAAGCCGACCCGGGTCTCGCTGCCGTGGATCCGGTAATAACGCGACGGGCCGCCGGTGGTTTCGGTGGTCGGCAGCAGTGAGAACTGTTGTTGCAGATCCCGCAGGATCTGGTCGCTGGAGTAGTAGGCCTCGGCGCGGTCATGCTCGCTGATCACGCCCAGGGGCATCTCCTCGATGAAGCTGATGTCCATGCCGCGCGCCTGGCAGAACCGCACCAGGTCGACCACCTCATCATGGTTGCGATGCTTGAGGATCACCGAGTTGATCTTGATGCGTCCGAAGCCGGCATCCAGCGCGGCATCGATACCGTCCAGAGTGCGTTGCAGTTCCCCGGTGCGGGTAATGGCGTGGAAGCGCTCCGGTTGCAGGGTATCCAGACTGATATTGATCCGGGTGACTCCGGCCGCCTTGAGGTCCCTGGCATATTTCGTCAACTGGGTACCGTTGGTAGTGAGGGTGAAATCACTCAGTCCCTGCAGCTGGCCCAGCGACCGGAACAGCTGAATAATGTTGCGCCGGGTCAGCGGTTCACCACCGGTGATGCGGATCTTGTTGACCCCCAGCTCGACGAATGTTTTGCCGATGCGGTAGAGCTCCTCCAGCGTCAGCAGCTGGGAGCGGGGTACAAACTCCATATCCTCCGACATACAGTAGACGCAGCGCAGATCGCACCGGTCGGTTACCGAAATCCGAAGATATTTAATCTCTCTGCCAAAACGGTCGATCAGCCGCTGCCGGTCTGCCGAACCGCTCTCGCTGAGCTGCTCTGATTTATACATAGTCACTCCTTAGGCCAGAGTTTAGAGTCAGCAGTCCGCAAATACCATACTTATTTACTAGGGTTTTAGTTTCCCGGCGGCGGCGACGCTGATAGCCCGGTGGCAGCGGTGGTGAAGTGACCGCTAAATGGTGTCATTTGTCCCAATGATCATCACCTGCTGTGACATTTTGCCGCAACTTATGACGCGTTAAATTCCCTTTTTGTCGCTGGTCTGCCGTCACGTCGCTCCATAGCGGTCGCTGCAACCGCTGGTACGGTCCTTGCGATGCGGTTTCGAATGGTTGCTGCGAAGAGGCGATTTAGCATGTCTGAAAAAGCCGTAGATGATCCGGGTGTGGCGGTCCCAACCGAATTCTCGCTTTCCGTGCTGATGCAGCGGTCGCCGTCGGACAGTCCCTGGCAGGATGAGCGCTGGGACGTGGTCGGTGTCACGGCCGCCCGATGGGACCGGTCCGAGCCCCCGGGGGCGGTAACCCTGGTGCATGAGCAGGGCGAGATACGCCAGTACCGGCACAGCGGTTTCCGGCTGCGACTGCATGTCGATGAGTGCGAGAGCTATTACCACAACCTCCGCGCCCCCGCCCCCCAATGCTTCGTCATTGCTGGAGAGGACGGGGAGGGCAGGCCTGTACCCTTTCTGGTGAGTCTCAGTTTTGATGAGGCCAACGCCTATCAGGAGGGTGACGGGGTGGTCTACGCGGTGGCGATGCCGCCGGAGCTTTATCGTTGGTGTGAACTGTTTGTACTGGACCACTACGTACCGGAAAAGAAGAAAAAACGCCGCCTGACCGATTGGCGCAAGGCGGGCGATGATCTGGCGATAAAGGCAGCGCGCCATGAGTAGCCGGGACAAGGAAGCGGTGGATGTTCAGCCGTCGGCTGCGCCGTTGGGTGCCCAGGCGTCGGACAATTTTGTCTCCCGCTGGTCGCGGCTGAAGCAGGCGGCCGCAGCACCACCTCAACCCGCCAGCGAGTCCGTCGCGGTGCCGGTGCCCGCGGAAGCCCGCGAGACGCCGCCCAGCGATGCCGACATGCCGCCGCTGGAGTCACTGGATGAGACGTCCGATTACAGCGGATTCCTGTCGGAGAAGGTGAGCGAGACGTTGCGCCGGCAGGCGCTGCGAAAGCTGTTTCACAGCGAGCTCTTCAACGTCTGTGACGGCCTGGATGATTATGCCGGTGATTTCACCAGCTTCGCCCCACTGGGGGATATCGTCACCTCGGACATGCGCCATCAACTGGCCCTGGCGGAAGAGCGGCTGAAGGCCGCGCTGGCGCCAGAGTCGGAACCGGAATCGGAGGCCCCGCCCCCGGCCACGGCCGCCACCGGAGATGAACCCGGGGATGAGACCGCCAGCGGGAATTCCCGGCAACGGGAGGCTATTGCGCCGGCCGACGCAAGCATGGATCCCGACGAGGGCTTGGGACTGATTTCACGACCAATGGCAGGACAGCATGATGAATGAGCGGATGACGGAGACGGGCGAAGTGCGCAACGGGCGTGCCCGCGAGGCGGCTCTGGAAGCGATCGGGCGCGTGACGCTGGAACCGACCGATCTGGTCGAGTACCAGTCGCGGGGGAGGGTGGTGATCATCGGCGGGGCCGAGGCGCTGGAGTTTGCCCCCCGGCTGGAGCCGCCACTGCGGGCCCAGGTGCTGCTGACCGCGGGCGAGGAGCTGCCCGGGGTGCCGGTGATCCCGTTGGCGGGAAGGACGCTGGACATCACCGGGCATCTGGGGGCGTTCACGCTGCACCTGGGCGAGCCGGGCCGGCCCAATGCCGAGGTGCTGACGGCGGATCTGCTCCTCGACCTGGGGGAGGAACCGCAATTGCGCATGCCGATGAAGCCGCCGGGGTATCTTTGGAGCGCCAGCGACGAGCCGGCGCTGAGCCGTGCCCTCGACCAGCTCAGGGAGCTGGTGGGTACCTTCGACAAGCCGCGCTACTTCGGTTACGACGCCGCGATCTGTGCGCACGGGCGCTCCGGACAGATTGCCTGTACCCGCTGTATCGATGCCTGTCCGGCCGAGGCGATCAGTTCGCTGATCGAACAGGTGACCGTGGATGCCCACCGCTGTCAGGGGGGTGGCGTCTGTGCCACGGTCTGCCCCAGTGGCGCGATCCGTTACAGCTATCCCCGGCCGGCGGACACCCTGGAACAGATCCGCCTGCTGCTGCGTACTTATCGACAGGAGGGGGGGAGCCAGGCGGTGTTGGTTTTTGTCGCGGCTAGCGATGCCGAGCCGCCGCCACTGACGGCCAACCAGATCCCGCTACGGATCGAGGAGCTGGCCAGTGTCGGGCTGGAGGTCTGGCTGACCGCGCTGGCCTATGGTGCCGAGTCGGTGCTGCTGCTCGACCAGGGGGGAATGCCGGCGGCGGTTGCCCAGGCGGTGAAGCAGCAGGTCACCACTGCCGGGGAGATCCTTGCCGCCCTGGGTTATCCGCCACACGCCATCCGCCTGGTCGGCGTGGCGGATCTGGCCGAAGCCGGCGAGACCGGGCGGCTCGGCATCGAGCCGGCCAACTTCGCCGCCAACGGCGGCAAGCGTCAGGTCGCCTATATGGCCATCGATCATCTGTTCGCACAGGCCGCCCGGGCCCGGCCAATGGCCAGCCTGACGGTGGGGGCGCCCTTCGGCACCGCCCAGGTGTCGGCGGAGGCCTGCACCCTCTGCCTGGCCTGTGTCGGCGCCTGCCCCGGCAAGGCGCTGCTGTCGGGTCAGGATGAGCCGCAGCTGCGTTTTATCGAGGCCAACTGTGTGCAATGCGGACTCTGTACCCGCACCTGCCCCGAGGATGCCATCTGGATCACCCCGCGGCTGCTGTTCAACCGTGAGGAGCGCAGCCGGGTACGCCTGCTGCATCAGGAGCCGCCGTTCTGCTGCACGGTGTGCGGCAAGCCCTTCGCCACCCACTCGGTGATCCAGAACATGCTGCGCAAGCTGGAGGGGCACGCGATGTTCCAGGATGCCCGGGCGCGGCATCGTCTGACCATGTGTCAGGACTGCCGGGTGGTGGATATTGCCCAGGATCCGGAGGCTATGGACCAGGGGATAACCGGGAAATGGCTCCAGTAGTCCCTAGGGCTTGGTTATTTCGCTCCCTAATGGTCGCTTTTTTACCGGGTCTGTTGGCCCGCCCATTGCTCATAGCTAAAACGAGGAAGATGTGATGGCGAAACAGGTCGAGGCTATGCAGACAGAGTTACGCGAACAACAACCGTCCGCCCGGGTGGCCCCGCTGCCGGCGCATGAGGGCGCACTGAGCCGGGAACAGCAGTACCGCGCCGGCGCCTACGGTCTGTTGGCCTCGCTGCTGGCGCGGCCGCCGGATCAGGCGATGCTGGATTGGGTCGCCGGTTTCGCCGCGGTCGATCAGAACGGCGGCGAGATGGCCCTCTCCATGTCCATGTTGGGACTGGCCGCCAGCCGTTGTCGTCCGAAGGCGATCGAGGATGAATATCACGCCCTGTTTATCGGCCTGGGCCGGGGTGAACTGGTGCCCTACGGCTCCTGGTATCTCACCGGGTTTCTGATGGAGCGGCCGCTGGGGCGTCTGCGGGATGATCTGGCGGCACTGGGTTTGCAACGGGATCCCGCCGTGCACGAACCGGAAGATCACATGGCGGCACTCTGTGAGGTGATGCGGCTGCTGATCGGCGATGCCGTCGACCACGACCGCCAGTCACACTTCTTCAATGCGCATCTGGCCGGTTGGTCGAAGCGCTTTTTCAGCGACCTGAGCGAGGCCGGCTCGGCGGTGTTTTACCGCGCGGTGGGTCGCTTCGGCGTCGCCTATATGGAGCTGGAGAGCCGTTACCTGGCGATGCAGGTCTGATGACCCCTCTATGTTTGCCCTTGGTGGGAGGAGATGTAATGAAAAATGATCAGAAAAAGACCCTGAACAGCGACCGGCGGAACTTCATCCGCGGTTCGTTGGCGGTGGGTGTGGGTGTGGCTACAGCCGCGGTGATGCCGGGTGCGGTGGTGGCGGCCGATGCGGACGCCCCGGGGCAACCCCCAGGACAACCCAAGGCGCAGCAGGGCTATCGCCTGACCGCGCACATCCTTGAATACTACAAATCCACGGCAAGCTGATCGGCAGCCACGGCCCATCAGGGGGAACGCTATGAAACTGACAAAACGATCCGATCAGACCACGCCGCAACCGGTCGATAACAACCGCCGGGAGACAGCCTCCAGCGGCACTGCCATCAGTCGCCGGACCTTCCTGCGCAACTCCAGCCTGATGGCCGGCGGGGCGGTGCTCGCCGGCAGCTATACGCCCGGCATGATCAAGCGGGTGCAGGCCGAAACCGCCGACGCCGGGGCCGTCCAGCAGGTGAAGACCATCTGCACCCACTGCTCGGTCGGCTGCGGCATTCTGGCCGAAGTGCGCAACGGCGTCTGGACCGGCCAGGAGCCGGCCTTCGAACATCCGTTCAGTCATGGCTCGCACTGCGCCAAGGGCGCTTCGGTGCGCGAGCATGGGCATGGCGAGCGGCGTCTGAAGTACCCCACCAAACTGGTGGACGGCAAGTGGACGCGCATCAGCTGGGATCAGGCGATCAACGAGATCGGCGACAAGATGCTACAGATCCGCGAGAGCTCGGGGCCGGACTCGGTCTACTGGCTCGGCTCCGCCAAGCACAACAATGAACAGGCCTACCTGTTCCGTAAATTCGCCGCCCTGTGGGGCACCAATAACGTCGATCATCAGGCCCGCATCTGTCACTCCACCACGGTCGCCGGTGTTGCCAACACCTGGGGCTACGGGGCGATGACCAACTCCTATAACGATATCCATTACTCCCAGGCGATCCTGCTGATCGGCGGTAATCCGGCCGAGGCCCATCCGGTCTCCCTGCAGCACATTATGCGGGCGAAGGAGCGCAACAATGCGCCGTTGATCGTGGTCGATCCGCGTTTCACCCGCACCGCGGCCCATGCCGATCAGTATCTGCGGCTGCGCCCCGGAACCGACGTACCGCTGATCTGGGGCATGCTCTGGCACGTCTTCCAGAACGGCTGGGAAGACAAGGAGTATATCAACCAGCGGGTGTACGGCCTGGAAGAGGTGAAGCAAGAGGTGGCCAAATGGACGCCGGACGAGGTGGAGCGGGTGACCGGGGTGCCGGAACACCAAGTATATGCCGCGGTCAAGACCATGGCGGATAACCGCCCGGGCACCCTGATCTGGTGCATGGGAGGAACCCAGCACACCATCGGCAACAACAATACCCGCGCCTACTGCATCTTCCAACTGGCGCTGGGCAATGTGGGCGTCTCCGGTGGCGGCACCAATATCTTCCGCGGCCATGACAATGTGCAGGGGGCCACCGACCTCGGTGTGCTCTCCCATACCCTGCCGGGTTATTACGGGCTCGCCGAGGGTTCATGGAAACACTGGGCCAAGGTCTGGGATGTGGATTTCGAGTGGCTCAAGGGGCGATTCGACCCGGCCAGCTACGAGCAGAGCAAGGGCAAGGATATCAGCACCATGAACACCAACGGCATCCCGGTTTCGCGCTGGATCGACGGGGTGCTGGAGGATAAGGCGAATATCGCGCAGAAGGACAATGTGAAGGCGATGGTGTTCTGGGGCCATGCCCCCAACAGCCAGACCCGTGGCAAGGAGATGAAGAGCGCCATGGAGAAGCTGGACATGCTGGTGATTGTCGATCCCTATCCCACGGTCTCCGCGGTGATGCACGATCGCACCGACGGCGTCTATCTGTTGCCGGCGGCGACCCAGTTTGAGACCTCGGGCTCGGTCACTGCCTCCAACCGCTCACTGCAGTGGCGTAACAAGGTGATTGAGCCGCTGTTCGAGGCGCTGCCCGATCAGACCATCATGTACAAGTTCGCCCGGAAGCTCGGTTTTGACGGCGAACTGGTGAAAAATATCCAGGTCAATGGCGAGGAGCCGCTGATCGAGGATATCACCCGCGAGTTCAACCGGGGCATGTGGACCATTGGCTATACCGGCCAGAGCCCGGAGCGTCTGAAGAAGCAGCAGGAGAACTGGGGCACCTTCAACTACGATACCCTGTTGGCGGAGGGCGGAGCCTGCGATGGCGAGTATTACGGACTGCCCTGGCCCTGCTGGGGAACCGCCGGGATGGGACACCCGGGTACGCCCAACCTCTACGATACCAGCAAGACGGTGGCGGAGGGTGGTCTCACCTTCCGTGCCCGGTTCGGCGTGGAGCGCAACGGCGAGAGCCTGCTGGCCAATGGTTCCTACTCCAAGGGATCTGAAATCAAGGACGGTTATCCCGAGTTCACCGACAAGCTGCTGAAGAAGCTGGGCTGGTGGAACGACCTGAGCGCGGAGGAGCAGCAGCTGGCCGAGGGCAAGAACTGGAAGACCGACCTCTCGGGCGGCATCCAGCGGGTCGCCATCAAGCATGGCTGTGCGCCATTCGGCAACGCTAAGGCGCGTACCGTGGTCTGGACCTTCCCCGATCCGGTACCGATCCACCGCGAGCCGCTCTATACCAGCCGGCGCGATTTGGTGGAGAAGTATCCCACCTATGAGGATCGCAAGTCGTTCTATCGCCTGCCGGTGCGCTATGCGTCGATTCAGGCCAAGGATTACTCCAAGGACTACCCGCTGATCCTCACTTCCGGCCGTCTGGTGGAGTACGAGGGCGGTGGCGACGAGACCCGCTCCAACCCCTGGCTGGCGGAGCTGCAGCAGGAGATGTTTGTGGAGATCAATCCGCGCGACGCCAACAACGCCGGGGTGCGGGATGGCGACGATGTCTGGGTAGAGGGTGCCGAGGGTGCCCGGCTCAGGGTGAAGGCCCAGGTCACCCGCCGGGTCGCCGCCGGTGTGGCCTTCCTGCCGTTCCACTTCGGTGGCCACTTTGAGGGCAAGGACCTGCGCTCCAAGTATCCCGAGGGGGCTGCCCCGTTCGTCCTGGGCGAGGCTGCCAACACGGCCATGACCTATGGCTATGATTCGGTGACCCAGATGCAGGAGACCAAGTGTAGCCTGTGCAAGATCAGCAAAGCGTAAACAAGAGGATAAAACGATGGCTCGAATGAAATTCTATTGTGACGCTGAACGCTGCATCGAGTGCAACGCCTGTGTCACGGCCTGTAAAAACGAGAACGAGGTGCCGTGGGGGGTGAATCGCCGCCGCGTGGTGACCATCAAGGACGGCGAGCCGGGTGAACGCTCGCTCTCGGTGGCCTGTATGCACTGTTCGGACGCGCCCTGTATCGCCGTCTGCCCGGTGGATTGCATCTACGATACGCTGGATGGCGTGGTGCTGCATAACAAGGACATCTGTATCGGCTGCGGTTACTGCTTCTACGCCTGTCCGTTCGGTGCTCCGCAGTTTCCCCAGGCCGGCGCGTTTGGTTCACGCGGTAAGATGGACAAGTGTACCTTCTGCGCCGGCGGGCCCGAGGAGGACCTCAGTGTCGAGGAGCATCGCAAATACGGCTCCAACCGGCTGGCCGAGGGCAAGCTGCCGCTGTGTGCCGAGATGTGTGCCACCAAGGCGCTGCTGGCCGGCGATGCCAATGTCATCTCCGACATCTACCGCGAGCGGATCATCAACCGTGGGGCCAGTGTGCTCAACCGGGGCGTCTCGTACCAGAATGCCGCCTTCCGCGCCTCACGCGGGATGGAGGGCAAGAGCAGCATGAAAAAATAGGCTGTGTAGCGGTTAGGTGTTATCTGAGAGGCGGTGCTTTGGCGGGGGGGCTTTGCCACATCGCAGCGGAAGGGCTCGCCCTATCGCATCAGAACAGGGGTCGGAGTCAAATTTGATCAAGGAAACCGGGCGTTTTTCCAGACAATGTCCATCAAATTTGACTCCGACCCCAATAGGGATTCCTTAAGTTAAGTGCCACTTGGGACAGAGCCAATAAATGGTCCAACCGGAAGCGGTCTTCCTGTGGCCAGCTCACTCAATACGAGAAGGTTCGCTGTAGAGGCGTGGATTAGTGCAGGGTAGTGTTGCGGATCATGAGAGTCAGGAGAGTGTGATGAGCAGGGCCAGAATCCCGTATAAAGTAATAACTGCGATCCAGGGCGGGGTGTTCATCCTGCTCTGCCTGATCGTGCTGTTGCCGATGCTGACCCCGACTACGGCACGGGCACAGACACAGACACAGACACAGACACAGACACAGACGAATGAAAGCGAAAGGGCCATACCGGTCCCCAATCCGAGTGCCGATTTGTGGCGCGAGGTGCGTCAGCGCGAGGGGATAGTGGCGGGCCGGAGCCAGGTGGCCGGGGTGGACAGCGGGACCCTGATCAACCCCTATGGGGAGACCTGGCGCAACTTCCGCATGCAGCAGTTGATCCCCTACAGCGGTTATCTGCTGGCCGGGGTGCTGCTGTTGCTGACGCTGTTCTATTTCATCCGCGGCAAGATCAAGGTCAATGCCGGCCTGGGTGACAAGAAACTGTTCCGTTATTCCCTCTATGAGCGGACCATCCACTGGTTCATCGCCTCGGTGTTCCTGTTCCTCGCCCTGACTGGCCTGATCCTGCTGTATGGCCGTCCGCTGCTGATCCCGCTGATGGGGCAGGAGGGGTTCTCCCTGCTCGCCTCCGCCAGCAAGGAGGGTCACAACCTGTTTGGCCCGGTGTTCGCGGTGGCGCTGCTGCTGATTTTTATCCGCTTTGTCCGGCGCAACATCTACCAGAAGGGTGATCTCACCTGGCTGCTGAAAGGGGGTGGCATTATCGGCAAGGGCCATGTGCCGTCCAATTTCTTCAACATGGGTGAGAAGAGCATGTTCTGGCTGCTGGCACTGGTGGGTGTGGTGATCGTCGGCTCCGGTCTGGTGCTGGTGTTTCCGGTATTCGGACAGGCGCGCATAACCATGGAGCTGGCCCACGTCTCCCACGCCGTCACCACCGTGCTGATGATCGCCGTGATTCTCGGGCACATCTATATCGGTTCGGTGGGCATGGAAGGGGCGCTGGATGGCATGACCACCGGTTACTGCGACTTGAACTGGGCGCGCGAGCACCATGCCCAGTGGGCCGAGCGCTGCGAGCAGGAGGGAGAGGTGGTGAGCGAGAGCGAGGTTTCGTCGCTGCGTGGCGAAGCGGCGGGCGGACCGGCCGTGCCAAACGGGATGCAGGAGTCCGGACGATGATCGGGCAGCTGATTGACGGACCGCTCTGGTACTTCTCCCTGGCGGTGTTCGGTGTCGGCATGCTGTATCGTCTCTACTCGATCCTGCGCGCCGGCGTGAAACCGGATCTGGCGACGCCCCGCGCCGGTGGGGGTGCCGGCGCCCTGCGCAACCTGTTCAGCCGCTTCGCCCCCCGCCGGGATGTGGCGACCCGCGGCCGGCTGACCCTGATCGCCGGTTACCTGTTTCACCTGGGGCTGTTCGCGCTGCTGTTCTTTGCCCAGCCCCATGTGGATTTTCTGGCCGAGCGGATCACCGGTTTCGGCTGGCCGGCACTCCCCTACTGGGCCTTTATCATCAGTGCCGAGCTGGCCCTTGTCGGCCTGCTGCTGCTGTGGTTGCACCGGCTGCTGCATCCGGTGACCCGTCTGCTCTCATCGGTGGACGACCATATCGGCACCGGGCTGGTGTTCCTGGTCATGCTGAGCGGCTGTCTGGCCCTGGCGCAGGCCTTCGAGCCGTTGCGTCTGCTGCATCTGTTCCTGGCCGAGCTGCTGCTGATCTATTTTCCGTTCAGCAGCCTGATGCACACCTTCACCTTTGTCTTCAGCCGGGGTTATACCGGTGCCATGATGGGGCGCAAGGGCGTCAACGCCTGAGCCAGGGAGAGACCATGAGTCACGATTTCGCAAAGGGAGTGGCGGCGCTGGAGAGCCAGATCGATTCGAGGATTGCCGCCTATTTCTCCTCCTGTGTCCACTGCGGCCTGTGCGCCGAGGCGTGCCTGTTCTATACCGAGACCCAGGATCCGCGCTACACGCCGATCTACAAGCTGGAACCGATGCGCCGGCTATGGAAGGAGCAGCACACCTTCTGGGGCAAGTTCGCCATCAAGCTGGGATTGAGCAAGCCGCTGAGCGAACAGGATTTCGCCGACTGGGAAGAGCTGGTCTATGACAGTTGCACCCTGTGCGGGCGCTGTTCCATGGTCTGTCCGGTGGGCAACGATATCACCTACATGATCCGCAAGGAGCGGGAAGGCTTCGCGGCCGCCGGTTACACGCCGCCCGGGTTGCAGGAGGCGACACACCGGGCGCTCACCATCGGCAGCCCGATGGGGGTCACCCTGAAGACCCTGCAGGCGGCCTTGCGCCATGTCGAGCGGAATACCGGTCTGAAGATCCCCATGGACCGGCAGGGCGCCGACTACATGGCCCTGTTCTCCTCCATGGAGGTGGTGAACTTCCCGGAATATATCGAGAGCGTCGCCCGCATCTTCGACGCGGCCAGGCTCTCCTGGACTATCAGCAGCCAGGCCTTCGAGGCGACCAATAGCGGCATCCAGATCGGCAGCCGGGAGGCGGCCCGGGAGATCGTCGGTCGGGTGGTCGACGCCGCCGAGTCGCTCGGTGTCAAATACGTGATCAGCCCCGAGTGCGGACACGCCTATACCGCCATTCGCTGGGAGGGACCCAATCTGATCGGGCGTCCGTATAAGTTTGAGATTATTCATATCCTGGAGCTGCTGGATCAGTTGCAGCAGGAGGGGCGCCTCAAGCTCAGCGGACTCACGGAGACCCCGCTGACTTTCCACGACCCCTGTCAGATCGTGCGTCGCGGCGGGGTTATCGAGCCACCGCGGGATCTCCTGGGAAAGGTGGCCAGCGGCTTTGTCGAGATGGCCGATCACGGGGAGATGAACTGGTGCTGCGGCGGTGGCGGTGGCGTCAGTGCCAATGAGCGGGCCGAGGGTTTGCGCCTGAAGGTGTTTGATCGTAAACGGAAACAGCTCGAGGCGCTGGGGGTGAAGACCCTGGTTACCGCCTGCGCCAACTGCCGGATTGTCCTGGAAGAGGGCATTGAGGACCGTGATATGGATGTTGCGGTGATCGGCCTCACCGAACTGGTGGCCGAGCACCTGGCCACCACGCCTGCCACCGCATCCGATGGGTCGGGGGCAGAGTCCTAGTACTACTTCAATTTGATAATGTCTTTTGTAGGGCGGGTAAGCGACAGCGCATGCCATCCTCAGGTCCGTAAACGGTACATTGCATCCTCGGCTCCGTTATCGGTACATCCCTGTACCACTCCTCATGTACCACTCCTCACCGCGGCAATGGTGGATGCGTCTACCGGCTTATCCACCCTACGAAACCTAAACCGTCCTACCCGGCAATAGCAAATTGAAAGACCGTTACAGGTAGCTGAGCAGGCGGTGGTAGATCTCCTTCAATCCGGCCGGCTTGCTCAGGTAGTCATCCATACCGGCCTCCAGGCAGCGCTCCCGGTCGCCGGGCATGGCCAGGGCGGTCAGGGCGATGACCGGGGTCTTGGCCAGCAACGGGTGTTTGCGCAGCTGGTGTGTCACCTCGAGCCCGTCCATGTCACTGAGCTGGATATCCATCAGGATGATGTCGGGCAGGTGCTCGTAGGCCAGCCTGAGGGCCGCGCTGCCGCTGCTGGCGCTTACCACATTAAAGCCCTGCAGCCGCAGAAACTCGCTGACCATGGCGCGGTTGGCCGGGTTGTCCTCGATCAGCAGCAGGGTGGTTTCCTGCACTGACTGGTGTTGTATCGGGGACGCGTCGGCATCTTCGCGGGAGAGTTTCTGGTGATGTGCGGTATTGTCATCGCTGCACCAGGGGAGCGTCACGGTAAACCGGCTCCCCGCGCCGGGTTCGCTTTCCACCCGGACCGTACCACCATGCAGTTCCGCCATCCGTTTCACCAGGGTCAGGCCCAGCCCGGTGCCGCTGTAGCGGCGGGTCGAATCATTGTCCAGCTGCACGAAGGGTTCGAACAGATGCCGCTGCTGTTCCTCTTCGATACCGATGCCGTTGTCCCAGACCGTTATATCGATGCCGCTATTGTCACTCAGCGCGCTGATGTCGAGGCCGATGGTGCCCCCTTCCGGGGTAAACTTGATGGCGTTGCCGAGCAGGTTGACCAGGAGCTGTTTCAGGCGGCGGCCGTCGCCGTGGATCAGTTTCACCGCCGTATCGAGCTGCTGCATCAGGCGGTGTTTTTTGCTGTTGGCGGGTTGCCGGACCATGCGCAGGCTGGCCTCGACCAACTGGTCAACCGGCAGGTAGTCCCATTTCAGCACCATCTTGCCGGACTCTACCTTGGCCACATCCAGGATGTCGTTGATCAGGGTCAGCAGGTGGCGGGAGCTCTCCTGAATAGTGGCCAGCGACCGGCCCTGGCCGCTGTTTACCGGGCCATAGAGCTGATCCTGGAGCATCTCGGTCAGCCCCATGATGGTGGTCAGCGGGGTGCGCAGTTCATGACTCATGGTGGCCAGGAACATATCCTTGGTCTTGGCTGCGCGGGCCAGTTCGGCATTGGCGATATTGAGCGCCCGGGTACGCCGCTCCACCCGCTCGGCCAGCAGTGATTGCTCCCGTTTGAGTTTGCCCTGGGAGATGGCCAGACTCTCCTGCATCGTCTTCAGCGCCTGCAACAGTTCACCCGCCTCATCGTTCCCGCGTTCCGGTATGGCCCCGCCGAGATCGCCCCGGGAGATACGCCGGGCCACCTGGGTGGCCTCGACGATGGGGCGGGCGATGACCCGGTCGGCGAACCAGACCAGGGTGATGACCGTAAGGGTGAGGAGACCGATGACCGCAAGCAGGATGCGCTGCTCGATCGCCGACTGATGCCGGGCAATCCGCTCCAGCCTTTCGCTTTTGTACGCGACTGCGGCCTCGACCACCTGATCCATCAGATCGGTCGGCTGGCGGTCGATGCCCCTGACCTCACGGTCGATTACGCTATAGGTGTTGTCGGTGATATGGCGGTTGGCGTCGAGTGCCTGGCGGTATTGACTGCCAAGGATCTCGTGCGCGTGCTGAAAATCGTTGGCGGCCCGCCAGGACGGAGTCTCCGGTTCCAGCAGCGTGAGCAGTCTTTTAATACTCTGCTGCGTCAGTTGCTCCTCTCGCTCGAACTGGCCGAAGTAGCGCGTGTAGAGCGCCGGTTCGTGTCCCCGAATCAGGATGTTTTTCCACTCCTGCACCTGTTTCTTGAAGTGGACCTGGGTGGTGAGGCTCTCGGTGACCACGCCGAAGGTGTGCTCGGTGATGCGGGTGGCATCCGCGGTGGCCTGGCGGAGACTGATGAAGGCGTAATAGCCGACCGCCAGGTTGATGACGAGCGCGGTTCCGATAGTGATAAACAGCTTCCAGCGGATGTTCATGGTGTGACAAATGTTGGGGTCCCGATTGACCAGGGCGTAGTGTACAACAGAAGCGCCGGGGGCATTCATCACGCTGAAACAATTAGCTGGGCTGATCCCTTAGGACCCGCGCAAGAATAAGTTCCTGTATTCGGTCGCCCCCTGGACCCCGCTGGCGGCGTGACGCTTTTTGCCAAGGGAGCGGCTTTGTCCATAGATGGACTTATGCCGCGGAGGCCATGAGGAGTGGTACAGGGATGTACCGTTTACGGAGCCGAGGATGCAATGGCCGGGAGCGGCCATTGCCTGCAAAGCGTGCCTTGCCAGCGTGGCCCAGGAACGCCCTCGGTACTACGGAATTATTCTTGCGCGGGCCCTTAGGGAAATACCCTATTGAAGTGGCAACTTTTAACCAGTTAATCTCGTCTGCCGTGCCGTTTCGGAAGATTCCCGGACACTATAACAACAAGGCGCGGTTCTGGAGGGAGGTGGAATGATTTTTAAACAAGGAGCGATCAGGGTATTGTCCCTGCTGATGGCTGTCGGCTCTTCCGGGGTTCCCGCCGGAGGCATCGAAGAGGCGGCCCGCGAGGTGGAAAACGCCCTGCATCTGACCCCCGACAGGGAAAATGGCAGGAAGGTCTATATGATCTGTACCGTCTGCCACCGCCCGGAGGGCTGGGCCAGTCCGGATGGCATGTATCCCCAGATCGCTGGACAGCAGGCGAGCGTGTTGATCAAACAGCTGGCGGATATCCGGGCGAGAAACCGCGACAATCCCACCATGTTGCCCTTCACCTCGCCAAGACTGCTGGGGGGCGCCCAGGAGATTGCCGATGTGGCGGCCTATATCGCCACGCTGCCGATGGAGACCAACAACGTGGCCGGTCCGGGATTTGAACTGGCGTTGGGTGAGGCGCTGTACAAGGAGGAGTGCGCCGAGTGTCACGGCCCGGCCGGTGAGGGTGATGCGAAAGACCATATTCCCCTGATCCAGGGGCAGAACTACAACTACCTGGTCCGCCAGTTCGACTGGATACGCTCCGGCAAGCGCCGCAATGCGGATTCGAAAATGGTCAAGCAGATCCGGCGTTTCACCCCACGCGAAGAGTTCGCGGTGCTGGACTATGTATCCAGGATCAGGCCGCCGCGGGAGAAACTGGCCACGCCCGGTTGGCAGAATCCGGATTTTCCCGATTATGCCCGCCAGCCCTGGCAGGAGCTGCCGGCCTATCAGGTGATCCGTTAGCGGATGCCACCACCAGATTTACAGTTAACCGCGAATAAATTTACCACAATCCCCTCTGGTGGTTTGGTGGGTGCCAGAGGGGTGGGGTATTACAGACCAATTAATTGACGCCGGGCATAATGGCTTGGCGCGACCCGGGAGAACCACGGATTCACACAGATAAACACAGATTCAGAATCCGATCTCCTATCCGTGTAAATCTGTGTCCATCCGTGGTTTCTTTTTAGCTTGGTAGGATGGGCACGCTTTTTGTGCCCACGCGGAAGGTGCGGCACGAGGCAAAAAGGTGGGCACAGACTACGTGCCCACCCTACGCGACTACAGTTTTAGCCGCGAATGAACGCAAATAAGGTTACCAATGTAGGATGCCGGTGAGCTTGCGAACCGCATCTTTCGCGGTAAGGCTTGATGCGGTTCGTGCCTCACCGGCATCCTACGTCACCGGTACCGGACAAAAAAACGGGGCCTTGCGGCCCCGTTTTTACTGCTAATGGCGCAACGATCAGCCGAAGATATCGTGGGTGATGTTGTTGTACCAGCTGTGGGCGTAGGCCACCTCCCGCTTGAACACCTCCGGACTGGCATCGCCCGGGGTCAGGCCGCCGGAGACCGAGGCGATCTTCGAGCGGTCCTCGGTCAGACGGTAGACGGCCGCCACGGAGAAGGCGTAGTCCTTACCCGCAATGGAGTAGCAGGTGTTGACGTAGGAGGGCGTGCCGGGCTCCTGGCCATTCATCATGGCCACGATGGCGGCGGCGCAGACCTTGGCCTGGGAGTTTGCCGAGTAACCGGACTTCGGCATGCCGGTGGCAATGCTGGCGTCGCCCAGTACATGGATGTTCGGATGAATCTTGGACTCGAAAGTCCCCAGGTCAACCGGACACCAGCCACCATCGTTGGTCAGTCCCGCCGCGAAGGCGATGGCACCGGCCTTCTGCGCTGGAATCACGTTCAGCACATCGGCCTTGATCTCGTCACCAAAGGCGGTAACGATGGAGTTGCTGGCGGCATTCACCTTGACCACGCCGGCCTCTTCCTGCTGGCCGTGCCACTCGATCATGGCATTGTCGCTCTGGTAGCCGTACATCTTTTTCCAGGCGCCGACGAACAGACCCTGCTTGGAGAACTTCGGCTTGGCATCAAAGATCAACACCTTCGATTTCGGCTTGTGCGCTTTCAGATACATGGCGATCTGACTGGCACGTTCGTAGGGTCCCGGCGGGCAACGGAACGGATTGGGCGGCGCGGCGATCACCACGACCCCGCCATCCTTCATCGCCTCGAGTTGGTTGCGCAACAGGGCAGTCTGGGGACCGGCCTTCCAGGCGTGGGGGATTTTCTCGGCGACCTTTGCGTCATAGCCCTCGATCTTGTCCCATTGGAAATCGATGCCGGGCGCCACCACGCAACGGTCATAGCTATAGCTGCTGCCATCGGAGGTCTTGACCACGCGCGCCTTGGCATCGATACCGGTGACCTTGGCATGGACCACCTTGACGCCATGCTTGCCCAGGCCGCTGTAGCCAAACTTGATGTCGTCCATGGAGCGGTCGCCACCCAGGACCTCGTTACTCATGTAACAGGTGTAGTAGTTGCTGTTGGCCTCGATCAGGGTGACATCCGTGGTGGGATCGGCCAGGCGGATGTATTTCGCGGCGGTGGCGCCGGCGCTGCCGCCACCGACCACAACCACTTTCTTGGAGGCGCCCAGGGCGATATAGGGCACACCAATCATACCGGCCGCGGTTGCCGCGCCGGCAGTCTGAATAAATCCTCGACGTGTAATCTTCATTTTCATATGTCCCCTATCTTATTTCTGCTGGCTGGCGTAGTAGTTGAGCAGGGCCATGACGCCGTCACTGCCCTCACGTTCCAGCATTTCGGATAGCTTTTTCTTCATTTTTTTGGTGGCTTCCCGGTCGCCAGCCTTGTAGTCGGCCAGGGTCCAGTTCACGTAGGGGGTCCACTGGCCCGCCAGCACGCCGGCATCATCCTCGGGCGATTGGCCGCCTTCGGCATGACATTTTTCACAATACTTGTCGTGCAACTTGGCGCCTTTCGCAGCCAGGTCGGCGTCGAACGACTGCGTGGCTTTGGTGAAGGGTTTATCCGCGTAGAATTTGGCCATGGCCTTTATCTCGTCTTCGCTATAACCCTTGGCGATGCGGTTCATGATGGTGGAAGGGATTTCACCGCTGGCGAAGCCGACCATGGTCTCCTCGAAATAGGTCGGGGAGAGTCCGGCGATGGTAGGTGCCGCCGGCCCCTGGCTGTTGCCACCGGTACCGTGACAGCCAGCACAGGTGTTCGCCAGCATTGCCGCATCCGCGCCCATCATCATCTTTGGCTTTTCTTCGGCTGCGGTAGCTGAAAAGGCGGCGCCAACCGCGAGTCCAGCGACCAGTGCGGCCCTTGTAAAGGTTTTATACGCCATGATACCTCCTTTGGTTTTCAGGCTTTTTTTCTCAATCATAGAGGTTAACTGCCTCTTTTTACGATGCTCGATCGCCAGTCTCCTGGTGACCTTGCATCACGGGTGCGACATGAATCGGATTTTCATGTCTGAATGTACCGGTAGGCCGGATACAAATTTATTATTACTCTCTGTCCGTTCAGGATCCATCGCTCAACAGCGAAATCACCTTTTGATTACGTTTCTTTTTGGCGATGTCCGCAGCGGTGCGGCCGCTCTTGTCCTGCAGTGTGACATCCGCGCCGTTGATCAGCAGCAGTTTGACCAGCTCCTCGTCCCGCAGGGTGGCCGCCTCCATCAGCGCGGTGATCCCTTCGTTGTCCGCCTTGTTGACATCCGCCTTGCGTCTGAGCAGCAGTTCAACCTCATCGAGCCGACCACGACCAACCGCCCATACCAGTGCAGTGGCACCGTCCTGATCCTGGGCGTTGACGTTGGCGCCCTTCTCCAGCAGCGCCTCTATTACCGGCAGGTGCCCGTTGTCCGCCGCGATAATCAGCGCGGATCTGCCGTGCGCATCCCGTGCCTCCAGGTCGGCGCCGCGTTCAATCAATCTGGCGGCGGTTTCCGCATGTCCCTTCTCCGCGGCATGCATCAGTGCGGTGCGTCCGTCATTGTCGCCCTGATTGGGGTTCGCCCCCTTATAGAGCAACTGCTCCACCATATCGGTCAGGCCGTAGCGTGCGGCTATGCTCAGTGAATCCCAACCGGCGCGAGTACGTGCATTCAGGTCCGCGCCCCGTTCCAGCAGCATGGCGGTGAGTGCCGAGTGTCCGTTCTCCGCGGCGAAGGTCAGGGCGGTACAGCCGGCGGATGCCTTGGCATTCACATCGGCGCCTCGGGTCAACAGATAGGCGGTGGTCTCGAAATTGTCATTTTGGATCGCCATCATCAATGCGGTAACGCCGAACCGGTTGGCACTGTTGACGTCCACTCCCTCGTTCAGCAGCCGGCTGACGGTTTCGGTGTCGCCGATACTCGCCGCCAGGCGGTATTCGCTCTCCTTGGTGCTATCGCCCGCAACCGCGGATGCGACACTGGCCAGGCTTATCAACAGGGCGAAGATCCAGTTCTGCTTCATGATCTTTACCGTCTCCCTTTTTTGAACCGCAAAAAATGATCAACCCTTGTTATCGGTATTCTCTTCGGGTTCATCAGGTTCCGTATGGGCAATGCCTTTATGGCAGTCAATGCAGGTCAGCCCGTCGTCCACCGCCTTGGAGTGGCGTTTGCGCGCCATCCGGCTCTGCTCGCTGAGGTCCATCTGGTCAAAATCGTGGCAGCTGCGGCATTCGCGTGAATTGCTGGCCTTCATTCTGGCCCATACCCGGCTCGCCATATCCCAGCGCCGGGCTTCATACTTCTCCTGGGTATCGATGGTGCCCAGCAGTTCATGCACCACATCCTTGTAGGCCAGCACCTTGGAGACAATCTTGGGGCCAAACTCCTTGGGCACATGGCAATCCGCGCAGGTGGCCCGGACACCGGAGGTGTTCTGGTAATGCACCGACTCCTTGTACTCCTCGAAGTTGACTTTCATCGAGTGACATGAGGTGCAGAACTCCAATTCATTGGTTGAAGAGAGTCCGACGTTGAACAGTCCGGAAAAGAGCATGCCGGCCGAAAATACCAGCACAAGGATAAGGATGAACTTTTTCCTTGAGGTGCCTCCGCCCTGGGGACTACCAGTCATACACAACCCTCAACATATTCATGATCTGAACTGGATTTATGGTGCATGCGGGAATAGGGCGGTAGGGACGGATAAAAAATGCTTATCCACATCACTCGGCCTGATTGAAAAATGCCTGCTCCCCCGCTTACTACGCCTCTCTTAAGTAGAGAGTTTCTTTTTATTATGCACAAAGATGGTACGGGATATCCGGGGTTTTTGCAAAGCAGCTAGCGGTTTTCCACTATAGGGTCAGCGGGTAGCCGGGGCGTCGGGTGACTGACTGGTTGCTGGCATAACAAGTTGAATAATAAAGAAAAAAATCTGCATGATAATGGGAGTTAATGGGCTATTGATATTTACTGTGCTTGAATCAGAAAATTGAATGGAGATTTTGGCGTTGCCGGTGGCGTTTTCAGGCGGTGAGCTTGGCATAGAGCAGGGGCAGTTCACGCGGCAGCTGCGAGGGTTTGTGGATGACCACATAACTGCCGGTCCCGAACAGGTGGGGAAGGTAATCGTTGGCCTGTGCGTCGATGGTGACACAGAAGGGTTGCAGCCCCAGTTGGCGCGCCTCGTGGATCGCACGCCGGGTGTCCTCGATTCCGTAGCGCCCCTCGTATTTGTCCAGATCGTTGGGCTTGCCGTCGGTAAGGATCAGCAGTAGGCGTCGTCCGGCCGGCTGCGCCTTGAGGAGCTCGCTGCTGTGGCGAATGGCGGCGCCCATGCGGGTATAGTAGCCGGGTTTGATGGCATCGATACGACCCCGGACGCTAGCGGAGTAATGTTCATCGAAGCTCTTCAGCTGATGCACCCGTACCGGGTCCCGCTTGCGCGAGGAGAAACCGTACATGGCGAAGCGGTCGCCGGTGGCCGCGAGGCTCTCGGCAAACAGGAACAGCGAGTCGCGTATCACGTCGATCACCCGGGCGTGATTATTCACCCAGGTATCGGTGGAGAGTGACAGGTCGGCCAGCAGCAGGCAGGCCAGATCGCGCGCCCCCACGCGCAGATCGCGGTACAGGCCGTCGCTGGCGGAGGTGTGGCCGGCGGCGCGGTCGCTGGCGTAGCGCAGATAGGCATCCAGGTCGATCTCGCAGCCATCCTGTTGCCCCCGGTGCCAGATGCGGGCCGGGGTCAGGTGCTGGAACTGGGCGCGCAGTTTCTTTGCCGTTCCGCGCAGGCGCTCCGGGAGTTCCCGGGGCTGGGCATCGGCCGCCATCATCGGCACTATGCGGCAGTGCTTCGGGATCAGTTTCTGCTTCTTGAAGTCCCACTCCGGGAGCAGGATGCCTTCACCCAGGACCCGGTCGTCGTTGGCCTCCGAGGGCAGGTCCAGATCAAAACGCAGTTTGCCGGCCGATGCCTTGGCGTCACGGCTGACGCTCAGGTTATCCATATCCTTCAACGCCTCCGCGGCACTCTCCAGGTCGTCGTTATCCTCGGAGCCGCGGTCCATGTTCATGAACTCGCCCCAGGTGAAGATATTCTCCATGCGGATGGTGATCAGGCCCTGGTCCTCCTTCTCCGGTTTTTTGGCGCGTTCCGATTTGTGCCGTTGCATGTCCTCGATGTCCTTGGTTTCACCGCCGCCGCGCTCGCCCTCCTGGTCTCCCGCGCCGCCGGAGGAGGGGGCGGCGATGGGCGGAAAGGGGTGCAGCCAGAGGGGCACCGGTTGCGGCGGGCGTTTCGCCGCCGGCAGCCGGTCGACACTCCCGGGATGCAACAGTGCCTGGCGGATGGCCTGCTCCTGTGCCGCCTCGGCCGTGGGCAGCTTCTCCGGCGGCATGCGTTCGGCCAGGTGGGCGTCCACCAGCAGCCTGTAGCGTTTGCCGATGCCGGGGTAATCATGCAGGGTCTTCAGGGTCAGGCGCTGGTTCTTGCCCAGCCACGCCTCCTCCTGCTGATGGTCCCCCACCGCCAGGGCGGCCAGCCAGGTGTAGAGATAGTGATTGAGGCGTCTTTCCGGGAAGTAGTCTATGGAGACGGGAAGCCGTAATGACTGCGCATCCCGCCACGCCAGTTCAATGCGCTTGCTGCTGCCGGCGATGCGTTGCAGCAAGCCGCGACGCGCGCCATGCTCCGTGGCGTTGGCGGCCAGTACCTCCAGGCCGCCGTCGCCCCCGAGGGCGCGGAACATGATGCCGACGGTCAGTTCGATCTCCTCCAGGTGCACGGCCGCCTCGGGATAGCGGGTATCCGCCATCCGGGTGATCATGCGATGCCAGAGTTCACCGACCTTCTCTTCCATGGTTACTGTTCCTGAAGGCCGGCCTGCAGGCCGGGAGGCGGTTGGCCGGTCGCCGCCGATGTGGCGTGCGGCGATTTCCTGCCGCCGGGATCGCGCCCGGTGACCACCGGCAGCGCCTCCAGGTCGGCCACCCATTTGAGCAGCCCGGGGCGGGTCTGCTGCGCCTGCACCTGGTTGCAGGCCGATATGCACTGGGCACATTCGGTGCAGGTGAACATCTTGCGTTTGATCGAGCGCGGCTTCAGCCGCATCGGGCAGACGTTGTCGCAGGCGTTGTTGCAGTCGGAACAGAGGCTGGCCCGCTTGCGGTCGAAGCCGACCACCATGGCCTTGTCGTTGGCCATCCAGGCCAGGCTCTGGAACAGGCCCACCGCACAGCCGAAACGGCAGAACAGGTGGCGGGCGAACATGAACTCGATAAACAGCAGCAGGGTACCGATGCCGAGGAAGCGCATCTGGTTGGGTGTCAGTGAGGCGCTCAGGAGATTGTGATAGATCTCGAACGGCGGCAGCAGGTAGGTCAGCAGGGAGAGCGCCCAGAGAAAGGCGAAGAACAGGGCGGCCAGCACCGTCAGCGGCCAGAAGCGCCGGTCCGGCTTCTGCACGCTGCCGTTGGCCTGCAGTTCGGGCAGCGGGTTCTTTTCCCAGATACTCGGTTTGCCGCTGGCCCGCTGCATCAGCTTGTTGATGGTCTCCACCACCGAGAAGTGGGGGCAGAGCCAGCCACAGTAGAGTCGACCATAGCGCCAGGCGGTCCAGATCAGGCCGCCACCGACCACGACAATCGGCAAAAAGCCGCGAAACACGAGATTAAAGGCCGCCTGCCCGGGGCCGATCTCACCGGCCATGAAGGCATCCAGTCCCAATGTCCAGTGTTGGCCCAGGAAGAAGAAATGGTACTGGGTCAGGTCGAAACGGAACAGGTCGAGGGGCGGGGCCAGCACAAACAGGGCGAAAAAACCGGCCTGAAACCAGAACCGGTAGTTCTGCAGTTTGGTGGCGCTTTTCATGCGGCACATCCCTGTGCCACACCCTGGCGGGCGGCCTGCGGCCGTGAAAATTGTCTCTCCTGCCATTTTTTCATCGGGTTCGTGGTCATCAGATTTATGGTCGATCAGTTCCCAAAGGCGATATCGACCACCTCCATCAATGCCCGGGTGGTCTCGACATCATCGGTGAGCGGTTCCACCATGGCCGCCCGGCAGGCTTCAAGGGGGGCATAGCCACCGAGGATCAGGGTCGCGGTGTAGACCAGCAGGCGGGTGGAGGCGGCCTCCTCCAGGTCGTGGTCCTTGAGGGCGCGCAGGCTGTTGGCCAGGTTCACCAGCCGTTTGGCCATCATGGCATCGATACCGGTTTCCCCGATGATCACCTCCTGCTCCAGTTCGGCGCTGGGGAAATCGAAGCGGGCGGCGACAAAGCGCTGCCGGGTGCTCGGTTTCATGCCCTTGAGCAGGTTCTGATAGCCGGGGTTGTAGGAGACCACCAACATGAATTCGGGCGGGGCGTGCAGTATCTCGCCGGTGCGCTCGATCGGCAGGATGCGCCGGTCATCCGTCAACGGGTGCAGCACCACCGTGGTGTCCTTGCGCGCCTCCACCACCTCGTCCAGGTAGCAGATGGCGCCCTCGCGAACGGCGCGGGTCAGGGGGCCGTCGCTCCAGTAGGTGCCGCTGTCGCCGATCAGGTGCCGGCCCACCAGATCGGCGGCGGTCAGGTCGTCATGGCAGGCCACGGTGTAGACCGGGCGGCCCAGGCGGGCGGCCATGTAGTTGATGAAGCGGGTCTTGCCGCACCCGGTCGGTCCCTTGATCAGCATCGGTAGCTGGTGCTTGTAGGCGTGCTCGAACAGTTCCACCTCGTTGCCCTGCGGCTTGTAGAAGGGGGTGTCGAGTGCCACGGTCGGTTCTGCGGTCCGGGGCGCGGTCTGGGGCGCGTTGCTCATGGGTAAATCCCGTAATCAATAAATGTTCAGTTGGATAAGATGAAGGCCGTGGTAATCAGGCTGCCGGGGATGATCAGCCAGACTGACACAGGCCAGCGCCACAGTCCACGCAGACCGCCCAGGCCCATAAAATAGGCGCCCACCAGATGGCCCTTGATCAGGGCGATGGCGAGCACGAACAGGGCGATGTTCAGGCCGCCCAGCCCATGCTCACCTATATAGAAGGTAATGAAGGTCAGGACCACCAGGAGGGAGAATACCCAGGTGCTGGGGCGCATGCCAAGAAAAGGTTTGGTGCTCATGATAGCTCCTCAGCGCATGACGTAAACGAGTGGAAACAGGATCAGCCACACCAGATCGACCATATGCCAATACGAGGCGCCGGTCTCGACGCCGGTATGCTCCTGGGCACTGTAACCGCCCTGTTTTGCCTTGATGGCGACAGCGGCGAGTATCACCATCCCCATGATCACGTGCATGAAATGAAACACCGTGAGGGAGAGGTAGAACATATAGAAGGTATTGGTGCTGAGATTGATGCCCAGGGCGAAATGGTGGCTGTATTCACCGATCTTGACAATAAGGAACACGGCCCCCATGCCTATGGCGGCGACCAGCCAGCGAACGCAGACCGCGCTGTGATTCTCCTTGATCGCGGCGACGGCGCGTACCACGAAATAGGAGCTGGTGATCAGGGCCAGGGTATTGATCAGCGCCGCCTCGCGATCCAGATGGAGCTGGAATTCGTTGAACAGGGCGACATTGTTCATCCGGGTGAAGGCATAGGCGCCGAAAAAGGCGGCAAATACCGAAAGCTCGGCCAGGATGAAGATCCAGATCGCCAGGTCCCCGGGGGGATAGCGATTGTCGTGATCAAGATTTTCCTGATCGAGGGTGAGTGCTTCTACTGCCTGGGTCATCTGTCTGATTCCGTGGGATGATTCTTTCAGACCCGTGAATGGGATTCATTAGGGCTTTTAAATCAGCGAGTTAATATCTATTGGTGAGTAAATTACCAGAAGGGTGGGGGTGGCGAATTGATAAATGTTAAATATGGAAAAAAATATCCAACTATTTTAGTCAAGTAAGCGGGCCTGCCCGGATCCGGCACCCAACCGCCCCAAGGGCAACCACAGGGGGTTGCCCCTACGGATTGTCGTGACACCGGCGTGAACGGACCGGTCGCATCTGT
>NZ_JANIOA010000035.1 GCF_025175675.1 Sedimenticola hydrogenitrophicus
CTGGTGGCGGACCTGTTCCAGGCCCTGCCGGAGCTGGCGGAGGCGCTCTGATCCCAATCGCACACGGCGGCAGCCGAACGCCCTGCACTTCCGGTGCAGGGCGTTTTGTTATTCAGGTAAATCCTCGGGGTAATCCCAGGCCCAGCCGGGGGACTTGTCAGGTTTGAGCGGTGCATCGGTCGAGCGCCTCTATATGACAAAGGGCAAATGGACTCTCGCCAAGACGCCAAGAGCGCAAAGATTAAAGGAGGGAATCGGTTTTCCTTGGCGGGCTTGGCGTCTTGGCGAGAGTAATAATCCTTTCCCGATCCGGGACCGGGAAGGCGTCGTGGGAACGGAAAGTTGTTCGGCCGCCTTGGGAGGCTGGGGGGTATTGCGGGGGTGTTGTGGCGCCTTTGAGGCACTCACCCAGTAAGCTCCCGCCTTTGGTAGTTAACGTGTACCAGGACCGTAACGCAGGTTTATTCAAAGAAGCGGGTGAACTGCTCCACCTCTTCGCGTGGTGTGCGGTAGCTGTTGACGAGGGCGCACTTGTCTTCGTAACCCAGCGCCAGCCCGACCACCAGTTGCTTCTCCTCTGAATAACCCAGCTCTCGCCTGACGATCTCAGGATACTCCCCCAGGGCCGCCTGGGGGCAGGTGGCCAGTCCCTCTTCGACCGCCATCAGCATGATGGACTGGATGAACAGGCCGTAATCGAGGTAGGAGCCGGTTTCAAGTATCCGGTCGATGAAGAAGAACATCATCACCGGTGCATCAAATCCACGGTAATTGGCGGCCCACTGGTCCTGCTGGCGCTGAGTCTCTTCGCGACTGATATTGAGGGTCGAGTACATTTGCAGCCCACAGGCGCGGCGCCGCGCCTTGTAGATCCCTTCCCATGCCTCCGGGTAGTACTGAAACTCCATCGCCCCGGCCTGTCCGCTGCGGAAGGCGGTCTCCATCAGGTCACTCAGCCGGCGACGCTTCTCCCCGGTCACCACCGCCACCTGCCACGGCTGGGTGTTGGTGCCGGAGGGGGCATGTCGTGCCGCATCCAGGATCCGTATAATCTTCTCTTTCTCTACTTCCCGCGGCAGGAAGGCCCGGGTAGCCTTCCTCTGTTGCAGCGCCTCTTTAACCTTCATCAACCGGCTCCAGTTAACCTTAACGTAAACGTCATAATAGAGAATCCTGCCGGGATGTCCACGAAAAATTATGATCGAATTTTGTTACCGGTAGAGGCAGGGAGCAATTTATCAGATAGGCTAGAATGGTGTGGTTACCAGGAGTTTGTCGGGCTCCTGTGCAGGGTTCACCGCCTCAATCAAACAAAAGTTACCGGGACAATATTTATGCAAAAGCTGGATTGTTTTAAGGCCTACGATATCCGTGGTCAGCTGGGCACATCGCTGGATGAGGATATCGCCTACCGCATCGGGCGGGCCTACGCCGACTATATAAAGCCACGGCGGGTGGTGGTCGGCGGGGATATGCGGCTTTCAACCGCGTCGTTGAAACGGGCGTTGTCCAACGGCCTGCGCGATGCCGGTGTCACGGTGCTGGATATCGGTTTGTGTGGTACCGAGGAGATCTATTTCGCCACTTCGCACCTGGCGACAGATGGAGGTATTGTGGTCACCGCCAGCCATAATCCCAAAGACTATAACGGGATGAAACTGGTGCGCGAGGAGTCGAAACCGATCAGCGGCGATACCGGGCTGAAGGAGATCGAGGCGCTGGTCCGGAAAAATCGTTTTGCCGAAGTCGATGTGAGGAAGCGGGGGGCATATCAGGAGATCTCCACCCGGGAGGCCTATGTCGACCACCTGATGGGGTATATCACCGCCGAGGCCATTCGGCCACTCAAACTGGTTGTCAACGCGGGGAACGGTGTGGCCGGCCTCTGCATCGATGTCATTGAACAGCGGTTTACATCCCTGGGCATTCCGATAACTTTCCATAAGATTCATCATCAGCCGGACGGCACCTTTCCCCACGGCATCCCCAATCCGCTGCTGGAGGAGAACCGCCAGGATACGATCGATGCGGTAGTGCAGCATCAGGCCGACTTTGGTATTGCCTGGGATGGCGATTTTGATCGCTGTTTTCTGTTTGATGAGCAGGGGCGGTTTATTGAGGGCTACTATATCGTCGGACTGCTGGCCGAGGCCTTTCTGGTGAAAAATCCGGGTAGCCGGATTATTCACGATCCGCGATTGATCTGGAATACCCTGGATATTGTGAAACAGCAGGGTGGCGAGGCGATACAGAGCAAAACCGGGCATGCCTTTATCAAGGAACGGATGCGCCAGGAAGATGCGGTGTATGGCGGCGAGATGAGTGCGCATCACTATTTTCGTGATTTTTTCTACTGCGATAGCGGCATGATTCCCTGGTTGCTGATTGCCGAACTGGTCAGTCGAAAACAGCAGCCACTGTCGGTGCTGGTGGATGATCGTATCGCGCTATATCCGTCGCCCGGAGAGATTAACAGTCAGATTGCGGAGCCGGTTGCCGCGATCGCCCGGGTCCTGGCCCACTACCAGGATGAGGCCCTGTCGGTCGATCATACCGACGGGATTAGTGTCGAGATGGCGGATTGGCGGTTCAATCTGCGCAGTTCAAATACCGAACCGGTGGTCCGGCTGAACCTTGAAACCCGGGGTGATGCCGGTTTGATGCGTGAGAAGTGTGCAGAGGTGTTGAGCCTGCTGAGGTCGGCTGATGGTTAGCCGTAACTAGTACCCTGTCCACGGAGAAAACAAAAGCCCGCTCCCGGCATGCGACGGGGCGGGCTTTTTGTCCCGTGAAGGACTTATGCAGTAGAGGCCATGGATGGCCGGGAGCGGCTTCGTCGATCGGGTGTATGTTCAGGGTTTGTCGAACAGGCACCCGATCGTGCGGCCTATTCGCTGGCTGCGCTTTCGGCGGCGGCAGCGGTCGTAGCGGCGGCAGCGGCCGGTTTGCGGCTGGTGGCCTTGCGTGGGCGGCGTTTGGCGGTTGCCTTACGCGGCTTCTTGGGGGCAGTCGCCTTGGCCCAGTCGCTTTCGAATTTTTCCAGTGCCTTCTGTTGTGCGGTAGACCTCTTCAGCGTGTCGTTTGCATCTTTGAGTGCCTGTTTGGCGCTCTTCATCTGCTCGCGCAGTGCGGATACCGTCGGGCCTGCGTTACGCAGTGCTTCACGTGCCCGCTCAACCTGTTTCTGGGAAGCCGGCGTGCGGTTGGCGGCGGCCTTTTCCGCAGCGGCGTTCTTTTTATCGCGCAGTGTTGCCTGCCTGGCGACAGCCTTGTCCAGCTGACCCTTGATTCTATCTACACTCTTTTGTGCCTGGGCCGCGCCTTTTTCATGAAGCTTGGCCAGTTGAACCTGTGATTTGGCTATGGTCTGTTCGAGTTCTGCTGCAGGAGAGAGGCTGGGTGCCACCTTCTTGGCGGCAGCGGTTTTTGTTGCACGGGCTACGGTTTTTTTAGCAGCGCGTTTTTTGGTGGTTCTTGCTTTTTTCGTGACCATCTAGAGGTTCCCCATGAAGAGTGTATGAAATGCGACGGATTGTTTAATATCCCACAAATCGAATATTGCCAAAGTTGAATACCGTTGCCAATACCTTATTTGGATATTATGAAAAATATTCAACGGTTTTACAGATAATAGCGATGTTTTACTTAAACAACGCGCGATAATTTTATTATTTTCCGAAAAGATCCAAATTAATGGCAATTGCCGATATCTACGTCCCGGTGTTTTCAACCTCATTCAGTCGTTGTGATTTTTTCTGCTTGCCGGTTTCCGAGGTGAAGAAAACGTTGCCGATCAATCACGGAAACCGGGTTCAAGATATCATTGCACCGGTCGCTAAACTATTCCAGGCGGGGCGTGCCAGGTGCTATGTTTATCGCCGTTCACCTCGGGTATCAACTCAACATACATATTTTTTGTGGCTATAGATAATTCAAATCAGCGGGGTAATCAGAAAGGGACACAGCAGCGCATGCTGCTGTTCACGCTGTTCGGGCGCCAGGTGTTCGGCATCAATGTGCTGAAGATCAAAGAGATCATTCCCTATCACGCCATGAACACGCTTCCCAGGGCCAATCCGGCGATTATCGGTATCGCGCGACTGCGTGGACAGCCTTTCCCGGTGATCGATCTGTCCAGCGCACTTGGCATGAGCGCACCCAGGGATGCTGCCGAATACGTCGACTGCTCGATCATTATTTCCGAATTTAATCGCTCCCTGCAGGGTTTTCTGGTCAAGAAAGTGGATAAGATCATCTCCCTCAAATGGGACGCCATACAACCACCGCCTGCCTCCTCCGGACGGTTCAATTACATCACCGGAGTGATCAATACTGAGGATCAGATTGTCGAGGTGATTGATGTCGAGCGCGTGTTGAACGAGGTGGCGCCGCCCAAGGACAGTACCGGGAAAGGTGTCAGCCTTTCCGCTGAGCAGATTGAACTGTTACGCCGCAAGCTGATCCTGGTGGTGGATGATTCCGGCCTCGCCAGGAAACAGATATCACAGACCCTGGCAATGATTGGTCTCGATCCGATAATGGCCAATGACGGGAAGGAGGCATTGCGGATACTGCATGAACTGCATGCCGAAGGGCGAACCGTTGACCTGATTATTTCCGACATCGAGATGCCTGAAATGGACGGCTACACCCTGACGCGTGAACTGCGCAAGGATCAGGATTTCGCCTCGGTCTATATCCTGCTGCACACCTCGCTGGCGGGCGCCGTCAGCAAGGAGTATGCCGCGGCCAGCGGGGCAAATGCCGCCCTGACCAAGTTTGTTACGGAAGAGCTGGCGGAAGCGGTGCTGGAAGGCTTGAGCCAGGCGCAGTGATCCATTGGCCCACGCCAGGTGATTTCCAGCTTCGCGCACAGCCGGGGGTGAGGTTACACTGGTAGTACAGCTTTCAATCGGTTCAGATCTCACCCAGCCATGACTGATAAACCCTATGCAGAGCGAATCCGGATACGCGGATTGGTTCAAGGGGTCGGTTTCAGACCGACCGTCTGGAACCTGGCGCATCGTTGCGGTCTGCACGGTGCCGTCTGGAATGACGCTGAAGGGGTGCTGATCGATGCGATCGGCAGCCGCGAGGGCATTGACCAACTGGTCGAGCTGATTGAAAAACATCCCCCGCCACTGGCAATGATCGATGCCGTCGAGCGACAGCGGCTGGTGGCTCGGCCCGATTACCGGGATTTTGAAATCATCGAAAGCCGGGGAGGCGAGATCCTCACCGGTATCGTCCCGGATGCGGCAACCTGCGACGCCTGTCTGCAGGATATATTCGATCCGGATAACCGGCGTTTTCACTATCCGTTCACCAACTGTACCCATTGCGGTCCCCGCCTCTCCATCGTGCGTGCGATCCCTTATGATCGGGCGACCACCAGCATGGCGCCCTTCCGGCAGTGCGCGGACTGTCTGTCCGAGTATCGTAACCCGGCGGATCGCCGCTTTCATGCGCAGCCGAACGCCTGCGCCGCCTGCGGGCCGCGGGTCTGGCTGGAGGATGCGGCGGGTGAGCGGCTGGATAACGGCGGGGATGCGGAGCCGATTGAGCTGGCGGCGAGACTGCTGATGTCCGGTGCGATCCTGGCGATCAAGGGGATCGGCGGGGTGCATCTGGCCTGTGACGCCGGCAACGAAACGGCCGTTGCCACCCTGCGTTCGCGAAAACGCCGTTACCATAAGGCCTTCGCCCTGATGGCAACCGATCTGGCAATGGTACGTCGTTACACCCGGCTCAACGATCAGGAGGCGCTCCTGCTGAAGAGCATTGCCGCCCCCATTGTGATTCTGCAACAGGGTGATGACGAGGCATTGGCGCCGGCGATTGCACCCGGGCAGCGATCCCTCGGTTTCATGTTGCCCTATACGCCGCTGCACCACCTGTTGATGGCACGGCTGTCGCGGCCGATTGTGCTGACATCCGGCAATCTGTCGGATGAACCGCAGGTGATCTCCAATAATGCCGCCCATGAGCGCCTGTCGGCCATTGCCGATTACTGGCTGCTGCATGACCGGGAGATTGTCAATCGGCTGGACGATTCCGTGGCCCGGGTGATGGACGGTGATGTGCGCCTGCTGCGCCGCGCACGCGGCTATGCACCCGCGCCGATCGCACTGCCGGCGGCTTTCAAGGGGACACCGCCGATACTTGCACTTGGTGGTGAACTGAAGAACACCTTCTGTCTGCTGAAGGGCAACCAGGCCATCCTCTCCCAGCATATGGGGGATCTGGAAAACGGCGCCACCATAAAAGAGTACCACCGCTCCCTGGCGCTCTACCGTCAGCTGTTCCGGCATGAGCCGAGGGTGGTGGTGGTCGATTATCACCCCAACTACCTCTCCACCCAATGCGGCCAGCAACTGGCTACGGAGGGTGGGCTTCATCTGGAAACCGTTCAGCATCATCATGCCCATATTGCCGGCTGTATGGTGGAGCATGGTTTGGGCCTGGAGCAAGCGGAGGTGCTGGGTGTCGCCCTGGATGGCCTCGGCATGGGGGAGGACGGCTCCCTCTGGGGCGGTGAGTTCCTGAAGGTCGGTTACCGTGAGTTTCAGCGTCTGGGTCATTTTAAACCCACGGCCATGCTGGGGGGGGGCAAGGCGATGCATGAACCCTGGCGCAACACACTGGCCTATTTGTTGAGTGAGTTCGACTGGGACAATCTGCTGGGCGAATATGCCGAGCTGGAGATAATGCGGTTTCTCAACGGCAAGCCGATTGCCACGCTACGGCAGATGCTGGAGCGGGGGGTGAATTCGCCGCTGGCCTCCTCTTGTGGCCGGCTGTTCGATGCGGTCGCCGCCGCCATCGGGGTGTGCCGCGAGCAGGCGAGTCATGAGGGGCAGGCGGCCATTGAGATGGAGGCGTTGATCGAGCCCGGGGAACTGGATCGGTTGGGGGCCGGATACGGCTTCCAGTCGGAGACGCTCACCGGGCTGCGCGTGCTGAGCTGGCAACCGCTCTGGCGGGCCCTGCTCGGTGATCTGCAACAGGGTGTGGCGCCAGGGGTTATCGCCGCCCGGTTCCATAAAGGGATGATCGGTGCGGTCACGGAGACGGCGCGGCTTCTCTGTCAACAGCAGGGACTGGATACCGTGGTGCTTTCCGGGGGCGTATTCCAGAACAGGATCCTGCTCGAGGGTGTCAGCCGTGGCTTGCGGGAACAGGGTCTGACGGTGTTGAGCCCCCGCAGCGTGCCGGCCAATGATGGCGGGCTTTCGCTGGGACAGGCGGTGGTGGCCGCGGCACGCCAGCTCGACCGCCTGGATTGAGCCGGCCGGGGGTCAACTGGTCAGGTCTCGAAACAGCGATTTTGTGCCTTCAGGTGACGTAGCACCTCAATCCGCTCTTCCGCAGAGATCATCCGCCCGTTCTCCCGAAATTGCAGAAATCCCGCGAATGCCGACAGCGCATACGCCTCTTGGAACAGTGTGGTACCTATCCAGACCGCCGCCCCCTGGTAGGGATCGTTATAGAAATCCGGTTTATAGCTGTAGGTTTGTGGCACCAGCTCAGTCATTTCACGTTCCAGGGCGAGGCAGGTTTTTGCCCGGTCGCTCTCGGTGGGCGTCGGCACGGCCGGGGTGCGGTAGAGTGCAAAAGGCAGCAGAGCGGAATCCGCTCTCCGCTCCACCGATGTATTTGGCTCATCGGCCGTGACACTCGATACCGCGATCAGCAGCAGTAGAAACAGGCAGGTGTTGATCCTGGCCGTGACAGCGATTGGCATTGTCCTCTCCTCCGGTACTTTGTCGCTATATTAGCGGTATCGGCCGCTGTGGCGATAAATTGACCAGAATCAAAGTTAGGTACGATATTATTTTTTTTACTCTCGACCCTGCGGCATACTCAGCGGTTGAGACGCGGTAGTCCGCCACCGAAGATGAGACGGCGTGTATACGAGTGCCGGGTTGTTGAAAAAACCGATGAAAATCGTCGGAAGATGCTATAAAATAAGTATTCGCTAATATATTGTTGTATGGAGCATCCAATGCCCGATCTCGAATTTGAATTTTCATTACGGCCGGACTCGGATTCCGAGTTGGCGCCTTATGTGGTCAAATTCACCGGAAAATCAATCGTCTGGGATGAGTCGGCGGGTTCTGACCGGGTGGTGGGCGAGATCCATGGTCATAAACTCGATCTGGCGGCGGCGATAGTCGACGGGGTCAATCAGGCACTACTACTTGACTCGGTCTGTCCCGAGCTGTCGGAGTTTTCCCGGACGGCGTTCGGCGACAATGGCTGTCACTATCTGCAGAAGATGACCGATGGTAGCCTGAAGAAGCAGGAGTGCAGCGGGCTGGTCTACATTAACGAGATAACGGTCGACCCGGATTATCGCGGTCAGGGGATCGGCAGCGCCCTGATGGGAATGATTGGCCAAATGGTCGATGTGGAAGACAGTATTATCGCCTTGAAGGCGTTTCCACTCTCAGCTGAATACGGCAAGCGGGTGCCGGAGGCGGATGTAGAGCGGGTCAAACAGTTTTACGAGCGGCTCGGCTTCACCCATATCGGTGGCGAGTTCATGGTCAAACAGGCCAACCTATGTGACACCATCAAGAAACGCCTGGCGTGGAGAAAGGATCGCCCGGCCGCACTTCCGCCGCCGCTTTCGGGCAAGATCTACGTATAGCCGGCAAGTTATTGTCCGCGGCGTTCTGTGTTATAAACTGTCGTTGATCTGGTTGACCGGAACTGTTGCCCATTCGTGGTGGCGTACAACGGTCTTATTTCTGACAGGGACAGGCTATGGCGGAGCGCGGTTTCAGTTTTGCGGGTTTCATGATTCGATGGACCCTGGCGTTGTTTTTGGTTTTCTCGACCTACAATCCCTCAGGTTACTCCTGGTACCACTGGCTGACCGGCGCGGAACAAAAGCTTGACCCGCTTATCGCGCTCGCCGGGGTGCTACTGCTGATCGGCTGGGTCATCTATGTGCGGGCTACCGCCCGCTCTCTCGGTTTTGTCGGTACCCTGCTTGCCCTGGCCCTGTTCGGGACTATCGTCTGGGCGTTGCTTCACTATCAGTTGATCGCTCTCAGCAATACCTCACTGCTCACCTATATCGTGCTGGTCATCCTCTCGGCAGTGATGGCGACGGGGATCTCCTGGTCCCATATCCGCCGGCGCATGACCGGGCAGCTGGATGTGGATGACCTTGACCAGGATTGACCGATAGCCGCCGGTGGCACCGAAAGGGCCGCTATCAATCCGAACACAGGGGGTGGGCGAGGTGCCCGGCATTCAACGGTTTGAGTCCGACTCCCTGACGATGCAACTTCTGAAACGGGACGTGCGCGGTGAATAATCAAAACAAGCTGCTTGACTATGGCTTTTCCATCCTGCTGGTCTGGTGTTTTCTGTGGCTGCCGCTCATGCCGGCCGTTGCCCAGAGCAATGGGGGCACCGCGCAACCGGAAGGCGCGGTGGCACCCGCCACGATCGAGACCCTGATCTCTTTTATCGAGCTGAGGAAAGAGTTACGCAAGGATATCGAGACGCTGAATCGGCAGCTCCAGTCGACCGGGTCGGATGCCGAGAAGGCGCGACTGCGACAGCAATTGGAGAGCCTGGAGAACGATCTCAGGGCCACCACCCGGAACTTTGAAAACATCGCGGCGGGTGTCGATATCACCTCCCTGCGGGGCGAGCCCGAGGAGGAGTTCAACCTGCAGCAGGAGGTGTTTGCCCTGGTGCGGCCGGCGATCGACGAGATGAAGGAGATGACCGCCCGGGTCCGTCAGAAATCGGAACTCAAGAAGCGGATCGCCTATTACCGGGAGCAGTTGCCGGTCGTCGACGAGGCGCTGAACAACCTTGCCAGAGTGAAGCAGGCCACCAAGGACCAGGCGCTGCTGCAGTCGCTGAGTCAGATCGAAGAGCAGTGGGCCAAGCAACAGGCGTTCATCCAGAGCGAATTGCAGGGGGCTCAGTTGCAGCTGAACAAACTGAATGCCGCGGAGACCTCCCTCGCCGAGGCCTCGCAGAGCTATCTGAAATCCTTTTTTCAGAAGCGCGGACTCTACCTGACCATCGCACTGCTGGTGGTGGCCGCCATTCTCCTGCTGTCTCGCCTGAGTGCCTCGGCGATGCAGCGTTATATCCCCGGATTCCGGGCCAAGCATCGCAGTTTCCGGGTCCGCCTGGTCGAGCTGCTGCAGCGCATGCTGACCGTGCTGTTGGCGATCCTCGGCCCGATGGCGGTGTTCTACCTGGTGGAAGACTGGGTGCTGTTCAGCCTGGGTATCCTGCTGCTGTTCGGCATCGCCTGGACCCTCAGGCAGGCCCTGCCGCGTTACTGGAGCCAGATACACCTGTTTCTCAATGTCGGCTCGGTACGCGAGGGCGAACGGATATTCATGGAGGGGTTGCCCTGGCGGGTGGAGCAGATCAATGTCTACAGCACCCTGGTGAATCCGGTGGCCGGTATCAGCCAGCGGGTGCCGATCGACGAGCTGGTGGATCTCAAATCACGCCCATCGCAAATCGATGATCCCTGGTTTCCCTGCACTCAGGGGGACTGGGTTATCCTGAGCAACGGGATCAGGGGCAAGGTCACCGGTATCTCCCATGAACTGGTTCAACTGGTGGAGCGGGGTGGCGCCAGGCTGACCTACCAGATGACCGACTTCCTGGCCGCTGCGCCGCGCAATCTGGCGACCAACTTCCGGATCAAGGAGACAATCGGTCTCAGTTACTCGCTACAGAAAGAGTGTACGCAAACCATTCCGGAGACGCTGCAGAACTACCTGTTTGAGCGCCTGCACCAGGAAGGTTATGGCGAGCAATTGCTGAATCTGCGGGTGGAGTTCGAGGCCGCCAACAGCTCGTCCCTGGATATAGTGGTGATCGCCGACTTCAAGGGTGAACTGGGCGACCTGTACAACCGTCTGCGGCGCGCCATCCAGCGCGGCTGTGTCGACGCCTGCAGCGAATACGGCTGGGAGATCCCGTTCCCGCAGCTGACCCTGCATGGGGCGGTCGCCACAACGGAGCCTGATGGCCCAGATAGCTCAGCCGTTATCAGTAAAAATTCTAGCCGCGAATAAACGCAAATGAACGCGAATAAGCCTATTGGAATCGCAGGCTCACACCAACAGGCTACAGACCACAATTCGTAATTCACCGGCAAGCACCGTAGCCTGAATAAAGCCGCTACGCCCCCATCAGGATAAATCGTGCCATGTGCGTTTATTCGCGTTTATTCGCGGCTTTAATAAACGGAGATCGACCCTGGCTGAGTGTGATGGGTAATCAGGCAACGGAATAATCATGTGGGATCCCGTCAGCTGCGTGCTCGTCGTAGTGGCAACTCAGCGGGGCAGGCTGACCACCGCCTCCAGCCCCCGCGTTTTACCCCGGCGCAGGGTGACATCACCGCCGTGGGCACGGGCGATATTGCGGGCGATGCCGAGACCGAGCCCGGTGCCGCCGGTCGCCCGGGCGCGGGACTCCTCACGTCGATAGAAGGGGTTGAACAGCTGCTCGAGTTCGGCCTCCGGGACCCCCTCGCCCCGGTCGGCGATAATGATGCTCAGCCGCTCCCGGTTGTCCTCCAGGCGGACATCCGCCGCCTGGCCGTAGCGCACCGCATTCTCGATCAGATTCATCAGGCAGCGCTTCAGCGCCAGTGGCCGCCCGCTGTAGGGCGCCACCTTCCCGCTTGCCAGGGTCATCTCCCAGCCCAGCTCCTGGGTATCGTCCTGCAGCGACTCCAGCAGTCCGTTGATGCTGATCGGCACCGGTTTCTCCTTGCTCTCGGTGCCGCGCAGGTAGTCCAGTGTGGCGAGTACCATCTGTTCCATCTCATCCAGATCCTGGTTGAAGCGGGATTGCAGTGCGTCGTCCTTGAGCAGCGCCAGGCGCAGGCGCAACCGGGTGATGGGGGTTTTCAGGTCATGGGAGACCGCCGCCAGCACCCGGCTGCGATCTTCAATGTAGCGCCGCAGTCGCTGCTGCATGGTGTTGAACGCGCGCACCGCTTTTTGCACCTCCTGTGGGCCGCTTTCGGTGAGCGGCGGGTAGCTGATGTCCTTGCCGAGATTGCGCGCCGCCTCCGCCAGGGTGCCGAGGGGCCGGGTGACCCAGCGTACCGCCAGCAGCGAGAGCAGGATGATGGAGACCAGCAACACGGCGAGATAGGCCAGCAACTTATAGGGCCAGTCTTCCATCCCTTCCGGAAGGGGACGCAGGATGTTCAGCCAGCCGCCGTCGGCGAGCCGGATACTGGCCTGGAATCCGTTTCTTGGCGGCCGGGAACGATAGGGGCGGGACTCGGTAAACCGGCGTTCGGCAACCTCCTCCCGGTGTTGACGCCAGCGGCTGCGTTCCGATTCATCGCCATTGCGCAGCGGATTGATTGCCACCTGGATCGGGGTGTGTTCGGAGAGCGCCTGGCGTAACAACATCTCCAGGTGGTTGGACGGTATCGCCTCCGGACCCTGTGGCAGCGGTTGGTCGGCCAGGGTGACCTGAAACTGGGAGGTGCTGAATGCCCGGACGATGCGCGGGCGCTCCGTCGCCGGCGTCTCCTCCAACAGGTAGACCAGGGAGGCGATGCGCTGGACCAGCTGAATGCCGGTGTTTTCCCGGATCACATCGACCCGGTCCTTGAGCAACAGTCCGGTGCTGAGAAGCTGGGTCAGCAGCAGGCCCACGATCAGGATCAGGACCAGGCGGCCGAACAGGGAACGGGGCAGCAGCCTCATGCCGTGTTCCCTCGATGATTCACCTGCACCGCGAACACATAACCCTCACCGCGTACCGTCTTGATGATCCCAGGATCCTTCGGGTCGTCCTCCAGACGTCTCCTGAGGCGGCTCACCAGCACATCGATACTGCGATCGAAGGGATCGGCGTCCCGACCCTGGGTCAGGTCGAGCAACTGGTCCCGGTTCAGCACCCGGTTGGGGTGCTCCAGGAACACCTTGAGCAGTCGGTACTCGGCTCCGCTGAGGGGTACCACCGCCCCACTGGATGATTCCAGGTGCCGCGCCACCGGGTCCAGGGTCCAGTTGGCAAAGCGGATTGCCCGGACTGGCGACTCCGGCTGGTCGTAGGGTAGGGCGGCGCTGCGGCGCAGGACCACCTTGATGCGTGCCAGCAACTCCCGGGGATTGAACGGCTTGGGCAGGTAGTCGTCGGCACCCATCTCCAGGCCCAGGATTCGGTCCATCTCATCGCCCCGGGCGGTGAGCATGATGATGGGGACTCTGGATTTCACCCGCAGGTTGCGACAGAGCTCCAGGCCGTCGGCACCGGGCAGCATCAGGTCCAGCACCACCAGATCGATGCGCTGCTCCTCCAGTACCCGGTTCATCGCCTTGCCTTCACCCACCGCGGTCACCCGGTAGCCGTTCTGCTCCAGGTAGGCCTGCAGCAGTTGGCGGATCTCCGGATCGTCATCCACCACCAGGATATGTCGTCTCTTTTCCATAGGCTCTTTATACCCGAATCATCGTCGCGTGCGCGGGTGGATTTTGTAACAGAGTGTAACAGGCGGACGGCTGTTACTCAGGCTTACAAAAAACCGTTTTTCTGACATTGTCGGGTTACAGCGGGCTGGTCTGATAGGAGCCACAGACGGGGCATGTCGCCCCGGTAACAGCGAGGAATGCAGATGAAACGTTCAACCAAGATGATTCTGACCGCGGTAGCGGTCGTCGGTATCAGTGCCGCATCCATCTCCTATGTTTCCGCCGGTGGCCGATTCGGCGATTGCGGTTATGGACAGGGCTTTGGACCGGGACAAATGAGTATGCAGCAAGGCGGCCATGGCAATTGGGGCCGGCATGGCCCCGGACGAGGAACGCCGGAGGATCACAGCGCCCGAATGGAACAGGGACTGGACATGCTGAAATACAAGCTGCGTATCACCGAGGCCCAGGAGCCCGCCTGGCAGGCCTTTGAACAGGCCATGAAACAGAAAATGACCAGTCGCCTGGAACGGCGCGAGGCGATGCGCGACGGGGACGGGGTTACGGTTGCCGAACGGGTCAAGGGGATGCGCGAGGGTGCCGGCCAGATGAGCGAAATGGCCGATGCCATCGAGCAGCTCTATACCAGCCTGACATCCGAGCAACAGAAGATCGCTGATGCAATGCGGCCGATGGGGCGTATGAAATACATGCGGTAATGTGCCTGCCCTGGACTGGCGCACTCCGCAACGGTGTGCGCCGGTCATTTGATTATGACTGCAGCTCCGGGCGGTTGGCGAACAGCTCCAGCGCTTCCGGATTGGCCAGCGCCTCCTTGTTCTTCACCGGCCGGTTGTGCACCACCTCGCGCACCGCCAGTTCCACGATCTTGCCGCTCTTGGTACGCGGGATATCGCTTACCTGTACCACCCGGGCAGGCACATGGCGGGGTGTGGTGTTGGCGCGGATCTGCCGCTTTACCTTTTCGATCAGCGCGTCATCCAGATCCAGGCCGTCGCGCAGGCGCACGAACAGCACCACCCGCACATCGCCCTGCCACTCCTGGCCGATCACCAGGCTCTCCACCACCTCGTCCAGCTGTTCCACCTGGCGATAGATCTCGGCCGTGCCGATACGCACACCGCCGGGGTTGAGCACGGCGTCGGAGCGGCCGTAGATGATGATGCCGTCCTGGGCGGTCAGCTCCACGTAGTCGCCGTGGCACCAGACGTTGGGGAAGCGGTCGAAGTAGGCGCCGTGGTACTTCTCCCCGTCGGGATCGTTCCAGAAACCGATCGGCATGGAGGGGAAGGGGGCGGTACAGACCAGCTCGCCCTTCTCGCCGCGTACCGGCTCGCCGTCGTCGTTCCACACCTCCACCCGCATGCCCAGGCCGCGGCACTGCAGCTCGCCGCGGTGGACCGGCAGCACCGGGTTGCCGAGGGCGAAGCAGGAGATGATGTCGGTGCCGCCGGAGATGGAGGAGAGACACAAATCCTGCTTGATATGTTCATAGACGAAATCGAACGCCTCCGGCACTAGCGGCGAGCCGGTGGAGCAGAGGGTGCGCACGGATGAGAGATCGTGGGTCTCGCGCGGTTTCAGCCCCGCCTTGTTGATGGCGTCGATGAACTTGGCCGAGGTGCCGAACTGGGTCATGCGCTCCGCGTCGGCGTAGTCGAACAGCACATTGCCGTTCGGGTAGAAGGGGGAGCCGTCATAGAGAAGCAGGGTCGCCTCGGCGGCCAGCCCGGAGACCAGCCAGTTCCACATCATCCAGCCACAGGTGGTGAAGAAGAAGGTGCGATCCCCCGGCCTTACATCGGTGTGCAGGCGGTGCTCCTTGAGGTGTTGCAGCAGGGTACCGCCGGCACCGTGCACGATACACTTGGGCACCCCGGTGGTACCGGAGGAGAACATGATGTAGAGCGGGTGATCGAACGGCAGCTGCCTGAAGCCGATCTCCTGTGCGTCGTAGTCATCGATGAACTCCCCCAGGGATAGGGCGCCCTCGATCGACTCCAGCGGGAACTGCTCCCGGGTATAGGGGATCACCACCACCTTTTCGATGCCGGGGATACGCCGGCGGATCTCGGCGATCTTCTCCAGGCTGTCATGGGTCTTGCCGTTGTAGTAGTAGCCGTCGGCGGCGAACAGCAGCTTCGGCTCGATCTGGCCAAAGCGGTCCACCACGCCGTTGACTCCGAAGTCCGGTGAGCAGGAGGACCAGATGGCGCCTAGACTGCTGGCGGCCAGCATGGCGATAATGGTCTCCGGCATGTTGGGCAGGTAGGCGGCCACCCGGTCACCTTCACCGATGCCGGCCGCCTCGAGTGCCTGGGCCACCCGGGAGACGTGATGGTAGAGTTCCCGGTGGCTGACGCGTCGCGCCACCTTGTCCTCCCCGCGGAACACCAGGGCGTCGCTGTCGTCGCGGCGGCGCAGCAGGTTCTGGGCGAAATTGAGCCGTGCCTGGGGAAACCAGCGGGCGCCCGGCATCTTGTCGCCGTCTTCCAGTACCACCTCGCCCCTTTGGTCGGCAATGACGCCGCTCTCTTCCCATAGGGCGCTCCAGAACGCCTCCGGCTGGTCGATTGACCATTGGTAGAGGGCGGGGTAGTCGGCTAGTGCCGTGCCGTGTTTCTGATTCACAAAACGTCGGAAGCGGGTGAGGTTCGCCTGTTCGATCTGGTCGGCATTGGGTTGCCAGAGCGGTTCTTCCATTATTATCTCCACAGGTATAAAGTCTTTACGTTAACGTAAACGTTATAAAAGAATAGCACTGATCAGGCGCAAAATGAAAATGCCTTGATCTGTCAGTTGAACGCTATTTGGATTGCTGTTTTTTTAGCCGCGAATGAATGCGAATACACGCAGATAACAACGCGATCCTGCAGTAGGTTGGGGTGAGCGGAGCGAACCCCAACGAACGACAGTCCCGTGCAACACCAAATGTTGGGGTTCGCAAGCTCACCCCAACCTACGCCCTACACCCTTGGCCTTATGCCCTCGCCGAAGCCCTCGTTGCCCTTGCGCTGGATGATTTTGTCCTCGTTCCCACGCTCTGCGTGGAAATGCATATCGCAGTGCACCGTGCGCGCGCCGTAACACACCGTTTGACGACCATGGATGCGTTGGGTTACGCGGCGCCCGGGCTTTGTCGCGGTCTGGATGCGCAGTGCCTGTGCGCCGCTAACCCAACCTACGCTGTTTTATCACTACTTGGAGAGGATCATAGCAGAGCCCTCAATGGCTCGCCTTATGCTCGCTGATCACGCCGCGGCGCAGCTGATCCAGCTCGATCGATTCGAACAGCGCCTTGAAGTTGCCCTCGCCGAAGCCCTCGTTGCCCTTGCGCTGGATGATTTCGAAGAAGATCGGACCGATCACCGTGCGGGTGAAGATCTGCAGCAGCAGCCCCTGGCCCTCGCTGGGCGCCCCGTCGATCAGAATGCGGTTTTTACGCAGCCGTTCCAGCTCCTCGCCGTGGCCGGGCACCCGGGTATCGACCTGCTCGTAGTAGGTGTCCGAGGTCTCCTGCAGCGGCACACGCAATTCACGCAAACGTTCCACCGTGGCATGGATATCCCCGGTGCCCAGGGCGATATGCTGTATCCCCTCGCCATGATAGGCGTGCAGATACTCCTGGATCTGGGATTGGTCGTCGCGGCTCTCGTTGATCGGGATGCGGATCTTGCCGCAGGGGCTGGTCATGGCGCGCGAGCGCAGGCCGGTCAGCTTGCCCTCGATATCGAAATAGCCTACCTCGCGGAAATTGAACAGGCGAGCGTAGAAATCCGCCCACTCGTCCATGCGCCCACGATAGACGTTGTGGGTGAGGTGATCGATGTAGGTGAGGCCGACCCCCTGGGGATGGGGATCGACCCCCGGGATGGGTACGAAGTCCACGTCGTAGATGCTGCCCTTGTCACCATAGCGGTCGATCAGGTAGATCAGCGAATCGCCGATCCCCTTGATGGTGGGGATGTTGAGCTCCATCGGTCCCGCCCGGGTCTCCACCCCCCAGGCACCGAGTTCGAGGGCCATGGCGTAGGCGCGTGCCGCATCCCTGACCCGGAAGGCGATGGCGCAGGCGCTGGGGCCGTGCTGGCGGGCGAAGGAGCGGGGGAAGCCGGTCTTCTCCGCGTTGATCAGGAAGTTGATATCACCCTGTCGATAGAGGGTCACATCCTTGGAACGGTGGCGGGCGATGGCCACGAAGCCGAGCTGCTCGAACAGCCGGCCCAGCGCCTGCGGCTCCGGCGAGGTGTATTCGACGAATTCGAAGCCGTCCGTTCCCATCGGGTTGTCCCAGAGTTGTCCCATGCTTCACCTCCTGGCCGGTGGCCGATTTCTGCAAAAGAAACAATTAGCCGCGAATGAACGTGAATAAACGCAAATAAAGTCATTAGGATAGTCGCGTAGGGTGGGCACGTTGTCTGTGCCCACCTTGTTCCCCGGTGCCGCACCTTCCGCGTGGACATAAACTACGTGCTCACCCCAACCTACACGCTTCATCGTGGCCATGGTGTTTGCTTGTGACGCGGGATGCGGTTCGTGCCTCACCGGCCACTACTTTAATGGCTTTATTCGCGTTCATTCCATCCTCAGGTCCGTAAAAGGTACGTCCCTGCACCACTCCTTGTGGCTAAATTCCAAGGGGACTGATTATTAGATAACCAGCGCACTGTCTGGGTTCAACCCGCGTCCGGCTGGTTCTCCGGCCGCGCCCGCTCGAAGGCGTCGAGACCCAGGCAGTGCCGCTCGATTGCCACGATGCGGGGATAGGGGGTCAGGTCCAGTTCGAAGCGGCGCGCGTTGTAGACCTGGGGCACCAGGCAGAGATCGGCCAGGGTGACGCGGTCGCCGAAACAGTATGGTCCGTCGCCGGCCGCCTGCTCCAGCCGCCGCTCGATGGCGCGGAATCCTTCGTCGATCCAGTGGTGGTACCAGGCCAGTTTCTGCCCTTCGTCGATGCCCAGGGTCCCTGTCAGATAGCTGAGGATGCGCAGGTTGTTCACCGGGTGGATATCGCAGGCCACCATCTGCGCCAGGGCGCGGATGTGCGCCCGCCGCAGGGCATTGCCCGGCAGCAGGGGAGGGTCCGGATGCAGTTCGTCCAGGAATTCCAAGATCGCCAGGGACTGGGACAGCACCCCGTCCTCCACCGCCAGGGCGGGGACCAGTCCCTGGGGGTTGATCGCCCGGTAGTCGTCGCCGGCCTCCTCGCCCCGCAGCAGGTTGACCCTGGCCTGTTGGTAGTCGAGCCCCTTCAGGTTGAGGGCGATGCGCACCCGGTAGGCGGCGGTGGAGCGGAAGTAGTCGTAGAGGGTGATCATGGCCCCGGATACCGTTCTACCGTCTGTTCTATATCGCCAAAGATGTTGTGGCCCGCCTCATCCTCCATGCGGATGCGGATGGTGTCGCCGAAATCCATGAACGGGGTCTCCGGCTTGCCGTTGTTGATGGTCTCGATCATGCGCACCTCGGCGATGCAGGAGTAGCCGACCCCGCCGTCGGCAATGGCCGAACCCCGCGCCGTGTCCTGCTTGTTGGAGACGGTGCCGGAGCCGATGACGGCACCGGCGCCCAGCGGGCGGGTCTTGGCGGCATGGGCGATCAGCCAGGGGAAGTTGAAGATCATGTCGACCCCGGCGTTGGCCCTGCCGAAGGGTCGGCCATTGTAGTCCACCAGCAACGGCAGGCCGACCCGGCCGTCCCGCCAGTGCTCGCCCAGTTCGTCCGGGGTCACCGCCACCGGAGAGAAGGCGCTGGAGGGCTTGGACTGGAAGAAGCCGAAGCCCTTTGCCAGTTCTGCCGGGATCAGGCCGCGCAGCGAGACGTCGTTGACCAGCATCAGCAGGCGGATTTGTCCGGCGGCCTGCTCCGGCGTGCAACCCATCGGCACATCGCCGGTGATCACCGCCACCTCACCCTCGAAGTCGATACCCCAGGCGGTGTCGGCCAGGCGGATCGGTTCGCGGGGGCCGAGAAAGGCGTCGGAGCCGCCCTGGTACATCAGCGGATCGTGCCAGAAGCTCTCCGGGATCTGCGCACCGCGCGCCTGGCGCACCAGCTCCACATGATTGATGTAGGCGCTGCCGTCGGCCCACTGGTAGGCGCGGGGCAGGGGAGAGGCGAGCTGATCCATATCCAGTGCGAAGCTGTCCGCTGCCGCGCCCTCGTTGAGCGCGCGATAGCGGCGCTGCAGTTCCGCTTCGCAGGTTGTCCAGTCATCCAGTGCCGCCTGCAGGGTGGGGGCTATATCGTCGGCACGCAGTGCTCGCTCCAGGTCCCGGGAGACTACCAGCAGGACGCCGTCGCGTCCCTGTTTCAATGAAGCCAGTTTCATCGTTTTTCCTTTTCCCGTGAGACGGGTCGTTGTCTTATAAAACCATTGGCCGTGAATGAACGCGAATAAACGCAGATAACGACTCGAACCTTCGGTAGGTCGGGGTGAGCGGAGCGAACCCCAACGGACGGTGGATCTATTCAACGTCATTCGTTGGGGTTCGCAGGCTCACCCCAACCTACATGCTGCTATTTACCCATATAAAGGGCCAGTCCACGTTAACGGGTAGGATGGGTGGAGCGCCTTCCTCCCACGTGGCATTGCCGGCACCTTCGCGGCGCGCAACCCATCAAGTAACCGTACCCGAAGAGATGATGGGTTACGGCGCCCGTCCCTGTGGACTGCCTTCCGTAGCGTTGCCATGCGCCTCCACCCATCCTACGCGCTGTGGTTGATACACAGCGTTACTCCTTGAACTCCTTCTCGTGTAGCCAGGAGGCGTGGGTCACCACCTTCTTGGTCTTGCTCCACTCCTCCAGCATGGCTGGGGCGATGTCGTGCAACTCCTGCAGCATCTCCATGGTGGCGGTAATCGTGGTCAGTTCCAGCCGGTGACCGTTGGGATCGAAAAAGTAGATCGACTTGATAATGCCATGATCGGTGGGGCCCACCACGTCGATGCCGTTGGATTTCAGCTGCGCCTTGGCCGCCATCAGGGCTGACTCGTCCTCCACCCGGAAGGCGATATGCTGTACCCAGTCCGGGGTGTTGGGGTCCTTGCCCATGGGCGGCGAGTTGGGTACCTCGAAAAAGGCCAGGATATTGCCCATGCCGGCATCCAGGAACAGATGCATGTAGGGGTCTGGCTCCTTGGTCGAGGGGACCCTGTCTTCCGAGATGGCCAGCAGGAAATCCATGTTGAGATTCCTGGTGTAGAACTCCACGGTCTCCCTGGCGTCTTTGCAGCGGTATGCGACGTGATGGATCTGCTTGATTTCCACAGGTGGCTCCTGTCACTTGAACGGTAAACGTAGCTACTCGCCCCAGTCCCTACTCACGGAGCACAAAGATATGCTCGGCAAAAAGCAAATAACCGCGAAGAACGCGAAGCACACGAAGGAAAGCCGAGGCTTTTTCTTGGCGTTCCTGGCGTTCTTGGCGGTTACAATGCTTTTCATGGGACCTACTATGATGGGGGTGAGCAGTTACCGGAAATATTAAAAAACTGTCGGTTTGTTCAGCCCTTCGGCGGCTATTTTCAACGCCTCCTCCAGGGTCTCCTCGTCACCGATCTGATTGGCCAGCAGCAGGATCAGCTTGGCATTGGCCAGCCGGCTCTGCTCCTCGCTCAGCTCCCGGTGCATCTCCACCAGGGCGTTGTAGAAGTCATCCGGACGGCTGAGGGTCGGCTGGACGTTGAGTTTGCGTGTCTCGATCATCGCTTGTGCTCCTTCAGATTCGGCCGGTGGCCCGCTGCAGGGCGGTTTCAATCTTTTCGCGATCCAGGCCGCGCCAGCGGGCCGCGATGTGCTGGTCGGGACGGAATAGGTAGAAGGTGCCGGGCCGGCCGTCGAAGCGCGCCTTCAGCACCCCTTTGCTGTCCGCCACCGGGTGGATGCCGGCGGGTAGTTCGAGCCGCGGGGCGGCCCCCACCACCCGGATATCAAGCGGTACCTCCGCCCGTTCAACGAGGGTGCTCAGGGTGGTCAGCTCGCGATCGCCCAGTCCGCCATCCGTCTCCTGGGGAAAATAGAGGCCGTTGAAGCGGTTATTGGCGATCAGTTGGAGCCACCAGTCGCCCTCGTTGACCGGGGCGTCGGTACTGGGCGTGCCGGGGGTCATTCTGCCATCAAAGGACGCCTCGTCGGAGGTGTTGAGGGGGGAGTCCCGGTACACCGCCGGCAATGAGAGGCGGCCGCTGTTGACCAGGCCGCGGGCGAACGGGTACTCCTCGGCCAGCAGCAGGGTGGCGTCGCGGAAGGTGCCGCTCATCTCGCTCTTGGGGGTGATGAAATCGGTGCTGCGGGTGGAGTTGAGCAGGTTCTCGTCGGCCGCCGCTACCCGCTCCGCATCGTAACTGTCGAGCAGCCGTTCCGGCGCCTTGCCGTCCAGCACCAGTTTCAACTTCCACAGCAGGTTGTCGGTATCCTGGAAGCCGCTGTTGGCGCCGCGGGCGCCGAACGGTGAGACCTGGTGGGCGGCGTCGCCGACAAAGAACAGGCGACCGTGGCGGAACCGCTCCATGCGCCGGCACTGGAAGGTGTAGACCGAGGTCCACTCCAGCGCGAATTCGGTCTCCTCGCCGAGCATTGCCTTGAGTCGGGGAATGACGTTTTCGGGTTTCTTCTCCTCTTCCGGGTCGGCGTCCCAGCCAAGCTGGAAGTCGATGCGCCAGACGTTGTCCGCCTGGCGGTGCAGCAGGGTGGAGCCGCCCTGGTGGAACGGGGGATCGAACCAGAACCAGCGCTCCGGCGGAAAATCGGTCTCCATCACCACGTCGGCGATCAGGAAGCGGTCCTGGAACACCTGGCCGCTGCTTTCCAGCCCCATCATTTTACGTATACCGCTGTTGGCGCCGTCGGCCACGATCAGGTAGTCGCAGGTGAGGTGGTATTCGCCGTCCGGGGTCTCCACCCGGATCTCGACCCGATCCTCCTTCTCCTCCACGGCCGTGACCCGGCTCTTCCAGCGCAACTCGAGTTGTTCCGCCTGGCGGATCCGGTCCACCATGTACTCCTCCAGGTAGTACTGCTGCAAATTGATGAAAGCGGGCCGGTGATGGTCCGCCTCCGGCAGCAAGTTGAAGGTGTAAACCAGGTCGTCACGGAAAAATACCTTGCCGAGATTCCAGGTGATCCCCTTGTCCACCATGCGCTGTCCGCAGCCGAGACGGTCCAGTATCTCCAGAGCACGTTTGGCATAGCAGACGGCACGGGAGCCGATGCTGACGGTGTTGTTGTCGTCCAGGATCACCGCCGGAATGCCCTGGGTGCAGGCATCCAGGCCGGCCGCCATGCCGATCGGGCCCGCACCCACCACGATCACCGGGTGGTGCACCGGGGTGGGGCTGTCCTGATCGGCCGAGTGGACATACTCGTAGACCGGGTTCTGATGGGTCTGCAACATGGGTTTTCGATCCTCCTGTTATGGCGTCTTTGCGCCTTATGCCAAGCCATCTGTTCCGGCCGGTTCAGAGCGCCTCCTGCAGGGCGTGCCACATCTCGGTATCGCGTTCGGCGGTCCAGATGCGCGGATCCGGATAGTCGCCCGCCTCGTCATAGGCGCGGGTGATATCGAATGGCAGACAGTGATCAAAAATCACCCAGTGGCCGAACTGCGGCTGCAGCACCTGGTAGGTCTCGGTGTAGATCTGGTTCAGCTCCTTGCCGGCGGCGCGGCCCTGCTTCACGCTCTCGAACATCTGGGTCAGGAAGTCCTGGGTGCCGCTGATGGCGGCCTCGACGGTCTCCGGGGTGGTGAGGGCATCGCCACGGCCCGGCACCAGTTTCTCCGCCCCCAGGGCGCGCAGATTGGCCAGGGTCCGGGGCCAGTCGCTCAGGTAGGCATCGCCGGTGTAGGGGGTGGCGCCGAACTCCACCAGGTCGCCGCTGAACAGTACCTTCTCGTCCGGCAGCCAGGCCACGATGTCGCCCTTGGTGTGACCGCGGCCGATGTGCTTCAGCTCGACCCGACGCTTGCCCATCCACAGGGTCATGGAGCTTTCGAAGGTGAGGGTCGGCCAGGTGAGGCCGGGTACCGATTCCACGCCCTGGAACAGGCGCGGGAAACGCCCCACCTCGGAGTCAAAATCGAACTGGCCGCGCTCCACGATCAGGTCATAGGTCGCCTGGCTGGCGATGATGTGCTCGGCGTTGTAGGCGGAGGCGCCCATGACGCGAACGGCATGGTAGTGAGAGAGCACCACATACTTGATCGGCTTGTCGGTGACCTCGCGGATGCGCCGGATGACATCCTGGGCCATATCCGGCGTGGCCTGGGTATCGATCACCATCACCCCGTCGTCACCGATAATGATGCCGGTATTGGGATCGCCCTCGGCAGTGTAGGCGTACACGCCCTCGGCCAGCTTGTCGAATGAAACCGTCTTTTCCTCAACGTCTGCATGGGATGCAAATTTCTTGCTCATCAGTGATACCTTCTGTCGTTCCGGATCGTGGAATATTAGTTACCGGCGAAACTGTAAGTCATGACAAATGTCATTTGCGGTAAATATAGTTGCAATAGAAACTAATGGCAACATTGAAAAAAGTAGGTTAATAAGGGGGCGTTCCCAATGTTGAAAAGTATAGTAGGCAGGGGCGGGGTAGGCGCTTCGGCGTGGTGTGTGGAAGGCGATAAACGCAGTTTATTGCAGCGTCTGCGGAGGGTAATGAGAGATTGCTTCGCCGCATAAACTCCGTGCAAAAGCCGGGAACGGTGCGGGTGTTCCTCGCAATGACGGCGGAAAGTATGTCACTGAATCAAGGCTGAACAGGTGGGGCCACGCGACCGCTAAAATGACGCGCCTGTAGGCGCGGCTGTGTCCCGGGATGGACTTATGCCGCTAAAGTTGTGGAGGCTCAGCTGGTAATGCAGAGTTCCCGGGCGCGCGCCTCGAGTTTGCTCAGCAGCTGATCGAACTCCTTGATCTCCCGGGCATTGAAGGGGGTGAGCAACTGGCGTTCGCGCTCCAGGGCCAGGGGAACAATCTGCTGATAGACCTTCATGCCCTTGGCGGCCAGTCTCAGTTGGGACTTGCGTCGATCCTTCTTGTCGGTCTTGCGCAGCACCCGGCCGGATTTGGTCAGGCTGGAGACGGCGCGGCTCACCTGCACCTTGTCCATGTTGGTGCGTTCACAGATTTCGTTTGCCGAGAGGGGTTGATAGTTGCCGAGCACGGCGATCACCCGCCACTCCATGATGCTGATGTTAAACCGTTCAGAGTAGATAGCGGCGATGCTGCTGGAAACAAAGTTGCTCAATACCGACAGGCGGTAAGGGATGAAGGTTTCAAGCTCGACCCTTGGTTCGTCGCCGCTTTCGTTATTGTTGGTTGTATTGTTCTGAGACAACTTGCTGCTCCATTTGACAGATGATACTAACGAGGGTGGCCGCCTGTTCCGCGTTCCACCTGCCGCGAGTATATGGCCGACAGGCCATCTGCGCAAAATCCTTGTCAGGGTACCTGTCAGATCAGACTGACCGAGTCGGCATTGTAAGCCTACTCTGTGTAATCTAGCCACTTTTCCTGCAGTGGGTCCAGGACGATGTCTTCTAACGCTGAGCAGGGCGAGGATCTGCCTGCTTGTTTGCCGGGACGCCGTAAACCCATCCTTGGGGGCTTGCCGTGGCCATCCATGGCCGCGGACACCCGTCAATCAAGCAGGCAGATCCATTCTCACAAGCCGTTGCATGTTTAGATGACGTGGCCCTGGCAGCGGGCCGGTTAACCGGGGAGTCGGGTAGTTTTTACCCGGACGGGCGCGCGGGCTACAATCCGTAGATCGAGATACATTCACCTGACTCGCCCTGTGATAATGACCGGAAAAACCGCCAAGTGGATCATGCATGTGGACATGGACGCCTTCTTCGCCGCTGTGGAGCAGCGTGATCGGCCTGAGTGCCGCGGCCGGCCGGTGGTGGTCGGGGCTCAGCCGGGCCGCCGCGGCGTGGTTGCCACCTGCTCCTACGAAGCGCGGGTATTCGGTATCCGTTCCGCCATGCCAATCTCCGAGGCCTATCGTCGCTGCCCGGACGCCATCTATCTCAAACCGGACATGTCACGCTACGCGGAGGCGTCGCGGCAGGTGATGGCGGTGCTGGAGAGCATTTCGCCGGAGATAGAGCCGGTATCGGTCGACGAGGCCTACCTGGAAATTTCCGGTCTGGAGCGGCTGTACGGCTCCCCGCACGCCATTGCCGGCCTGGTCAAGGAGCGTATATGGCAACGGGTCGGGTTGAGTTGTTCCGTCGGTGTCGGCCCCAACCGGCTCATTGCAAAGCTGGCTTCCGAGCACAACAAGCCGGACGGATTAACCGTCATTCCGGCGCCGCAGGTGGAGGCATTTCTCAATCCCATGCCCCTCTCCAATCTGCGCGGGGTCGGCCCGCAGACGCTGAAGACGGTGCAGCGCCTGGGTATCCGGACCGTGGGGCAGTTGCGGGAACTCCCGGCGGAGCTGCTCAACAGCTATTTCGGCGAAAACATGGGCGGCAGCCTCTATCGCCAGGCCCGTGGCCTGGGGTCCGATCAGGTGGGGGTGCGGGGCGGCCGGCAGTCCATTTCCAAGGAGACCACCTTCAATGAGGATATAACCGACCGGGAACGGCTCAGGGGCACCTTGCGGAGCCTGGCCTCCGAAGTGGGCCACAGCCTGCGCCAGGCGGGGTTGATGGGGCGGGTGGTAACCCTCAAGCTGCGGCTGGGCGGTTTTGAGACCCATACCCGGCAGCGCCGCTTGCCGGTGGCCAGTGACTCGGATGCCATGCTGTTTCAACTGGCGTGGGAGCTGTTTATCAGTTCACCCTTTGTCGACCGGCCCATCCGTTTGATCGGCATCGGCATCTCAGACTGGGGCGATGGGAGTGGTGAGACCCTGGATCTGTTCGCTTCCGGTGCGGGTCGCGAGCGGGAACGACGCCTCTACTCCATGCTGGACAACGCGGCGGAGCGGTTCGGCGAGGGCAAGCTGTCCCTGGGTGTGCCGACCCGTAAACAGAATAAGTAGTTAGTTCTACTTTGTCGGATTGCGGATAGCTTCCGGGTGGGAGGATTCCAAGACCATCGGCGGCAGGAGGAGTGGTGCAGGGATGTACCACTCCTCGCCAATGCTCACAGGGTGATTGGCCTGCCTTGTTGGCCGATCTTGATGGCGCCTCGAATCCGGCTCCTTTTTCAGATTCAAGCCTGCCCTTGTTTGAGCGAAGCGAGTTTGGGCAGGCGCTGAAAAAGGGGCCGGATTCGAGGAAACAAGCCATCGTGTGAGGCCGGCAAGGCAGGCCAATCGCTTACAAACCGGGTAAGTAGTTCCAATCCGACAAAGTAGAATTAGGGCCTGCCTCAGTCAGTGGCCGGCGATCGGGAATCTCCGGATATGGGGTTGCGGATATCGGCGGGAATTGCACCGAGAGGCTGCTGTCGGCAATGCGCCACTCGCCCCGTTGACCGATGACGGGTTCGTCACCACTGAACAGGGCATAGCTGTAGCGGCCATAATGGGGCAGTTTCCTGGCCAGGCCGATCAGGGCGGCGGCATTGTCCGTGGTGATGTAACCGAGGGTCTGTCCGGGCGCCTGTTGTTGTGCCAGGGTCAGGGCAAAGGTACCCGGTTTGCCGCTCAGCTCCAGTAGGTCGAGCCGCTGATCGAACAGGCGGGCGAAGCGGTTGTCTTTGCCGAAAATCCACACCGGACCGGCCTCCGGTAGCCGTTCGATGGCGCTGTCCCGGAGCAGGGTTAGACCGGGCTGCCGCTGCTGCCAGGCCCTGAGCAACTGTGTATAGGCCTGCTGCAGTTCCTCGTCGGCGGCGTCCGGTAGGACCGCATACAGCCGTTTTGCCCCAAACAGTTGCCCCAGGCTGCTGGGGGTTTCGCTAGGGTCGAGTCGCCTGAACAGGTCGAACAGGGGGTCGACGCTGACCTTCAGCGGACGCGTCTTCGAGATGATCTCCAGTGTGGCATCGCGGCCTTTCATCTCCAGATGGTAGGGGACCGCCTGTTCCCTGTCCGCAAAATGGACGAAGAGTGGCACCTTGAGCCGGTAGGGCTCATCTGGCTGGGTCTGCGCGATCTGGATCCGCAGGCGATAGTCCTGACCGGTGAGCGCCGACTCGGCGGAGACAAGTTTCAGGATGGGCGCCCCGGTCCGTGTCAGCCACTGGTCGAAAAAATTCCCGAACTTTTTCCCCGAGACCGCTTCAAAGGTATCCCGCAATGCGTCGAAGCCCGCCGCGCGAAATCGATAGTCGCGGTAGAACCGCCGCAGTCCCTGGAGGAACAGCGGGTCGCCCAGCTCCATGCGCAGCATGTGAAACAGCATCAGGGTCTTGCCGTATCCCACGGATTGGCTGATCTGGCCGTGATTACCGCGAAACCGGGAAAGCGGGAAGTCATCCTGGCTTGCCACATAGTGGCTGTAGTTCTGCAGCGTGGTTCGGCGGTAACCGGCGCCTTCGCCCTGCTGCTCCCTGAGCAGATGGTCCGCCAGATAGGTGGTCAGCCCTTCGCTCCAGTTGCCCGATGCAGGATCCACGTAGACGCCGTTGCCCCACCAGTTGTGCAGCACTTCATGGGGGTAGGAGGTGTGGATGATAAAGGGGAGCTGGATGACCCGCGGTCCCAGCAGGGTAAAGGAGGGCATGCCGTAGCCGCTCTCCCAGAAGTTCTCCACCAGGGCGAATTTGCCATAGGGGTAGGGGCCCAGCAGCTTTTCATAGAGTGAAAGATACTTTCCGGTGGCCTGCAGGTAACGTTGGGCCAGCTCGGGGTCGCGTTGCCGTAGATAGACCTCGGCAAGAGGTCCCGGTCCCTGCTGCTGATAGTAATGGTAGGGATAGGCGATCAGGTAGATCTCCTCCTGGGGTTGGAGCTCCTGCCAGCCGCTGTGGTTGGCGAGCGGGCTTCCCTGGCTGACCGATCGCCAGCGCTCCGGTAGCTGGATCTGCAACTGAAAGCTGACCGTAGAGTGACCGATCTGGGGATACCAGTAACTGCTGCCCGCCAGAAACACCCCGTCCGTCGATATGCGGCCGGGAGTCGATTGAAGTGGGCTGCCACGCTCCCCGCCGCTGGCCAACGGGTGCCGGATGATGCCGCGGTAAGCCACGGAAAAGGTCTTTCTGGGGATGGATGTCTGAATCCGGTAACGTCGCAACGGCACCGGACCTTCCAGCCACTCCATGCTGGCCAGGTGGGCATCCCGGTCGACCAGGCGGGGTGTCAGGTCGGCATGCAGCAGAAACTCCACCTCGCGTTGCGCACTGGGCAGGCTGATTTGGTCGGTGGCAGTCAGCCGTCCCTGGTCAGGCTGGATCTCGACCTGTAGTTGATGATGCACCGGCTGATTTGCATCAATGGAAAAGGCCGGGTTTGCACCGAAAAGCAGCAGAAGGAGTGCCAACCGTCTGATAACATGGCTCCTGTGGAGTCCTAAGGCGGGTTGCATGCGGAGTAGGAATCGCAATTTGTCTTCCTCTGTTGAATCAGTCTGAATATTTTTTGTCAGATCGCATGTCTTGTAGTTTTAGGGCTCGCGAAGGAATAATTTCGTAGTACCGAGGGCGTTCCTGGGCCACGCTGGCAAGGCACGCTTTGCAGGCAATGGCCGTTCCCTTGCCAAAAAGCGTAACACGGCCAGCGTGACCCAGGAACGACCGAATACAGGAACTTATTCTTTCGCGAGCCCTTAGAGAGCCGGTTATGGTTATAACACGATACCCCCTGTTGCTTCCTCTGCTCTTCTCTTCGCTGTTTTTGGTCGCCTGCGGAAATACTGTGATGACTCATCGTGCAGCCAGTGAGCAGGAGAAACCTTCGGATCAACAGGCAAGCGAAGCGGCGGAGACCCGACCGGCAATTGCCGCTGTGCTGGATCTGCAGCAAACCCGCGGTCTGGAGGTACTAACGCCCGTCCTGTCGACTCGACGCGTGGTCTATGTCGGGGAGACGCATGATGAGTATGCACACCACAAGGCCCAACTGGCCGTCATCGAGGCACTGCATGCGACCGGTGCCGATTTGGCGATCGGCATGGAGATGTTCCAGCAGCCCTATCAGCCCTACCTTGATGACTACATCGCAGGAAAAATAACCGAAGCGGAGATGCTGCGTAAGACCGAGTGGTATGAGCGCTGGGTCTACGATTATCGCAATTACCAGCCGATCCTGAAATTTGCCAGGGAAAAAGTCATTCCCGTGATCGCCCTGAATATTTCGCGGGAGATCACCGGACAAGTCTCACGCGAGGGCATGGAGTCGCTCAGTGAACAGGAACGGGATCAGATTCCGGCGGATATCGATTATTCGGATCAGGCTTATAAAGAACGCCTGAAAAAAATATTCAGTCAGCACGGCGAGGAGACGAGCAGGAGTTTTGAACGCTTCCTCCAGGTGCAGCTGCTGTGGGATGAGGGCATGGCCGAGCGGGCCGCATCCTATCTGGCGGAGCATCCGTACAAACAACTGGTGATCCTGGCCGGTAGTGGACACCTGATGCATAGCTCGGGCATCCCAAATCGGGTGAAGCGGCGTCAGCAGGTGACATCGGCCATTGTGCTTCCCGGCGGTGGCCTGAAGATCGAACCGGGTATCGCCGATTTTGTGGTGTTTCCTGAAGCGGCTGAGTTGCCCCCGGCGGCGGTCATGGGGGTGTACATGGAGCGATCGGAACAGGGCGTGCTGGTCAGCGAGGTGGTCAAGGAGAGTGCGGCGGAGCAGGGCGGGGTGAAACCTGACGATATCATCCTCGCCCTTGATGGGACGACGGTTGCCTCACCCACCGACCTGCGAATTGAGCTACTCGGGAAAAAACCGGGGGATGGCGTCAGGCTGACACTGCTGCGACGACGGCTCCTGTTCGGAGACGAAAGGTTGGACCTGGACCTGATTCTGGGTCAATAAAACGGCCTGGTCGACCGGGCAGGGCGACGTGGGGTTGGAGAATCGAAGCCAATTCCTGCTGGCCACGGGCATCCTCTGGGCACAGCAGCGTCCAGAAACGGCGGTTTACGCAAAGCACTCACCGCAAGCGCACGATGCGCTTGCGGTGAGTGGAACTATTTTCTTATTGCCGGGTAGCTTAGACGATGGTTACGTTTTCAGCCTGGGGACCTTTTTGACCTTGGGTCACTTCAAAGGTGACCTTCTGGCCTTCGGCCAACGTGCGACGACCAGTGCCATTGATTGCACGGAAGTGAACGAAAACATCAGAACCGCCTTCGCGCTCAATGAAACCAAATCCCTTGTCATCGTTAAACCATTTAACGACACCGGTAACTAAATCAGACATATAACCCTCGTACTATATATAACAGTGCCAATTATTATCGGCATTACAAAAAACACTGGCCCTACTTAAATATGTTGCCGGTGTATTATCACGCGTCCATCTATCCAGTCAGATAGATGGAAAAAAATCCCGATAAACGGGCGGACCCTTTTCCATCTACCCGATAACCAGTGTCAAGTACGAGTCTGACTCTACGCTGACAGGTTAATCGTGCAATTTCAGATTCAGAAACCTGTATTAACTCGCTTCATTCTCCACGGGGTTTGTTCACTAGTCAAGAACAAAATATAGACAGCGGAGCACCTCTCGAAGAACTCCGGCACCTGGCGGTAGTGGTTGGATAATATCATTTAATTACAAATGGTTACGCGTTAAGTAAGCGTGCCTGATCAGAGCGCGTTGGCGATGATTTCATCATCTCCGGTACCCTCATAACAGGCCTCCATCATGTCAATAAACCGTTTCGCCTGAGGAGAGAGGTATTTGCCGCGGCGCAGCACAATACCGTAAGTGCGTTTGGGAAAATATTCGTTCAGTGGGATTTTCACCAGCTTCTCTTCACCGGTCAGGCAGACGTCGGTGACAATGGAGATGCCCATACCGAGCTCGACATATTTTTTGATCACTTCCCAGCCGCCGGCTTCCAGTCCGGTCTTGAACTTGAGTTCATGCTGGCGGAACACCAGGTCCACCATGCGCCAGGTGGTGAGACTGGGTGGCGGTAGTATCAGGCCATAGGGTGCGATGTCCTTCAGCGTGACCGTCAGTTTCTTCGCCAGCGGATGCCCGATGGGGACGATCAGTTCCGGAGAGTAGGTGACCAGCGGTTTGTAGATAATGTCATCCGGCACGTCCAGCATCGAGCCGACAGCAAAATCCGCCTCGTCGGCCCGTAATCGGGACAACCCGTCACGCCCACCGGTCACATTGTGCAGCTTGACCCGGATCTTGGGGTGCTGCTCCATGAACTGCTTCAGCGGTTCGGGCAGTACATACAGGATGGTGGACTCACCTGCCGCAATATTCAGATCGCCGGCCTCCAGCAACCCCTGCTGGGCAATGAAGGTCTCGTGCAGCTTGTCCATCCCCTCAACCAGAGGCTGCGAGAGCTTGAACAGGATTTTTCCTTCCGGGGTGAGGCGGATCTTGGGACCGCGGCGCTCGAACAGCACGGTTTCCAGGTCCCGTTCAAGTGCCTGAATCTGCAGCGAGACAGTCGGCTGACTGAGAAAAACCTTGTCGGCAGCTTCGCTGATGCTACCGGTCCTGGCGGCGTGGCAAAAAGCGCGTAATTGCTTGAGTCTGTTCTGTTTGTAGTAGATCGGCGCGGGTGATGCCATGGTGCTCTCTGGTTACTATATTGCTGATGTTAATAGTAAGCATTGAAATAATTGGCCTGTCAAATACCACAATTTCCTCTACACTTTGCTGCACTTGCGATAATGAGCGCGATGGTTTCAAGTGAAATGGATTTAACATGATGAATATAAAGGGAAAAAAATGGTATAACTTGAAACTGTCATAATTTTATATGGCGATGAATTGTTGTCTGCTTGGGGGCCGAATAAATGACCGATATCACCAGCATAGCCCTTTCCGTTGGTTTTATGGCCGTACTCGGCTCCATACTCGCCTCCATCCTGGTGCTGGCCAATAAGCGCCTGTTTGTCTACGAAGACCCCCGTATCGATGATGTGGAAGATCTCCTGCCCCGGGCCAATTGCGGAGCCTGCGGCAGCCCCGGGTGTCGTCCATTCGCCGAAGGTTTGATTGACGGCACTTATGAACCCGCCCAGTGTACCGTCAATGCCAAAGAGACCAACGAGCTGATCGCCAGTTACCTGGGTGTGGACCTGGGTGCGCAGGAGAAGCGCGTTGCCCGGCTCGCCTGTGCCGGCGGTAGCCATGTCGCTTTCATCCGTGCCAGCTACGCCGGCATGAGTTCCTGTCGTGCCGCCGCGCTGGTTTCCGGGGGCGGGAAGGGCTGTTCCTGGGGGTGTCTGGGGATGGGGGATTGCGCCGTCGTCTGCGATTTCGACGCCATCAGCATGAATAAATACGGTCTGCCGGTGGTGGATGAAGAGCGTTGCACCGCATGTAATGATTGTGTCGAGGTCTGCCCCAAGGATCTGTTTGAACTGCACTCGGTCAACGAACAGTTGTTCGTTGCCTGCAAAAACCTGGAAAAGGGCGAAGAGGCGGAGAGTCAGTGCGAAGTAATCTGCACCGCCTGTGAACGTTGTGCTGTGGATTCGCCGGAAGGGCTGATCGACATCAGAAATAACCTGGCGGTGGTCAATTACCGCAAAAACGATCTGGCATCCAGGGTGGCGATTGAACGCTGTCCGACGGGGGCCATCGTCTGGTTTGACAAGCAGGGCGGTTATCAAGTGGGTAAAGACGCCAAGAAGATTATCCGCAAAGAGATGCTGCCTATCGGGTAGTTAAGGTTTCATCTGTTGGGCTGCCTACAGCGATGGCGTTCCCGAAATGTAAAAAAAGAGGAAGTGTTCATGTTCGGTAAGAAAGAGCAAAAGCAGTTTAAGTATCCTGGTATCCGCATGGCGATGGATGGCAACACCGCTGTCATCATGTGCGAGCGGGAGGCCTCTGATGCTGCCGGTGCTTACCCCATTACCCCCTCCACCCAGATGGGTGAATATTGGGCGGAAGAGGTAGCTCAAGGGCACATCAACGTATCCGGCAAGCCGCTGGTATTCGTCGAGCCCGAATCCGAACATGCCGCCGCGGCGGTCACTGCCGGTATGTCCATGACCGGCCTGCGCGCCACCAACTTCTCCTCCGCCCAGGGCGTGGCGTTCATGCATGAGTCGCTCTATGCGGCGGTGGGCAAGCGTCTGCCCTATCTGCTGAATATTGGTACCCGCGCCATTACCAAGGCGTCGCTCAATGTGCATTGCGCCCACGATGATTACCACTGCATGGATGACACCGGATTTTTCCAGGTATTCGGTGCCAATGCCCAGGAGGCGGCGGACCTGAACCTGATCGGCCGCAAGATTGCCGAGCTGAGCCTGACCCCGGCGGCGGTAGCCCAGGACGGCTTCCTCACCACCCACCTGATCGAGCCGGTGATGGTGCCCGAGCGCGAGCTGATCGAGGAGTTCTGCGGTCGCCCGGACGACATCATCGAATGCCCGACACCGGCGCAGAAGATGATCTACGGCGAGAAGCGCCGCCGCGTCCCCGAGATCTGGGATGTGGACAACCCCATGCTCTCCGGCTCGGTGCAGAACCAGGACGCCTACATGCAGGCCGTGGCCGCCCAGCGTCCTTACTTCTTCGATCATATCTCCAGCATCACCGACCAGGTGATGGACGAGTATTACGAATTGACCGGTCGCCGTTATCACCGGGTTGGCCAATACCGCATGGACGATGCCGAGTATGTGATCGCCGGTCAGGGCTCGATGATCGTGCAGGCCCAGGTGGTGGCCGATTATCTGCGCGAAACCCGCAAGCTCAAGGTGGGCGTGCTCAACCTGACCATGTATCGTCCGTTTCCCGGCGACCTGATCGGCAAGGTGCTGAAGGGACGCAAGGGCGTGGTGGTGCTGGAGCGTACCGACCAGCCGCTGGCGGAAGATCTGCCGCTGATCCGCGAGATCCGTGCCGCACTGACCAAGTGTATCGAAAACGGCGTCACCTCGGGCGATGCCCCCTACCCGAAATACGCCTCTTATAAGTCGGGTCAGGCGCCGGCGCTCTATTCCGGCTCCTACGGTCTGGGCTCGCGTGACCTGCAGCCTGAAGGACTGGTTGGCGCCATCGAGAACATGCTGCCGGGCGGCAAGAAACGCCGTTTCTTCTACCTGGGTGTGGATTTTATTCGAGAGGCAATCGACCCCAAGGCGGAGATCCGTCAGCAGGCGCTGCTGGAGGCCTATCCCCATATCGGCGAGATGGCCATCCGCGGCAGTGAGAATCCAGATCTGCTGCCCAAGGACGCGATTACCGTGCGCATGCACTCGGTGGGTGGCTGGGGCGCCATCACCACCGGCAAGAACCTGGCCATGACCCTGTATGATCTGCTCGGTTATGACATCCGCGCCAATCCCAAGTACGGTTCCGAGAAGAAGGGTCAGCCCACCACTTACTATCTCTCGGCGGCCCCGGAGCCGATCCGCCTCAACTGCGAATACCATTATGTGGATGTGGTGCTCTCCCCTGACCCCAATGTGTTCCTGCACTCCAACCCGCTGTACGGATTGAAAGAGGGCGGTTTCTTCATTATCCAGAGCCATCTGGAGACCGAGCAGGAGGTGTGGGCGCAGATCCCGGTGATGTATCAGAAGTACATCGTCGATCACAATATCCACGTCTATTTCGTCGACGGATTCAAGATCGCCAAGGAGGAGGCCTCCAATGCGGAACTGCAGTTCCGGATGCAGGGCAACGCCTTCCAGGGCGCCTTCTTTGCGGCATCACCCCTGCTGGAGCGGGCGCACCTGACCGAGCAGGGGCTGTTCGATGCCATCGAGACGCAGCTGCGCGACAAATTCGGCGGCAAGGGCGAACGCGTGGTTGCCGACAACCTGCGGGTGGTGCGGCGCGGTTTCGACGAGATCCGCGAGATCACCGACAAGCCGGTCGGCCTGACCCAGCAGGATATCCGCAAGGCGGCGAAGATTCCGGTCATGTTGCAGGCGTTGCCCCAGGGTGACGGCAAGCTCTCCGACGTACACGCCTTCTGGGAGCGGACCGGCTCCTTCTATCTGAGCGGCAGGGGCTCGGAAAACCTGGTCGACCCGTTCATGGCCACCAGCCTGATCCCGGCCGCCACCGGTATCTTCCGCGACATGACCCAGATCCGCTTCGACTATCCGAAGTTCATTACGGAGAACTGTACCGCCTGTGGCGACTGCTACACCGCCTGTCCCGACAGCGCCATCCCGGGCCTGGTCAATACCATCAGCGACATTTTCAATACCGCCATCGAGCGCATCGAGAAGAAGGGCACGCCGACCCTCTACCTGCGGCGTGAAACCCGCAATGTGGAGAAGAAACTGCGCGCCCTGATCGATACCCAGGGCGAGGCGTCGGTGGTTTCCAGACTGTTGGATCAGGCAGTGCTGGAGGTGCTGGCCGAATCGGAGCTGGATGAACAGAAAAAGGCCGGTATGGAGCGCGAGTTCGGGCTGTTCCTGGAGTCCGTCGGCGGTTTCGAATTCTCCGTCACCAAACCCTATTACAGCAACCGCGAGAAGAAGAACAAAGGCTCCGGCGGTCTCTTCTCCATCACCGTCAACCCCTATACCTGCAAGGGCTGCATGGAGTGTGTGGATGTCTGCGACGACGGCGCGCTGGTGGTCGAGCTGCAGACCGAACAGGCGGTCGAGAAGCTGCAGCGCGACTGGAAATTCTGGATGGATCTGCCCACCACCAACCCGGACTTCATTCGTATCGATGACCTGAACGAAAAGATCGGCGCCCTGGAGACCCTGTTGCTGGACAAGACCAACTATCAGTCCATGGTCTCGGGTGACGGTGCCTGCCTGGGGTGTGGCGAGAAGACCGCCATCCACCTGTTCACCGGTACCGCCACCGCGCTGATGCAGCCGCGGGTCAAGGCGCATATCGCCGAACTGGACGACCTGATCAACCGCTTGGAGACCCATATCCGCCTGAAGCTGGCCGCCGGCATGGATCTCTCCAACATCGCCGCCATCAACGAGGCGGTGGAGGAGAACAAGGACACCGATTTGACCCTGACCAATCTCTCCGCCAGCCTCGCCGAGGGGCAGGTGGTGGAGCCGGTCGATCCCAAGTGGCTGAAATGGGCCACCCAACTGCTGGAAAAACTGCGTCACCTGAAATGGCTCTATACTGATGGCAATACCAATCAGGGACGCGCCACCATGGGTATTATCAACTCCACCGGCTGCACCTCGGTGTGGGGATCGACTTTCCCGTTCAATCCCTATCCGTTCCCCTGGACCAGCCACCTGTTCCAGGACAGCCCGTCGATGGCCATGGGTATCTTCGAGGGCCACATGGCCAAGATGGCCCAGGGCTTTAAGGTGATCCGCCAGGCCAGGTTGGAGCTGGAAGGCAAGTACGATGCCGACGTGCATGACAGCTTCTTCACCTACTTCAACTGGAAATCCTTCAGCGACGAGGAGTGGCTGCTCTGCCCGCCGGTAGTTTCGATCGGTGGTGACGGCGCCATGTACGACATCGGCTTCCAGAACCTCTCTCGCGCCCTGGCCTCCGGCACCCCGATCAAGGTGCTGATCCTGGATACCCAGGTCTACTCCAACACCGGCGGCCAGTCCTGTACCTCCGGCTTTATCGGCCAGGTGGCGGATATGGCCCCCTACGGCAAGGCGTGGAAGGGTAAGACCGAGATCCGCAAGGAGATGAGTGTGATCGGCATGGCCCATCGCACCAGCTTCGTGCTGCAGAGCTCCCAGGCCAACGTCACCCACCTGCTGGAAGGCTTTATCGACGGCCTGAACAGCCGCCGTCCGGCCATGTTCAACATCTACACCACCTGTCAGCCGGAGCACGGGGTGGCGGATGACGCCTCCGAACACCAGGCCAAGCTGGCCCTGGAGTCCCGTGCCTATCCGCTGTTCCGCTACGACCCGGATGCCGGCGTCACCTTCGCCGAATGCACCAGCGTGGAGGGCAACCCGGCCCTGGAGGCCGACTGGCCCACCTACCAGCTCAGCTATCAGGACGAGAACGGCAAGCAATTGAAGATGGAGTTGCCGGTCACCTTTGCCGACTTCGCCTTTAGCGAGGGCCGTTTCCGCAAGCACTTCCGCTCGGCGCCCCAGGACGCCTGGAACGACGACATGGTGCCGCTGCACGAATTCCTCGACATGGACGAGGACGAGCGGGATGGTCGCTTCCCCTATATCTGGGCGGTGGACGGCAAGAGCCGGCTGATGCGGGTGCTGGTCTCCCAGGAGATCGTCCTCTCCTGCGAAGAGCGGCGCAACTTCTGGTATCAGCTGCGCTCCCTGGCCGGTGTCGGCGAGGCGGTGGACGAGGTGGAGATCGCCAACCGTGCCAAGGCGGAGATGGCGCAAAAGCTCACCTCCAGCCTGCTGGCCCTGGCCAACAATGGGGATATCTCGGCCTTGGCGGACATGCCGGCGCCGGCCAACGGCGGCAACGGCGCGGCGGCGCCTGCCGGCGCCGTGCCGGCCGACTACGAGCCGGTCTGGATCGAGACCCCGGAGTGTACCGCCTGTGACGAGTGCACCGATATCGCGCCCAACGTGTTCCAGTACAACGAGCAGAAACTGGCCGTGGTGCTGAACCCCAAGGGGGCGCCGTTCAAGGATATCGTCAAGGCGGCGGAGAAGTGTACCGCCGGCTGTCTGCATCCGGGCACGCCGTGGAATCCGAACGAGAAAGACCTCGAGAAACTGGTCAAACGTGCAGCAAAGTACCAGTAAGGGTCTGGAAAGAAATAGCTGCTATGTATTGCGCCGGATTTTTGTTTGCCTTCAAGGTCCGGCAAGGCGTGCATAGTCGTTCTATGTAAGTCTTGCCGTAACGCAGAAGGCGGACGAAAAGACCAGCAAGATGTAGTAGTTATTTATTGACAAGCCCTAATACCACCAGCAAAGGAGAGAATGACAATGGCAACAGTAACTTTACACGGAAACCCTGTCTCCACCAGTGGCGAACTGCCGGCCGTCGGCAGCCAGGCGCCTGAGTTTTCGCTGGCCACCAAGGAGTTGGCCGATGTCGGTCTGGCGGATTTTGCCGGTAAGAAACGCCTGCTCAATATCGTGCCGAGCCTGGACACCCCGACCTGCGCCATCTCGACCAAGAAGTTCAACGAGTCGTTTGCCGCACGCGATGATGCGGTGGCCATGGTGATCTCGGCCGACCTGCCGTTCGCCCAGGGCCGCTTCTGCGAGACCGAAGGACTGGAGAACGTGGTCACCCTGTCGCTGATGCACGATCAGCAGTTCGCCAGGGATTATGGCGTACTGATCACCGATGGCCCACTCAGGGGCGTTACCTGCCGCGCAGTGGTGGTGGTGGATGAGAACGGTACCGTCACCTATACCCAGCTGGTGTCCGAGATTGGCGATGAGCCGGACTATGCGGCGGCGCTGGAGGCGTTGAAATAGCGATCGATCCGGGCGCGGCCGTTAGGCGGCCGCGCCGCGACCGGTCAGGTAGTTGAAATCAGCGGAGAGAGCATGGGTCTACTCAATCTTTTCAGGCGCAGCAAAACCTTCGGGCATGGCGTGCACCCTATGGACCATAAGGAGCAGACGGCGCACCTGGCGATCAGGCGCCTGCCGTTTGCCCCGAAGGTATACGTGCCGCTGGCTCAGCACATCGGTGCGCCGGCCGTGGCCCTGGTGAAGCCGGGCCAGGAGGTGGTGCGCGGCGAGCCGATCGCCGAGGCGGGGGGCTTTGTCTCGGTGCCGATGCACGCCCCGGTTACCGGCATCGTGCGCGCCATCGACCAGCTGGTGCCCACGGCGGCGGGTCCCAAGACCCCGGCCATCGTGATCGAGACCTACGAGGCGGCGACCCAGGAGGTGCTGTACGGACTGGATCAGGATCTGAATGCACTTACCCGCGAGGAGCTGATCCAGGCGGTGCAGGCCAGCGGCATGGTGGGGCTGGGCGGAGCCGCCTTTCCCAGCCATGTGAAGCTGCTGCCGCCGCAGGGGAAGGCGATTGAGACCCTGATCATCAACGGTTGTGAGTGCGAGCCCTATCTCACCTGCGACCATCGGGTGATGCTGGAGCAGACCGACCGGCTGATCAACGGTATTCGCGCCATGCTGCGCGCCACCGGGGCCAGGCGGGCCATCATCGGGGTCGAGGACAACAAACTGGATGCGGTGCGGGCGATCCGCGAAAAACTGCCTGCGGGAGAGGCGATCGGCTGCGAGGCGGTGGAGACCAAATATCCCCAGGGGGCGGAGAAGATGCTGATCAGCAGCCTGCTCAACAAGGAGGTGCCCTCCGGCGGGCTGCCGGTGGATATCGGCGTGGCGGTCTACAACGTCGGCACCTTGGCGCAGCTGGGCGAACTGATACCGCGCAGCCGCGGCCTGATCGAGCGGGTGGTGACGGTGTCGGGTCCCGGCGTCGACCGGCCGGGCAACTACCTGGTGCCCATCGGCACGCCGTTGCGTTTCCTGCTGGAGCAGGTGGGGTCCAGCTCCGCGGCCAATGAAGTGATCGTCGGCGGACCCATGATGGGTATGAGCGTCGCCTCGCTGGATGTGCCGGTGACCAAGGGCGTCTCCGGTGTGGTGGTGTTCGAAAAAACGGCGGAGGATCAGCAGCGGCACACAGTGCACCCTTGTATCAAGTGCGGCGCCTGCCTGGATGCCTGTCCGATCAATCTCAACCCGTCCATGCTGGGCCAGCTGGCCGGCGCCCGGATGTATGAGACGATGGCCTCCGACTACCACCTCAATGACTGTTTCGAGTGCGGTTGTTGCAGCTATGTCTGTCCATCGAATATTCCGTTGACCCAGTATTTCCGCATCGCCAAGGCGGTGAATCGGGAGACCAAGGCGATCGCGGCCTGATCGGTTTGAGCGTCACCTGAATCCCCGGGGTAGGCCCCGGCTTTGCCGGAACCACGGATGAACACAGATTCACACAGATAGGAGATCAGGATTCTGAATCTGTGTTTATCTGTGTGAATCCGTGGTTCTCCAGGGTCTCGGTCGCCTTAGGCGGCTCAGGCTGTTGTGGCGCCTTTGAGGCGCTCACCCAATAATCCCCCGGCTTTGCCGGTGGTAGTTAACGTGGGGAAGGGGAGTAGTTCCCGTGGCGTTATCCGCCAACCCTGAGTTGTGAACGGGACCGGAAGCCCCTGCAGAGTAGAGCATGAGTAGAAAGCAGAAAAAAGTTGTCGAGATCCGCACTTCCCCCCATCTGAAGAAGGCAATCTCCGTAGAGCAGATCATGCGCAACGTGGTGTACGCGCTGTTGCCGATTTGCGCCTGGTCGGTCTATCAATTCGGTATCAGCGCCCTGGTCCTGATCCTGGTGACCACCCTCTCCTGTATCCTCACGGAGTCCCTGTTCTGCAAGCTCTCGGGGCGTCCGAACAGCGTTGGGGATTTCAGTGTCGTGATCACCGGTCTGTTGCTGGCCCTGACCCTGCCGCCCGGTTTTCCACTGTGGATGGCGGCGGTGGCCGGTTTTGTCGCCATCGGTCTGGGCAAGTCCCTGTTTGGCGGCCTGGGCTATAACGTGATGAACCCGGCGCTGGTGGGGCGTGCCTTCGTGCAGGCGGCGTTTCCGGTGGCCATCACCACCTGGACCCCGGGATTCTCGGCCGGACGATTCCTGGAGTTCATCCCGTCGAGCCTGGCGCTGCCCTTCATGTCGCCGGTGGATACGACCGACTGGGTGCGTTTCCATGCCGCAGATGGATTTACCGGCGCGACCCCCCTGGCGTTGCAGAAGTTCGAGCACATCACCACCGGCAGCCTGGATCTGCTGGCCGGCAGTGTGTCGGGTTCCGCCGGGGAGACCTCGGCGATGCTGATTCTGGTCTGCGGGCTCTACCTGGCGTTTCGCAAGATGATGGACTGGCGCATTCCGGCGGCGATCTTTGTCGCGGCCACGCTGGTTTCCGGTCCACTCTACCTGATGAATCCCGAGGTCTACCCCTCGCCACTGTTCGTGATCCTGTCCGGCGGCCTGATGCTCGGCGCCATGTTCATGGCCACCGACATGGTGATCTCGCCCATGACGCCGCGCGGGGTCTGGCTCTACGGCGGGATCATCGGCCTGCTGACCGTGCTGATCCGCCAGTTCGGCGGCCTTACCGAGGGGGTGATGTATGCCATCCTGGTGGCCAATGCCCTGTCGCCGTTGATCGCCTCGGTGACCCAGCCGCGGATCTTTGGTGCTACCAGGGGCGCGACCAGGAAGGAGGCGGAGTCATGAGTAGTACTGAACAGATCCAGGCCCGGCCGCAGACGCCCAGTCTCGCCATGCTGCGCACCCTGGGCGGTGTGGCCATGCTCTCCGGCCTGCTGGTGGTGCTGGTGTTCCAGTGGACCCAGCCGCTGATCGAGGAGAACAAGCGCATCGCCATCGAACAGGCGGTCTCCCGGGTGATACCGGGGGTGGTCAGCAAGAAGGATTACATTCTCGGCCCCGACGGCCTGTTCCTGGCGGATGTGCCGGGTGCGCAGGGTGAGAAGATCTATGCCGCCTACAACGGTGACGGCAAGCTGCAGGGGATTGCCCTGGAGGCGGCGGCTACCGGTTATCAGGACGTGATTCGTATCCTCTACGGCTACAACCAGGACTGCCAGTGCGTCACCGGCATCAAGGTGTTGAAGATGGCCGAGACCCCGGGGCTGGGTGACAAGATCGCCTTCGATCCGGAGTTCCTGGAGAACTTCAAGGCCCTGGATGGGCGGTTGAACGAGCAAAAGAGTGGCCTGGAGAACGCTATCGTCACGGTCAAGCACGGCAGCAAGCGGGAGCAGTGGGAGATTGATTCGATATCCGGTGCCACCATCTCCTCCAAGGCGATCGGTCGCATGATCAATGCCAGCGGGCAACGCATGTTCCCGCTGATCATCCAGCACCTGGATGAGCTAAGAACCGGACGGGAAAACTGAGGTAAAGCGCATGTCGGTACTGCCCAATAAACAGGAGAAGGTGACCCTGGACACCTTCATGCGGGGACTCTGGGAAGAGAACCCGGTATTTGTCATGCTGCTCGGGCTCTGTCCGGTGCTGGCGGTGACCAATTCCACGATGAATGCCATTGCCATGGGACTGGCCACGCTGTTCGTGCTGGTGGCCTCCAGCACACTGGTGTCACTGTTGCGCAAGATGATCCCCAAGCAGGTGCGCATCGCCACCTATATCATCATCATCGCCACCTTCGTCACCATTGTCGATTATGTGATCCAGGCGATCAGCCTGGACCTGTACAACGCCCTGGGTGCCTTCATCCAGCTGATCGTGGTCAACTGCGTGATTCTTGGCCGGGCCGAGGCCTACGCCTCCAAGCAGAAGCTGGGGGCCTCGGTCGTCAACGCCATCGGCATGGGCACCGGGTTCACCATCGCGCTGCTCTGTCTCGGCACTGTGCGTGAACTGCTGGGTGCCGGCACCATTCTCGGGGTACAGATCTTCAGCAGCAACTTCGAGCCCTGGGTGGTGATGATCCTGCCGCCTGGTGGTTTCTTCGTGCTGGGGGCCTGGTTACTGCTGTTCGACTATCTGAAACAGCGCAAGGAGCAGAAGCTGCTCAGCGCGGAGGGGGCCGTGGCCAATGGATCCTGATTCACTCATATTCATCTTTCTCAATGCGGCGCTGATCAACAACTTCGTGCTGGCGCTGTTCCTCGGCCTCTGCCCCTTCCTCGGGGTGTCGGCCAAGAAAGAGACCGCCTGGAACATGGGTATCGCCACCATGTTCGTGATGCTGGTCAGCTCCATCTCCGCCTACGGCATCAACTGGGTGCTGGTGAAGTTCGAGATCGAGTTCCTGCGCCTGATCTGTTACATCGCGGTCATTGCCTCCGCCGTACAGCTGGTGGAGATGACGGTGAAGAAGCTCAGCCCCGGCCTGTTCCGGGCGCTGGGTATCTTCCTGCCGCTGATCACCACCAACTGCGCCATTCTCGGCCTGGCCCTGTTCCAGACCTTCCGGGAGTATGACTTTTTCCAGTCGCTGGCATTCAGCAGCGGCGCCGGTGTCGGCTTTACCATCGCCCTGATGCTGATGGCGGGGCTGCGCGAGAAGCTGGCGCTGGCGGAACTGCCCAGTGTCAGTCAGGGTGCCGCCATGAGCCTGATGCTGGCCGGTCTGCTGTCACTGGCGTTTATGGGTTTTGCCGGCTTGGGGGGATCCCATGCTTAAGGTACTATTGGCCAGCGCGGTCATCATGGGCGTGCTGGTAGGCTGGATCCTGGTACAACGGATGGCGCGTGAATTCGCCCGTCACCATCCGGAGTTCGGGCCCTACCAGGAGAAGCGGGGATGTGGCGGCAACTGCTCATGCAGTGGTGGTTCCAGCTGCAGGAAATAGTATCTGGAACAAGCCGCGTGGTGCGGAGGTAAGCATGAGTGAAACCGAACTGGGACCGGCGGTAGTGGCCGAGGTCGTCGAGAGCCGGCGCATCACCCCGGAGTCGACCGACGAGGTACGGCAGATCGTGCTGCGGGTCAATGAGCCCTCGTTCCGCTACCACGAGGGCCAGTCGGTGGGTGTGGTGGTGCCGGGCCCGCACGCGTTCGGCAACAAGTACCATATGCGGCGCTACTCCATCGCCAGTGATCGCAGCAGTTCAAGAGAGGAGAGCGTGGAGTTTTCCATCCTGGTGCGGCGCTGTTTCTATATCGATCCGGTGAACGGTGAACGCTATCCCGGTATCGCCTCCAACTTCCTCTGCGATGCACGGGTCGGTCAGAAACTCTCTGTCACCGGCCCCTATAAAAGCCCGTTTACTGTCCCCTCCGACAACCGTGCCAATCTGCTGATGATCGGCGTCGGTACCGGGATTGCCCCGTTCCGCGCCTTCATTCAGCACATCTACCGCCAGCAAGGGGGCTGGAAGGGGCAGGTGCGACTGTTCTACGGCGCCCGCAACGGTGTGGACATGCTCTACATGAACGATCACAACAGCGATCTGAAAGAGTATTTCGACGAGGAGACCTTCCTGGCCTATAACGCCCTGGCCAACCGCCCCCTGATGAGCGATACCGATGCACTGCAGCAGTCATTGGATCTGCATGTGGAGGAGGCCTGGTCGCTGATCCGCCAGCCCGACACCTATGTCTGTGTCGCCGGACTGGCCAAGGTTCAGCAGGCGCTGGACCGGGTCTTCGGTGCCGCCGCCGGTTCCAGCGAAAACTGGGAGGCAATCAAGGCGGAGCTGGTCCGGCAGGGGCGCTGGTCGCAGCTGTTGTACAGCTGACCGGCTATCGACATAGCCAGTCTGTTGCGCCAACTGCCAGATTATCTTGTGTTTTTGCGGGAAAGGGCTAGAATGTCGGCCTTCACGCACTCCGGTCTGCGTAACCCCATCGCGGTAACACCTTCAGGAACACCTCGATTCAACAACTTTCATAGTTTTGCCTAGGCTGGCCCCATGATGGGTAGGCATTCAGGAGCATTTATACCTATGTCGTTTGACTCACTCGGCCTTTCCGCCGAACTACTCCGTGCTGTCTCTGAACAGGGTTACACGGAACCGACGCCGGTACAGCGTCAAGCCATCCCTGTGGTACTTGAGGGAAAAGATATTCTCGCCGGTGCCCAGACGGGTACGGGCAAAACCGCCGGCTTCACCCTGCCGCTGCTGCAGTTGCTGAGCCTGCACTGCCAGGGCAAGGGGCGGCGCCCCATCCGTGCCCTGGTGTTGACACCCACCCGGGAACTGGCCGCACAGGTCGCGGAGAGCGTCGAGACCTACGGCCGGCACCTGCCGTTGAAATCCACGGTGGTCTTTGGTGGTGTGAAGATCAACCCGCAGATCGAAAAGCTGCGCCATGGCGTGGATATCCTGGTGGCGACGCCGGGACGGCTGCTCGATCATGCCCAGCAGAAGACCCTGGACCTCTCCCACGTGGAGATCCTGGTGTTGGACGAGGCGGACCGGATGCTGGATATGGGCTTCATCCACGATATCCGCAAGGTCCTGGCGATGTTGCCGGCAAACCGGCAGAACCTGCTGTTCTCCGCCACCTATTCGGAAGAGATCAAGGTCCTCGCCGACAAACTGCTGAACGCCCCGGTGCTGATCGAGGTGGCGAGACGCAACACCGCCGCGGAGAAGGTGGAGCAGCGGGTCTATCCGGTGGATCGCGAGCGCAAGCGGGAGCTGCTCTCTTTCCTCATCGGCTCGCGCAACTGGCGTCAGGTGCTGGTGTTCACCCGTACCAAGCACGGCGCCAACCGGCTCGCCCAGCAGCTGGAGAAGGATGGCCTGAGCGCGGCGGCGATCCACGGCAACAAGAGCCAGGGGGCACGTACCCGGGCCCTGGCCGGCTTCAAACAGGGAGAGGTGCGGATTCTGGTGGCCACCGATATCGCCGCGCGCGGACTGGATATCGATCAGTTGCCCCATGTGGTCAACTACGAGCTGCCCAACGTGCCGGAGGATTATGTGCATCGGATCGGCCGCACCGGGCGTGCCGGCAACGAGGGCGAGGCGATTTCACTGGTGTGTGTGGATGAACATCGGCTGTTGCGGGATATCGAGCGGGTGCTTAATCGCGAACTGCCCCGGGAGACCCTGCCGGGCTATGAGCCCGATCCCAGTATCAAGCCGGAGCCGATCATGAATGGCCGCAACGGTGGCGGTGATCGCGGCCGTGGCCGGCAGCAGCAGGCGCCGCGTTCGCGCGGCAATGGTCAAAAGGCGCAGCCCCATAAAGAGCAGCGGGCCAGGCGTGAACAGTCCGCGCCGGTGACGGCGAAGGCGGGTGACGGCGCCACGCGGGCCAAGCCCAACGGGAATCAGCGCCCGTCGGCGCCCAGAAACCAGGGCGAGTCGACGGGGGCAGTACCGAGTGGTGGAAGACGCCCGCGGAACCGCCGCGACCGGGCAGCCCTGCTGAGGGGCTGAACCACCGCGGAAATCCCCCGGCACTGCCGGGGGACTCGTCATAGCGGATGGCAGATGGACACTCGCCAAGACGCCAAGCTCGCCAAGGAAAAACGATTCGTTTTCTTAATTCTACTGTAACTACTCACGGGGTGATTGGCCTGCCTTGCCAGCCTCACACGATGGCTTGTCTCCTCGAATCCGGCCCCATTTTCAGCGCCTGCGCA
>NZ_JANIOA010000036.1 GCF_025175675.1 Sedimenticola hydrogenitrophicus
CGAGTTTGGGCAGGCGCTGAAAATGGGGCCGGATTCGAGGATACAAGCCATCGTGTGAGGCCGGCAAGGCAGGCCAATCACCCCGTGGGTAGTTACAGCCATACTTAGAATTGCTGAACACACCCCGATCCACTTGACATCGGCTGCGGGCAATGGGGTAATCCGGCGCTAAGTCAGCCTGGACCCACTGTCAACCCGATGAACCGGAATTCAACGCTTTACGTTCTACTCCTCAGCCTACTGCTGCTCGGCGGCTGTGCCAGCCAGGCCCGTTTTCCCGACAATCCGCCCCTGGCCGCGGCGAAACCGACGCTCAGCCCGATCACCCCGGACTCCACGGTGCTGCTGATGACCCTCTCCGGCGGCGGCAGCCGGGCTTCCGCCTTCGCCTACGGGGTGATGGAGGCATTGCACCAGACCCCGCTCACCACCCGGCCCGACGCGCCCACCCTGCTGGACAAGGTGGACCTGATCTCGGCGGTCTCCGGCGGCAGCATCATCGCGGCCTATTACGGACTGCATGGCGACCGGCTGTTCGAGCGCTTCCGTGATGACTTCCTGAAGCAGAATGTGAGGGACGAGATCCGCCAGCGCATGCTGTCACTGGAAAACCTCTCCCGGCTCTCCTCCACCACCTTCGGTTCCGGGGATATCCTGGACGAGTATTTCAGGGAGAAGTTGTTCGGCGAACGCCCGCTGAGTGAACTCTTCGATGACCAGGGGCCGGTGATCATCATCAACGCCACCGACCTGTTCAAGGGGAGCCGCTTCGGCTTCACCCCCGAGCTGTTCTCCCTGATCTGCTCCGACAACGAGCACTTCCCGGTGGCCCGGGCGGTGGCCGCCTCCAGCGCGGTGCCGTTGATCTTCACCCCGATCACCCTGACCAACCGGGCCGGCAGCTGCGGCGCGCCGGTCCCGGAGTGGGTACGGGTCGGGCTCACGGAAAAGGCGAAAAATCCCCGCCGTTACCGCCTGGCCAGGACCTGGAGCCGCTACCTGAACCGCCCGGAACACCCTTACGTGCACCTGTTGGATGGCGGTCTGGCCGACAACCTGGGACTGCGCGCCATGCTCGACCAGATCATTATCCATGACGGCCTGGACGATACCCTCAAACATGACATGTTGGCGCAGGCCCGGCGCATCGTCCTGATCGAGATCGACGCGGCGGCCCGGCTACCGAGCGAGTGGGAGAAGAAGCCGGATCATCCGCCACAAACGGTGATCCTGGATGCCGCCAGCACCACCCCCCTGAGCAACTACAACTTCGAGACCAAGGCCTACCTGCACAGTCAATTGGAGCCCTGGCTGCGCCAGAACGGTGCCGCACCCTGCCGGGACCAGGCGCGTTGCCAGCCCGAGCTCTACATCATCGAGATCAATCTGGACGATAGCAGTGAACAGCTCGACGGCCAGCCCCTGTCGACCATTCCCACCGACTTCAACCTGCCGGAACAGGCGGCGGAACGGCTGATTGAGGCGGGTAACCAACTGCTGCGCCAGCACCCGGAATTCAGCCGCCTGCTGAAGGATCTCTATGCGGAGATGGCCGGGTTTCGCTGACGCTCCCGAACGACGTACCCGCTGCAGGGATCCAGTTCCGGAAAGCGATGGCAGCGGGGCTGCGCCCAGCCTGTAGGAGGCCCGCCCCCACTGGCTGACCGATCAACCGTAATGGCGCTCCACGTAGCGTTCCACCAGCTGCTGGAACTCCTCGGCGATGTGTTCCCCCTTGAGGGTAACGGTCTTTTCCCCGTCCTCGTACACCGGCGCCACCGGCACCTCGCCACTGCCGGGCAGGCTGATGCCGATATTGGCATGTTTGCTCTCGCCGGGACCGTTGACCACACAGCCCATCACCGCCACCTTCATCTCTTCGACCCCGGGATACTGTCGGCGCCACTGCGGCATTTGCGCCCGCAGATAGTCCTGGATCTCCTGGGCCAGCTGCTGGAAGAAGACGCTGCTGGTGCGCCCGCAGCCGGGACAGGCGATCACCATCGGAGTGAACGAGCGCAGCCCCATGGACTGCAGGATCTCCTGGGCCACCTGCACCTCCTGGGTGCGGGCGCCGCCGGGTTCCGGGGTCAGGGAGATGCGGATGGTGTCGCCGATGCCCTCCTGCAGCAACACCGCCAGGGCGGCAGTGGAGGCGACGATCCCCTTGGAGCCCATGCCCGCCTCGGTCAGCCCGAGATGCAGGGCATAGTCACAGCGGCCGGCGAGTTCGCGATAGACGCCGATCAGGTCCTGCACCCCACTCATCTTGCAGGAGAGGACGATACGGTCGCGCCCCAGCCCCAGCTCCTCGGCGCGGCGGGCGTTGTCCAGGGCCGAGACCACCATGATCTCGCGGATCACCCGGTCGTTGTCCAGCGGCGCGGCGGCGCGGGCGTTCTCGTCCATCATCCGCATCACCAGTTCCTGGTCCATGCTGCCCCAGTTGACGCCGATGCGCACCGCCTTGTCGTGGCGGCAGGCCAGCTCGATCATGGCGGCAAACTTCTCGTCCCGGTTGGCGCCGCGGCCCACATTGCCCGGGTTGATGCGGTATTTGTCCAGGGCCCGGGCGCACTCGGGATAGGTCCGCAGCAGCTTGTGGCCGTTGAAGTGGAAATCGCCCACCAGCGGTACATCGACCCCCAGCTTGTCCAGCCCGTCGCGGATCGAGGCGACGGCGCGGGCCGCCGCCTCGCTGTTCACCGTGATGCGCACCAGCTCGGAGCCGGCGCGGCGCAGTTCGGCCACCTGGCGGATGGTGGCCGCGATATCCGCCGTGTCGGTATTGGTCATCGACTGAATGACCACCGGGGCGGCGCCACCGACGGTGACACCGCCGATGCGAACACCCACGGTCGCGGCACGTTTGACTGTCAGCTCAGACATACACTTAAAGGAACCTGACGGCGATACCCCGGCCGGGCTCGGTCCTGACCACCACGGCGCGTTGTGGCAGCGGGTCTTCAATATCCATGGCCAGCACCTCGACTTGCGAATCCAGGGCCGGCAGCAACTCCTCCTTGATGATCAGAAACAGACCCCCGTGAGACAGATCCTTGGTATACACCTCACGCACCCGGCCTTCGGCATCGGTCAGCCTGACCTGGGAGCGCAGGGAGAAGCGGGAATACTCACGGTTGTCGATGGTCATGCCAATCGGGCCGTCAACGGCCGCGACGCCGCGCGGCGACGCGCAGCCTCAGGGCATTGAGTTTGATGAAGCCGCCGGCATCCTTCTGGTCGTAGGCGCCGGCATCGTCCTCAAAGGTGGCAATCGATTCATCGAACAGGCTGTGGGTCTCGGACTTGCGCCCCACCACCATGATGCCCCCTTTGTAGAGTTTGAGACGGACCACCCCGTTGACCACGCCCTGGGTCTGGTCGATGGCGGCCTGCAGCATCTCGCGCTCCGGGCTCCACCAGTAGCCGTTGTAGACCAGCTCGGCGTATTTGGGCATCAACTCATCCTTCAGATGGGCCGACTCACGATCCAGGGTCAGGGACTCCATGGCACGATGTGCCTTGAGCAGGATGGTGCCGCCCGGAGTCTCGTAGCAGCCGCGGGATTTCATGCCGACATAACGGTTCTCCACAATGTCGTCACGGCCGATGCCGTTGGCGCCACCGATCCGGTTCAGCTCGCCCATCACCTTGGCGGGGCTCATGGCCACACCGTCGATGGCCACCACGTCGCCCTTTTCGAAGCTCAGCTCGATATAGGTGGGCTGGTCCGGCGCCGCCTCCGGCGCCACGCTCCAGCGCCACATCTCCTCGGCGGGCTCGCACCAGGGGTCTTCCAGGTCATAACCTTCATAGGAGATGTGCAGCAGGTTGGCGTCCATGGAGTAGGGCGATTTGCCCTTGCGCTTCATCTCCACCGGAATGCCGTGCTCTTCGGCATACTTCATCAGTTTCTCGCGGGAGAGCAGGTCCCACTCGCGCCACGGGGCAATGATCTTCACGTCCGGCATCAGCGCATAGGCGCCCAGTTCGAAGCGCACCTGGTCGTTGCCCTTGCCGGTGGCGCCGTGGGAGATGGCGTCGGCACCGGTCTCTTTGGCGATCTCGATCAGCCGCTTGGTGATCAGCGGCCGGGCGATGGAGGTCCCCAGCAGGTACTCGCCCTCGTAGATGGCGTTGGCGCGGAACATGGGGAAGACGAAATCGCGGGCGAACTCCTCGGTCAGGTCATCGATGTAGATCTCCCTCACCCCGGCCGCCTGGGCCTTGGCGCGAGCCGGCTCCACCTCTTCCCCCTGGCCGATATCGGCGGTAAAGGTCACCACTTCACAACCATACTCCTCCTGAAGCCATCTAAGGATGATCGAGGTATCCAGACCACCCGAATATGCGAGTACGACCTTTTTTACGCCAGACGCTGACATGGGGAAACTCCGTAGATTGCTGCCGCCCAAGCGGCTTTGCCGTCAAGAAAGCGTAGCATTATAACGCAGTCAGGCGGGTTTCATACCAGCCGTTGCGCGGGGTTGCAGTGGCTTGCCAGGGGGAGGGTGCGGAAGAGCCTTCCGGCTGATCCAGCCTACAATTGCCGGGCCACCAAAATATCCAGGGGTCGGAGTCAAATGGGGCCAACAGGGTGGGTATAATCGCACAATCCAGGACCCATTTGACTCCGACCCCACACAATTCCAGGCCACCAAAACCGGGAGCCCGTAAAAAGCAGGCAACCGCGAAGCGCGCCAAATGCGCAAAGGAAAACCAATCCTCTCCTTTGCGCGCTTGGCGTTCTTGGCGGTTACATGTAATTCAGGGGGCCTTCGGTTAAATTTCCCAGGGACGGGCTCAGCGCCCCTGGCGGCGCCAGCGGCGCACGATCGCCTCCACATCCACCGTGCCCGGTCCGTCACGCCACATATTGTAGAAGTCGATATCATTACTGTTCGGCGCCGGGTCGGGGGGATGGAACTGGAAGCGGGTCGGCAGCGGCACCGCCTCGCCCAGCGCCATCGCCTCACCGCGCCCCAGGGCGGCGAGGATATTCACCAGGTTGGACTCCGCGTCCGGCACCAGGTCGCGGATATACTGCTGGTCTTCCGGGTTGGTCACGCGCAGGCAGATGAAGCTGCCGCACTGCGCCAGCACCGTCTCCGACAGCTCATGCGGCCGCTGGCTCACCACGGCCAACCCCACCCCGTACTTGCGTCCCTCCTTGGCGATACGCTCCATGGAGCGCCGGGTCCCCTCGAACTGGGTACCGGCCTCGCGCGGGATGTAGTTATGCGCCTCCTCGCAGACCAGCAGCAGGGGGAACTCACGGGACTGCGGATTCCAGTAGTTGAATTCGAAGGCGAGCCGACCGATCTGCGCCGACACCGTGGGTCGCACGTCGAACGGCACCGAACTGAAGTCGATCACCGTAATCTGCCGTTGCGGCTCCACCAGACCGACGAACTCCCGCAGCAGATCCACCAGGGTGGCGGAGGATTTGCGCCGTTTCGGCTTGAACAGGAAATCGTAGCGCACATCGTTGAAGCGGCTCTGCATCTTGATCAGAAATTCATCGAACTGACCGTACAGCGCCCCCTTCACCTTACCGAAGTCCATCACCTGCTCATTGGCCCGCTTGAACTGATGGAACAGCTCCGCCAGGGAGAAGTAGACCGGCGAATCGATCGAGATATGGGCATCATCCATATCGCTGTTGGCCTTGCGCCGCAGCGTCAGCAGCACCTCGCGCAGAAACGCCATCTGGGTGGAGGCCTTGGCGTCGTCGCGGTCGATCAGCAGGTCCACCAGCTCACCATAGGTCAGCAACCAATAAGGTATCTCCAGATTGCGCGCGTCGATATAGCGGCAGGTCCCCTCCGCGAAGGCGGAGTGCTGGGTCTCGCCCTCACTCCAGACGTACTCGCCGTGAAGATCCAGCAGGATCACCTTGGCCTTTGGCATCACCTGCACGGTGCGCTGCAGTATGCTGGCCACCGCCCAGGACTTGCCGGAGCCGGACTGGCCGAGAATCGCCATGTGACGGCCAAACAGGGCCGTGGGATCCAGACAAACCCCCATGGAGGTGAGGGTGGGCAGGTAGCCCAGTTCGAAGCCGGTGGACTGGTACTTCTTGAACAGGATGGCGATCTCGTCCGGGCGCACCACGTGCACCTCCGCCCCGGGGGTCGGGTAGTGAATCACCCCACGGTGGAAGTTCCTGTCCCGATCCAGTTCGCCCAGGGGAACCAGCGTCATCACCCCGCGCATGCCACCCGCCTCCAGGTGCTCCTGACCGGCGCCGATCACCATGGCCACCACCTCAATACCGCGCTGTTTCACCATCAGATAAGAGCCCAGCTGGCCCACGGAGATATCGCCTGTTTCCGCCGGGACCACGGGAAACTCGCCATGCTCCATCGTGGTCAGCTCGGCGAGCATGATGTTTTCACGTACTTCGGTAACCCTACCGATATGGGTTTGCGTATTTTCCATTCTGGTCGGACCCCGTTCTGTGGTTCTTTAGTTATTGTTCCGGGCGGTGGCGGCCTGGGAGTATGGATTATTGATGCGCTGAAAGCGTCTTTTTCAAATTAAAGAATACCCCACATCGTCGCACTGTGTTGTGAATAATTTCTGCAATTCCAAATACAAATAAGAACCACCGTAAAACTCCAGGGCAATGTCAGATTTGAGCTATGCATCGATCGGACGCCTCTGCATGGCAATTGGCAGATTGATTCTCACCAAGACGCCAAGCACGCAAAGTTTAAACAAAAGGAGCGCTTTTCCTTGGCGTTCTTGGCGTCTTGGCGAACGCAATGATCCGTTACCGAATTGGGGGCGGGAACCAAAGAGGGGCCGACCGTACCTGCCGACGGCGCCCTTGGAGCGCCCCATAATCTGACTTGATCGCGAGGGGTAAGCTTGGGACCCGCGCAAGGGGGGGCGCGGACGGGGGCGCTCAGAAGTCGTGCAGAAACTCATTCAGCAGGTCGGAGAACGCCTGCGGCTGTTCGGCATAGACCCAGTGGCCGGCGCCCGGGACGCCGCGCAGGCGGGCGCGGGGAAACAGCCCCCGGATGATCGGTTTGGCCTCCGGCTGCAGATAGTCCGACTGTTCACCGTGTATGAACAGGGTAGGCCCGGGATAGGCGGGGCCGTCGTGGGTCGGGAAACCGACGATCTCCGCCATGCCCCGGGTCAGGGCCGGGAGGTTCATGCGCCATCCCCAGCCCCCCGCCACCTGCTGCAGATTCTGCAGCAGGAACTGGCGCAATCCCGCCTCATCCAGATAGCCGGCGAGGATCGCATCCGCCTCACCCCGACTGCCGACAGGCGCCTGGTCAACCGCGTGCAGCGCCTCATAGATCACCCCGAAGCGGTTGGGATAGGCGACCGGTGCGATATCCACCACCACCAGTCCAGTCACCCGTTCCGGCTGTTCCAGGGCCAGCCACATGGCGGCCTTCCCCCCCATGCTGTGTCCGATCAGCAGCGCCGACTCCAGCCCCTGCTGGTCAATCAGCTGCGCCACATCCCGGGCCAGGGCGGCATAGCCGACCTCCTCGTCATGGGGTGAGCGGCCATGGTTGCGCAGGTCCGGCACCAGCACGTGGAAGCGGTCGGCCAGCCCGCGGGCCAGCGAGTGCCAGTTGGCGGAGGAGCCGAGTAGGCCGTGCAGAAAGACCAGCGTGGGGTGCTGGTCGCTGTAGCTGCCATATTCCCGGTAGTGGAGTCGCATTGTCCGTTCCGCTGTGGTGAGACTTTTTTCGGCGCCGGATTGAACGGTCCAACCACCCAACCCGGGGCCTAGAGGCCAAGCTGTTTGTAACGACTCATCCGGTCAGTAAGAGATGGGCCTGCCTTGTTGGCCGATCTTGATGGCGCCTCGAATCCGGTCCCGTTTTCAGATTCAAGCCTGCCCTTGTTTGAGCGAAGCGAGTTTGGGCAGGCGCTGAAAATGGGGCCGGATTCGAGGATACAAGCCATCGGGTGAGGCCAACAAGGCAGGCCCATCACCCCGTAAGCAGTTACGGCTGCTTACTTCTTTTTCGGCGGCATCAGGTCGGTAATGGTGCCATCCGCCATCTCCGCCGCGAAGCAGATGGTCTCGCTCAGGGTCGGGTGCGGATGGATGGTCAGGCCGATATCCTCGACATCCGCCCCCATCTCCAGGGCCAGTACCGTCTCGCCGATCAGTTCGCCGGCATTCACACCGACAATGCCGGCACCCAGAATGCGCTTGGTCTCGGGATCGAACAGCAGTTTTGTCATGCCCTCTTCACGGCCGATACCCAGGGCACGTCCCGAAGCGGCCCAGGGGAAGGCGGCCTTCTCGTAGGCGATGCCCTGCGCCTTGGCATCCGTTTCGGTCAGCCCCATCCAGGCCACTTCCGGATCCGTGTAGGCCACCGACGGAATGGTCAGCGGATCGAACAGCGCGTGATGGCCGGCGATCACTTCCGCGGCGACCTTCGCCTCGTGGGTCGCCTTGTGGGCCAGCATCGGGTTGCCCACCACGTCGCCGATGGCGTAGATATTGGGCACGTTGGTACGCATGTGCTGGTCCACCGCGATGAATCCGCGCTCGTCCACCTTGACCCCGGCCAGGTCGGCGCCGATCAGCTTGCCGTTGGGCACGCGACCCACCGCCACCAGCACCTTGTCGTACACGAGTGCCTTTTCCGGGGCGTGCTTGCCTTCGAAGGTCACCTTCAGGCCGCCCTTCTGCGCCTTGATCTCGGTTACCTTGGTGTCCAGCATGATGCTGTTGAACTGCTCCTTGAGGCGCTTCTGCAGCGGCCTTACCAGATCGGTATCACAGCCGGGGATCAGACTGGACTGCAGTTCAACCACGTCGATCTGACTGCCCAGGGTGGCGTACACCGTACCCATCTCCAGGCCGATGATACCGCCACCCACCACCAGCATCTTCTTGGGGATATCTTCCAATTCCAGGGCGCCGGTGGAGTTGATCAGTCGCGGATCGTCATTGGGGAAACCGGGAATCGCCACCGGCCGCGAGCCGCAGGCGATGATGGCGTTTTCAAAACCGATGATCACCCGGCCCTTGCCGGTGTCGACGCTGATGCGGTTCGGGCTCTCGAACTGTCCCCAGCCGGTCACCACCTCGACCTTGCGCTGCTTGGCCAGGGCTGCCAGGCCCTGGGTCAGGCGGCCCACCACCTTGTCCTTGCCGGCGCGCATCTTGTCCAGATCGATTTTCGGCTTGCCGAAACTGACCCCCATCTGCTCCATCTCGGCCGCTTCGTTAATGATCGCCGCCGTATGCAACAGCGCCTTGGAGGGGATACAGCCGACGTTCAGACAGACACCCCCCAAGCTCTCGTGCTTTTCAATCAGCACCACCTTTTTCCCCAGGTCGGCGGCGCGAAAGGCGGCGGTATAGCCCCCTGGACCCGCGCCGAGCACTACCACTTCCGCCTGGATGTCGACTGCGCCCTGTGTGCTGTTGGAGCCGGAATTGTTATTCATCTCTTCTGCTTCACCCTATGCAAATTCCATAATTCAGGATAACCCCACTGGCCCTACTGGCCCGCCCCTGAAAATCCGTCATCACGGACCCGGAGATCGGCGTTCAAGCTATCCGCTGCGTATTCGGCCCAGCTGTTTTTTCTGAAACACTCCAAAAAAACAAAAAAGCTGAAAAAATATTGAGTAATTATTGGACAAGTGTACTAATTCTTGATTTCACCGCGAAATCATGCAAAGAGTAGCCTATCCGCCAATAAATTGAAATTATAAATTTCCCCAAAACCCACCCATTGCGGAAAAACGTCACCGAATCGGCCCCGGCTATAACAGCAGTCGGCGTATATCGGCCAACAGCGTCGACAGGAGGACCGTAAACCGGGCCGCCTGCGCCCCATCGATCACCCGGTGGTCATAGGAGAGCGAGAGCGGCAGCATCAGCCGCGGCTTGAACTTCCTGCCATTCCACACCGGTTTCGTGGCGGAGCGTGCCACCCCCAGGATCGCCACTTCCGGGGCATTGACGATGGGGGTGAAAGCGGTGCCGCCGATGCCGCCGAGACTGGAGATGGAGAAACAGCCTCCCTGCAGATCGGCCGGGGCCAACTTGCCCTGCCGGGCACGCTCACTTACCTCGGCCAGCTCGGCGGCCAGCTCGAGTATCGACTTGCTGTCGACCTGGCGCAGCACCGGCACCATCAGGCCGTTCGGCGTGTCCACCGCGACACCCATATTAAAGTAGCGCTTGTAGATCAGACTCTCCCGATCCGGGCTGAGCGAGCTGTTGAATTCCGGCATCTCGCGCAGCGCGCCGACACAGGCCTTGATCAGGAACGGCAGAAAGGTGAGCTTGATATCCTGCCGCGCGGCGGCCTCCTTCTGCTCGCGGCGAAACGCCTCCAGATCAGTAATGTCGGCCTCGTCGAACTGGGTGACATGGGGGATATTCAGCCAGCAGGCGGTCAGGTGAGCCCCGCCGATCTTCTTGATCCGGCTGAGCGGTTGCACCTCCACTTCGCCGAACCGGGTGAAATCCACCTCCGGCACTTCCGGCAGACGCAGCGCCCCAGAGACCCGCGCGCCGCCACCCGCCCTGAGTGCCTGCTTGATAAAGCCCTGCACATCCTCCCGGGTGATGCGACCTTTTCTGCCGCTCCCCTGAACCTGGTCCAGATCGACCCCCAGCTCGCGGGCAAAGCTGCGCACCGAGGGGCTGGCGTGGGCCACGCGATGCGGCTCGTCCGCGGGGTGGGGCTGGACCGGCGGCGGCTGGGTCGCCTTGTCCCCCGGCAGGCGCCCGCCAGGTGGCCCCTCCACGGCGGAGGTCTCCTCTGACGACTCCGCTGGCACCCCTTCCCCCCCGGGGGCGGCTTCCTCAGTCTGTTGTTCCTCTGGCTGCGCGGCCGGGGCCTGTTGACCCTCTTCGCCCCCCGCTTCAGCCGGCGCTTCGGGTTCCTCATTCGCCTCAAGAATCAGCAGCAGATCGCCCTCGCCGATGGTGTCCCCCACCTTGACCTCGACCGACTTGACCACTCCGGCATGGGCCGCCGGTATCTCCATGGTGGCCTTGTCGCTCTCCAGGGTGACCAGTGAATCCTCCACCGCCACCCGGTCCCCCTTGGAGACCAGCACCTCGATCACTTCTACGCCGGAAAAATCGCCGATGTCCGGCACCAGCTCTTTGATTTCACTCGCCACCGCGGGCCTCCAGATTGTTTGTCATCCTTACACACCTGCGCTCGACCGCACCGTGCAGCAGCTACACCGTCCATGGCCTGGGCTTGTCCGGATCGATCCGGTATTTGCGGATAGCCCGGGTCAGCTCCGCCTCCTGCACGCTCCCCTCATCGGCGAGCGCCTTGAGCGCGGCCAGCACCACGTAATAGCGGCTCACTTCAAAGAATTTCCTCAGCTGACTGCGCCGGTCACTGCGGCCGTATCCGTCGGTGCCCAGCACCCGGTAGGTGCCGGGGACAAAGGGGCGGATCTGATCGGCATAGCTGCGGATATAGTCGGTGGCCGCCACCACCGGCCCGGACCGGCCGCGCAACTGCTGTTCGACGTAGCTGGACCTCGGTGGCTGTCCCGGGTGCAGCATGTTCCAGCGCTCCACACCCAGCCCCTCGCGCCGCAGTTCGTTGAAACTGGTGACACTCCAGATATCCGCGGCGATGCCGAAGTCCTGCTCCAGCAGTTCCGCCGCCGCGATAACCTCGCGCAGGATGGTGCCGCTGCCCAGCAGTTGCACCCGTTTCTTGCGGCGACCGGCGGACTGCAGCAGGTACATCCCCCTGACGATCCCCTCCGCCGCGCCTTCGGGCATGGGCGGATGGCCGTAGTTCTCGTTCATCACCGTGATGTAGTAGAAGATGTTCTCCTGCTCCCGGTACATGCGTCGCAGGCCATCCTGGATAATCACCGTCAGCTCGTAGGCGAAGGTGGGATCGTAGGCGACACAGTTGGGGATGGTCGCCGCCTGCAGATGGCTGTGCCCATCCTGGTGCTGCAGCCCCTCGCCCGCCAGGGTGGTGCGCCCCGCGGTGCCGCCCATCAGGAAGCCGCGCGCCTGCATGTCGCCGGCCGCCCAGGCCAGGTCGCCAACCCGCTGGAAACCGAACATGGAGTAGTAGACGTAGAACGGGATCATGCTGATGCCGTGGTTGGCATAGGCGGTGGCGGCGGCGATCCAGGAGGACATGGCCCCCGCCTCGGTGATCCCCTCCTGTAGGATCTGGCCCTGCTTGTCCTCGCGGTAGTACATCACCTGGTCAGAATCCACCGGGGTGTAGAGCTGGCCCACCGAGGAGTAGATGCCCAACTGGCGGAACATCCCCTCCATGCCGAAGGTGCGCGCCTCGTCCGGGATGATCGGCACCACCCGCTTGCCCACCTGCTTGTCGCGTATCAGGATCGAGAGGATGCGGACAAACGCCATGGTGGTGGACATCTCCCGTTCACCGGTACCTTCCAGCATGGTGGCGAAAAACTCCAGCGCCGGGACCTCCAGTTTCGGGGTGGCCGCATAACGCGCCGGCAGCGAGCCGCCCAGGGCCTCGCGCCGCTCCAGCAGGTACTTCAACTCCGGACTGTCGGCGGCCGGCTTATAGAAAGGCATCTCGTTGAGCTTCTCATCCGGAATGGGGATGTTGAAGCGGTCGCGAAACGCCTTCAGGGCCGCTTCGCCCATCTTCTTCTGCGAGTGGGTGATATTCTGCCCCTCGCCCGCGATGCCCATGCCGTAGCCCTTGACCGTCTTGGCGAGGATTACGGTCGGCTGCCCCTTGTGCTCCATAGCCGCAGCGTAGGCGGCGTAGATCTTGTAGGGATCGTGACCGCCCCGGTTCAGGCGCCAGATATCCTCGTCGGTCATGTTGGCCACCATATCGGCCAGCTCGGGGTATTTGCCGAAGAAGTGCTCGCGGGTATAGGCACCGCCTTTCGCCTTGTAGGTCTGGTAGTCCCCGTCCACCGCCTCTTCCATGCGTTTGCGCAGCAGCCCCTGCGTGTCCCGGGCCAGCAACGGGTCCCAGTAGCCGCCCCAGATCACCTTGATCACGTTCCAGCCGGCCCCCCGGAACACCGCCTCGAGCTCCTGGATGATCTTGCCGTTACCGCGCACCGGCCCGTCCAGCCGCTGCAGATTGCAGTTGACCACGAACACCAGGTTGTCCAGCCGCTCGCGGCCGGCCAGGGAGATGGCCCCGAGGGACTCCGGTTCATCGCTCTCGCCATCCCCCATGAAGGCCCACACCTTGCGTGGCTCGGTGTTGACGATGCCGCGATCACCCAGGTAGCGCATGAAGCGCGCCTGATAGATGGCCATCAGCGGCCCCAGCCCCATGGAGACCGTGGGGAACTGCCAGAAACCGGGCATCAGCCAGGGGTGGGGATAGGAGGAGAGCCCCTCCCCCTCCGACTCCTGGCGAAAGCTGTAGAGATCCTCCTCGCTCAGGCGCCCCTCCAGGAACGCGCGGGCGTAGATACCGGGTGCCGAGTGGCCCTGGAAAAACACCAGATCCCCGTCCCGCGCCTCGCTACGGGCATGGAAGAAGTGGTTGAAGGCGACATCGTAGAGGGTGGCGGCGGAAGCGAAGCTGGAGATGTGCCCCCCCAGCTCCGGGCTCAGGCGGTTGGCCTGCACCACCATGGCCATGGCATTCCAACGGATAAAAGAGCGGATGCGCCGCTCCATGGCGGGATCACCGGGGAACCGTTTCTGTTTGGTCACCGGGATGGTGTTGATGTAGGCAGTATTGGCGCTGTAGGGGAGATAGGCGCCGGAGCGGCGTGCCTTGTCGATCAGGGTTTCGATCAGATAGTGGGCCCGCTCGGTCCCCTCGTTTTCCAGAACCGCCTCCAGGGCCTCGAGCCACTCCCGGGTCTCTTCAGGATCAATATCCGGTTTCATGGGTCACGCTCACGCTCTTTAGTGCATAGATTCCGTTATCAAGAAATACCCGGGACAGCTACGAAGTAAACCATTAACCCGGGCATTACTATTTGTTTTTTCAATTCTTTATATTGTTAATAACAATATACAGGAGTCGGCCGGCGCCCATCAACCGTAGGCGCAGAACGATCCCGCCAATGCTATGAGCATAGACGGTTGCCGGTGAAACGCGGGGGGCCGGCAGCGGCCCGGCCATCCGGGATGTCGCCTTAGGCGCAGGCCCCTGTGCCTCACCTGATCTATCGACACCGCCCCACCCGGCGGGCAACCAAGGGGGGTTGCCCCTACACAGAATCTGAAACAACCAACGCCCCACCCGTAGGGGCAGGCCCCTGTGCCTGACCTGATCTATCGACACTGCCCCACCGGTGGGCAATCCCCCCCTGGACAAAAAAAAAGCATCCGCGGCTGGGTGCCGCGGATGCTTTTGGGATGGAACCTGCCCCGGTGAAGGGCTTACATTATCAGAGTTCGCGAGCGCTGTGACGCGTCTCCATTTCCTGGCGCCGGGCTGCCTGCTGCTCCCGGGCAGAAGCGCGCTGCGCCTCGACACGCTTCATCATCTCGACCCGGCGGGCCTCCATCTGTTTCTGCATCTCATCACGCCGGGCCTGTACATCCGCCGGCAGTTCGAACGGGGCATTGGGGGCGGCAAACGGCTGAGGCTGCTGGGCGGCGAACTGCTCGGCAAACTTGCGCTGCGCTTCCACCGCCTCCTGCATGGCCTTGGCCTGCTGTTCCGCGAACGCCTTCTGCTGCTGCTCCATCGCCTGCCGCTGCTCTTCGCTCAAAGGGGCGACCGGGGCATAGGCACCATAATACGGATATCCGTAGTTCGGCTGGTTATAGCCATAACCGTCCCCATAGCCTGAAACACGACTGCGACCGCTGAAATTCATGCTGAATGAGCCGTCGCCCACGCCGTTTCCGAAACCGTCACCCAGACCGTTCCATGGTCCGCCCCACCAGGCACTGGCCGTCATGGATACGGTTGAAAGGGCCGCCGCGGCGACCAGGGTTGCAATCTTCTTCATTATCAAATTCCTTCCGTTGTATGCTTTTCAGCCCCTGGCCGCCGCCGTCCTGACTACCAACCTATGGCGTCACGCCGCACGAACCGGGAACCGCTATTGTAAGGGTACGTCCCTGTACCACACCCTTCCGTGGAGGGTTATATCGCTTTCGACCCGCTTACTTCGCCGGGGCCGGTGCTGCCGGGGCCGCCTGAGGGGCTACCGGGGCAACCGGATAACCGTAGGGGGCATAGCCGTAAGGCGCGCCATAAGGGGCGTAGCCGTAGGGGGCGCCGTACGGGCCGTAGCCGTAGTACGGATTCTGGTAGCCATAACCCCGACCGGCTCCGTACATGTTGCTGCGGCCGCTGAAGTTCATATTGAAATCGCCGGCGCCATCACCAAAACCATCGCCCATACCGTTCCAGGGACCACCACCCCAGGGACCGCCCCACCAGGCGGATGCGGAAGCAGAGGTAGCCAACAGAGCGGTAATTGCAGCAGCTTTAATAAATTTGTTCATCGTATCTCTCCGTAAATTTAAGTCTCTATCTCCGGTGCGGAAGCATTGATACTGCGCGTCTTCCTGAAGTGAAGAATATTAGTAAATACTTAAATTGTATAATTCGAATTTTTTATGCGCTGGTTAAATTTAATTAATGGGTGATATCTCATCGGAGAGCCCGCCCGGACATGCGGACCCGGCGAGCGGTTATGGCCATTCCGAACCACGGAGTCGCTGCGATCCGGGAATAGCGACAGGTATCAGGTGGCGTTGATGCGGTTCGATTGCCTCAGCGCCCGCCGGCCGGATTTTCAGGCCAGACCACTATGTACCTGCCAAAAAAAACCCCTTCTCGCGGGAAGGGGTTATTCTGACCGGGGTGCCGGAACTACTCATCCGCCTCCGGCGGTGGGGCGCCATCATAGACGTCATTACGACGTTTCTGCAGATAGGCGTCGCGCTGGAATTCATAGGGATCCAATGCCGCCTCTGCCAGCACCCGGCTTGCACTCAGCAGGTCGGCACGGGTATCGATGGCGCGCAGGCCGATCAGGCTGTTGCGCCAGTGGTTGGGTTTGACATAGCGTACCGGATCGGTATACCAGTCAACCACCAGGCCCACGGTATCGCGACCGCTGCTCGGACCGAAGAACGGCAGCACGATATAGGGACCGGGATCCAGGCCCCAGGCGCCCATGGTCTGGCCGAAGTCCTCGCCATATTTCTGCATATTCATGTTGCTGGCCACGTCGATGAAACCAAGCAGGCCGATGGTGGAGTTGACCAGCACCCGCCCCACGTCGCTGGCGGCGCGTTCCAGCTTGAACTGCAGCAGGTTGTTGATGGCCGAGCCCACATCGGCGAGATTACCGAAGAAGTTGCTGATGCCGGTATCCACGGGAGCCGGGGTGATCGCCTTGTAGCCCCTGGCCAGCGGCTCCATCAGGATATCATCCAGCCCTTCGTTGAATGAGTACACCCCCCGGTTGAATCCCTCGATCGGATCCCGTGGATCCGCAAACTCGCCGGTCGACGCACAGCCGGACAATACCGCTGCCAATAGTGATAGCAGCATGACCCGAATCGGCTTTAACAGACGCTCACCCTTCATTTTTTCTTATCCTTAACAGACCAACATGCTTGATTTATAAAAAATTGTGACTCGTTCCCCAAACAGAGACGAAATTTATCATATTTGACTATCCGTCACACCCATAAAACAGAATTATCAGTATTTTCTGACGATCCGATAGCCGCGCCGCTCCAACAGTCTGAGGATCCCCTGCTCGCCCGGCAGGTGCAGGGCACCTACCGCGACAAACACGCCGCCCCGCGCCAGTGGCGCTTCCAGCCGTTCAACCATGCGCCGGTTCCGCTCGTCGACCGCCTTGGCTTGAAAGCGCTCGACCAGCGGCTCGGTACTCCCGCCAACTAGCTGCCGGTTGATCTCCACCAGCCCCGCCAGGTCACGATCGAGATAGCGGTCGAGCAGTGCTTGAAAGATTGTCGGCAGCTGTTCGAAATTATTTAACGTATCACGCAACAAAAGGACCTGATCCTCTTCGGACAGGGAATCAAACAGGTCCAACTGCTCGCGGATGGTCTCAAGCCCGGCCACCTCCTTGTTCAACTCCAGCGCCCGTCTGTAGAGTACGAGATCGAGAAACAGACCGGTCTCGGATGGCGGCAGACTCAGCATGATAGCCAGGGCCCACGGCTTGTAGTAGCGAAGCGCCGCCTCGGGTAGACCCAACCGCGCAGCCGTCGCCACCGTCTCCCTATAGAGGGCGGGGTCGAGGATGTCGCGTAGCTCCCGCCCATCGTCAAGCAGCATTGCCGCCACTGACGCGAGCAGACTGGCCCCATCCATATTCACTTCCACAAGGAGGCGCGGGGACTCGACAAAGGCCCGCTCCACCGGCCCCGGCAGGGCCAGCACCCGGGGATCTTCAGAATGCATGGTGCCAAACAGGTAGCCGACCGGCTCCCCATCCCGCTCAACCTGGAACAGCAGCCCCTGGGAGAACGGCAGCTCGGCGGCACGCAGGGGCGTCAGCCAGGCGATGGATACCATCAACAGCAGCAGCATGCCGCACAGCAGCCGTTCTTTCCGATCCTGTCGCATCGCTATCCAGATTGGTTCAAGGTGAGGACCTGTATTTTGTTTACCCGCCTGACTCGGCGCGACGGCGGGAAAAGTGTTGGCCGCGAATGAAGGAAAATAGACGTGTATAGGGAAATACGCAAATGCCGATCCGGGATCGGAGTTCGAGTGTAACTACCCACGGGGTAAGGATGTAGGGTGGATAAGCCGGTAGGCGCATCCACCAATGCTACGGGATGATTGGCCTGCCTTGCCGGCCTCACACGATGGCTTGCCTCCTCGAATCCGGCCCCTTTTTCAGCGCCTGCCCAAACTCGCTTCGCTCAAACAAGGGCAGGCTTGAATCTGAAAAAGGGGCCGGATTCGAGGCGCCATCAAGATCGGCCAACAAGGCAGGCCAATCACTTACAGACCGGTTGAGTAGTTACGTTCGGGCTTGAAATGCCGGCGTACGCTAATAGCTGATTTGCCGAGTCGTCCGGGCGTGTTTTTTTCTGACACCCGGATGTTCTGATCGAAAACCGGGGCCGATTCCATTATCCTGTGCCGCTATGACAGACTACCCCATCAATCCGGCTATTGCGCAACGCTTCCGAGGCTTTCTTCCCGTGGTGGTTGATGTGGAGACCGCCGGTTTCAATGCCAAAACCGATGCCCTGCTGGAGATCGCCGCCGTTATCCTGGTGATCGACGAAGACGGTCTGCTCCATACCACCCCCTGTCACGCCCGCCATGTCGCCCCGTTTCCCGGTGCCAACCTGGAACCCAAGGCGCTGGAGTTTAACGGCATCGACCCCGACCACCCGTTTCGCAACGCCCTGCCGGAAAAGCAGGCGCTGAACGAGATCTTCACACCGATCCGCCAGGCGGTGAAGGCCAGCGGTTGCAATCGGGCAATCCTGGTGGGCCACAACGCCTTTTTTGACCTCGGATTTCTGAATGCGGCGGTGGCGCGGACCGGTATCAAGCGCAACCCGTTCCACCCCTTCAGCACCTTCGATACGGTGTCGCTGGCGGGACTCGCCTATGGCCAGACGGTGTTGGCCAAGGCCGCCATGGCCGCCGGCCTGGAGTGGGACAACAGCGAGGCCCATTCGGCCATTTATGACACCGAGAAAACCGCCGAACTGTTCTGCCGGATCGTCAATCAGTGGCAACAGCAATCGACGGAAAGACCCTGGCTACCGCAAGGCGCGTTCGGCGGAGCAGGATAGGCAGACGCCAGCCAACGGCGCCGCCATCCGGCTGCGCGCCGTAGGGGCAGGCCCCTGTGCCTGCCCATGCCCCGGGCAACCACGGGGGGTTGCCCCTACGGCCATCCCTGGACAAAAAAACCGGCAACGCATCGCTGCGTGCCGGTTTTTTCCGCGTGTGCGGGTTTACTTGCCGGCGGCCTCGGCGGTCATCTTCTGCAGCTCACCGGTCTGGTGCAGCTCCAGGGTGATGTCGCAACCGCCCACCAGTTCGCCCTTGATATAGAGTTGCGGAAAAGTCGGCCAGTCGGCATAGCGGGGGAGATTCTCGAAAATCTCCGGGTCCGACAACACATTGACGTAAGCGAACTCTACGCCACAGTCCTGCAGTGCCGCGGCGGCGCGGGATGAGAAGCCACACTGGGGAAACTGTGGTGTCCCCTTCATGTACAACACTATGGGGTTGCCCTCAACCTGCTCTTTGATTCGCTCCAAAACGTCCATCATTCACCTCTGTGTAAAAACTGACTCTGGGCGGCAGATGGGGTCATCCGCCGACGATTTCAAGGGCAGCGCCCTGCCACCCCCTGGTTCGATGCATTTACCATGCATAGGTTCAACCTGTCAAAACGGCTTGGCCGCGCCGATGACGATGGTCACCAGTCCCAGCACCAGATTGATACCGATAATCCGGCGCATCACCGCCAGCCGCGCACCGGCCTGGGGCAGCTCCCCGGCCTGGAGCGCCCGCCCCATCTGCCGGTAGGGCAGGAAGTAGATGTAGCAGAACAGCGCCACCATGGCCAGGCCGATCCCCTGCATGATGTGCACGTGGAGACCCGCCCCGGCCCCCAGTATGCCGAACTGGATGGCGTAGCCACTGCCCAGGATCAGGACAATGGCCAGCCAGACCCAGGGGAAAAACCGGTCCAGGGTGCGCTTCATCAGGGGCAGGCGCTGCGGCGGTTCCAGCACCTCGACGGCCGCCGGACGCAACGCCATGTGGGCAAAGAACATCCCCCCGACCCACACGACCACACCCAGCAAGTGCAAGGTTATTATTACTGAATACATAAGTTATTTCCTTTAATGAAACTTCCCCGGTCGCCTTTGTCCCGCTCACCGGCTCAGGCGGCAGCAATTCTAAATATGACCTTAAGTAGTCGTTTAATTATCCAGGTCTGATTAAAAGGAACCACGGATGGACACAGATTCACACAGATAGGAGCTTAGAATTCTGAATCCGTGCTCATCTGTGTGAATCCGTGGTTCTCCAGGGTCCTGCCCAACCAGTATGCCCGGTGTCAATTAATGCGTCCGTAATGCCTCACCCCTCGGCATATTTAGAATTGCTGCTCAGGCGCCGTCCACATTGCGTTGCAACCAGTACTCCAGCAGCGCCAGGTGCCAAAGCTTGCTGCCGAGCAACCGGGTATGGTGCATTTCCGGCGCGGCCAGCAGCAGGTCGACATAGGCACGGGAGTAGAGTCCACGTTGCCGGCAGGCGGCCGAATCCAGGATGTCGCGCATGAAGTGGAGAAAGTCGCCCCGTACGTACTTCAGCGCCGGCATCGGGAAGTAGCCCTTGGGCCGATCGATCACCGAATCGGGCAGCAGTCCCCGGGCCATCGCCTTCAGGGGATACTTGCCCCCCTCCCGCAGCTTCAGTTCGGGCGGGCATTGCGCCGCCAGCTCCACCAACTGCTGATCGAGGAACGGCACCCGCGCCTCCAGTCCCCAGGCCATGGTCATGTTGTCGACCCGCTTCACCGGATCATCCACGATCAGGGTGGTGACGTCCATGCGCAGCACCGCGTCCATGAAACTCTCCGCCCCGGGCTCATCGAGCAGTTCGGCGACCAGCTGGCTGGTGTGATCCTCGCCGCGGAAATCGGCCGTGACCATGCGCCGGTACTCCTCATGGTCGCGGTCGAAATAGTGGCGGGCGAAGCGCTCCACCGCCGTCCCCTGCCCCTCGTCCCGCATGCGCGGATACCAGAAGTAGCCGCCGAACACCTCATCCGCCCCCTGCCCGGACTGGACCACCTTGATCTGTTTCGAGACCTGTTCGGACAACAGGTAGAAGGCGACCGCGTCTTGGCCGAACATCGGCTCGGCCATGGCGTCCACCGCCTCCGGCAGGCGTTTCAGCACCTCCGCATTGGGGATCAGGTACTTGTGATGGCGGGTGGCGTAGCGCTCCACCACCTGGTCGGAGTATTCAAACTCGTTCCCCTTCTCATCCGGGTGGTCCTCGAAGCCGACCGAGAAGGTGCGCAGATCCGACACCCCCGACTCCGCCAACAGTGCCACCAGCAGGCTGGAATCGAGCCCCCCCGACAGCAGCACCCCCACCGGGACATCGGATATCTTGTTGCGCTTGTGCACCGCCTGGCGCAGCGCCTCGTGGATGGCCTCCAGCCACTCGTCATCGCTATGCGGCTGGGCCGGCCGGCTGGCGTCGAGCTGCCAGTAGCGACGCTCGGTGCGCCGGCCATCGGCATCGATCAGCAGCGAATGCCCCGGCGCCAGTTTGCGCACACCCTGGAGAATCGTCCGCGGCGCGGGCACCACCGCGTGCAGGGTAAACTGGTGGTGCAGGGCGACCGGATCCAGGGTGGTATCGACATCGCCCGCCGCGAGCAGCGCCTGCACATTGGAGGCGAAACGGAACCGCTTATCCGTGAGGTTGTAGTAGAACGGCTTGATCCCCATCCGATCCCGGGCCATGAACAGCTGTTTTTTGCCCTGATCCCAGATCGCGAAGGCGAACATCCCCTGCAGGCGGTCGACGCAGCGCTCCCCCCAGGCGTGCCACGCCTTGAGAATCACCTCGCTGTCACCCTCGGAATAGAAGTGGTAACCCTCCCGCTTCAGCGTCTCGCGCAGCTCGGGATAGTTGTAGATGGTGCCGTTGAACACCAGCGCCAGCCCCAGCTCCTGGTCCACCATGGGCTGATTGGCCCGCGTGGAGAGATCGATAATGGCGAGCCGGCGATGGCCGAACGCCAGCGCTCCGTCGCTGTAGCTCCCCTCGTGATCGGGCCCCCGCCGCTCCAGCCGGGCCGTCATTCGGGCAATCCCGCCCAGATCGGGCCGGCCGCCATCGAGTCGCAACTCCCCACATATTCCACACATTAACTGTTTCCTGCCTTGTATTTTCGTCCTGTTGGCCAATGGCCCGGAACCTGTTCGATCTGACCATTATAACCTTGCCCCGGGCCCATCCACACACTATAGCTATGGATGGATTGAGGGATGATCTTGAATCAAAATTAACGCTGGCATTATAATACCGAGTAAAATACTATGTTATTATGATTCTAACTTATCAACAGCAACACATTATTAAGGAAGATACACCATGGCATACGAACTACCCCCCTTACCCTACGCCCAGGACGCTCTGGAACCGGTACTCTCAAAAGAGACCCTGGAGTATCACTACGGCAAACATCACCAGACCTATGTGACCAATCTGAACAATCTGGTCAAGGGCACCGATTTCGAGGGCGCCGCGCTTGAAGATATCATCATGAAATCCTCCGGCGGCCTGTTCAACAATGCCGCCCAGGTCTGGAATCACACCTTTTACTGGAACTGTCTCTGTCCGGGCGGCGCCGCCCCCAGCAGTGAACTGGAGGGAGCCATTGGCAACGCGTTCGGTTCCATGGAAGAGTTCCAGAAACAGTTCTCGGCCTCCGCCGCCGGCAATTTCGGCTCCGGCTGGACCTGGCTGGTGAAGAACGCCACTGGCGGCCTGGAGATCGTCAACACCTCCAACGCCGCCAACCCGATGACCGATGGCAAGACCCCGCTGCTGACTATCGATGTCTGGGAGCACGCCTACTATATCGATTACCGCAATGCCCGCCCCAAATACCTGGAATCGATCTGGGGCATCGTCAACTGGGCTTCTGTCTCGGCTAATTTTGCCGGCTGATCAATCCCGCCTCCCCCGCCCGGGGGAGGCATCCCTCCCGCCTCCCGCACCCGGCAAAAATACCCCCCGCACCTCTTGAATCCGGCAAAAATCCCCCTATATTTTTAGTGGGAATAGCACAACCACAGGAGGTATCAAAATGACACGCCTGATATCTGATCCCTGGCAGCTGATGAGGCTGTGGCAGGATGAACTGAACCGCAGTCCCCGCGCCCCCCTTGCCCAGAGTGACGATTCCAGTGTGGTGGGTGGGGACTGGACACCCGCCATCGACATCAAGGAGGAAGAGGACCGTTATGTACTGCACGCCGATATCCCCGGCGTGGAGCCGGACAAGATCGAGCTCAGCATGGAGGACGGCATGTTGACGATCAAGGGCGAAAAACGTCACGAGGTGACGGAGAACAAGGAGGGATACAAGCGGGTCGAACGTTCCTATGGCAGTTTCTACCGGCGCTTCAGCCTGCCGGACAATACCGACCCCGACCTGATCAAGGCCAGCGGCAAGGACGGCGTGCTTGAAGTGGTCATCCCGAAGGTCGAGGCCAAACGTTCCAAAAAGATAGAGATCCACCCGAAACGGAGCACTTGAGCTATCCGCCGCCCGGCGGAGCCGGGTGGCACACCCGCTTCGTCAGGAGTAACAACTCACCCGGTCTGTAAGTGATTGGCCTGGCTTGTTGGCCGATCTTGATGGTGCCTCGAATCCGGCCCCTTTTTCAGATTCAAGCCTGCCCTTGTTTGAGCGAAGCGAGTTTGGGCAGGCGCTGAAAATGGGGCCGGATTCGAGGAGATAAGCCATCGTGTGAGGCCGGCAAGGCAGGCCAATCACTCCGTGAGCATTGGCGAGGCGTATCACATGAGTAGTGGTACAGGAATGTACCGTTTACGGACCTGAGGATGGCATGCGCCTACCGGCTTATCCACATCCTTACCCCGTGATCAGTTACCGTCAGGGCTCCCCGCGCAGCTCCAGCGCCCGCTGATAGAGCCGGTTCTTCTTGGCGCCGGTAATGCGCGCCGCCAGTGCCGCCGCCTGTTTGGTCGGCATCTCCTCCAGCAATACGCCCAGTATCCGTTCCGACTCCGGATCGAGAGCATCCGCGCTGCGTTGTGCGCCCGCCACCAGTACCACGAACTCCCCCTTGCGCTGATTCGGGTCCTGGGCCAGGAGTTCCACCAGCGCGGCCAGGGGGCGGGAGAGGATCGTCTCGTGCAGTTTGGTCAGCTCCCGTGCGACCACCGCCGGGCGATCCCCGCCAAACACCGCCATCATGTCGGCCAGACACGCCTCGATCCGGTGACTCGCTTCGTAGAAGATCAGGGTCATCCCCTCATCCTTGAGACGCCTGAACTGCTCACGCCTGGCCGTTCCGGTCCTGGCCGGAAAACCCTCAAACAGAAACCGGTCGGTCGGCAGACCGGCCGCTGAGAGGGCGCAGATCAGCGCACTGGGTCCGGGAATCGGCACCACGCGCACACCCGCCTCCCGGCAGGCACGCACCAGCGGGAAGCCGGGATCACTGATCAGCGGGGTACCGGCATCGGATATCAGCGCCAGGGTGCCGCCGGCCACCAGCTGATCGACCAGCCGCCCGACCAGCTTCTGTTCATTGTGCTCATGCAACGCCAGCAGCGGCGTGTTGATCGCCAGCATCTGCAGCAGTGGCCGGCTGTGACGGGTATCCTCGGCGGCGATCACATCCACCGAAGAGAGTACCTGCTTCGCCCGCTCGGTAATGTCGGCACGATTGCCTATCGGCATGGCGACGATATACAAGCACCCCTTATCCATTGACACGGCACACCCCAAAAAAAGATACTGTCTTGCTCAATCCTGCCTGCCTGAAAGCGACCATGCAACAAAGACCTGCTAAATTCCTCCTCACGCTGTTGATCCTGCTGACCGTAATTGGCTGTGTGCCGTTGCCGGGCGTCCGGGATACGGGCACCGCAACCGATCCGCTCACGGCGCAGGCGATAGCGCTGGAGGAGGCCGGAGAGTATGCCGCCGCGGCTGAGCTGTTCGAACAGCTGGCCCTGCAGGCCCTCCCGCCAGCCGACCAGGCCTTGCTCCTGCGGGCCGCCGAGAACCACTTCCGCGCCCAGAACAGCGAGCGCGCCACCGCGCTGCTGGCACGGATCAACACCCGGACCCTGCCCGCCCTGGATTTTCGCAAACGCCTGCTGGTGGCGGAACTGGCGCTCAGCAACAACCGCCCGGATGAGGCCATGTCGCTGTTGAGCGAAGGGGTTCCGGAGGGGACCGACAGCGCCCTGCGCCAGCGTTTCCACGCCGATATGGCCGAGGGATACCGGCTCTCCGGCAACCTGCTGGAGAGTGCCCGGGAACTGGAAGAGCTGGACCTGTTGCTTGAGGACATGAACAAGCGGCTGGATAACCAGTTGCTGATCATTCAAACCCTCACGGCACTGACCGATACCGCCCTTGACCTGCTGCAACCCAACCCGCCGGGGATTCAGGGGGGCTGGATGGCCCTGGCGCGGATCATCAAGGGACACACCGGCGATACCGACCGGATCCAGGAGCAGCTGAAGGGCTGGCGCGAACGCTTCCCCAGCCATCCGGCCATCCCGGGACTGCTGGAGGGCTATTTCCAGAAACTGGAGAGCCAGTACCAGCGCCCCGATCACCTGGCCATCCTGCTGCCGAAATCGGGCCCCTATGCCAATGCGGCAAGCGCCTTGCGGGACGGTTTCATGGCGGCCTATTACCAGCAGCCGCCAGAGAGCCGCCCCCGGCTGCAGTTCTATGACAGCAGCGACAGCGCCGACACCTGGCCGCTCTACCGCCAGGCGGTGGATGCGGGCGCTGATATGGTAATCGGCCCGTTGAACAAGGAGGGGGTCGCCCAGCTGGCTCGCGCCGGGGAACTGGAGATTCCGGTGCTGGCCCTCAATCAGGTCCCTCCCGACACCACGCCACCGGTGACCCTCTACCAGTTCGGCCTGGCGCCCGAGGACGAGGCGCGACAGGTGGCCGAACGCGCCTGGCTCGACGGCCACACCCGGGCGATCACCTTCACCCCGAGCGGCGACTGGGGTGACCGGATACTCAACGCCTTCCGCAATCGCTGGGAGCGCCTGGGCGGCACCCTCAGCGAGCAGCAGCGCTATGATGCCAGGGAGAACGACTTCTCCGACGCCATCCAGGCGCTGCTGAACCTGGACGAGAGCCGCGCCCGGCGCAGCCACCTGCAACGCCTGTTCGGTCAGAACCTGGAGTTTGAACCGCGGCGCCGCGGTGACGCCGATTTCATCTTCCTGGCGGCGAATCCGTCCAAGGCACGGCAGATCAGGCCCCAGTTCCAGTTCCACCATGCCGCCGATATCCCGATCTACGCCACCTCCAGCATCTATGCCGGGGTGCCGGCCCCGGGCGAAGACCAGGACCTGGAGGGGATCAAGTTCCCGGATATCCCCTGGCTGCTGATGAATGAAGGCGACAGCCCGCTGGCCCGGGACAATCTGGCCCGCGTCCTGCCTGACAGCCAGGGCGCCTATCGGCGACTCTATGCCATGGGCATCGACAGCTTCCGCCTGCTGCCCCACCTGGGACGGCTGCAATCCTCCGCACGCGAGACCATCGAGGGCAAGACCGGCAACCTCTACCTGGACAGCATCCGCCAGGTCCACCGCCAACTGGTCTGGGCCGAGATGAGCCGGGGTATTCCCAAGGCGATCGGCTACGCCCCGCGCATGATGAGCATGAGCGAAGAGATGGAGGGCGGTCCCGCCGCAACGAGCGCGGCACCACCGGCCGGGAGCGAACCCGCGCCACCCCGGGGCGGCGTGATACCCGAGGCCGGTGCGGCCACCATCCGGCCGGCGGAGTAGCGGGTTGCGGCGACCATTCCAAAACGGTTTCCCAGGCAGGCCACACGGCAGGAAAACCGGCGATGACGCCGAGACACGCGCCCAACACTACCTGGAGGGACAGGGACTGCGCACCCTGAGACGCAACTATCTCTGCCGGGCGGGCGAGATCGACCTCATCATGCAGCACCGGGAGACCCTGGTATTTGTCGAAGTGCGCTACCGCAAAAATGCCCGCTTCGGCTCCGCCGCCGAGAGCGTGACCAGCGCCAAACAAAAAAAGATCATCCGCGCCGCCAGTCACTGGCTGAGCCGTGAGAAGCGGCACAACACCCCCTGCCGATTCGACGTACTGGCTCTCACCGGCGAGGGTGAGGCGCTGCGGATCGAATGGATCACCGATGCCTTTCAGCAGGAACTTGTGTAGATGAACCTGATCGAACATATCACCGAGACCTTCCACCACAGCATGCAACTGCAGATGGAGTCGCTTTCGGTGGTCGCCGAACCCGTCGCCAGAAGCGCCGAACTGATCGTCCGGCGCCTGCTGGAGGGGGGGAAAATCCTCACCTGCGGCAACGGGGGCTGCGCCGGCAATGCCCAGCACTTCTCCTCGGTGATGCTCAACCGGTTTGAGCGGGAGCGGCCGGGACTGCCGGCGATCGCACTGACCACCGACTCCTCGACCCTCACCGCCATCGCCAACGACTATGATTATGATGAGATCTTCGCCAAACAGATCCGTACCCTGGGACACCCGGGCGATCTGTTGCTGGCCATCACCAGCAGCGGCAATTCGGAGAATATCAATGCGGCTATCGCCGCCGCCCACGAGCGCAAGATGCTGGTGATCGCACTCAACGGCCGCGATGGCGGTCGGCTCTCCGGCCTGTTGCAGGAGGGGGATGAGGAGATCTGCATCGCGGCCGACTCGAGCGCCCGGATAATGGAGGTGCACCTGCTGGTGATTCACTGCCTGTGCGACCTGATTGACAAACAACTCCTTGGTAACTAGTACTCTGACAAGGTGATATTGACGTATTCAGTACGTAATTATTCTTTCGCAGTAACTACCTAGGGGTGATTGGCCTGCCTTGTTGGCCGATCTTGATCCAGCCATCGTGTGAGGCCGGCAAGGCAGGCTAATCACTTACAGACCGGGTGAGTAGTTACCTTTCGCAAACCCTAAGGAAATAACGGAGAACCCCATGAAAAAAATACTCACCCTGATTGTCGTAACCAGTCTCTCCCTGCCGCTGCTGCAAGGCTGCGCCACGGCCGTGGTCGGCGGCGCCGCCGCCGGCGCCTCGGTGATCCATGACCGGCGCTCGGCCGGCACCGTACTGGATGACCAGACCATTACCGTGAAGATTATGAACGAGTTGCTGAATAACAGGGAACTGCGGGAACACAGCAGCATGAGCGCCACCAGCTACAACCAGGTGGTGCTGCTCACCGGCCAGGCGGAAAATGCCGGCTATCGCACCGAGTTCGAGCGCATCGCCCGCAATACGCCGATGGTGAAACGGACGGTCAACGAGGTGCAGATCAGCCCCAGTGCCACCCTGGTCGAACGAAGCAAGGACAGCTGGATCACCTCCAAGGCGAAGATCGAGCTGTTCAATGTCAAACTGCCGCGATTCGACCCGACCCGGGTCAAGGTGATCACCGAGAAGGGCGTCGTCTACTTGATGGGCATGGTAACAGCCGAGGAGGCGGAGGCCGTGGTGGAGAAGATCCGTTACCTGGACGGCGTCACCAAGGTGGTGAAGGTCTTTGAGTATATCTGAGGGTAAAACCGCCACCCCGCTCGACGCCGATACCCGCGAGGCGCTGGCCGCGATCGTCGGCGCAGAGGGGGTGTTGACCGATCCGGGCGACTGCTGGCCCTACGGCTATGACAACAGCCGCCGCCACGCCCTGCCCCAGGCGGTGGTCTTCGCCACCACCCATGAACAGGTGCGCGACATCGTCGTCCTGTGCAACCAGCAGCGGATCCCGCTGATCGCCCGGGGCAAGGGGACCGGCACCACCGGCGCCACGGTGCCGGACCGGGGTGGTATCATCCTCGCCCTGGAGCGCATGGACCGGATCCTGGAGATCGACCCAGCCAACCGTATCGCCCGGGTGCAGCCCGGCGTCACCAACCAGGCGCTGCAGCAGGCGCTCCACCCGCACGGCTTCTTCTGGCCGCCCGACCCCACCAGCGCGGCGATCTGCACCGTCGGCGGCAACCTGGCCTACAACTCGGCCGGTCCGCGGGCGGTAAAATACAACACCCCGCGGGAGAACACCCTGGGGCTGCGCGCGGTCAGCGGCGCGGGCGAGGAGTTGCGTACCGGCGTCATCACCAGCAAGGGGGTCGTCGGCTACGACCTCACCCGGCTGTTGATCGGCTCGGAGGGGACCCTGGCCATCATCACCGAGGCAGTGTTGAAACTCACACCCCTGCCCGAGGCCAAGGCCACACTCCAGGCCACCTACCGGGACATGCATGCCGCCGCCCGGGCGGTCTCCGCCATCATGGCCCAGCCGATCACCCCCTGCGCCCTGGAATTCATGGACGGCGCCTCCATCGACATGGTGCGCAACTACTCCGATCTCGACCTGCCGGAGGCCGTCGGCGCCCTGCTGATGATCGAGGTGGACGGACCGGCCCACGGTCTCGACCAGTCCCTGCAGGCGGTGATCGACGCCGCCCGGATCGACGGGATGGTCGGGATCGAGGTGGCCCACGGCGAGCAGGAGGTGGAGCGGCTCTGGCGCACCCGCAAGGCCCTCTCCCCGGCACTGCGCAACATCGCCCCGAAAAAGATCAATGAGGACGTGGTGGTGCCGGTCTCCCGCATCCCCGACCTGATAGGCGGGCTGGAACGGCTGTCCGACCGATTCGATATCCGCATCGTCAACTTTGGCCACGCCGGCAACGGCAACATCCATGTCAATCTGCTGACCGACCCGGACGACCCGGCGATGATGGCGCGCGCCCATGAATGTCTGAGCGAAACCTTCGATCTGGTTCTGCAACTGGGCGGCACCTTGTCGGGGGAACACGGCGTGGGGCTGGAGAAGCGGGATTACATCGACCGCGAGATCGAGCCCGCCACGCTGCGCCTGATGCACGCCATCCGCCGCCAGTTCGACCCGCTGGGCATCCTCAACCCCGGCAAGACGCTGCCGGAGAGCGACGGGGCGACGGAGGAGACGCGATGAGACACCAGGCGCCGCGAACAATCTGGCTGCTGCTGATCGGCGGCCTCGCCCTGCCGGCCCTGGCGGCCCGCATCGACCTCACCGACCTCGCCAACCAGGGCCTGGACGGCTGGAACGAACACAGCTTCAAGGGCCACACCCGTTACCGGGTGGTCGATCTGGACGGCATTCCGCTGATCAGTGCCCGCAGCGACGCCAGCGCCTCCGGCCTGTATAAAGAGCTGCGGGTGGATCTGCGCGAGACGCCCTACCTCAACTGGCAGTGGCGGGTCGAGAAACCGTTGCGCGGGCTGGATGAACGGAGCAAAGGCGGTGACGACTACAGCGCCCGGGTCTACGTGATCCGGAGCGGCGGCCTGCTGCCGTGGCGCACCAAGGCCCTCAACTATGTCTGGTCAGGCAGTCAGCCGACCGGCGCAAGCTGGCCCAACGCCTACAGCGACCGTGCCCGGATGATCGCCGTCCGCTCCGCCGCCGACAGCCCGGGTAGGCTGTACAGTGAGCGACGCAACGTCCAGGTCGATTTCCAGCGCTACTTCGGCGCCCCGGTGGACTCTATCGATGTCATCGCCATCATGACCGATACCGACAACTCGGGCCGGCAGGCGCACGCCTATTACGGCGACATCTTCTTCTCCCGATAACCCCAAGGAGTCGCGCAAGAATAAGTTCCGGTATTCGGTCGCCACTGCCAAGCCGGACCACGCGGTCAATATATTCGCGCTTCGACCTCCACACCCTGCCGCTAAAATGGTATAAAGTCGCTCCGATATATCGGGCGACCACGGCAGCACTCCGCTCCGGCCCGCCACGGTTCAATCTGTAGCCCGCTAAATGATCAAGGAGCAACTGCTGTGAGTAACGCCCTCAAAACCCTGTTTTTCCTGCTGGTGGCCCTCCCCGGCGCGGCCCTCGCCGCGGCAACCGGTGACAACCAGCTGGACCTGACCAGCCATTGGGTGGGCTACACCGCCATTGCCATCTTCGCCCTGGCCTATCTGCTGGTAATGGCGGAAGAGTTTACCCATCTGCGTAAATCCAAACCGGTGATCCTGGCCGCCGGCCTGATCTGGTCGCTCATCGCCTGGTACTACGCCGCCCACGGCTTTACCAGCGAGGCGGAGGTGGCGGTACGCCACAACCTGCTGGAGTATGCCGAGCTGATGCTGTTCCTGCTGGTGGCGATGACCTATATCAACGCCATGGACGAGCGCAACGTGTTCGAGGCGCTGCGCTCCTGGCTGGTGGCCAAAGGCTTCGGTTTCCGTCAGCTGTTCTGGATCACCGGCGTGCTCGCCTTCTTCATCTCACCCATAGCGGACAACCTGACCACCGCCCTGCTGATGTGCGCGGTGGTGCTGGCGGTGGGCGGCAACAACAACAAGTTCATCCTGCTGGCCTGTATCAATATCGTGGTCGCCGCCAATGCCGGCGGCGCCTTCAGTCCGTTCGGCGACATCACCACCCTGATGGTGTGGCAGAAGGGTGTCGCAACACCCCAGGGCGTGGTCGCCTTTGGCAGCTTTTTCGCGCTGTTCCTCCCCTCCCTGATCAACTGGCTGGTACCGGCCGCCATCATGCACTTCGCGGTCCCCAACGAGCAGCCCAGCGGCGGCGGCCAGGCGGTGGCCATGAAGCGCGGGGCGCGGCGCATTATCGTGCTGTTCCTGCTCACCATCGTCACCGCCGTGAGCTTCCACAACTTCCTGCACATGCCGCCGGTGATCGGCATGCTCACCGGTCTGGCCTACCTGCAGTTCTTCGGCTTCTTCCTGAAGAAGACCTACCACCGGGAACTGAACGCCAGCAACGGTGAGGTCGCCACCGAACTGGAACATGACGGCCAGATGGGCGATCTGGTCGCCTTCGACGTGTTCAGCAAGGTGGCGCGCGCCGAGTGGGACACCTTGCTGTTCTTCTATGGCGTGGTGCTCTGCGTCGGCGGCCTCGGCTTCATTGGTTACCTGTCGCTCACCTCGGAACTGATGTATGTGCAACTGGGGCCCACCACCGCCAACGTCATCGTCGGCCTGCTCTCCGCCATCGTCGATAACATCCCGGTGATGTTCGCGGTGCTCACCATGCTGCCGGATATGTCCATGGGCCAGTGGCTGCTGGTCACCCTCACCGCCGGCGTCGGCGGTTCGCTGCTCTCCATCGGCTCCGCCGCCGGCGTCGCTCTGATGGGCCAGGCGCGGGGCCGTTACACCTTCTTCGGCCACCTGAAGTGGGCGCCGGTAATCGCCCTCGGCTATGCCGCCAGTATCTACGCCCACCTCTGGATCAACGCGTCCCTGTTCTGATCCCAATCGGGACCACCGGCAGTCACCAACTGCCGGTGGTTATTAAGATAACAATTCCGTTATCATGGGCGCTGGTCTAGGAGTCTGTCGGACTTAACACTGATCTACTGCGGAAAAGCCGGATTTGGCCAGATTTTCCGATCTTTCTCGTTAAATAGGCCCACTATTCTCCTCGAAAGATCGAAAAATCTGGCTCATTCAATCGCCGGGAGCGATTGACGTGCCAACCCCGAAGGGGTGAAGCACAGGGATGTGCGGAACAAACCGGCTTTCCCTCGCTACGATCGGTTAAGCCCGACAGACTCCTAATGGCGACGAGCACTCACATGCAGATCACCCGAACAGCACCCCGACTCGGCATTGCCGCACTCGCCTGCGTGAGCGGCACCGCGCTCGCCGCCGACCCGGACCTGTTGCTGCCTGCAATGGCCGCCCACTGGAGCGGCTATCTCGCCCTGGCGACCTTTCTCCTCGCCATCCTCCTGGTCAGCCTGGAGGAGTTCACCCAATTCAGTAAATCCAAACCGGTCATGATTTCCGCCGGCGTCATCTGGGCATTGATCGGCTGGTACGCCGTCACCACCGGCAGCGCGGCACAGGCGGAACAGAGCGTGCGTCAGAGCCTGCTGCAATATAGCGAGCTGATGCTGCTGATCCTGGTGGTGATGACCTACATCAACGCCCTGGGCGAGCGCCGCGTGTTCAAGACCCTGCGTGCCCGGTTGTGCAATCGCGGACTCAGTTATCGCGGACTGTTCTGGAGCAGCGGCATCAGCACCTTCCTGCTGTCGCCGTTTCTCGACAACCTGGCCAGCGCACTCCTGGTGGGCGCGCTGATCCTGGTGATCGAGCCGGACAACCGGCGCTTCATCAGTCTGGGGTGCATCAACGTGGTGGTGGCGGCCAACGCCGGCGGCGCCTTCAGCCCCTTCGGCGACATCACCACCCTGATGGTGTGGCAGCAGGATATCCAGAGCAGCAACGGGGCCCTGGATTTCTGGAGCTTCTTCAATCTGTTCATCCCGGCGCTGATCAGCTTCCTGATACCCGCCTGCGCCATGCACCTGGCCCTGCCGAAGGGGAGGCTGCAACCGCACTGCCAGCCGGTGCGCATGCTGCGTGGCGCACGCCGCATCATGCTGCTGTTTCTCGGCGCCATCGCCACCGCGGTGCTGTTCCGGGGGGTGCTGCATCTGCCCGCTGTGGTCGGCATGCTCACCGGCCTCTCCTACCTGCAGTTCTTCGGCTACTACCTGAAAAAAACCCACCGGCCCCTGGAAGAGGGGGTGGAGGATGCCGAGATGCTGGCCTCGCCCGTCCCGGTCGATGGCCGCACTCCGTTCGACGTATTCGTCCGAGTGGGCCAGGTGGAGTGGGATACGCTGCTGTTCATCTATGGCGTGGCGCTCTCGGTCGGCGGACTCGGTTACATCGGTTACATGGCCACCGCCTCCGATATCATGTACAGCCAGTGGGGCGCCACCGCCGCCAATATCACGGTGGGACTGGCCTCGGCGGTGCTGGAGAACGTGCCCACCATGTACAGTGTGCTGACCATGATGCCGGATATGACGCAGGGGGAGTGGTTGCTGGCGACCCTCAGTGTCGGCACCGGCGGCTCGCTGTTGGCGATCGGCTCGGCGGCCGGGGTGGCGCTGATGGCCCAGTCCAATGGCAACTACACCTTTTACAGCCACCTGAAATGGACCCCGGTGATCCTGCTCGCCTACTTTGCCGGCATCCTCGTCCACCTGTGGCTGAACGCCCGCCTGTTCTGACCACCACGTCTCATCGCAGCGACCCCTCCCGATCCATAGGGCGGGCCGTGCCCGCCGACGGCGCCCACGGGGCGCCCTATACCCCAAGCGTCGGATCGGGCTCAGGACTGCCCCTGGCTCGTTGGGGTTCGCAGGTTCACCCCAACCTACGGCCGTGCGGCGGTGTAGGATGCCGGTGAGCTTGCGAACCGCATCATTCCATCCTCAGGTCCGTAAACGGTGCACCCCTGCACCACTCCTCGCGGTAAGGGTGATGCGGTTGGTGCCTCACCGGCAACCTTATTCGTGTTCATTTGCGTTCATTCGCGGCTTAAATCTTCCCTCCGCACTCAGGGGTCGGAGTCAAGCCGGCCGGTATGGCTAAAGCAATTCCCGGAAATGCGCGGCTTGACTCCGACCCCTCGCAAATTGTGCCCACGCGGAAGGTGCGACACGGGACAACAAGGTGGGCACAGACCACGTGCCCACCCTGCGCGACTGTGGTGGAAATTGGGGCCAATAATTACTCCTGATCAGAACAGCAGATTCATCATCAGGATCATCACCACCAGGAACAGCAGGGTCATAACGCCGCCGGCACGCATGAAGTCCGGCACCCGGTAACCGGCCGGCCCCATGATCAGGGCATTCACCTGATGGGTGGGTATAATGAAGGAGTTGGAGGTGGCGATGGCCACCGTCAGGGCAAACACCGCCGGATCGGCACCGACGCCGACGGCAATATTCACCGCCAGGGGAACCAGCAGTACGGTGGCGCCCACATTGGACATCACCAGGGTGAAGAAGGTGGCCAATATGGCGACAGCCGTCTGGATCACCCACACCGGCATCCCGCCGACCACCGAGATGGTCTGCTCGGCAATCCACTTGGCGGTGCCGCTGGTCTCCACCGCCAGGCCCAACGGGATCAAGCTGGCCAGCAGGAACACCGTCTTCCATGAGACCGCCGAATAGGCCTCCTCGATCTTCAGTACGCCCGAGAGCACCATGCCGATGGCCCCGGTCAACAGCGCGATGGAGAGGCGGATATCGGTGAACAGGACCATGGCGAGGGCGATGGCAAAGAACAGTCCGGCCCAGCCCACTTTCTGCGGGCGCGTCTCTTCATGCGGATATTCCGTGGTGACCACGACAAAGTTGCGGTCCGATTCCAGGCGCACCAGGGAGTCCCAGGTGGTGTGCACCACCAGGGTATCGCCCGCCTTGAGGGGCAGATCGCGGATGTGATCCCCCTCATGCAGGGTCTCGCCATTGCGATGCAGCGCCACCATGGCGACACCGTAGGTCTTGCGCAGCCAGACATCGCGGGCGCTCTTGCCGATCAACTGGGAACCGGGGGGAATGACCAGCTCGGCAATACCCGCCTTGGTGGAGGCGAGCGATTCGGCAAAGGATTTGAGGCCGTTGCGCAGCCGCAGATCGAACTTCTCGACAAAACCGGCCAGACACTTGGGCGAGGCGATCACACCCAGCACCATACTCGCCTCAACGGCAAAATCCCGCGCCAGATCACCGCGACCGATACGGATGCGGCCGTTCGACCCCTTGGTGGCAATCATGCGCACCCGGTAGTCCGTCTCCACATCGTCCAGCTTCTTGCCCACCAGTTCACTCTCCGGCGGCACCACCACCTCGAACAGGGCATAGTCGATGTCATAGATGCGCTGGAAATACTCCATCGAGTTGGTGGCTGTGGCGCCGTTGTCGCTGCTACCGACGGGCAGCACGAAGCGCCCGGCAAGCACGAAATAGATGATGCCGGTAACGACCAGGGCGACCCCCACCGGGGTGACGGAAAAGAGCGACCAGACCTGCATCTGGTGATCCGCCGGCAGCGCCTGGTTGGAGGTGAGGATCAGGTCATTGAGCAGGATCAGCGGTGAGGAGCCGACCATGGTCACGGTACCGCCGAGGATGGCGCAGAACCCCATCGGCATCAGCAGGCGCGACATGGGCAGGCCGGAACGGGCGGAAATACGGCTCACCACCGGCAGGAACAGGGCCGCGGCGCCCACGTTCTGCATGAAGGAGGAGATGAAGGCCACGGTGCCGGAGATGATCGGGATGATCCGTTTTTCGGTACTGCCGCCCACATCGAGGATGAATCCCGCCACCTTGCTCATCAGTCCGGTCTTGTCCAGCCCGGCACCAATGATCATCACCGCGATAATGGAGATGACCGCGTTGCTGGAGAAGCCGTCGAACAGATGGGTGGTGGGAACCAGCCCCTCGGACAGCCCCATCATGGGTGCCAGCAGGCTGGTGAGTCCGAGCAGCACCATGACCGTCAGCGCGGCCACGTCCACGCCCACCACCTCGAAGGCAAACAGATAGATGGTGAGCAGCAGCAGGCCGCTGACCCAGGCGATCTGCAGCGTCGGCACCACGGAGGTCGTGGCGAGGGCCAGCAGCGCAAAAACCAGTGCCGCGATGAATTTTTTCCTGCCCGGCGTGATCGGTGCTTTCTTCTCCAGCGAGACCGCAGACTCCATCGACCGTTATACCCCGAAATAATAATTATGCTTGTTGGCTACCCTGGAACCGGGTGAAGCGCCAGATTTTTCGATCGTTCGAGGCCAATAGTGGGCCCATTAAACGAGAAAGATCGGAAAATATGGCCAAATTCGGCTTTTCCGCAGTAGATCAGCGTTAAGTCCGACAGGCTCCTGGAGCGATCCACCCTGAGGTGGTCCGCATATACCATATAAGATCGCCGCGCTGGCGGCCAGTCGCAGCACCCAGTCACAGTACGGAGCGGAGCGGAAGTATATCAGCGGGATCTTATTTAGCCAAAAATATTCTCGCCAACACGCGGCGCAGTCCGAGGTCAAAAAATCAGGGGGTTCCGAGCGTTATGAAATGACCTGGGCCCATTCATCCCGGGTTGACGGCAGGGCGTATTGCAGTCGCCCGGGCGACACTCCATACTGAGCAAGACGAAAAACGAACAGCGGGACTGATAAAAACACCCATTAACATAACAACGCCTTATAGATAAGGAAAATTATTGTTACTTCTCCTCACGGTTCACCGCTGTCAGAATTGCCGACAATCTGAAGAAGTTTTATAGACTCAGGGGTATAACATGTCGAAAAAACATCCGATCGTTGCCGTTACCGGCTCATCCGGCGCCGGAACGTCCACGGTAAAGCGTGCCTTTGAACACATCTTTTATCGGGACGGGGTCACCCCGGCCATTATCGAGGGCGACAGCTTCCACCGCTATGATCGTGTGGCGATGCGCGAGGCGGTGGCCGAGGCATCGCAACGGGGAGAGAACCTGAGCCACTTCGGTCCCGCCTCCAATCTGTTCGGTGAACTGGAGAAGCTGTTCAAGACCTACGGCGAACACGGCAACGGCAAGAAACGCTACTACCTGCACAGCGAGGAAGAGGCGGCGGAGCACAATGTCCGCCTCGGCACCGCCCTGGAACCGGGTCAGTTCACCCCCTGGGAGGACATCCCCGGCGAGACGGATCTGCTGTTCTACGAAGGCCTGCACGGCGGCATGGTCACCGACGAGGCCAATGTGGCCCAGTATGTCGACCTGCTGATCGGCGTGGTGCCGATCGTCAACCTGGAGTGGATCCAGAAGATTCACCGCGACAACTCGGAACGCGGTTACTCCGCCGAAGCCATTGTGGAAACCATCCTGCGGCGCATGCCGGATTACATCCACTACATCACCCCGCAGTTCTCGCGCACCGATATCAACTTCCAGCGCGTCTCCACCGTGGACACCTCCAACCCCTTCATCGCCCGGGACATTCCCAGCCCGGATGAGAGCTTTGTGGTGATCCGCTTCCGCGACCCGAAGAAGTTCAATATCGACTTCCCTTACCTGCTCTCCATGCTGCATGACTCCTTCATGTCACGCCGCAACTCCATCGTGGTGCCGGGCGGCAAGATGGGTCTGGCCATGGAGATCATCCTGACCCCGATCATCGAGCAGATGATGGACGAGCGAAACGGCGGGTAACCCCACCGGACCGCTTCCAGGGATACAAAAATGCCGCCTTCGAGACGGCATTTTTTTTACCCGATGGGCCACTCACCCAGCCATGGCCCTATGCTGTTCATTTGCTATCGATCTTCACCACTGGGACACAGAGGGCACAGAGGCCAATGCTACTTAGTTAAACTTAAAACTCCCGTCATCCCGGCGCAGGCCGGAATGACGGTGGTTCTTGGCTGAAGTAAGTGCTATTCGGCACAGAGGTAAAATTGGTCAACGTAACGGAGCGGATAAGCCATTGTACTCAGGGGTCGGAGTCAAGCCGGTCGGAATGGATTAACCAATTTTCGCAAATACGCGGCTTGACTCCGACCCCTTCCGATCTTGAGGCGGCATTTTTTGTCTGTAACTCAGGCCGTCACTGTGGCATTGGCGGCAGTGGGATGGTCTTGCCGTTGACGCTCAGCAGGCCATCCGCGAGGGTTGCCCGGGTGGCGATCGTGTCGCCCTGCTCGACCAGGATCTCCTGCCCCAGCAACTGGTTCAGCTGCTGTTCGGTCAGCACGGTCGCCAACTCCGCCAACTCCGCCGCACTGGGCAGCTTGGCATCGGGATTGAGCAGCCGGCGCTGCTCAAACTGGCGCAACAGATCGGCCTCCACCTTTTGCCGCAACAGCAGGGTGAACAACCGCTTCGGCATCTGCAACGAGGCATCGGCCACCAACTTGCCGAGTACCGCCGGCGCATTGCCGATCTCCTTCCACTCCAGCCCTACCGACTGCAGCGAGAGCTTACCCGCGACCAGGCCATCCGGGGTCTGAATGCTCAGCTTGTCGATGGTCACCAGCGGATCCCCCTTGAGCAGGGCCGGGGCATTGCCCATCAGCACACTCAACAGCGCCATCCCTTTCTGCTCGTCCGGCAGCTGCTGGGCATTGATCTCCTCGACCGACTGTTGAATCCGCAGCAGCGCCTCGGGCGGCAGATTGCCGAGCCCCAGCCGAACCTCCGCCGGGCCGTAAACCCCGCCATCGACCTCCAGCCGATCCAGCTGGTAATGGACCGTGGCGCTGACCAGCTCCCCCTTGACCGTGCTTTCGGCCTCCACACCCAGTTGACGCGCTTCAATCCGGGTGCCGGAGGCCTGATCCCACATGCCGATGCGGCCGATCGCGAACCGCCCCCCGCCCAGCGTCAAGCCGGAGACATCCTTACTGGAATGGGAGTTGAGCTGCATCCCCTCGATCTCCAGTAGTTGCGCGTCCCCCTGCGACAGCCGCAATGCCGGCAGGGCGAAACGGGCATCCACCTGCTCGAAGGCCGCATCAAAACGAATATCGCCATCCATACCGTCAAAGCGGATCGCCGGGCGCTCGCCACTGGCCGGGATCACACCCGCCGGAAGGTCGATCCGGGTACTGCCCTGACCGTCGATGCCGATCAGCGTCCTGATCACGGCCTGATAATCGGCCGGCAACAGCGACTCACCATCCACCCGGATATCGCTGCGGATATCCGCCAGCCGCAACCCATCCGTCGTCAGCGGCCCGTGCGTGATATGACTCACCAGGGAAAACTGCAGCGTTTCCATCTTGCTGCGATCCGCGCCGGAGGGGATCCTGACCAGAAAATCGGTACGGCTCTCGGCGCCGAACCAGGCACGCTGGTAATCCTGCGAGACCAGCTCGGCACCGCCCTTGGCAAACTGCTGCATCAGTCCCTGATAGTAAGTCTCCACCTGAAAGCCGACGATACCGGGAGCCGCCAACAGGGCCGCCCCCAGCACGACAAACAGGGCAATAAACCGCTTCATACGCATCCTCACTTTATTGTTATGCTCCAATACCGCCCGAGAGGCGCAACCCGACCGCGGCGTGGCGGCGGGACTTAGGGCCCGCGCAAGAATACGTTCCTGCATTCGGACGCTCCTGGACACCGCTGGCGGCATTACGCTTTGTTGGCAAGGGAACAGCTTTGTCCAAGGATGGACTTATGCCGCGGAGACCATGGATGGTCGGGAGCGGCCATTGCCTGTAAAGCAGGCCTTGCCAGCGTGGCCCAGGAACGCCCTCGGTACCACGGAATTATCCTTGCGCGGGCCCTTAGCGCTGACCGTTGACCGAAACTTCCCTGACCGGATCTCCCGCCGTCAACTCGGCGTCCGCCGCCAGTGCCGTCTCGATCACCGCTAGCACGCTCTCCCGGTCGAGCCCCGCCTCGCGCAGCTGTTCCGCCGGCGTGGCGTGCTCGATGAAATGATCCGGCAAGCCGAGATTGATGGTCCGGACCCGCTGCCGGTCGGCCGCCAGATACTCATTGACGGCGGATCCGGCGCCCCCCTTGAGCACATTCTCTTCCAGGGTCACCAGCAGTTCATGACTGTCCGCCAGCCGCCGCACCAGTGTCTCGTCCAGCGGTTTGACAAAGCGCATATTGGCCACGGTGGCGTCCACGTCCTCGGCCACTTGCAGTGCCGTATCCAGCAGACTGCCGAAGGCCAGGAGTGCCACCCGCCGGCCCTGCCGACGAATCTCGCCCTCGCCCAGCGGCAGGGTCTCCAGCGCCTCGTCAACCCGGGCCCCGCAACCCGCCCCGCGCGGATAACGGACCAGGGCCGGCCCCTCATACTGATAGGCGGTCTGCAGCAGCTTGCGGCACTCGTTCTCATCGGACGGCGCCATCACCACCAGGTTGGGGATGCAGCGCGCATAGCTCAGATCAAAACTGCCCGCGTGAGTGGCGCCGTCGGCGCCCACCTGCCCGGCCCGGTCCACCGCAAAGGTGACATCCAGGTTCTGCAGCGCCACGTCGTGAATCAGCTGGTCATAGGCGCGCTGCAGGAAGGTGGAGTAGATTGCCACCACCGGTTTTACCCCGTCACAGGCAAGCCCGGCGGCGAAGGTGACGGCATGCTGTTCGGCAATGCCCACATCGTAATAACGGTCGGGAAAACGCTTGGCATAGGCCACCATGCCGGAACCGGAGCACATGGCCGGGGTGATCGCTACCAGCCGCGGGTCGGCCGCGGCGGCATCGCACAACCAGCGGCCGAAGATCTCGGTATAGCTGGGCCCGGAGGCGCTCTTCTTGTCCATCTTGCCGGTGGCCGGATCGAACGGTGTCACCCCGTGGTAGACCAGCGGGTCCCCCTCAGCCGGCTTGTAACCCCGGCCTTTCTGGGTCACCACGTGCAACAGCCGCGGGCCGTGCATCATCTGCATGTTCTGCAGGGTGGCGGTCAGGGTCTCCAGGTCGTGGCCGTCGATCGGGCCGATATAGTTGAACCCCAGCTCCTCGAACAGGGTGCCGGGCATCACCATGCCCTTCATGTGCTCTTCCCAGCGCCCCACCAGCTCGGAGATGTGCGGCAGACTGCTCAGCGCCGACTTGCCGCCTTCACGCACCCGGGTGTAGAACTTGCTGGAGAGCAGGCGGGCCAGGTGATTGCGGAAGGCGCCGACCGGGTCGGAAATGGACATGTCGTTGTCGTTCAGCACCACCAGCAGGTCCAGGTCCAGGGCACCGGCGTGATTGAGCGCCTCGAACGCCATCCCGGCGCCCATCGCCGCGTCACCGATGACGGCGACCACATCACGCTTGACCTTCAGCCGCTTGGCCGCTGCGGCCATGCCGAGGGCGGCACCGATGGAGGTACTGGAGTGGCCGGTGCCGAAGGTGTCGTAGTCGCTCTCTTCGCGGCGCGGAAAACCGGAAATGCCGTCGCGCTGGCGCAGGCTTTCCATACGCTCGCGCCGGCCGGTGAGAATCTTGTGCGGATAGGCCTGGTGGCCCACATCCCAAAGCAGCCGGTCCTCCGGGGTATTGAGTACGTAGTGCAGCGCAATGGTCAGCTCCACCACCCCGAGCCCGGCCGCCAGATGGCCGCCGGTGCGCGACACGGTTTCGATCAGAAAGCGCCGCAACTCCTCGGCCAGTGCCGGCAGCCGCTCCGGCGGCAGCAACCGGAGATCCCGGGGATATTCGATACTGTCGAGCAGCCGGAATGTGCCAGTCGATCCTGATCCGCTGCCCTGTTGCCGCTGTGACATGCCCTTACCCGTGCGTTCCGCTGGAGACCCTGGCAGCCTGTCTGGCTTAACCGATCGTAGCGAGGGTCCGCAGTAGATCAGCGTTAAGTCCGACAGGCTGCTGCAGCCATTGTAAAGTATAGCCGTCGGAGGATTTCCACCCGCTCAGCGATGGAAGTCGGTCCCCGACCCTGGTTGATTGTGCAATCGCAATAGGCGAAACCGCGCATTTTAGCCCAACAAGCCGCACCAAGTCCCTACCTAATTTTCTGGATCTCGGCCAACCCGTCGCCCAGCAGGAAATCGTGGAACGCCTGGGCCGAGGGCGACAGCCGCTTGCCGCGGCGATGCACCATGAACCACTTCTTGAGCAGTGGGAAACCCTCCACGTCCAGGGTCACCAGCCGGCCGGTCTCCAGCTCCAGCTCGATGGTGTGGGCCGACACCACGGCCAGTCCCAGCCCAGCCCGGACCGCCTGTTTGATCGCCTCGCCGCCATTAAGCTCCATGCCGCAGAGCAGATCGAGTCCCTGCTCCTGAAAAAACCGCTCCAGCGCCAGCCGGGTGCCAGAGCCGGGCTCGCGCATCAGAAAGGTCTGCTCGGCCAGCTTTTGCAGCGAGATTCGCTTCTCCCCCACCAGCGGGTGGTCGGGCGGCGCGATCACCACCAGGGGATTGTCCATGAACTCTTCATATTCCAGATCGAGCGCATCGGGGGGTTGGCCCATCAGCACCAGATCCTTCTCGTTCTGTTCCAGCATGCGCATCAGCTCCTTGCGGTTATTCACCGAGAGGCTGAGCCGGACACCGGGATAGCGGCGTGAAAAGGCCCCCAGGGCACGCGGGGCGAAGTAGTTGACGGTACTGGCCACGGCGATATCCAGACGGCCGCGACTCAGCCCCTTCTGCGCCTCCATCACCTCTTCCATCTCGTCCAGTTGGCGGAAAATCGCCTTGCCATAGGTGTGGAGCTCCCGCCCGGCCCCGGTGAGATGGATCTTCTTGCCCAGCTTCTCAAACAGCGGCAATCCGACGCTCTCTTCTAACTGTTTGATTTGCATGGAAACCGCAGGCTGACTAAGATATAGCTCATCAGCAGCTCTGGTAAAACTCAAATGAGTGGCTACGGCCTCGAACACTTTCAATTGACGAATTGTGAAATTCATAATGCTCACCCCATACCTACATATAAGCGCTACCTTATCACATCAATCAAAAACTTTGAGTTTTATTTATAGTGATCGATAGCTATAGTCACCTCAACTCCCCTGGGAGAAGCCGATTGAACCCATCGCACTGTACGCAAACAGCCCAATCATATATAGAGAGTAATGAGGTAACAACAGATGGCCCTTGACCAAACCAGTCGCTACGCCGACCTGAGTCTGAATGAAGACAAGCTGATCGCTGACGGCAACCACATCCTGGTTGCCTACACCATGGAGCCTGCCGCAGGCCACGGCTATCTTGCTACCGCGGCACACTTCGCCGCCGAGTCTTCCACCGGGACCAATGTGGAGGTCTCCACCACCGACGACTTCACCAAGGGTGTGGACGCGCTGGTGTACGAGATCGATGAAGCCAACGGCATCATGAAGATCGCCTATCCGAACGAGCTGTTCGATCGTAATGTCACCGATGGCCGCATCATGCTGGTCTCCTTCCTCACCCTCTGCATCGGCAACAACCAGGGCATGGGTGACGTGAAGAACGCCCAGATGCAGGACTTCTATATCCCGCCGAAGATGCTGCAGCTGTTTGACGGCCCGGCCAAGGACATCAGCGATCTGTGGCGCATCCTCGGTCGTCCGGTCAAGGATGGCGGCTACATCGCCGGCACCATCATCAAGCCGAAACTGGGCCTGCGCCCCGAGCCGTTCGCCTCGGCCGCCTACCAGTTCTGGCTGGGCGGTGACTTCATCAAGAATGACGAACCCCAGGGTAACCAGGTGTTCTGCCCGCTGAAGAAGGTGGTACCCCTGCTGGCCGACGCCATGAAGCGCGCCCAGGACGAGACCGGGCAGGCCAAGCTGTTCTCCGCCAACATCACCGCGGACGATCATTACGAGATGCTGGCGCGTGCCGATTATATCCTCGAGACCTTCGGCGAGAACGCCTCCCATGTCGCCTTCCTGGTGGATGGCTTCGTCGGCGGCCCGGGCATGATCACCACCGCCCGGCGCCAGTACCCGAACCAGTACCTGCACTACCACCGTGCCGGTCACGGCATGATCACCTCGCCCTCTTCCAGCCGCGGCTACACCGCCTTCGTACTGGCCAAGATGGCGCGTCTGCAGGGTGCCTCCGGCATCCACGTCGGCACCATGGGTTACGGCAAGATGGAAGGCTCGCGGGACGACAAGATCATCGCCTATATGATCGAGCGCGACAGCTGCGACGGTCCGTTCTATCACCAGGAGTGGTACGGCATGAAACCCACCACCCCGATCATCTCCGGCGGCATGAACGCGCTGCGTCTGCCCGGCTTCTTCGAGAACCTGGGCCACGGCAACGTGATCAACACCTCCGGTGGCGGCTCCTACGGCCACATCGACAGCCCGGCGGCCGGCGCCATCTCCCTGCGCCAGGCCTACGAGTGCTGGAAGGCCGGTGCCGACCCGGTCGAGTACGCCAAGGAGCACAAGGAGTTTGCCCGCGCCTTCGAATCCTTCCCGCACGATGCGGATCAGATCTTCCCCGGCTGGCGGGATCGTCTGGGCGTGCACAAGTAAGCCACCCAATAGCTGTGTAGAACAGAAAACCCCGCATCCTGATGCGGGGTTTTTTTGTTTACCTAGTTCTGCCCTTTACATCCGGGCGTAGGATGGGTGGAGCGCCCCCATGGACTCTCCGCCGGCTCCGGCTCCGGCGCGCAACCCATCGTGCACCTGCACCCGCATCCGAAGATGGGTTACGGCGCGACCAACTGCCGCGAACAGCCGTTTACAATGGTGCCGCGCCTCCACCCATCCTACACGCTACTGCCTACCCCCCCTCGTTCCCACGCTCC
>NZ_JANIOA010000037.1 GCF_025175675.1 Sedimenticola hydrogenitrophicus
TGGTGGGCGGCGAGTTTGTGCTTGCACAAGCGGGGTGATGGGACTACTCTCCTCGCCGGGAGTCGGCCGGATGGTCGCTGCCTTGCAAAAGGTGGAGGAAAGTCCGGGCTCCGACGGGCAGGGTGCCAGGTAACGCCTGGGGGGCGCGAGCCTACGGAAAGTGCCACAGAAAATATACCGCCACCGACCCACGGGCCGGTTGGTAAGGGTGAAATGGTGCGGTAAGAGCGCACCGCGCTGCTGGTAACAGCAGTGGCAGGGTAAACCCCACCCGGAGCAAGACCAAATAGGGGGGCGGGCAACCTCGGTTGCCACGTGCGGCCCGCACGGTCCCCGGGTAGGTCGCTTGAGGTGCACGGCGACGTGCATCCCAGATGAATGGCCATCCATGACAGAACCCGGCTTACAGGCCGACTCCCAACCCACCTCCTCTCGCTGGCAGCCACTTCGTGGCTGGCCGCGCTCCCCGTTTCCACATCGCAATGCCGGCGGAATAGCCGGTTTCCGCGGACCCGCATCGGGCCGCATCAACGGAGTGTGGTGGTTCCAGGTGAAAATAGGACTTAAGCTCTACTTATCTTCATAATCTACTTTAACTCGGCATTTCATCGCCCTGTTTTATATTGCGTTGTGTCGTGGATTTTCCTCCAAGTGCTGCCCCTAAGCCCCTGTCTTTAAAGGAACTTTCGCCTGTTTAGGTGGAGTCATCTCCTTGACAACCCCCGATTTGAGTACCTATTATGGGGAGAAGTGGGTAAAAGTGGATTTTTCTGGAAATAGGAATTCCAAAAGGGGGGCTCGTTCATTGTTTCGGGGCGTTAACAGACTCAACCTGGATGCCAAGGGCCGTTTGGCCGTGCCGACGCGCTATCGCGAACGGCTGCAGGAGCGCTGTGCCGCGGAATTGGTGGTAACGATAGACCTTGATCACTGTCTATTGATTTATCCACTGCCGGAATGGCAGGAGATTGAACGCAAGCTGATGAAACTTCCTTCCTTTAATAAGGCGGCGCGCAATCTGCAGCGTCTGCTGGTGGGACACGCCACAGAAGTCGAGATGGATGGCCAGGGCCGCGTACTGCTGCCGCCCGCCCTGCGTGACTTTGCCCACCTGGATAAGCATGTGGTGCTGATCGGGCAGGGCAACAAGTTCGAACTGTGGGATGAAGAGCGCTGGAACAGCCAGCGGGAAGGGTGGCTGGGTGAGGTGGATCTGAACAACCTCGATCTGCCGGCCGAATTCGACACGTTCTCGATATAGCGATGGCCGACACGGACACACATCTGCCGGTGCTCTTCAACGAGGCGCTGGAGGCGCTGAATATATTACCGGATGGGATCTATATCGACGGCACTTTCGGCCGCGGTGGGCACAGTGCGGCGATTATGCAGGCGCTGGGCACGGCGGGGCGCCTGCTGGCGATCGACAAGGACCCTGAGGCCATCGCCTGCGCGCGGGAGATGTTCGCCGAGGATGCCCGGTTTGAGATCCGCCAGGGCTCCTTCGCGGAGTTGGAACGTTTTGCCGAGGAGTCGGGATTACTCGGACGCGTCAACGGGGTGCTGTTGGATCTGGGGGTCTCCTCGCCACAGCTCGATCAAGCAGGGCGGGGGTTCAGTTTTCTCAATGACGGGCCACTGGACATGCGCATGGATAACAGTTCTGGGATCAGTGCGGCCGATTGGGTGAGCGTGGTCGGCGCCGATGAGATGGCGCAGGTATTCAAGGCCTATGGCGAGGAGCGTTATGCCCGGCGGATCGCCCGTGCCATCGTCGAGGCGCGGGCGGTGCAGCCGATTGAGACGACACGCCAACTGGCGGAGATCGTCTCCGCGGCCAATCCCGCCTGGGAAAAGGGCAAGCATCCGGCGACGCGCTGCTTTCAGGCCATCCGTATCCATATCAACCGGGAACTGGACGACCTGAAGGCGTGTCTGGATCAGTCGTTGCGGGTCCTGGCGCCGGGCGGGCGCCTGGCGGTGATCAGCTTTCATTCGCTGGAAGACCGCATCGTCAAGCGTTTCATGCGCGATGCCGAGCGCGGCGACCGCTTCCCGGCGGGAATTCCGGTGACCGAGCTGCAGCGCAATTCGCGCCTGGCACTGATCGGCAAGGCGATCAAGCCCTCCCGGCGGGAGGTGGAGGAGAATCCACGTGCGCGCAGCGCCGTGTTGCGGGTGGCGGAGCGCAAGCGATGAAGCGGGGTCAACTGATCCTCTTGCTGTTGTTGACTTTCGGTCTGCTGTTGACCGCGACCGGAGTGGTGTATTCGAAATACGCCACCCGGAAACAGTTTGTGGCGTTGCAGATGTTGCGCGCCGAGCGTGACGCGATAGATGTGGAGTGGGGGCGGTTGCAACTTGAACAGAGTACCTGGGCCACGCACGCCCGGGTCGAGAAGATTGCCCGCAAACGGTTGAATATGCACATACCGGCAGCTGATGAAGTTGTGGTGGTGAAGCCTTGATATGAGTGGGAATAGCAGAAACAGGCGTCAGAAGCAGGCCCGCCGGATCGAGCAGGCGCTGCCGAGCTATCGCGCCCGGCGCTGGACCCTGCTCGGTCTGCTGTCGCTCTCCGCCGTGCTGCTGGTGTGGCGCGCGGTGGATCAACAGATTTTTGAAACCGATTTCCTGCAGAACGAGGGGCAGCGGCGTTATCTGCGGGTGGTCGAGATGCCCGCCCACCGCGGCATGATCAAGGACCGCTCCGGCGCGCCCGTGGCCATCAGTACCCCGGTGGATTCCATCTGGGCCAATCCCCGCGCCCTGTCGCCGGACCGCCGGGTGCTGGCGCCGCTGGCAAAGGTTCTGGAGATGGATCTGGATGACCTGCGCCAGCTGCTGGCGCGCCGCAGCGACCGCTCCTTTGTCTATCTCCAGCGGCGGGTCAATCCCGACCGGGCCAAACGGCTGATGGAGATTGTCGCGGAGAACGACATCGCCGGCATCGGCCTGCAGCGGGAATATCGCCGCTACTACCCGGATGGCGAGGTGTTCGCCCATGTGGTCGGGTTCACCAATATCGACGACCAGGGGCAGGAGGGGCTGGAGCTGGCCTACGACCAATGGTTGCAGGGGACGTCCGGACGCAAGCGGGTGATCCAGGACGGACGGGCGCGGGTGGTCAAGGATGTGGAGCACATCCTGGAACCCCAGGCCGGCAAGGAGCTGATCACCTCGATCGACCGGCGTCTGCAGTTTCTCGCCTATCGCGAACTCAAGGGGGCGGTGCAGCGCCACAAGGCGAAGTCCGGCTCCGCGGTCATTCTCGATGCCCGCAATGGCGAGGTCCTGGCCATGGTCAACCAACCGGCCTACAACCCGAACGGCAGCAAGTCCGGGAAGGCCGGGCGTTTCCGCAACCGCGCCGTGACCGACGTGTTCGAACCCGGTTCCACGGTGAAACCGTTCACCATTGCCGCCGCGCTGGAGTCGGGCCGCTATACCCCGGGGACGATGATCGATACCACGCCCGGCACCTTCCGGGTCGGCCGCCACCAAGTGAAGGATCATCGCGATTACGGGCGCATCGACCTGGCCCGGGTGATCCTGAAATCGAGCAATGTGGGGGTCAGCAAGATCGCCCTGGATCTGCCCAAGGAGCAGTTCTGGGGCTTCTTCTCACGGGTCGGTTTCGGTGACCCCACCAGCACCGGTTTCCCCGGTGAGGTGGCCGGTCAGCTGGCGCCCTACCGGCGCTGGGCGGAGATCGACCAGGCGACCCTGGCCTTCGGCTACGGGCTCTCGGTCACCGCGCTGCAGCTGGCCCGCGCCTATGGCGTGCTCGCCAGTGACGGCATCCGGTATCCGGTCTCCCTGCTGCGCCAGGATGCGCCGGTGAAGGGGGAGCGGGTGATGCGCGCCGCCACGGCACGCACGGTTCGCAAGATGATGGAGGCAGTGGTGACGGACGAAGGCACGGCGCCGGCGGCGGCCGTGACCGGTTACCGCGTGGCGGGCAAGACCGGGACGGCGAAGAAGAGCATCAGCGGCGGTTATGCGGACGATCGCTACATTTCGGTGTTCGCCGGTATCGCCCCGGCCAGCGATCCGCGCCTGGTGATGGTGGTGATGATCGATGAGCCGACGGCGGGGAAATATTATGGCGGTTCCGTGGCCGCGCCGGTGTTCTCCCGGGTGATGACCGGCGCCCTGCGGCTGCTCAATATCGCCCCCGATGCCATTGACGATTCCTTGCTCAAGCTGGCCGGCACGGGAGGGGGCGGGTGATGGCAACGGCTGCATACAGCTCGATTTGCCGGCTGCCGGAGCTGCTCTCCAGCTGGATCGATGCCGCGGCGGTGGCGGATCGGGAGATCACCGATCTGACCCTGGACAGCCGCCGGATTCGCCCGGGTTCGCTGTTTCTCGCCTGTGCCGGGATCTCCCATCACGGGTTGGAGTTTCTCCAGCAGGCGGTGGATCGCGGGGCCGCGGCAGTGCTCTGCGAACCCAACGAGGAGTGGACCGCGGAGGATATCCAGGCACTGGCGGAGGCGAGCGGGATCCCGCTCTATGCGCTTGCGGGGTTGAGTGCGCAGGTCAGCGCCATTGCCGGGCGTTTCTATGCCGATCCCAGCCATAGCCTGGCGGTCGTTGGTATCACCGGCACCAACGGCAAGACCAGTTGCAGCCATTTCCTGGCCCAGGCGTTCAGTCCGGAACACCTCTGCGGGGTGATCGGCACCATCGGTTACGGTCTGCCTGGGGCGCTGGAGAGCACTGGGCACACCACGCCCGATGCCGTCAGCCTGCAGGCGCAGTTGCGCGATCTGCTTGATCGCGGCGCCGAACTGGTGGCCATGGAGGTCTCCTCCCACGCCCTGGATCAGGGGCGGGCCGCGGCGGTGCGCTTCGATGTCGCGCTGCTGACCAACCTGACCCAGGATCATCTCGATTATCACACCAGCATGGCGGCCTATGCCGAAGCCAAGTTGCGCCTGTTCACCGACTGCGAGATCAACTGCGCGGTGCTGAACCTGGATGATCCGTTCGCCGCCCGGGTGCTCGCCGGGCTGCCTGCGCAGGTGCGCCGGATCGGCTACAGCAGCGATGCGGAGCGCGCCCCGGAGACGCCGCAGTGGGTGAAGGCAACCGCTATCGTGCCGGACGCCGAGGGCATGTCCCTGATTATCGAAAGCAGTTGGGGGCGGGGACACCTCGTCAGCCGGCTGCTGGGGCGTTTCAACGTGAGCAATCTGCTGGCGGTGCTGGCGGTACTGCTGCAGCGGGGCGTGCCGTTCGCGGCGGCGCTGGAGAAGCTGGCCCAGGTGGAGACGGTAGCCGGACGCATGCAGCGCTTCGGCGGCGGCGGGCAACCGCTGGTGGTGGTCGATTACGCCCATACCCCGGATGCCCTGGAACACGCCCTGACCGCGCTGCGCGAACATGTTGGTGGCCGCCTGGTCTGTGTGTTCGGTTGTGGCGGCGACCGGGACCGGGGAAAGCGGCCGCTGATGGGCGGGATCGCCGAGCGGCTGGCGGACCGGGTGATCGTCACCGATGACAATCCGCGCAGCGAATCGGGCGACTTCATCGTTGCCGAAATCCTTGCCGGCATGGGCCAGCCGGACCGGGCCCAGGTAGTCAGGGACCGCGCCCGGGCGATTGCCCTGAGCATTCGTGAGGCTGAGCCGGGTGATCTGATCCTGATTGCCGGCAAGGGGCACGAAACCTATCAGCTGGTGGGCGACCAGGTGTTCCATTTCAGTGACCGCGAGCAGGTGGAAGACGCCTTGCGGGAGGTGGGGTGATGATCGCCTTCACGCTCGCGGAAATGGCCGGCGCCATTCGCGCCCGGCATTTGGGAGGCGACGCTCGTTTCAGCGCGGTCAGCACGGATACCCGCCGGCTGCAGGCGGGGGATCTGTTCGTGGCCCTGAAAGGCCCCAACTTCGATGGCCATGACTATCTGCCGCAGGCGTTGGCGCAGGGTGCCGTCGCGGCGGTGGTGGATCACGAGCTGGCGGTGGATTGTCCCCAGTTGGTGGTGGAGGATACCCGCGTCGCCCTGGGGCGGATGGCGGCGGAGTGGCGGCTGAAGAGCAAGGCGCAGGTGATCGCGGTGACCGGCAGTAACGGTAAGACCACGGTCAAGGAGATGATCGCCGCCATCCTGAGCGGTAACGGCACGGTCCTGGCCACCCGGGGCAACCTGAACAACGACATCGGCATGCCGTTGACCCTGCTGCAGTTGCAGGATGAGGATTTTGCCGTGATCGAGATGGGCGCCAACCACCCGGGCGAGATCGGCTATCTGAGCAAGATCGCACGCCCCGATGTGGCGCTGCTGAACAACGCCTTCCGCTCCCACCTGGAGGGCTTCGGTACCCTGGAGGGGGTGGCGAAGGCGAAGAGCGAGATCGTATCCGGACTGGTCGAGCCGGGCTGCTTCGTCTTCAATGCCGACGACCGTTTCGCCCCGTTCTGGCGCGGCGTCGCCACCGGGCGGCGGGTCTGCAGCTTCGGCATCCACCAGCCGGCCGATATCAGCAGTCCCGGGCAACTGGCGTTGCACTGGTATGAGGAGGGGCACGAACAGGGCTTCAGCAGCCGCTTTGCGGTGGATATCCCCGGCGGCAGCCTGAACATCGAGCTGGCGCTGGCCGGGGAGCACAACCGTATGAATGCGCTGGCGGCGATCGCCGCCGCGCTCCAGGTCGGGGCCAGCGAGCAGAGCATCGTCGCCGGGCTGGCAGCCATCCGTCCGGTCAAGGGGCGGCTGCAACCGCTACGGGGGCAGCGGGGGGTCTGGCTGATCGATGACAGCTATAACGCCAACCCCGATTCCGTCGGCGCCGCCATCGATGTCCTGGCCCAGGCGCCGGGCCGCCGCTTCCTGCTGCTGGGTGAGCTGGGTGAATTGGGCGCAGGCACCCAGGGCTTTTATGGCGAGTTGGGGCGCCAGGCACGGGCGGCCGGGATTGAACATCTGTATGGCGTCGGCGAGGCGGGAGAAGCGGCCAGGCAATTCGCCGCGGGCGGTGCGGCCTTCGCCAGTCGTGAGTCTTTGCTGGAACAACTGCAGCAGGAGCTGCGGTCAGGCGACCGGGTGCTGGTAAAAGGTTCGCGTCGCGCGGGAATGGAAATGGTTGTCAATGCACTCGTCGAGCGGGAGACAGACTGAGATGCTCGTTTACCTGGCCGAATACCTGACCCAGTTCAACAGTGGCTTCAGCGTATTCCAGTATATCACCCTGCGTACCATCCTGGGTGTGCTCACGGCGCTGATGATTTCATTCATTGTCGGGCCGGTGATGATCCGTCGCCTGACCCATCACCAGATCGGCCAGACGATACGCAGCGACGGACCCCAGAGCCACCTCGCCAAGGCCGGTACGCCGACCATGGGCGGTACCCTGCTGCTGGTGGCGGTGGCGGTCAGCACCCTGCTGTGGGCCGACCTGGACAACCGCTATGTCTGGATCGTGGTCCTGGTGACCCTGTTGTTCGGACTGATCGGATTCTATGACGACTATAAAAAGCTGGTGTTGCAGGATTCCCGGGGACTTTCCGCCCGCTACAAGTATCTGTGGCAGTCCCTGGTGGGTGCCGGGGCCGCCTATGCCCTGTTTGCCAGTGCCTCGGTACCGGCGGAGACCCAGCTGATCATTCCGTTTGTCAAGAGCGTGGTGATCGACATGGGACCCTGGTTTGTGGTGCTCAGCTATTTCGTGATTGTCGGCACCAGCAACGCCGTCAACCTGACCGACGGCCTGGACGGCCTGGCGATCATGCCGACCGTACTGGTAGCCGGCGCCCTGGGTATTTTTGCCTACGCCTCCGGTAATGCCCAGATCGCCGGCTATCTGCTGATTCCCCATCTCCCCGGTGTCGGGGAAATGGTGATCTTCTGCGGCGCCCTGGTGGGGGCCGGTCTCGGTTTTCTCTGGTTCAACGCTTACCCGGCCCAGGTGTTCATGGGCGATGTGGGGGCGCTGGCGCTGGGGGCGGCGCTCGGCGTGGTGGCGGTGATTGTGCGCCAGGAGCTGGTGCTGGTGATCATGGGCGGAGTGTTCGTGATGGAGACCGTGTCGGTGATGCTGCAGGTGGCTTCGTTCAAGCTGACCGGGCGGCGCATCTTCCGCATGGCGCCGCTGCATCACCATTTTGAATTGAAGGGCTGGCCGGAGCCTCGGGTGATCGTCCGCTTCTGGATCGTCACCGTGATTCTGGTGCTGATCGGGCTCTCCAGCCTGAAGATACGTTAATGGGAATTTTACGCCGAGGCGTAGGGAAGAGATGACACCACCGAGGGCGAGTGACAAAAAGAGTCTGATAGTCGGTCTGGGCAAGACCGGGCTCTCCTGCGCCCGTTTTCTGTCGGTGCGCGGTGTGCCGGTGGCCATCACCGATAGCCGCAACGACCCGCCGGGCCTGAATGAACTGCGCCAGGAACTGCCCGATATCGCCCTGTTCCTGGGCGGTTTCGACGAGGCCGCGTTTGCCGTGGCCGAACAGCTGGTAGTGAGCCCGGGGGTGCCGATGAGCGAACCGCTGATCCAGCAGGCGGTGGCCCGGGGGGTGCCGGTGGTGGGCGACATCGAGCTGTTCGCGCGCGCCGCCAAGGCACCGGTGGTGGCGATCACCGGGTCAAACGGCAAGAGCACCGTCACCACCCTGCTGGGGGCCATGCTGCGCGATGCCGGGGTCAAGGCGGCCGTCGGCGGCAACCTGGGCGACCCGGCCCTGTCACTGCTGCACGACGAGGTGGAGCTCTACGTGCTGGAGCTCTCCAGTTTCCAGTTGGAGACCACTTACAGTCTGCAGCCGAAGGTGGCGGTGGTGCTGAATATTTCCCCCGATCACCTGGACCGCTACCAGGACCTGCAGGCGTATGTGGACACCAAGGCGGCCATTTATCGGAAAGCCGAGGGCGCGGTGTTCAATCGCGACGATCCCCGGGTGCTGGCCATGAGCCGGGGCGGGGCGGGCGAGATCCTGTTTACCCTGGAGTCGCCCGCCGAAGGGGAATTCGGGGTTTGCAAGCACCAGGACGAGCGCTGGCTTTGTCACGGGTCGCAGCGCCTGGTGCGCGCCGTGGAATTGAAAATACCCGGCAGCCACAATATTGCCAACGCCCTGGCCGCACTGGCCATTGGCACCCTGCTACGGCTGCCGCGCGACAGCATGCTGCGTACCCTGTTGGGTTTTACCGGTCTGCCGCACCGCACCCAGTTCGTCAAGGAGTCCGCCGGCGTGCGCTGGTACAACGACTCCAAGGGCACCAACGTGGGGGCCTGCGTGGCGGCGCTGGAAGGTCTTGCCGGCGGGGACCAGGCGCGCACGGTGCTGATCGCCGGCGGGGTCGGCAAGGGGGCCGATTTCGCCCCGCTGGCACCGGCGGTGGCCAGGTATGCGCGCGCGGTTATCCTGCTGGGGCAGGATGCGCCGCTGATCGCCAAGGCCCTGGGCGACAAGGTGCCGCTGCTCCAGGCCAATGACATGGATGATGCGGTGTTGCTGGCGGCCGGTTGCGCCGAGCCGGGTGACCGGGTGCTGCTCTCCCCGGCCTGTGCCAGCTTCGATATGTTCAAAGATTATCAACAGCGGGGCGACCGGTTCGCGGATGCTGTGGCGAGGTTGATCCCATGAACCTCACGACCCATCGGCAGGCCACCTTTGGCGAAGGGCGCAAGCTGCTGCCGAGCCTGGACTATCCGCTGCTGATGGCCGCACTGGCCCTGCTCGGCCTGGGACTGGTGATGGTCGCCTCCGCTTCCCTGCACCGCATTGGCGAGGCGCCTTTCTACTACATGAACCGTCATCTGCTGGCCATCGGTCTGGGGCTGCTCGGGGCGCTGCTGATCTCCCAGGTGCCGGTGGCCCAGTGGGAGCGTTCCGGCGCCCTGCTCTATTTTACCGGGCTGTTGCTGCTGGTGCTGGTGCTGGTACCCGGCATCGGGCGAGAAGCCAACGGGGCTACCCGCTGGATCCCGCTGGGGCCGTTCAATCTGCAGAGTTCGGAGTTCATGAAGCTGTTCATGGTGGTCTATATCGCCGGATATCTGGTGCGCCGCCAGCTGGAAGTGGCACACAGCGCCTGGGGCTTCATCAAGCCGATGCTGCTGCTGGTGGTCGCCTGTTCGCTGATCATGGTGCAACCCGATTTCGGTACCACCACCGTGTTGCTGGCCACCGCCATGGGCATGCTGTTTCTCGGCGGTGTCCCGGTGTGGCAGTTCGCCATCCTCATCGGCCTGGCCGGTTCCGCGCTGGTGGGACTGGTGCTGGTCTCGCCCTACCGGCTGCAGCGGGTGACCGCCTTCCTCGACCCCTGGGCCGATGTGGAGAACAGCGGCTACCAGCTGGCCCAGGCACTGATCGCTTTCGGTCGTGGCGAATGGTTCGGGGTCGGACTGGGGAACGGTATCCAGAAACAGTTCTACCTGCCGGAGGCGCATACCGATTTCCTCATGGCGGTGATCGGTGAAGAGTTCGGTCTGTTGGGGACCCTGGTGGTGATCAGTCTGTTCGCGGTGATCGTCTGGCGCGCCTTCCGTATCGGCGCCCGGGCGGAGGCGCACAGCCGGCGTTTTTCCGCCTACGTGGCCTATGGTTTCGGGCTCTGGATCGGCATGCAGGCGTTTATCAATATCGGCGTCAATGTCGGTCTGCTGCCGACCAAGGGATTGACCCTGCCGTTCATGAGCTACGGCGGCAACAGCATCATCGTCGCCATCCTGGTGGTGGCGATGCTGCTGCGCATCGACTACGAACTGCTGCGCCCGGAACCGGTCGAGCAGGGGGGGGCTGCATGGCAGGAGGCGTGATGCTGATGGCCGGCGGCACTGGCGGTCATGTCTTCCCGGCCCTGGCGGTGGCCGAGGAGCTGCGGGAACGCGGCGTCGCGGTCTGCTGGCTCGGCAGCGTGGACAGTTTCGAGTCGCGGGTGGTGCCGGAACACGGCATCGATATCCGCTTGGTGAATATCCGCGGGCTGCGTGGCACGGGCCTGAAGCGCTGGCTGTCGGCGCCGTTCAGGATTGTTCGCGCCCTGTTCCAGTCCGCCCGGATATTGCGCCAGTGCCGGCCCCGGGTGGTGTTGGGCATGGGCGGCTTTGTCACCGGTCCCGGCGGCCTGATGGCGCGCCTGCTCGGCATACCCCTGGTAATCCACGAGCAGAACGCGGTGCCGGGGATGACCAACGGCTGGCTGTCGCGGCTGGCGAGCCGGGTGTTCGAGGCCTTTCCCGGCAGTTTCGGCGGGCGGGTCGGCGCGGTGGCTTGCGGCAACCCGGTGCGCCGCGAGATCGCCGCCCTGCCGGGGCCGTCGGTACGGCTGCAGGGCCGGAGCGGGCCGGTGCGGCTGCTGGTGGTCGGCGGGTCGCTGGGGGCGCAGGCCCTGAACCGGTCAATGCCGGAGGTGCTGGCGACCCTGGCTACCGAGACCAGGCCGCTGGTGCGCCACCAGGCGGGGCGCGACAAGAGCGAGGACACCCGCACAGCCTACCAGGCACTGGGTGTCGAGGCGGAGGTGAACGACTTCATCCAGGATATGGCCGCGGCCTACGCCTGGGCCGATCTGGTGGTGTGCCGTGCCGGTGCGCTGACCGTGAGTGAGCTGGCGAGCGCCGGGGTCGCCGCGATCCTGGTCCCTTATCCCCACGCGGTGGATGATCACCAGACCCGCAATGCCGGCTACCTGGTGGGTGCCGGCGCGGCCCGGCTGCTGCCCCAGGCGGAACTGGAACAGGACGGCTTTTCGGATGAGTTGAAGGCACTGCTGGTGGATCGCGAACCACTGCTGGAGATGGCGGTGAAGGCCCGCGCCCTGGCCATGCCGGGTGCCACCAACATGGTGGCGGATTTTTGTCAGGAGATCGCAAGCCGATGAACAAGGGCGAAACAACGCAGCGCCGTCTGGCGGCCACCACCATGGGGCGCATCCGTCACCTGCACTTTGTCGGGATCGGCGGCGCCGGCATGAACGGCATCGCCCAGGTGATGCTCAATCTCGGCTACCAAATATCCGGCTCCGACCTGAAGAGCAACCCGGCGATCGGACGCCTGACCAAACAGGGGGCCACCATTCATATCGGCCACGACGCGGCCAATATCGTGGGGGCCGATGCGGTGGTGATCTCGACGGCGGTCAAAGAGGACAACCCGGAAGTGCGCAAGGCCCGGGAGCAGCGGATCCCGGTGGTGCCGCGGGCCGAGATGCTGGCGGAGCTGATGCGTTTCCATTTCGGTATCGCGGTGGCCGGTACCCACGGCAAGACCACCACCACCAGCCTGGTGGCCAGCCTGCTGGCCGAGGGCGGTCTGGATCCCACCTTCGTCATCGGCGGCCGGCTCAATTCCGCCGGTACCCATGCCCGGCTGGGCGGCGGCGAATACCTGGTGGCCGAGGCGGACGAGAGCGACGCCTCGTTCCTCTATCTGCAGCCGATGATGGCCATCGTCACCAACGTGGACGCGGATCACATGACCACCTACGGCGGTGATTTCAACCGTCTGCGCCAGACCTTTATCGAGTTTCTGCACCACCTGCCGTTCTACGGCCTGGCCATTCTCTGTATCGATGATGACGAAGTGCGGGGCCTGCTGCCCCAGGTGACGCGGCGGATGATCACCTATGGCGAGTCCGTGGACGCGGATTGCCGGGTGAGCGCGATCCGCCAGGAGGGGTTGCGCACCCACTTCAAGGTGAGCATGGCGGGCGAGGCGCCCTTTGACGTGACCCTGAACATGCCGGGGCGGCACAACGTACTCAACGCCCTGGCGGCGATTGTGGTGGCCCATGAGGTGGGCGTGGACGTGGCCGCCATCCAGCGCGGCCTGGAGCGGTTCGAGGGCATCGGGCGGCGTTTCAACGCCAGCGAATGCAGCCTGGCCGACGGCCGCCAGATCATGCTGGTGGATGATTACGGACACCACCCGCGTGAAGTGGGGGCGACCCTGGATGCGGTGCGCGCCGGCTGGCCGGAGCGGCGCCTGGTGCTGGTGTTCCAGCCGCACCGCTACAGCCGCACCCAGGAGCAGTTCGACGACTTCACTCAGGTGCTTTCGCGGCCCGATGTGTTGGTGCTGGCGGAGGTCTATGCCGCCGGCGAGGCGCCAATCGCGGGCGCGGATGGCCGCTCCCTGAGTCGGGCCATCCGCGCGCGGGGTCAGGTCGATCCGGTGTTTGTCGATCCGATCGGCGAGCTGCCGGCGTTGCTGGACGGGATGATTCTGGATGGCGACATCGTCCTGACCCTGGGGGCCGGGGATATCGGGCAGGTGGCCGCCATGTTACCGGGCTGGTTTCAACAGCAGGGAGGTGAGTCGTGACTGACGGAGTGAATCGGCGTTTGCATATGGGCTGTGGCGAGCCACTCTCGGGGATCTATCCGCTGCGTGACAAGTCGCCGACGGCGAGCCGTCACCCGGCCGTTCGCGGACTGAAACGGCCGGCACCGGCACAAACACGCGGGCGAAAGGGCGCCTGATGATGGCACGGCTGACAGCTTCCCTGCGCGGCGAGCGACTTCTCAACGAGCCACTGGCCCGTTACACCACCTGGCGGGTGGGTGGCCCGGCGCGTCAGCTCTACCGTCCGGCCGACGGCGAGGATCTGTTGCAGTTTCTTGCCACCCTGCCGGAGGGCGAGCCGCTGTTGTGGTTGGGGTTGGGGAGCAATCTGCTGATCCGCGACGGCGGCTTCAACGGCACGGTGATCGCGACCCAGGGGCGGCTGGACGGGATGGCGCTGATATCGGCCACCGCACTGCGGGTGGAGGCCGGCGTGAGCTGTGCCCAGGTGGCGCGCTTTGCCGCCCGCCAGGGGCTCTGCGGCGTCGAGTTCCTGACCGGTATCCCGGGCACCTTCGGCGGCGCCCTGGCGATGAATGCCGGCGCCTTCGGCGGCGAGACCTGGACCCAGGTGACGGCGGTGGAGACGGTGGACCGGGCGGGGCAGTTGCACAAACGCCTGCCGACCGAGTTCAAGGTGGGTTATCGGCAGGTGGAGCTGCCGGCGGAGGAGTGGTTCCTGGCCGCCACCCTGGTTCTTGAGCCGGGTGACGTGACGGAGAACCAGGCGCGGATCCGCGAACTGCTGGAGCGGCGCAACAGCAGCCAGCCGATCGGCCAGCCGAGTTGCGGCTCGGTGTTCCGCAATCCGCCGGGGGATCATGCGGCGCGCCTGATCGAGGCGGCCGGTCTGAAGGGGGCGGTGATCGGCGGGGCCCAGGTGTCGGAGAAGCACGCCAATTTCATTATCAACCGGGGTGACGCCACGGCGGCCGATATCGAGGCGCTGATCCGGCGGGTCCGGGAACGGGTAAAGGCGGCCAGCGGCGTGGAACTGGTCACCGAGGTACATATCGTCGGCGAGACGGAGGAGAGGGCATGACACTGTTGGCGGCGGATTTCGGCAAGGTGGCGGTGCTGATGGGCGGGCTTTCGGCCGAGCGCGAGGTGTCGCTGCAGGGCGGTCAGGCGGTGCTGGAGGCGCTGGTGCGCCGGGGTGTGAATGCCCAAGGCGTGGATGCCGGAAGGGATGTGCTCAGTCTGCTGCAGCAGGAACATTACGACCGGGTATTCATCATGCTGCACGGTCGCGGCGGCGAGGATGGGGTGATCCAGGGGGCCCTGGAGAGTATCGGCATGCCCTATACCGGTAGCGGGGTCGCCGGCTCCGCGCTGGGCATGGACAAGTATCGCTGCAAACTGCTGTGGAAGGGACTGGGTCTGCCCACGGCCGATTTTGTGATGCTGGAGCAGGCGGCTGATCTGGCGCGGGCCGAGGTGCTCGGTTTCCCGCTGATGATCAAGCCCTCCCACGAAGGCTCCAGCATCGGCATGGCCAAGGTGGAGAGCCGGCAACAGCTGGAGCAGGCGTGGCGCCAGGCGGCCGGTTACGACGTTGAGGTGATGGCGGAACGCTGGATCAGCGGGGCCGAGTATACGGCGTCGATCCTGGATGACCAGGTGTTGCCGCTGATCCGCATCGAGACGCCCCATACCTTTTATGACTACGAGGCCAAATACCAGGCCGACAGCACCGCCTACCACTGCCCCTGCGGCCTGCCGGCCGAACATGAGGCGGAGCTGCGGCGGCTGGCGGACAAGGCGTTCCGCGCCGTTGGTGCCAAGGGTTGGGGGCGGGTCGACCTGATGCTGGATGCGGTGGGGAATCCCCTTCTTTTGGAGGTCAATACCGTACCCGGCATGACCAGTCACAGTCTGGTGCCGATGGCGGCCCGGGTCGAAGGGATCGACTTCGACGAACTGGTGTGGCGCATCCTCTCGGCCAGCCGGGTGACTGGCTGATGGCGGTGGCTCCGGGCAACTCGTCCGCGAAGGCCGATGGCGGCCGGCTGTGGCGCTGGCTGGGCACCCTTGGCGTGCTGCTGCTGTTTGCCGGTGGCGGGGTCTGGGGGGTGATCGCGCTGCGCGATCCGTCCGTGTTGCCACTGAAGCTCGTGCGCATCGATGGGGAGTTGCACAATCTCGATCGGCGCTCGCTGGAGCAGGCGGTCGGCGGGGCGATGGAAGGTAATTTTTTTACCGTCGACCTGGATCGGGTGAGGGCGGCGGCGCTGAAGTTGGCCTGGGTCGATCAGGTGACCGTCCGGCGTATCTGGCCGGGTACCTTGAAGATGTGGGTGGAGGAGCAGCGGCCGCTGGCGCGCTGGGGGACATCGCAACTGGTGAACGGCCGCGGCGGTGTGTTCACCCCGGAGCCCGAGGCGCTGAAGGCGGAGCTGCCCAGTCTGGCCGGACCCGAGGGGCAGGCCGCGGAGATGGTCGCGCGCTATCAACGCATGGGCCGGCGCTTTGCCGTGCTGGAGCTGGTGATCGACCGCCTGGTCATGGATGGGCGGGGTGCCTGGACGGTGGGGTTTAAACAGGGGTTGGAACTCAAGCTCGGGCAGGAGGATACCGAAGCGCGGGTGGAGCGTTTCGTGCGCCTCTATCCGCGGCTGGAACAGGCGGAGAATCGCCGGGTGAAGCGGGTTGACATGCGCTATGCCAATGGGGTGGCGGTGCTCTGGGGAGAGGCAAGTTGAAGGTGATGAACAGAGAAGTCCGGCCGGTCATCGGGCAGGCAAATGGATGGGCCAGGCGCGGCGTGGCTATCAACGGATCTGGCAACAAATCTGGCAACCGATCTGGCAAACGATCTGGAGAGGTACGGTTTTAATGACCAAAAAGACAGAAAAAAATCTGATCGTCGGACTGGATATCGGCACCTCGAAGGTGGTCGCCATTGTCGGTGAGATCAAGGCTGACAATGAGATCGAGATCATTGGCATCGGTTCGCACCCCTCGCGCGGCCTGAAAAAGGGCGTGGTGGTGAATATCGAATCCACCGTGCAGTCGATCCAGCGCGCCCTGGAAGAGGCCGAGCTGATGGCCGGCTGCGAGATCCACTCGGTGCACGCCGGGATCGCCGGCAATCACATCCGCAGTCTCAACTCCCACGGTATCGTGGCGATCAAGGACCGGGAGGTGACCCATGGCGATGTGGAACGGGTGATCGATGCGGCCCGGGCAGTGGCGATTCCGGCGGATCAGAAGATCCTGCACATCCTGCCCCAGGAGTTCATCATCGATGAACAGGAGGGAATCCGCGAGCCGGTCGGCATGTCCGGGGTGCGCCTGGAGGCGCGGGTGCACATGGTGACCGGCGCGGTCAGCGCGGCGCAGAACATCGTCAAATGCGTCCGACGCTGCGGGCTGGAGGTGGATGACCTGATTCTGGAACAGTTGAGTTCGAGCTTTTCCGTACTCAGCGACGATGAGAAGGAGCTGGGTGTCTGCCTGGTGGATATCGGCGGCGGTACCACCGATATCGCGGTGTTCACCGAAGGTTCGATCCGCCATACCGCGGTGATTCCCATCGCCGGGGATCAGGTGACCAACGACATCGCGGTGGCGCTGCGCACCCCGACCCAGCACGCGGAAGAGATCAAGATCCGCTACGCCTGTGCCCTGACCCAGCTGGCGGCCAGCGACGAGACCATCGAGGTGCCGAGCATCGGCGACCGGCCGCCGCGGCGGCTCTCCCGCCAGACTCTGGCGGAGGTGGTGGAACCGAGATACGAGGAGCTGCTGGGCCTGGTGCAGGCCGAGCTGCGGCGCAGTGGATTCGAGGATCTGATTGCCGGGGGGGTGGTGCTGACCGGCGGCAGTTCCAAGATGGAAGGCCTGATCGAACTGGCGGAAGAGGTGTTTCACATGCCGGTGCGGCTGGGTGTTCCGCAGTATGTAACGGGGTTGGTGGATGTGGTGCGAAACCCGATTTATGCAACAGGGGTCGGCCTGTTGCTGTTCGGGCAACAGAATCGGAAGGGACGAATGCAGGAGCCTCTGGGGGGCAACAATTTCAAAGCGATATGGAATCGCATGAAGAGTTGGTTTCAGGGCAATTTCTGACTTCTTGGCAATTTTAAATTTTTTCAGGTGGCCGTGTAGCAGGGCCTGGATCATGAGGAGAGAGTGACATGTTCGAATTAATGGATGCATATAGTCAAAACGCGGTGATCAAGGTGATCGGGGTCGGTGGCGGCGGTGGCAACGCGGTCAACCACATGCTGAATGCGAACATCGAAGGGGTGGACTTCATCTGTGCCAACACCGATGCCCAGGCGCTGAAGAACAGCCAGGTGCGCACGCTGCTGCAGCTGGGTTCCAATATCACCAAGGGGCTGGGCGCCGGGGCCAATCCGGATGTGGGGCGTGATGCGGCCATGGAGGACCGGGAGCGTATCCATGAGGCGCTGCAGGGGAGCGACATGGTGTTCATTACCGCCGGTATGGGCGGCGGCACCGGCACCGGGGCCGCGCCGGTGGTGGCCGAGGTGGCCCGGGAGATGGGCATCCTGACCGTGGCGGTGGTGACCAAGCCGTTCCCGTTCGAGGGCGTGAAGCGCATGAAGACCGCCGATGAGGGGATCGAGGCCCTGAGTCAATATGTGGATTCGCTGATCACCATCCCCAACGAGAAGCTGCTGGCGGTACTGGGCCGCGACATGAGCCTGCTGAATGCCTTCAAGGCGGCCAACGATGTGCTGCAGGGGGCCGTCCAGGGCATCGCCGAGCTGATCACCCGGCCGGGTCTGATCAACGTGGACTTTGCCGATGTGCGCACGGTAATGTCCGAGATGGGGACCGCCATGATGGGTTCCGGTACCGCCAAGGGTGACAACCGTGCCCGCGATGCCGCCGAGCAGGCGATCAACAGCCCGCTGCTGGAGGATGTCAATCTGGCGGGGGCCAAGGGCATCCTGGTCAATATCACCGCCGGGCTGGATCTGTCGATCGGTGAGTTCGACGAGGTGGGCAGCACGGTCAAGGAGTTTGCCTGCGACGACGCCACCGTGGTGGTGGGTACCGTGATCGACCCCGACATGAGCGATGAGCTGCGGGTGACCGTCGTGGCCACCGGTCTGGGTGCCATCCGTAAGGCGGAGCTCAAGCCGCCGGTGGTTGAGGAGGCACCCCCGGTACGTCTGGTCAATACCGACGTGGTGGCTCCAGGGCCGGCCGATTATCGCGAAATGGACAGCCCGACCGTGGTGCGCAAGGCGGCTAAATCCTACGTAACCGCCGCCCAGGAGCACAATATGGATTACCTGGACATCCCGGCATTCCTGAGGCGTCAGGCGGATTGATCGATGGTTTGGGTTTGTCGCGGCTAAAGCCGCACCGCCGGTGGTCGGTGACAGGGCGGCTTCGCCACGAAGTTTCAGCGGATCCGGGCGGCGAAATAAACTTGCAATAAAAGGGTGAAGCTGATACTTAATAAGGGAATACCCTAATGGGTGTTGGGGGGCGCAAGGATTTTATCTTGCAGATATCTTGGGCCTGGCGCTACGAACAGATGCGTAATCCTCTCAATGAGTCCTCGTGTAGGTTAGCGGGTTTGGTTTATTGGGCGGATTGTGTGATACCATGCGGCCGTTTAGTGGCCGGGAAATCGGGAATACAGGCAACATGATACGGCAACGTACACTTAAGAACGTTATTCGTGCTACAGGAGTGGGGTTGCATACCGGGGAGAAGGTCTACCTGACCCTCCGCCCGGCGGCAATCGATACCGGCGTGGTATTTCGTCGGGTTGACCTGGAAGAACCGGTCGAGATCGCGGCGCGGCCGGACAATGTCGGCGACACCCGACTCTCCACCACCCTGGAGCAGGACGGCCTCAAGATCTCCACGGTGGAACATCTGCTCTCCGCCTTTGCCGGTCTCGGCATCGACAATGCCTATGTGGATGTGAGTGCTCCCGAAGTGCCCATCATGGACGGCAGCGCGGGACCTTTCGTTTTTCTTATCCAGTCCGCCGGTGTGGAAGAGCAGAATGCGGCGAAGCGCTTTATTCGTATCAAGCGTAAGGTGATGGTGAAGGAAGATGACAAGTACGCCGCCTTCGAACCGTTTGACGGTTTCAAGGTGTCGTTTGGTATCGATTTCAACCATCCGGCATTCGCCGAGCGTACCAAATCCGCCACCATCGATTTCTCCTCCACCTCCTTCGTAAAGGAGGTGAGCCGCGCGCGGACCTTCGGATTCCTGCGCGATATCGAGATGCTGCGGGAGCGGGAACTGGCGCTCGGCGGCAGCATGAGCAACGCCATCGTGGTGGATGACTACCGGGTGCTGAACGAGGACGGACTGCGCTACGAAGACGAGTTCGTCAAGCACAAGATCCTCGATGCCATCGGTGATCTCTACCTGCTCGGACACAGCCTGATCGGTGCGTTCAGTGGCTACAAGTCAGGGCACGCCCTGAACAACAAGCTGCTGAAGGCGCTGATGGCGGATGAGACCGCCTGGGAAGAGGTGACCTTTGAAGAGGGGGACAGCGTGCCCATCTCTTACATGAAACCGGTCCAGGCCACCTGACGGTATTTGCGGGGTGGGCTGCGTGCCCATCGGAAATTTTTGTAGGGTGGATAAGCCGGTAGGCGCATCCACCAATGTCGCGGTGGATGCGCTGTCGCTTATCCACCCTGCGTCTACTGGATCAACTCGTAGGTTGGGGTGAGCTTGCGAACCCCAACGGGGTTTCATGCATGTGCGCCTGATGTTGGGGTTCGTTCCTCACCCCAACCTACGGGCTGCAGGGTGGGCTGTACCTGATGGGGCGGCGTTGCATCGATGCGGTTCGTTTCACTCACCGCATCCTACCTTGCTTGCTACGATCCGTAGGATGCCGGTGAGCTTGCGAACCGCATCGTTTTTAGCGATGCGATTCGTGCATCGGCCACGGGGGCGTTACGACTCCGTTTTGACGGCGTGTCTGCCAAGGCGAATCAGGGCTTCACTCAGATCGCTATCGGTGATTCCGGCGGCCGTCTGGTTGATCAGAGCGGCGTTCTCCGGGCTGAGGTGCCGGATCCTGGCGTGTTCCCGCCGAGGTGGTTTGCTGGTCACCTGCACGCGCACCGTGATGCGCTCGGTGGTGATTCCGCCGGCGTTCAACTGGCGCGCAAGGTCCCGGGTGGTAAAACGCAATCGGCTGGCCCAGGTGGAGGAGTCGACATAGAGCACCAGTTGCGAGCCCTTTTGTACCGCTGCCGTGCAGTGGCTGTCCAGGGGCGATGGAATCAGGCTGCGCACCCGTTGCAAAAGCAATAACTGCGCCTTGGATTGTTCAAGTAATCCATGCAGCGTGCCGGTGCGCTGCAGAAAGTCTTTGATGAGACGCGGTCGTTTGTTCATGGATGAATTGTGTCACGGAAGCCGCTGTGTTGGTGATTTATCTTTTAACCAGACACTCTGAATACGCAATCCATGAAGATTATACTCCTCTCCAGGTTCTGCCATAAAAAAGGTAGCCGCCCGATCTCCCCGTTCAGGTTGCTGTTCACCCTGGTGCCGCTGTTGGCCCTGCTGATGGGGGGCTCGCTCTGGACCGGGTACCGGTGGGGGATGAGTAGCCAATCACCGCGGACCGCCGCCGCGTCTACGACCGAGGCGGTGCACAATCTGTTGCTGACCCAGCGTGATGAGCTGGAGGAGACCCGGGGGCGCACCCAGGAACATCTGGATGCCCTGGCCCTGCGGCTCGGCCAGATGCAGTCGCATATTCTGCGGATCAATGCCCTGGGGGAGCGCCTGGTGAAGATGGGCAAGCTGGATGAGGCGGAGTTCAACTTTGAGGAAGAACCGGCCCGCGGCGGCATCGAGTCGACGGAGATGGTCCAGTCGGTCAGTCTGTCCGAACTGGTCTCCGAGATGGAACAGCTGTCGCTGGTTATCACGGATCGTGAGCACAAGCTCGACCTGATGGAGGGGCTGATTCGCGACAAACGGATGAGCGAAGAGCTGCTGCCGACCGGGCGGCCGGTGGAGAAGGGCTGGGTTTCGTCGCGTTATGGCTACCGGAATGATCCGTTCACGGGCAAGAAGGCCTTCCACTACGGAGTCGATGTTGCCGGAAAACAGGATTCGAATGTGGTCGCGGTGGCCTCGGGTATCGTTACCTGGGCCGGGGAGAAGAGCGGGTTTGGCGAACTGGTCGAGGTGCGGCACTCCGGCGGTTATTTGACCCGTTACGGCCACAATCACAAGATCCTGGTCAAGCCGGGCGATCTGGTGGTCCAGGGGCAACCGATCGCGCTGATGGGGTCCAGTGGCCGTTCGACCGGTCCGCATGTGCATTTCGAGATCGCCCGCAATGGCAAGACCATCGATCCCTCCAAGTACCTGCGCGCCAAGCGCTGAGCAAACCGGCTTTTCCCCTCGATCTTTGATCAAGTCGTAGGGTGGATAAGCCGGTAGGTGCATGCCATCCTCAGGTCCGTAAACGGTACATCCATGTACCACTCCTCACTTGGCAAATCTGGTGCAGAACCACGGATACACACAGAAGGACACGGATGGGACAGGTCACGCAACAAGTGGCCATGCGTGTTCATGACCGCCAGTGTTTGGCGGTCCGCCTGTTGCGATGCGTCTTTTACCGGAAATCCGTGTCCATCCGTGGTTCACTCCTATTCATCCAATGCCGGGCTAACTCTAGTTTTGTAGGGTGGATAAGCGCAGCGCATCCACCCTACAGCCTATACCGGGTCGGGAGGCGGTATCTGTGGATACATCCACCTAATGCCTGCTAACGCAGGCTTTTTGCGGTATCATCACCGTTTCATTTTCCTGCCCGCGCCCGCTTTGGCTGGCGTGGGCCTAAATTCATATCAGCAAGAGTTTTTCCATGGTCAGTAACATTCTCAGGAAGGTCTTCGGCAGTCGCAACGATCGCCTCATCAAGCGGATGTCGAAGGTGGTGGCTCAGATCAACGGATTGGAGCCGGAACTTCAGGCCCTTACAGACGAGGAGCTGAAGGCCAAAACCGGAGAATTCAGGGCGCGGCTGGAGCAGGGGGCGGACCTGAACAGCCTGATGCCGGAGGCCTTCGCCGTGGTGCGGGAGGCGGGCTGTCGGGCGCTGAACATGCGCCACTTCGACGTGCAGATGATCGGCGGTATGGTGCTCAATGACGGCAAGATCGCCGAGATGCGCACCGGCGAAGGCAAGACCCTGGTGGCGACCCTGGCGGTCTACCTCAATGCGTTGCCCGGCAAGGGGGTGCATGTGGTGACGGTCAATGATTACCTGGCCAGGCGCGATGCGGAGTGGATGGGAAGAATCTATACCTTCCTGGGTCTGAGCGTCGGAGTGATTCAGTCATCCGGTGCCGGACCGGGGGACTCCTCCTTTGTCTGCGACTACGACTACGACGGTAAAAGCGGCGGTTATCTCCACCTGCTCCCGGCCAACCGCCGTGAGGCCTACGCCTGCGATATCACCTATGGCACCAATAACGAGTTCGGCTTCGACTACCTGCGCGACAACATGGCCTTCAGCAACGAACAGCGGGTGCAGCGGGAGAAATTCTTCGCGGTCGTGGATGAGGTGGATTCTATCCTCATCGACGAGGCGCGCACCCCGCTGATCATCTCCGGTCCGGCGGAGGGGAGTTCGGATCTCTACACCCGCATTGACCAGGTGATCCCGCGCCTGACCCGGCAGGAACCCATCGAGGCGGATGAAGACGGCAAGCCGGCCTTCGGTCCCGGCGATTATTCGGTGGATGAGAAGGCCCGCCAGGTGTACCTGAGCGAAGAGGGGCATCAGCATGTGGAAGATGTGCTGCTGGAGATGGGGCTGCTGGACACCGAGTCGAGTCTCTATGACACCGCCAATATCAGCCTGATGCATCACGTGACCTGTGCGCTGCGGGCGCATGCGCTGTTCCAGAAGAATGTCGATTACATCGTGCGCGACGGTGAGATCGTCATTGTCGATGAATTCACCGGCCGCACCATGCCGGGAAGGCGCTGGTCGGAGGGGCTGCATCAGGCGGTCGAGGCCAAGGAGGGGGTGGAGATCCAGAAGGAGAACCAGACCCTGGCCTCGATCACCTTCCAGAACTATTTCCGCCTCTACCGCAAGCTCTCCGGCATGACCGGCACCGCCGATACCGAGGCGCCGGAGTTCCTGCAGATTTACGGACTGGAGGTGGTGGTGATCCCCACCAACCGGGAGATGGTGCGTAATGACATGGGCGACCTGGTCTACCTGACCACCGGCGAGAAGTACCGTGCCATCACCGAGGACATCCAGGATTGCGTCAAGCGCGGCCAGCCGGTGCTGGTGGGCACCGCTTCGATCGAAACCTCCGAGCTGATCTCCGGTTTGCTGGAACAGGCCAAGGTGCCGCATCAGGTGTTGAACGCCAAGCACCACGAGCGTGAGGCCAATATCGTGGCCGAGGCCGGCCGTCCCGGCGCGGTCACCATTGCCACCAACATGGCGGGGCGCGGTACCGATATTGTGCTGGGCGGCAATCCCGACATGGAGATCACGGATATGGGCGAGGCGGCCACTCCGGCGGCGATCGACAAGATCCGGGCCGACTGGAAGGCGCGTCATCAGCAGGTGCTGGAGGCGGGCGGCCTGCACGTGGTCGGAACCGAGCGGCACGAGTCGCGACGTGTGGACAACCAGTTGCGCGGCCGTTCCGGCCGCCAGGGAGACCCCGGCTCGACCCGCTTCTATCTCTCCCTGGAAGATAACCTGATGCGCATTTTCGCCTCCGACCGGGTCTCGGCCATCATGCAGAAGCTGGGCATGGAAGAGGGCGAGGCGATCGAGCATCCCTGGGTGACCAAGGCGATTGCCAACGCCCAGAAAAAAGTGGAAGGACGCAACTTCGATATCCGTAAACAGCTACTGGAATACGATGATGTGGCCAACGATCAGCGCAAGGTGATCTACCAGCAGCGCGATGAGTTGATGGATGCGGGTGATGTCTCCGACTCCATCACCTCCATCCGGCATGACGTGGTCAACGCCCTGATCGACCGCTATATTCCGCCGGAGAGTCTCGATGAGCAGTGGGATATCCCCGGCCTCACCGCGGCGTTGAAGAGCGAGTATGAGCTGGATTACCCGATCCAGGAGTGGCTCGACACCGACCACAGCCTGCACGAAGAGACCCTGCGGCAGAAGATCATCGAGCAGATGGAGCAGGAGTACGCCGCGAAAGAGGCGCTGGCGGGAAGTGAAAACCTGCGCATGTACGAGAAGGCCATCATGCTGCAGATCCTGGACGCCAGCTGGAAAGAGCATCTGGCGGCCATGGATTATCTGCGCCAGGGTATTCATCTGCGCGGCTATGCGCAGAAGAACCCCAAGCAGGAGTACAAGCGCGAGGCCTACGAGCTGTTCTCCAATATGCTGGACAACATCAAGCAGGAGATCACTCAGGTCCTGACCAAGGTGAGGATCCAGCCGCAGGAGACCATGGAGATACCGGCCCATGAAGCCAACGAAGCCGAGTTCCAGTTCAAACATGAGGAGTTCGGCGGCTTTGGCGAGGAGAGCGGCGAGGAGGCGGGTGGGGACGATGAAGAGGCGCACCAGCCGTTTGTCCGCTCGGACCGCAAGGTGGGGCGCAACGAGCCCTGCCCCTGCGGATCGGGGAAAAAATACAAGCAATGTCACGGGCGTATTCAATAGTGTATCCCATGAAAGGCTTTCCCCTATCCCGTCATACCGGCCGGCGACATACCACATTGCCTGGGGTAGGATGCCGGTGAGCTTGCGAACCGCATCATTGGTGGTAAGGCTTGATGCGGTTCGTGCCTCACCGGCATCCTACATCTACAACAAGCTTGGTAGGGTGGGCACGCTTTTTGTGCCCACGCGGAAGGTGCGGCACGGGGTAAAGTCGCTTCCGGCCATCCATGGCCTACGCGGCATAAGTCCATCCCTGTAAAAAAAGGTGGGCACAGACTAGGTGCCCACCCTACGCGACTGCGAGCAGGATGAGGATGTAGGGTGGACAGGCGACAGCATATCCACCGTAGTCAACAAACAAATATTGGCGGATTTGACTCAATGAGCGAAGCGTTGGAATTTGCGCCGGTTCCCGGGATCCGGCTGGGCGCCACAGGCGCCGGAATCAAGTATCGGGACCGTGATGATCTGGTGATTATTGAACTGGCCGAGGGAAGCACCTGCGCCGGGGTATTCACCCGCAACGCCTTCTGCGCGGCACCGGTGGTGGTCGCCCGCGAGCATCTCTCCGCCACCATGCCCCGCTACCTGCTGATCAACTCCGGCAACGCCAACGCGGGAACCGGGGATCCCGGCCTGCGGGCCGCCCGGGAGTCCTGCAAGTCCGTGGCCGCCGCCAGGGCCTGTGCCATCAACCAGGTGCTGCCGTTCTCCACCGGGGTGATCGGTGAACCGTTGCCAGTGGACCGGATCGCCGTGGCGGTGCCCGATGCGCTAACCGCCCTCTCGGAACAGGGCTGGGCTCGGGCAGCGCGCGCCATCATGACCACCGATACGGTTCCCAAACTGATTTCGCGGCAGCTGGAGCTCTCCGGCAAGACAGTCACCGTAACGGGCATGGCCAAGGGGTCGGGCATGATCCGTCCGGATATGGCCACCATGCTCGCCTACATCGCCACCGATGCCCTGGTCGACCGACAGCTGCTGCAATATTGTCTCGAGTCGGCGGTCGCGCCCTCGTTCAATTCGATTACCGTTGACGGCGATACCTCCACCAATGATGCCTGCGTCCTGATGGCCTCCGGTGTAAGTGGGTGCTCACCCATCACCGACAGGACCTCAGACGACTTCGCCCGATTCCATGCTGTGGTGGAGGAGGTCTGCATGGAGCTGGCCCGGGCCATCGTGCTGGATGGGGAGGGTGCGACCAAGCTGGTCGAGGTGCGGGTCGAGGGCGCCTCAAGCGAGGCGGAGGCCCGTGATGTGGCCTACACCATTGCCCACTCCCCTTTGGTCAAGACCGCGCTGTTTGCCTCCGACCCCAACTGGGGGCGTATCCTTGCCGCTGTCGGACGTGCCGGTATCGAAGGCCTGGATATCGACCAGATCCGTATCTGGCTGGATGATGTCTGCATCGTGCGCGATGGCGGTCGGGCGGCGGACTACACGGAGGCGGCCGGCCAGCGGGTGATGGCGCAGAGCGAGTTGACCATCCGGGTAGCCCTGGGCCGGGGAGAGGCGATGACCCGCGTGCTGACCTGCGATCTCTCTTACGATTATGTGAAGATCAACGCGGAGTATCGGACCTAGTACTACCCTTTACCCACAAATACGGATGAATGCGCGTGTAGGATGGGTGGAGGCGCGGCACTCTTGTTGATGGCTGTTCGCGGTGGTCGGGCGCGCCGTAACCCATCTTCGGAGGCGGATGGAGGTTCGCGATGGGTTGCGCGCCGGAGACGGAGCCGGTGGAGAGTTCATGGGGGCGCTCCACCCCTCCTACGTCCAGATGGGTGGGCACGCTATTTGTGCCCACGCGGAAGGCACGGTACGAGGCAAAAAGGTGGGCACAGACCACGTACCCACCCTACGCGACTATATGCATTTATTCGCGTTCATTCGCGGGTTTATAAAGGGTGCCCAACCATAAGTGAACCTGGTGGGTAATCAGGACAATATATGCTGCCGATCCACGTTGCCGTTGCCGTAATCCAGGACGCCGCCGGCCGGGTACTCCTGACCCGTCGCCCCGAGGCTGCCCACCAGGGTGGTCTCTGGGAGTTCCCCGGTGGCAAGGTAGAGCGGGGTGAGGATCTGGCCGGGGCGCTGCGCCGGGAGATTCGCGAAGAGCTGGGTATTGAAGTTAGCGCTCACCAACCGCTGATCGATGTCACCCATCACTATCCGGATAAAGCGGTCCGACTGGATGTGCACCGGGTCCTCCGCTACTCCGGTCACCCGCTCGGCCTGGAGGGACAACCGTTGCAGTGGGTTTTACCCGAACATCTACCCCACTACGCCATGCCGGCGGCGGACCGTCCCATCTGCACCGCCTTGAGACTGCCGCAACAATATCTGATCACCGGTCCCGATCCTGCCGTTCCCGGACAATTTCTCCGGCGTCTCGAAGTCTCCCTGGCTAGCGGTCTGCGGCTAGTGCAGCTGCGGGCGCCCGATCTCGCGCGCGCCGATTATGCGGCGTTGGCTACTGAGGCGTTGGCGCTGTGCCGGCAACACGGCGCGCAACTGCTGGTGAACTGCCCGGTGGAACTGGCGCTGGCACTGGATGCGGATGGCATCCATCTCAACAGCCGGCAACTGGCGGGGTTGAGTGAGCGTCCACTTACCGATGACAGATGGGTTGCCACCTCCTGCCACAATCCGCAAGAACTGCGCCAGGCGATGGCGATCAATGCGGATTTCTGCGTACTCTCCCCGGTGTTGCCCACCACCTCTCATCCCCTGGCCGGGCCGCTCGGGTGGGAGCGGTTCTCCCTGATCGTGGCCGCGTCCAACATCCCGGTCTACGCCTTGGGCGGCATGGGCCCGGGCCAGATTGAAGTCGTCCTGGAACACGGCGGGCAGGGTATCGCCGCCATCAGCGCTCTCTGGGCCAGTGATGATTAAGAATTCTGGAGCGGGATGAGGGAGGCTAGATACGGGTTGCGCCTCGCCTGCGGTACCCGTGGACACCCTATGACCGGTTTTCAGGAGTGGTGCGGGTGTCATTTTGATGTTATGACGTTATAATGTCGTGGTGTTATATCTCATAAGGAGAAAGCTATGGGCGAAACTTCAAAGCGTTCAACAATATATTTTGATCCTAAATTGCATGCCGCAATTAGGCTGAAGGCGGCATTTACGCACCGTACGGTTTCCGACATTGTCAATGATGCCGTTCGGGCAGCACTGGCGGAAGATCAAGAAGATTTGGCGGCATTTGAGGAACGGGTTTCCGAGCCGACAATGAGCTATGAAGCCTTGCTGGACGACCTGAAGGCTCATGGAAAATTATAAACTTGTTATAAAGAAATCTGTTTCAAAGGATCTTCGATCCATCCCAAATAAGGACGTTGTCCGTATTCTTCAACACATTGAAGCGTTGCAAGAGAATCCCCGCCCGACAGGCAGTGAAAAGCTATCCGGGCAAGAGCGTTATCGAATTCGGCAAGGGGCATACCGCATAATTTATGAGGTGACGGATGAGTATCTGATCGTTACGGTTGTCAAGGTCGGACACCGAAGGCATGTATACCAGCGCGGCTGAATAGTCGGGAAAAAGGGCGGATTTATTTTAAGGGCCTGGAAAGAAATAAAGGTTACAGATTGCGCCGGCCACAGATTTTATTGAAGAGGCCGTTTGCCTTCAAGGCACGGCAAGGCGCGCATAGTCGTTCTATGTAAGTCTTGCCGTAACGCCGAAGGCGGACGAAAAGACCAGCAAGATGTGACCTTTATTTCTTGACAGGCCCAAAGGCCCACGTGAATAGTGTGGTCTCTTCACGCGTCTGCACCATGATGCCGGGGTTCGTGCATCATCCCAACCTACGGGTGTTCCAGGCGCTCTAACTGTGATCATCCTCGGGCGGCAGGAAGGGGTTTGCCGGGCTGTTGTCTGGAATGCGGTGCTTCTCTTCCAGCCAGTCACCCAGGTCGATCAGGCGGCAGCGCTCGCTGCAAAACGGTCTGGATTGCGGATTGCTGTGCCAGTCGAATGCCTTCTTACAGATCGGACAGCGTACGATTTTCGGTTCATTTCCCATGGTTTTTAAAGAATACAGCAGTTGAGGAAGAAGGTGATGTCCTGCTTGGTCTGGGTGGCACGCTCCTCTGTCGCTTGCTCCATGAAGCGAATAGTGAAACGGTGCTTTCCGCCGCTGATCTCGGCGTACAGCTGACTCTCCCGGGGTAGCCCGACCCGGATCAGCTGGGCCGGTGACTGGGCATCCAGGCTCTGCTGGAAAAATCCCCCGGCGGCGATTTCGCGGGTGGGCGTCGTGCTGCCGCGGATGAGTGAGAGCAGCAGACTCACGGCGGTAAAGACCGGCTCCAGGGTCTGCCGCCAGGCCACGATCTCCTGGTGGCGCTGTTCAAAGGGCTGTTGCAGCCAGAAATGGTACAGGGGCAGATCGAAGGCGCAGCTCCCGCCCGGAATGCTGCTGCGCTGGGTGATGCTTTTGAGGAATTCGTTCTCTCTCAGCTCCTGGCCCAGCTGCCCGCTGTGCTGCTGAAGCCGGCTGTAAACCTGGCTCAACTCGCGCAGGATCTGATCCAGGCGCTCCTCGTTGACATCCGGTATGGCGCGGATGCTCGCCAGCTTATCCTGATGCCGCTTCAGCTCCTTGATCAGGTCGGTCTTGATGTCGGCGCGGGAAAAGATGGCCACCATGTCCATCAGACTGGTGATGGCGGCTCGGCTGTCCCAGGTACTGGGCTGGGGGATGTGGTAATCGACTTGGCGAAACAGGTGCTCCAGACGCAGAAAGGTTCTGGTCTTCTCATTGAGCGGATGCTCATAGATGATTTTGTCTGAAACGGCTGGTTGCATGAGGCCATGTCTGTTGATTGCGACACCGGGACCGGTGCCTGGATTCGACAATCTTGTATATTATACCGATTCTGACAACTATAACCTCGTCAGCTGGCAAGTTTAAGGTATTTCTGGTGGAGTTGTTCAACTATCGGCCGCAGGTCATTGAGGCTGCCCGAATTATCGATAATGTCATCGGCCCGGGCCAGGCGGCTTGTCCGCTCGATCTGGGCGGCAATGATGGATTTCGTCTGCGCTTCGCTGGTGTGGTCGCGCCGAGTGACCCGGCTGATCTGCAACTCGGGAGGGCAGTCCACCACCAGTATGCGGTCGACACTCCTGTCCTGCCCGGTCTCGAACAGCAGCGGTATGGAGAAGATGGCGTAGGGGGTGTTGAATGCACCCAGCCGGCGGCGCATCTCCGCACGGATTCTGGGATGCAGGATTCCCTCCAGCTGGGTTTTGGCATCGGGATGGGTGAAAATGTGCTCCCGGAGCAGGACGCGGTCGAGGGAACCGTCGGCGCGCAACACCTCGGGACCAAACTGTTCGACAATCTCCCGTAACGCCGGCTGGCCGGGTTCGACGACCTCCCGTGCCACCACATCGGCATCAATGACGGGTACGCCCAACGCGGCAAAGCAGTCGGTTACCGCACTCTTGCCGCAACCGATGCCACCCGTGAGTCCGACTATAAACACGACGCATTCCTCCGGCTATCGGTAAAAATCTTCTGGATGATTATTCTTCTCATGGAGAGATAAGTATCTTGCCATCCATCAACTGGTGAACCCGGGAAAACGCTTGACACTAGACGAGCTGGAGCAAGATCTTGGCATGGACCGTTGAATTTGACGACGCGGCGGCCAAAGAGCTGCGTAAACTGGATCGTTATGTGCGTGCCCGATGATGCCACTTTTCTGGGTCTTGGCTTGGATGAAAGACCGATAAGACCAGTATGAAATCATACTCCGCCCGGTACAGTATGCCATGCGGAAATCCGTCCACTGGCCAACGTCGCATATCAAAATCCAAAACCTGCATCGAGAGTGGATTCTCCGCCGCGGATAAAACTGCGCTTTCCACGGCAGATTGGAATCGCTGCGCAAGTTCAGGACTTATTTTCCGATAGAAGGCTTTTTCGTGACGTATGTCCTCGCGAGCTGACGCAAGAAACTTGACACGCTTCAATGATCGTCTTCCCGAAGCTCAGCAAAAACATCCTCCGCTGGGATAGCTTGTTCTTCCCCGCGGAGATATGCCTCGTAACGGCGGTTTGACTCGGCTACCCACGCTGCTTCTACCTTCTTCGGGTCGGACACGGGACGTGATTCAATGCTTTCCAACAGGTGGATCGCTAAGCGCGTCCGCTCCTCCAGTGGCAACGCAAGCGCCTCAGATTCGATAGCTTTCGACAGATTACTCATACCGGTCTCCACTCAATGGACCCCAACCACATTGTATTCTGAACCCTCGACGATGCAAAGGTGCGGTGGATTTGTCGAAGCACATAACATTGAAGATGACAAACTCATCCTCGCACCGAATAAAGATCAGGCCAATCCCGCCCACTGCAGATAAGCCGCGTTGATCCGGTCGCCCCAGATCAGGCTGATCCAGCCCGCCGCCGCCAGATAGGGACCGAAGGGAATGGGAATATTCCGGTTGCGCCCGCGGATCAGGATCAGCAGGATCCCCACCACCGCACCGACCACGGACGAGAGCAGGATAATCTGCACCAGCGATTGCCAGCCGAACCAGGCGCCGAACAGCGCGAACAGCTTGAAATCGCCATAGCCCATGCCCTCCTTGCCGGTGATCAGCTTGAACAGTTGAAACACCGTCCACAGGGAGAGATAACCGGCCGCCGCGCCGATAATCGCCGAATGGCTGTCGGTGAAGAGGTTGAACAGACTGAGCAGCAGGCCAAGCCAGAGCATCGGCAGCACAATGGAATCCGGCAGCAGCTGCTCATCGAAATCGATCAGGGTCAGGGAGATCAGGGCCCAGGTCAGCGGGAGTGCCGCTACCGTTTGCCAGCTGAAGCCAAAATGGAGCACCACGGCCAGCGAGAGCAGGCCGGTGGCCAGTTCAACCAGCGGATATCGGGCTGAAATCGGCTGCTTGCACGCGGAACAGCGACCCCGCAGCAGCAGCCAGCTGATCACCGGGATATTCTCCCAGGCGCGGATTTTGTGGCCGCAATGGGGACAGCTGGAGCCGGGGCGGCTCAGGCTCAACGGCGGCGCGGACTCCCCGGAATCCGCCTCGAGATCGAGAAACTCATGGCACTGCTGCCGCCAGCCGGCCTCCATCATCCTGGGCAGGCGATAGGCGACCACATTCAGGAAGCTGCCGACGAACAGGCCGAGGAGTGTGCCGGAAAAGGCAAAGAGCAACGGGCTTTGCTGGAAAACCGAAAGCAGGTTCATCAAACTATTTTGCCGAATGTCTGGTTAGGTTATTAAATAACCGATGCCATCTTGAAGATCGGCAGGTACATGGCCACCACCAGGCCACCCACCAGGGTGCCGATGATTACCATGATAAAGGGCTCCAGCAGGCTGCTGAGCGCATCAACCGCATTGTCCACTTCCTCTTCAAAGAAGTCTGCCACCTTGGTCAGCATATGATCCAATGCGCCTGATTCTTCGCCAATCGCTACCATCTGGATGACCATGTGAGGAAACAGCTGTTGTTGTTTCATGCTGAGTTGGAGTGACTGACCGGTCGCCACATCCTCACGCATGCGCATGACGGCATCACTGTAGATGGTGTTACCCGTCGCGCCGGCAACGGATTCCAGCGCCTCGACCAGCGGCACACCGGCGGCAAACATGGTTGCCAGGGTACGGGAAAACCGGGCGATGGAGGCCTTATTCAGGATAACCCCGATGATGGGTGTTTTGAGTAGCGCTCGATCGATAAACTGGCGCATCTTTCGCGAGCGTTTAAAGGTGTATGAAAAACTATAGACAGCTATAATAATAGCGCCTAGCAGTAGCCACCAATAGCTTGTCATCCATTCTGACATGGCGACCACCATTTTGGTGAACGCGGGCAGGTCCCCCCCAAAGCTGGAGAAGAGGCTCTCAAATTGGGGAATCACAAAAATCATAATAAGCGCCGTTACAATGAGGGCAACGATGATCACGGCGGCCGGGTAAAACAATGCCTTCTTGATTTTCCCCTTCAGCGATTCGGTCTTCTCCTTGTAGGTGGCGATTTTATCCAAAAGTCCTTCAAGTACACCGGCAGCTTCGCCGGCGCGTACCAGATTGCAGAACAGATCATCAAAATAGAGCGGATGTTTTGCCAGTGCCTCGGCCAGGGCGGTACCGCCTTCGACATCCGCTTTTATCGAAAGAAGCAGATCCTGCATGGACGGGTTATTGTGACCGCGACCGACAATATCAAATGCCTGTACCAGCGGCACGCCGGCTTCCATCATGGTGGAGAGTTGCCGGGAGAAAACCGCAATATCGCCAGCAGTTATTTTCTTTTTTGTGTTGAAAATGGCAGTTGCTTTTTTCTTTACTTTTAAAGGGTTTATCCCCTGACGTCTGAGATCGGCCCGCACCAGCGCCAGTGAGGCGGCACGCGATTCCCCCTTGATCCGTTTGCCGCGCTTGTCGGCGCCCTCCCAACTGTATACGTAGGCCTTTTCGGCCTTGGGGGCTTTTTTTGTGGCGGTAGCGGTGGCCATATCGGTTAATCCTTGGTAACCCTGTTGATTTCTTCCAGGCTGGTGATGCCTGCCCTGATCTTGTTCAATCCAGCCTCCCTGAGGGTGAGAATACCCTCATCTCTCGACTGTTGTTCCAGTTGCAACGAGTTACACCCCTCCATCACCAGTTTTTCCATGGCGGAGGAGATGGGCATAATCTGGAATATACCAACACGTCCCTTGTAACCCAGAGTGCAGCGGTCACATCCTACGGCTTTATAGACAGTAAGGTGCTTCAGTTCGGTCTCTTTGAAGCCTTCTTCGAGAAGCGCCTCTCGGGGAATCTCGTCCGGGGTCTTGCAGTGTTCACAGAGTCGCCTGGCCAGACGCTGGGCCATGATCAGTAGCACAGACGATGCAATATTAAAGGGCGGGATCCCCATATTGGCCAGGCGTGTCAAGGTTTGCGGGGCATCGTTGGTGTGCAGGGTCGAGAGGACCAGGTGGCCGGTCTGGGCCGCCTTGACGGCGATTTCCGCCGTCTCCAGGTCGCGGATCTCACCCACCATCACAATATCGGGATCCTGGCGCAGGAAGGCGCGGAGCGCTTCGGCGAAGGTCAGCCCGGTCCTGACATTCACATTCACCTGGTTGATGCCCGCCACCTGAATTTCCACCGGGTCCTCGGCGGTCGAGATGTTCACCCCTTCACTGTTCAGCATATTCAATGCCGTATAGAGGGAGACCGTCTTACCGCTGCCGGTCGGTCCGGTGACCAGGATCATGCCGTAGGGCTTCTTGATCGCCGTCTCGAACAGCCGCTGTTGCTCCGGTTCAAAGCCGAGCGCCTCGATACCCAATTGCGCGCTGGCCGGGTCGAGAATACGCAGCACCACCTTTTCACCGTACAAAGTGGGGCAGGTGTTGACGCGGAAATCGATGGCCCGGTTGCGGGAAAGCTTCATCTTGATGCGGCCGTCCTGGGGAACACGCCGCTCGGCGATATTCATGCGGGACATCACCTTGATGCGGGCGGTCAGGCGCGAGGCGATGTTGATCGGCGGAGAGGCGACTTCATGCAGGATACCGTCCTGGCGCAACCGGACGCGGAAGGTCTTTTCATAGGGCTCAAAGTGAATATCCGATGCCCCGCTGTTGATGGCGTCCAGCAGCATCTTATTGACAAACCGGACCACCGGGGCGTCGTCGACATCCAGATCGCCCTCTTTTTTCTGGGTATCCGGCTCCCCGGAAGAGATATCCAGATTGTCCAGGTCCGCATCCAGCAGATCCGACATGCTGGTGTCCTTGGCTTCCAGGGCAATCTCAATCGCCCGAACCAGTTTCTCCTCTTCCACCACGATCGCCTCGATCGCCAGTCCGGTGTGGAACTTGATTTCATCGAGGCCCTGAATATTGGTGGGGTCTGAAACGGCCAGGAAGAGTCGATTACCGCGGCGGAAAATCGGCAGGGCGTGGTGAATACGAATCAGTTTCTCATCGACCAGCCCTATTGGAGCAACGGACATATCGAGGGCTTCAAGCTGAAACAGGGGTACCCCGAACTCCTGTGAGGCCGAGAGGGCGATGCTGTTGCTGCCGACGAGTTTGTTTTCGACCAGATAGGTGACGAATTGCTGGCGTTTTTTGGCGGACTCTAAAATGGATTTTTGCGCAACCTCTTCGGATAGCAAATTGTCCTCGACAAGTCGTCGAGGGAGACCGCTCAATGCTATTTTCTGGGTTGCTGTCGTCATCTGGATCAAGTTTTCTGGACAGTGATGTGGCTTGGGTTGGATGATTATAACGTCTGGAACAGTCCTGCCGACTATTCTATCGGCTCCTTCTCCCAGTATTTTACCTTTAATTGATGAAAACTATACCCTTTCCAAGCCTAATAGCCAATTATGGATTATTTTTCAAGTAGTTTGTGTTATTTGGATCGCAACCTATTGTTTTTAATGATTGTGCAATGCGAATATATTGGTTATATACCCGTCAGGTGTTGTCTGATGGCTGTGTTTCTGCAGGAGTGGTTTACCGCCATCCCACGTACTCGATTTTTGAGAATTACAGGATGGGCCGTGCCCGCCGACCGCTCCATGGACTACTCTATGACCAAACACTCGGCTATTCGCACTCGTGTTAGGGCTGCACTATTTCGATTTGTATGTCGAAATGCGCCGATAAACTTGCGAACCGCACTACCTTGCCGGGGCTGGATTCGCCGCACAGTGTGCAACTAATCGGGTATGGGGGGGTCTTCATGAAGATTAATTTTTAATAGTATTTGCACTTATGGCCTTGAATTCTTGCCGAGACAATTCGCAGTTTTTCACCAAACCGACGCTACAAAGCCGATTGAGCCATATCTCCCCTTCTGGTTTTCTGCCGTTTAACACCAAAGAGTAGGAAATATTCCGAAAATCTAGCGGCTTGTGTGCATAAAGCGCCACATTCCTTAACTCCTCTAGCTCATCGTCGCTCATCCCCCTCCGGGGCGACATCCTGGCAAGCTTGATCACATGGTTCCACTGGGTTAGTGCAAGGACACTCGGAGGCTTCGCATCCGGATCAAGGGTCAAACCCGCCCACTCCATACGAAGAAGGCGATAACTATGTTCAACCTTAAAATAGTCTGCGATGGTAATAACTAGCGCCACGATTAATGACAACACCATCAATACGACATAACGCTTGCGCATCCATACTATTGCAGCATCACCGCCACGACTCACACTCAACGCACCGGCAATTGCGCCCACAGGAAGCAAAAAATACGCATACTGCAAAGGGTATTCAAGCATCGAGTGATTGCCTACAACCAATAAAAAGCAAAGTGAAACTGCCCTCTCAGCCGTGTTCACTCGCCGAAACTGTCGATATAGCCAAAAAACTAAACTTATAATTATAAAGCCACCAATCGGAATCCCGCACCAGAGTAAAATATCGAGAAATAGATTATGTGAAGAAGAGAAAACTATATGGAGCGGCGGGTAATTTAATGCCTCAAAGATGTGTGCTTCAGCGACATTTCCCCACCCATAACCCCAGAGCGGCCTTTCCATGAGTGCACCGGTCAGCAGCTTCCATATTGTAATACGCGGATCGGAGACAGCCTTTGATATCTGGGATTGAACCAAGCCCCCGTCTCCCTGCAAAATATCGTAAAACCAGTTGATCAGGAAGGCACAAATAAGCGTGTAAATCGCAAATAATAACGCAACCCACGGTATTTTCTTATCGGTCCACAACCGCCCCCAATACCAAAACGCGGCGACGATTACCGCCACACCTAGTCCTGCAGTCCTTGAACCGGTGAGTGCCAAGCCCATGCCAAGCAACAAAAGCACAGGCGCCGCGAGAAACCAGCTTATTTTGACTCTGATGCGCGCCCAAAAGACGGATACCACTCCCAAGAGCAACAAGGTAGCAAGTTGATTTTGCTGCGCGACATTTGCAGCAGGATATCGGCCTGGTGTGTCGATGACCCATATCCGAAGCCCATCCAATTGGAAGAATTGATAGAGCTGAAGAAAAACAGAGATTACAGAAGCGACCGCTATTGCCAGACACAACAAATCAACGATTTGCCACTGATGGTCTAGATTCCAAAATCTCCCGACAAAAAATGCCCCTAAAAAACCCAATAGGTACAGACTACTTAGCCACGCGCTCCCGAAAAATGCTATTTCTCCAAAAGCAAACTGAATCAGTGGGATTGTGCAGATAGTTACCAATAAGCAGCCAAACCAATCCAGTGGAAATTTTGCGGGAGCTTTTATAATTCCGATTAAGCCCAGTGGGAGAAATGCAAGGCTTATCCATGCCTCTTGGTGGAATGATGTCCAAGGCATAGTATGATTTGGTAATAGCCAACCGATTGCGATCAGCAATACACTGAATACTGCCCAAATCGGCGCGGTACTCTTAAAAAATCGCAAAATTGCAGCAGCGATAGTAACCATCTATATACTCAAAATAAAAATGCCGCCGATCTAATAGATCGGCGGCATTTTATTACCAAGGCCCTGTCAACTATACTCAGGTCTTAGGCAGGTATTTCGGTGGAACGGACCCGCTGACTGTCGTCGCGCATTGCGTATTTGCGCCACAGGTAACCGTGTAGACAACATTTGCTCCATCAACCGCGGCATTGCCGGTATTTCGCATCACGATCGTTATTGTTGCCGTCGTCAAGCCAGTACCGACAGCAGTAACGGAGGTAACATACTTGCCCGTTACATTAGTAGCAGTAGCGTCCAGGCCAAAATCAACGTTGGTGGCACTCGCGCTAAGCGTCCCTTCATTAAACATTACCGCGGCTGCCGTACGAGCAGCTTGCGTCAATGATGCCGCTTCGGTCACCTTGGCCTTAATCGTGTAATCCTGATACGCGGGAATGGCGATGGCCGCCAAAATACCAATAATCGCCACAACGATCATCAGTTCGATCAATGTAAAACCGGCTTGTACTTTTTTCATGGTAAAACTCCGTATTTTCTATAGTAGTTGCTTATCGGGCGGGCCAATCTTAACTTTAGCCCTTCCATGGAAACTGCGACCTATCTCTCACTTAAACCGAACATCTCATCTGTGTACCAAATAGTATGCACGCGCCAGGCCAATTCCGTTACTACTTTCCAGGATAGAATAATATTATCAATTAAAACAGTGAGTTACTCTGTTGTAATGGACGTTCCGCTGACGCAATGCTGAACCACTTCCCTTAGGGTGTGCATGCTAGCGTCAGAATGTGACGGATTTTGTCACCCTGGCCTATTCCCGCTCATGCCGTTTATCGATCCCGACAGAATGTGGGAGCAGTTTCCGGACCAAGGTTATGCTTCAGGGCATCCCGGTCGATGTGCGGTTTCTCTCCGCAATGTGAATGAGGGGGCGTTGCGGCTTTCACTGGGCGCCAACGGATTCCTGTGCCCAGTTCAGGACAGCGTCCAGAGTCTGGTGCGTTCCCTCTCGGTCAAGCACCCCGGGTTGTACCAAGCCATATCGCATCTCCACTGCGTAGGGATTCAACTCATCAAGATGATCCGCGTTCGGTGGTTCGGGTAGTGACGAATCGGCAATTTGGTCCATCAGTTCAACGATGTCGTGGGTGCGGCGAAAAGCGATTCCCGCGCTCGACAGTACGGCTTTTAGCGATTTCTCTATCGCTTGTTGAGCATGAAAACCGAGTAGTGCATCACCGATCTCCGGGTCGGTCTTCAGCTTGCAATAGGCCAGGAGGTCCTGTTCCGCGCTCTGTAAAAGGATCTCTGCAAATGTCGGTTCACCCATAGAGGATCTTGCCTTCCCGCAATGCCCAATAAAGGGCGCTGCCTGGCTGATCGCCCCAGCGGGCAACGTCACTGGTGGAATACACCAGAATATCGACAGGTATGCGTAACGGCCGCAGAGCCCGGCGCAACCGTACCATCTCCTTCGCCCGGTCTGTTACCTCGGACTCGATTACCAGGAAATCCAGATCCGAGTCCGGCCGAGCATCCCCGCGCGCGTGAGATCCAAACAGGATGATGCGCTCGGGGTGTGCCATTTCCACCAAGGTCTGGACAGCCTTTTCTTGGACTGAACTCACGTCAGACACCTTCCATCCTCCGATATTGCTCCCCAGAGTCTAAGGGAAAAACAATGTCTGCGCGAGGATAATGGTGCAACCGGAATGCGGGTCAGAGAACAATATTCTCTAATATACCCATGGTGGCAGATGAGCTTGCCAGGGTGGCAGAGGGTGACTCTGTGGACGCAAGGCGCCTTATGCGTTTTGCTGCGTTCGGGTTGAACGTGCTTCAGGTAGTTTTGCAGGGCTTGTTTGTCTCGCTTGTTCATATGGCACGTGCCTTATTCAGAATGTTGATGTTTTACTTGTCAGTACATTATCCGGACGTTATATTGTGGTGCCAAGTATCAGAACCCGGGAGTCGCCATGGGCCCCTTGAAACACTCGAAAACCGAACGGATTGATGTCCGCACTAGCAGCTCCGTCAAGCATCTCCTGCAGGAAGCCGCTCGCTCCTGTCACAAGAATGTCAGCGAGTTCCTGCTGGATGCCGGCGTGACAGCAGCCAACCAGGCGCTGGCCGACCGTCACCATTTTCTTCTCGACGACGAGCAATGGCAGGCGTTTCAGGAGGCCCTGGATCGCCCGGCTCAAGCCAAGCCACGGTTGAAGAAACTGCTCACAGAGCCTGGCGTGCTTGGCTGAGTGCAGTGTATGAACCGGTCCGCAAACTCAGTGCTGCCGATGCAGTCGATGGATTCGACTGTGGTCAGCCAGCGCTGAACCAGTTTCTGCAGCGCTACGCGCTCGTCAACCAAAAAGCCAACAGCGCTCAGACCTACGTCTGCTGCGGTGCGGGTGAAGTTGTTGGTTTTTACAGCCTTGCGGTGGGTAGCGTCGATCCCGGATCGGCGCCGGCAAGGGTGATGCAGGGGCTGGCGCGGCACCCGGTGCCCGTGATGATTCTGGCAAGGCTTGCGGTGGACAACGACCACCAGGGAAAAGGGCTGGGCAGTGCGCTGCTCAAGGATGCCTTGCTGCGTACCGCCCAGGCTGCTGATATTGCTGGTATTCGCTGCCTGTTGGTTCACGCCAAGGATGATGCCGCACGGCAGTGGTACAAAGCCTGGGAGTTTGAGCCGAGCCCCACCGATAGCTACCACCTGTTCCTGATGCTCAAGGATCTGAAGGTTTTGCTGGCGGGCTGACTGCGAAATGCGGATCGGAGAACAATATTCTCCGATGAATGCGGGTCAGGGAACAGCATTCTCTAATATGCCGGTGGCGTCAGCTGATTTTTCGATGGAAACTGCAGAGGGCAGGCAAACATTTTGGATGGTGGTGTTCTCATATCATGAGCATGGCCACATCATAGGCCTCTATTGCCCGGTCATGTGTAATCAGGGTGAGGTTTTCCAGGCGGGCTTGTGCGACCAGTAAACAGTTGTCTGCCTCGATGGCTCGATCGAGTTCTGCCAGCTTTGCAGCGATATCGTCGATCCAATTTTCGTAACTACTTACCCCCATTATGCCTGTGCAGGCGGGTACCCAGTGTAGTTTTGCAGAGTTCCACCTGCAAAACTATAACCCGTAGGATGCGGTGAGTAAAACGAACCGCATCGGTCTGGCGGCGAGCCAATGATACGGTTCGCAAGCTCACCGGCATCCTACCCCGAAAACAGGTCATGGGGCTCCCCGTGGGCGCCGTCGGCAGGCGTGCGGGATGACGGGGAGTGAGTAGTTACCAATTTTCTAGATTTATTTCCAGATCCCACGCCAGCTATGAAATTCACTGGGCCGCAGGCGGTAGCGGGCAATGTTTCCTTCGTGAAGACTGAGTAGCTGGGTCTCGACCACCTCAATGAAACGCTCGCGATCCGGCGCTTCGATCTGTTCTTGTGCGAAGCGCTGGATATGGCTGACGGCTTGCGTCTTACTCAATTTTTCGCGTACCACGTCCGCGACTGCTTGAATAATGTACTGACGGTACCGCAAACGGAAAGGATCAGGATAGCCTAAAGACTGCCGCACTGCCGAATAACGGGCGCAGGAGCGTTTGTAGGCCCAGACAAACACATCACACAGCAACTCAATACGATTGAGTTCGTAGATGCCTAGCATGGCACTGATATAGGTGGACTGTGATACATCGACGAAGGATAGTGGGCAGAGGTTGCGCTGAATCAGAGGAATGTTGGCAGCCAGGCGTGCAACCCGCTTGTTGACGTCCTCAAATGGCTGCAGGTAGGGCAAGTGCACCATCGCAAAAAACGCCTGTTCGAAGGGGTCTCGTATCGCAGCGGCCGTATCGAGCACCTGGTCAAAACACTCCTCGATCCGTTGTGGCCCTTCCAGCGGTAGGAATGTGGTTTGTCCAATGCCGACTGCGATAGTGCGCAACCGGCCACTGGCGGTAGGATCGTCCAGCAGGTTGTCAGACAGCAATGCGTGCAGATTGAGCAGAGTATAGCGATTGAAGCCAATTTCACCCGCCGAGTCGATCAAAAACTCGATGGCTTCCTTGTGATTCAGGATCATTTGCGATTCGAGCGCATCCTTGCCTGTTGCTGCCTCGCCAGCCGAAATCAGTCGTTCTGTTTCAAGTAAGGAGTAGGTGTTCCCCTCGAGTCGACTGGAGTTCCAGGAAAGGTCAATCAGTAGGCGATGAGCCAGTTGCCGCGCGTACGTTCCAGCCGGTTCATTACTGCTGATGGCTTGCCCCTGTGAAAGCAATTCATCTCGAATTTCCTGGGTGAGGTAGTAGGTGTCGTTTGGTCGGTAGTCATCCAGAAACGCCCGGTTGTAGCCGATGGGCTTGCGCAGCATCAAGGGTTTCCGAACCAGTATTTCAACTTCCTTCGCTTCGGGCGACAGAGGAATCAGGATTTCAGCGTGAGCCGTTGCCGTCATTTTTACAGTGGCCTGTGCCGTCGCACTGACCACCTTGCCGCGCAGATACTTGACCGCACGCCCTTGGCCCTCGCGTCGCACACGCTCCTGAGTAATCAGATTGTTGAGCCAGCGTTGCAGAGTCCGCCGATTGGGAGGTGCATCAAGGTTTTCTTCAATCTGCTCGATACGAGCTCCGTCTGGAAAGCGGGCAATCGCTTCAAGTACTGATTCATAGGCGTCTGTCGGGATAGGTCTGGCCAATGTTCCTCCTGTCGCGCATTATCAAAATAGCGACACTAACACGGTTGATGTGTCGCGAAGCCATCATCGCGACATTAATGGTGTCGTGCAAGCTTTTCTCCTGGTGCGTGAGTCCATGTTGTGTGTAATTACACACCATGAAGAGTGCGGAACTCATCAAGCAACTTAAAGCCGGCAGGGTGTGAACTGCGTTCGGTGAAGGGATCTCACAACCCCCAGGTGTCAGAGTCAAACCAGCCACCCGCCGTGCGTCAAGTCACCCGACTGAACCTGGTTTGACTCCGACGCCTTCACAGCTACAGACCGGGAGGGGCACGTAAGCGTTCCACACCCAAAAAAGGATCTTGGAAAAGGTTTGGTTGACAAGCTACTGCAGCAGGCAGGTTTGAAATGATCAGATATCCCATTGCTATAGAACCGGGCGATGAAAACACCGCCTGGGGGGTGGTAGCCCCCGATCTTCCAGGTTGCTTCTCTGCCGGAGACACGTTAGATGAGGCTATCGACAACGCCAAGGAAGCGATCGAGCTCTGGTTGGAGACCGTGTTGGATGATGAGGGAAAGGTACCCAAGCCCGGACTGTTGGGCGATCATCGGTCAAATCCTGAGTTTGATGGCTGGCTGTGGGCCGTGGTCGAGGTAAACCCATCCCTGGTTTCAACCAGAACAGTGCGACTCAATGTTTCCTTGCCGGAATCACTGGTGTACCGCATTGATGCTTACGCAAGCGCACACCATCTGACTCGATCCGGTTTTCTGGCCAAGGCGGCCTTGAATGAGATGGCTGAAAATGCATTGTAATCGGTTGTACAAAATCAGGTGCTGCCCTATCCCAGATCCAAGGGGGACAGCGGTGAATGTGGGTCAGGGAATAATATTCTGTAGTGCCGGTGGTGGTAGCTGATTTTGCCAGGGGATCGCGGGGTCAGGTCTTGCATTGTACGCGTGAAGAGTTCCGGCCCCCAGTGTTAAGCCCTACAGACTCCTGGCCTGCCTCTTCATTAGTATAATTGGCGTAACGTATTGCGGAACGTATCGCATCACGTTACTATTTCCCCATGATCAAATCATTCAAGGACAAGCGAGCAGAAGAGTTGTTCAACGGCAAGAAGCCCAAACGTCTTTCGGCAGATATCCACAAAAGGGCCTTCACAAAACTGGTCATGCTCAACGCCGCCGTCGAGCGAGATGATTTGAAAAAACCGCCGGGCAACCACCTTGAGGCGCTTGTCGGCGATAGAGAGGGCCAATACAGCATCCGCATTAATAAACAGTGGCGGGTATGTTTTGAGTGGGATAACGGCAGCGCTTATAACGTCGAGATAGTGGACTACCACTAGAGGAGCGACCCATGACTTACGAATCACCTGATCTCCTGGTGCACCCTGGCGAGATCCTGCAGACAGAATTTTTGGAAGAGCTGAATCTGAGCGCCTACAAGCTGGCGCAGGATATTAGTGTTCCCCGCACCCGTATCAGCGACATCATCGCCGGCAAGCGCGCTATCACTGCGGATACCGCCTTGCGGCTGGGGCGCTACTTCGGCACCACCGCGCAGTTCTGGATGAACCTGCAGGCCGACTACGATCTGCGTAAGGCGGTGATCGAGTTGGGCGAAAAACTGGAGCAAGAGGTTCACCCACGAGCGGCCTGAGTTAGGTTAACGGTTTGCTTAGGCCTACCTGGCTTCCGTTACTC